>CAZZAL010000008.1:0-47976 GCA_964652265.1 uncultured Planctomycetia bacterium
GCGGACATATCACATGTTACAAAAAGCGGACATCTTGACATGTTAGCTACAATAAGTAAAATTTTCCTTGACAAGATTTTGATATTAGACTATGATAGTATTTCTTAACTAGCACTCCTCAGGTTAGAGTGCTGATAACAACAGCCAACATGAACATATATAAGGAGGTGTTTGTATGGCAATTCAACCATTAGGAGATAGGGTGGTTGTGAAGCGTTTGGAAGCAGAGGACAAGACAAAGGGTGGTATCGTGCTGCCTGATAGCGCAAAAGAGAAGCCACAGACAGGCGAGGTCATTAGCGTAGGTAAAGGCAAGGTATTGGAGAGTGGTAAGGTAGAGGCATTAGAGGTCAAAAAAGGAGACAAGATCCTTTTTGGAAAATATTCTGGCAATGAAATCACACACAAAGATCAAGAATATATCATCTTAAAGGAAGAGGATATATTGGCAATAATAAAGTAAAAAGGAGGGTATGTTAAGATGGCAAAGCAATTGGTTTTTAAAGAAGGCGCGCGAAGCGCTATTGCAAAGGGCATAGATCAGCTCGCAGAGGCAGTAAAGGCAACACTTGGCCCAAAAGGAAGAAATGTTATATTGGATAAGAAATTCGGTTCCCCTACTATTACAAAAGATGGCGTAACAGTGGCAAAGGAAATAGAATTGAAAGACCCTTATGAAAACATGGGTGCTCAGCTCGTAAAAGAAGTCGCTGAAAAGACGAGCGACCTGGCAGGAGACGGTACAACAACTGCTACAGTACTTGCCCAGTCGATTTACAAAGAAGGCTTGAAGAACGTGACCGCAGGGGGAAACCCAACTGCCCTGAAGCGTGGTATTGACAAGGCAGTACAGGCAGTAGTTGAAAATCTAAAGTCCATGTCAAAACCGATCAAAGACAAGAAGGCGATCTCACAGGTAGGTTCTATTGCAGCAAATAATGATTCTGAAATAGGTGATCTTATTGCAGATGCCATGGATAAAGTAGGAAAAGACGGCGTCATTACAGTTGAAGAAGCCAAGTCAATGAAGACTGATTTAAAGGTTGTAGAGGGCATGCAGTTTGATCAGGGCTATCTCTCTCCTTATTTCGTGACAGATGCAGAGAGGATGCAGGCAGCCATAGATGATCCTTTTATTCTCATACATGAGAAAAAGATCTCTGCAATGAAAGATATGTTACCTCTTCTTGAGAAGATTGCCAGGGCTGGCAAGCCGCTTGTGATAATAGCAGAGGACATTGAAGGTGAGGCACTTGCTACACTGGTAGTGAATAAGTTAAGAGGGACATTGAATTGCTGCGCAGTAAAGGCACCGGGTTATGGTGATAGGCGCAAGGCAATGTTGGAAGACATTGCAGTTCTTACAGGAGGAAAAGCTGTTACAGAGGACCTAGGTATCAAGCTGGAAAACATCACTCTTGATGACCTTGGGAAAGCAAAAAGAGTTACTGTTTCAAAAGAAGAGGCTACTGTAGTGGAGGGAGCAGGAAAAGACAGTAATATAAAAGCAAGGATCTCGCAGATAAAGAGACAGATAGAAGATACGGATTCGGATTATGACAGGGAAAAACTGCAGGAGAGACTTGCAAAACTCGCAGGCGGCGTAGCAGTAATAAATGTAGGCGCTGCAACAGAGACAGAGATGAAAGAGAAAAAAGCGCGAGTAGAAGATGCCTTACATGCTACTAGGGCTGCTGTTGAAGAGGGGATTGTTCCAGGCGGCGGAGTAGCTTTTTTAAGATCCGTTGCTAAACTTGATGAGCTAAAACTTAAGGGCGATGAGAAGGTAGGAGTAGCTATAATAAAGCGCGCGCTCGAAGAGCCGATAAAGCAAATCGTGCGTAATGCTGGTCTCTCTGATCAGGTAGTAATAAACGAGATCAGAAAGAAGGCAAAGAACGAAGGGTTTGATGCCCAGACCGGAGAATACGTGGATATGGTATCCGCTGGCATTATAGATCCAACAAAGGTAGCAAGGACAGCACTAGAAAATGCAGCAAGTGTTGCTGGGCTTTTGTTGATGACAGAGGTATTAGTTTCAGATATTCCTGAAGAAGAGAAGCCAGGTCCGGGGATGCCTCCAGGCGGAGGAATGCCAGGCGGAATGCCGGGAATGTACTAATCAGTAAGCAGTAAATAGAGCCAAATGTAGCTAACCCGCAGGTAAGGAAATTTCCTGCGGGTTATTTTTTTGACAATAAATCCTGATTATGCTATATTGATGTTATATTTAGTATAAATAAAAGGAGGAATTGATGCCAGATCTTCATGAAATCCCGGGTAAATTAATAGACAATATTTCAAAGGTTATAGTAGGGAAAAAAGAAGTAATAGAGTTTGTGGTCATAGGTATTCTAAGCGGTGGCCATGTGCTCCTGGAGGATGTGCCTGGTCTTGGCAAGACAATGCTTTCACGCTCTCTAGCAAAATCCATAGACGCAAATTTTAAAAGGATCCAATTCACGCCAGACCTCTTGCCTTCGGATGTAACAGGAGTTTCGATATATAATCAAAAGACAGGAGAATTTGAATTTAGAGAAGGTCCTGTGTTTGCGAATATAGTGCTTGCTGATGAAATAAACCGTACCACGCCAAGGACCCAGTCAGCGCTTTTAGAGGCCATGCAGGAATTCACTGTCACTATAGACGGTGTATTAAGGAGGCTCCCTAATCCGTTTTTTGTTATAGCGACTCAGAATCCTATAGAGTTCCATGGTACATATCCTCTTCCTGAATCCCAGGTTGACAGGTTTTTAATGCAGCTTGGGGTTGGATATCCTTCAAATCAGGAAGAAGCAGATGTCTTGACCAGAAACCTGAAAGAGTCTCCGATAGAAACACTCAAGAGTGCAGTAAGTATCCAGGATATCCTCGAGGTGCAGAAGGCTGTGACCTCGGTTCATATAGAGCCAAAGGTGACAGAGTATATCGTAAAGATAATCTCTACTACCAGAAACCTTCCTGGGGACATAAAGCTTGGCGCAAGTCCCCGAGCATCTCTTGCTCTCATGCGCACTACAAGGGCTATGGCCTTTCTTGATAAGAGGGATTATGTGATACCTGATGATGTGAAGAAACTTGCCCTTCCTGTTTTGAAACACAGGCTTGTCCTTCAGCCTCGGTCCATAGTGCGTGGATTGACATCGAAAGATATAGTGAGCCACATATTAAAGAAAGTATCAGTACCAGTTTAGTTAACAGTTGACTGTGAACTAAATTATGTTTACCGCAAAAGGTATATTTCTTCTTATAACGATTATTCTTTTACTTGCCATTGCGTGGAACACTGACATAACAATGGTGTACATAACCTTTGTTATAGCACTGGTGATGTTTATCCTTTCCTTCCTGCATCTTCAAATAAGTATTCCTGGTATTTCTATTACAAGAGAAATAAATGAAACAGCGTTTGAGGACGATATGCTCAATGTGAAGATGAGCATAAGAAATAATCGCGGGTTGGGAGCGTATTTTTTTGAGGTACTCGATAGATTTCCGGCAGCTCCGCCTGACGAGGAAGAAAAGTCCCTGTTTGTATTAAATATCAGCGGAAGAGAAACGAAAAAGATTAGCTACGCAACAGATTGCTATAAAAGAGGATTATGGAAGCTGGGTCCGGTAAAGATAGTTTCTCAGGACGCACTTGGTTTTTTTAGAATGAAGAACAAGCTTAATGTCTTTTCCGAGTTATTAATATACCCGAACCTGTTCAGGATATTCTCTTTTCCGCCTCTTGCAAAGGGCTCTGTCTCATGGATGGGAGTCGAGACTGCGAAGATTAGTGGAGACAGTCATGAGTTTTTTGGTATAAGGGAATATCAGCGCGGAGACGCCATAAGCCGCATGCATTGGCCTTCAACAGCAAGGCATAATAAACTGATTGTGAGGCAATTTGAACGTAATGCCGTGCAGGAAGCAACGATAGTCCTTGATCTGAAAAAGGGGCATGATATAGGCACTGGCAGGGAAACGACCCTGGAGTATGCTGTGAAGATAGCAGGGTCTGTCGCAAAGTATCTTTTAAATGAAGGCGCTTTTATTCAGATGATAGGCTATGCAAAAGAGAGCACGATGATTCCTTTTGGAAAAGGCGAGTCGCATATGTATAAGATCCTGGAGTATCTGGCAAAGGTCAGAGCAGACGGTAATTTTTCGCTCACTCAGACGCTTGAAGAAGCGAGTTTTGTTACGCCATATAACTCTACACTGATAGCGGTCATGCTGGATAATGATACGGAAAGTTTATCGAGTCTTGTCCAGTTCAAGGTAAAGGGAATAAAGCTCATACTTATAGTGCTTTCAGCTTCTACGTTTGGGCCAGTAGAAGAAGCCGAGCTCCTTGATAGAGAAGCAGCTAAGAGGTTTGACGAGGCCCTGGCATCACTTGAGGCATATGTATACCGTGTTTCAAAAGGAGATGATCTGGAAAAGAAATTTGAAACAACATAAAGACTTTTATGGATAGAGACGAGTTATATTATCATTTTTCAAATCTGGGGTTGGTTTTAATCGGACTTTTTAGTATCCAGGCAATATTGAATCCTTTCGTTGCCGTGATCCTGATACCTGGGACGATTGCAGGGTTCCTTGTGAGTTGGCAGATAAAGGATTCCAGGCCGCAACACATGGATACGTTTACAGGGATGCTGTCTCTTGCTGCAATGGTCGTTATCCTTGGCAGGGTATATAGTATGCCTGTAACGTTTGAGAATCTCTTGAAGGTCTTTGCAACAGCCCTTGTATGGCTCACGCTTTTTCAGAGTTTTGGGCTTAAGTCAGGGAAGAGTTATGCGATGTTACAGTTTATATCGGTCTGTCTTTTTATTTCCTCGGTTGCACTTGTGCTCGAGAAAGAATCTCTTTACGTAGTGCTTATAGCTGTCTTTTTGTTTATTTTTATTTTCGCAATGCGCTTAAACCTAGTGTGCGAGAAAAAGAGAAAGGGGTCTTTGATAGTCGGCGATCGGGAAAGGATAATGAGCTTATGGCAGCAGATAAAAGTCGGGGCATTGATGTTTTCTTTTGTTTTGATCGTCGCGTCTTTGGTCTATCCGTTTGTCCCGAGATTTGAAAACCTGTCTTTAAAACATATACCATCCACGCTTCTTGGGATCCCAGAGCAGGTGCCGCTATTAAAATTATTGCTGCAGGTCCCCAAAACGATAAAAGAGGATAAAAGAAGTAGAGAGGATCAGCAGGTCGATGATGATAGTAGAAAGAGAGAAACAGACCGCGATAGAAGGAGAGAGTCTCCCGAAAAAGACGTGATAGAACAAAAGTTGAAGAGGAAAGAACGACAAAAAGAAGAGACGATAGAAAGGTTTCGTGCGAAAGAATTCGACAAGACTATAGACATGTTTAAGATAGAATCTTTAGATATAACCTCAGACAAAAAAGTCGTACCGCTTGATGGTCAATGCAAGCTATCCGCAGAATTAAAGATGAGAGATGGTTCTACCATTCCTGCAACCAAGCTCGTTGATTGGAAGGTCACTGGCATAGCCAAGGTTTCTATAGATAATAAGGGGGATCTTACACCAAAAGAAGAGGGTTATGTCTATGTTTCAGCCTCATACTTAGGGAATTTTAGTAATGATATAAAAATTGATGTGACGAAATCCATCGTTCCTATAAAGAAGAAAGGTTGGCTACATTATTTAGTCATTACGCTTTTATGGCTTTTGATTTTGGCTTTATTGTATTTTACTGTATGGATTTTTGTAAAGAGCAAGAGACTTAGTGAGCTTGCTATTACAAATCCAAGAGAATTCATAAAAGAGGTGTATGCGGCATTATGCAGGGGATTTAGGCCTTATGGAGTTTTCAAGTTTGATCATGTCGCGCCCAGAGAATTTTTCCAGCTGGCAAAGGGGCTTATGGTTTCAGGCGCAGAGCCGATGCATGTTATGACAGAGGATGTTTTAGAGGCGCGTTTTTCCACGCATGAGATCTCAGATGAACACTCGCGGAAAACCCTAGGCCTGTTTCACGACGTAAAGGATATTGTTTTAGACAGGGAAGAAGGCAAGTATTTCTGGAGAAAGATTTTGTTTAGATTGCTTCTTTTAGATGTATTGCTGGTTCCTAAGCACGACTGATTAGATGAATATGCGTCTTGACTTTTCTTGTACCTTGCTGTATTATACATAAAATTAATATAAAAACCGGAGGTAACTATTATGGGTATGTGGGTTGGAAGAGGCAGGAAGGCGCGCAGGTGTTATGGTTTTGACGAGATAGCCCTTGTGCCAGGCAATATGACAATAAATCCTAACGAGGTTGATACTAGCTGGGAACTGGGCGGAAAAACATACAAGGTGCCTATACTGGCTGCTGCAATGGACGGCGTGGTCGACGTAAGATTTGCAATAGAGATGGCGAAACTCGGAGGCATAGCTGTCCTGAACCTCGACGGTGTACAGACACGTTACGAAAATCCGGAAGAGATACTTAAAAAAATAGCAAAGGCGGGTCCTGGAGAGGCTACAAAGCTGGTTCAATCTTTATACGTAAAGCCAATAAAAGAAAAGCTTATAGAAAAAAGGATAAAGGAGATAAAAAAGAAAAAGGCTACGGTCGCAGTAAGCACTATCCCGCAGAACGCCGAAAGATTCGGGAAGATTGCTCAGAAAGCAGGCGCGGATATATTTGTAATCCAGTCCACGGTTATAAGCGTCCGACATATGTCGAAACAGTACAAGGTCGTAGATCTCAAGAAATTTATCAGGTCAATGAAGATCCCTGTTGTATTGGGCAATTGTGTTACGTACAATGTGGCGCTTGAATTAATGGAAGCAGGGGCAAGCGGGATCTTGGTAGGGATTGGACCTGGTGCTGCATGTACCACTAGAGGTGTTTTGGGGATAGGTGTTCCGCAGGTCACAGCGACTTCTGATGCTTCAGCTGCTCGCGATTTTCATTACAAAAAGACAGGTAAGTACATCCCCATTATTACAGACGGTGGCATGGATTCAGGCGGAGACATATGCAAGGCCTTTGCCAGTGGAGCAGATGCTGTAATGGTAGGGTCTGCTTTTGCAAGGGCAAAAGAGGCGCCTGGAAAAGGATATCACTGGGGCATGGCGACCCCGCATGCAAATCTACCCAGGGGGACTCGTGTGCGCGTTGGCACTACGGGCACGCTCGAAGAGATACTGCTTGGCCCTGCCAGGCTTGACGATGGTTCACAGAATCTTGTAGGAGCGCTCATGACATCCATGGGAAATGTCGGCGCAAGAGATATAAAAGAGATGCAATTGACAGAGATCATAATAGCTCCATCCATCAAGACAGAAGGAAAATTGATGCAGCGAGCACAACGCATAGGGATGGGAAAATAGCCAGCCATAAAAATGCTTCACTCCGATTTTGTCCACTTACACGTCCATACCCAGTATAGTCTTCTTGACGGCGCGTGCCTTATCAAAAAATTAGTAGACCTTGCACGGCGCATGAAGATGCCTGCCTGCGCGATGACCGACCACGGAAACATGTTTGGCGCGATCGAGTTTTATCAGACCTGTATGCAGAATGGCGTAAAGCCGATCATAGGTTGCGAGGTCTATGTCGCCCCGAATTCACGTTTTGACAAAACCATCTATTCTGGCGGTGAGACATCAAACCACCTGATACTTTTAGCAAAGGATGAAACCGGCTATAGAAATCTGATGAAGCTGGTTTCCTCAGGATACCTGGAAGGTTTTTATTATAAGCCTAGGATCGATAAGGACATCTTGGCCCAGCATTCAGAAGGGCTTATGGCACTTTCCAGCTGCCTGAAAAGTGAATTCTCCAGCCTCGCCCTTGATAACAAAACTGATAAGATAAAAAGATTGGCTGGCCAATACCAGGAGATCATGGGCAAGGATAATTTTTATTTTGAATTACAGGATAATGATATCCCGGAGCAAAAAAAGGTAAGTACCGTACTTGTAAAATTAGGCAAGGAGTTAGGTATACCGGTAGTAGCTACCAACGATGTTCATTATCTTACTAAGGACAGCGCAAAGGCGCACGAGGCCCTTCTTTGTATCCAGACGCAGTCCACGCTTGACGATCCAAGGCATATGAAGCTCCAGACAGACCAGTTTTATTTTAAATCTCCGGAAGAGATGAAGGCGCTTTTTAAAGATGTGCCTGAAGCGATTTCAAATACAATACAGATAACTGAAAAATGCAATCTCGAATTGGATTTTTCAAAGACATTTCTGCCGCATTTCCTGCCGCCGGAAGGCATTACGCGCGAAAAATACCTGAAGGACCTCTGTGAAAAAGGTTTAAAGGAGAGATACTCTTCGGTTACAAACGAGATCAAGGAAAGACTTGACTATGAGTTGAAGGTAATAAGTAAATCCGGCTATAATAGTTATTTTCTTATAACAAGGGATTTTGTGCACTATGCAAAGGAAAAGGGTATAGCAGTCGGACCTGGCAGGGGTTCTGCAGCAGGCAGTATCGCTAGCTATTGCCTTGGCATAACAGATATAGACCCACTAAAATACAATCTGCTCTTTGAAAGGTTTTTGAATCAGGAGCGCGTTACGATGCCTGATATTGATATTGATTTTTGTTACGAGCGAAGAGGCGAGGTCATAGATTATGTCGTACAAAAGTATGGCCAGGAAAATGTCGCGCAGATCATAACCTTTGGGACAATGGCTGCGCGTGCAGTCATAAGGGATGTCGGCAGGGTCATGAACGTGCCCTATGCCGACGTAGATAAGATCGCAAAACTGGTACCAACTGATCCGAATATGACGCTGGGGCTAGCACTTGAGAAAGAACCGGAATTAAAAAGCCTTTACAAGCAGGATGCCAGAGTAAAGGAGCTGATCGATACATCAAGGCATCTCGAAGGACTTACGCGTCACGCCTCAACGCATGCCGCAGGCGTTGTCATAAGCGAAGACCCGCTTACGAATCATGTCCCTCTTTTTAAGACAGGGGATGGCCAGATATCGACAGGCTATGCAATGACGTCCCTTGAGAAAATAGGCCTTTTGAAAATGGATTTCTTGGGACTAAGGACATTAACTGTCATCGAGGAGACCCTGAAGATCGTAAATCGCGTCAAAAATATGGATTTAAATATGGAATCGATCGCCATCGATGACGCAAGGACATTCAAACTTTTAAGTAAGGCCCGGACGATGGGAATATTTCAGTTAGAAAGTTCGGGCATGAGAGATCTACTGAAGAAATTAAAACCTGAGAAGTTTGAAGATATCGTTGCGCTTGTCGCGCTTTATAGGCCAGGTCCTATAGGCAGCGGCATGTTGGATGATTTTATGAAAAGAAAACACGGGGAGGTAGATGTGAGGTATGACCACCCGTTATTGGCCTCTATTTTGAAAGAGACATACGGCATCATAGTCTATCAGGAACAGGTGATGATGATCGTCTCGAGCCTGGCTGGTTTTTCTCTGGCCCAGGCAGATCTCCTGCGCCGAGCCATTGGAAAAAAGACGCCGGAGGTAATGGACCAGCAGAGAAAGGCGTTTATAGAAGGTGCAGCGCATAACAAGATCGACAAGCGCGTGGCTGAGAAGATATTTAATCTAATAGAACATTTTGCAGGATATGGATTTAACAAAAGCCATTCTGCTGCGTATGCGATGATATCTTACAGGACTGCTTTTTTAAAGGCGAATTATCCTGTTGAGTTCATGACTGCGCTTCTCACAAGTGAAAAAGATAATACAGATAAGCTCGTTGAATACATAGAAGAGGCAGAGGAGATGGACATAAAGATACTGCCTCCTGATGCAAACGAGAGCTTTGCTAATTTTACAATGGTCGGGAAAGATGCGATACGCTTTGGTCTGGGAGCTGTTAAGAATGTTGGGCAAGGAGCCATAGAGTCTGTGATCGCCTCAAGAAAAAAAGATGGGTCTTTTAAGTCGCTGTGTGAATTCTGCGAGCGTACGGATTCAAGGCTTGTCAATAAGAAGGTGATAGAGAGTTTGATTAAATGCGGGGCGTTTGACAGTCTGGGGCTCAAAAGGTCCCAGATGATGACAATGCTTTCAAGGGCAATGGATATAGCTAGTTCGATACAGAAGGAAAAATCTCTTGGTCAGATGCTTTTATTTGACCACAAAAAGAGTGATGAAGAGGTACCTGATATTAAGGAATGGCCCGAGAGTCAGCTTTTGCATTTTGAAAAAGAGATGCTTGGTTTTTATATAACAGGCCATCCGCTTGCCAGGCACGAGAAGCTCCTCAAGGAATATTCGACAGCTCCGAGCAGCGAGCTCAGGAATCTGAATGATGGTGCAAAGATCCGTTTTGGAGGGATAATCAACAAGGTAAAAAATACGATTACCAAGCGTAGCGGAGAAAAGATGGCGATCATGATGATGGAGGACCTGGATGGCAGTGTTGAGGTCTTGGTATTCCCTAAGGCGTATAAAAATGTCTCGAGATTCATAAGGCCGAATTTCGCTGTTTTTGTGAGCGGGAGGTTGAGCCTTAAAGAAGACAGGCCAAAGATAATCGTTGAAGATATAGTGCCCATAGAGGACGCGAGAAAACTTTTTACCCAGGCAATATCCATAGACTTAAACTTGCTTGGCATGGAAGGCAAGGTGCTGGAGAGACTGAAAGGCTTGCTCGGAAAACACAGAGGCAGTATACCCGTGTACTTTAATGTGGCGACTCAGAAGGACGGGGCATATCGCATAGAAGTTGATAAAGAGCTGTTTGTAAGCCCTACCAAAGAAATGGTCTCAGAGCTTGAAGAACTTATCGGCCGGGACCATATCAGATTTGAGAAAAGCACATTAAGGACGTAGGTATTTAATTAAAAAAAGGGGTGCAAATGAATATAGACCTAGTTGCTTTAAAGGAGTTTTTGATACCCTATCTTGACAGCCTAAAAGGTTTTCATTTTTCTTTCCTTAATCCATTATTCTGGATATTTTTATTTATATTGTTCTTGATATTACGAGTACTTTGGTACCCTGAAAAATCTTTTTATTTCTGCGCGATATTAGCCGTAATCTTATTAGGTGCTTCCAAGATAGAGAATTGTATGACAATAGGGATATTTGGCGAAGATTTAACTCTGATTTTAGTCAGGATACTAGCTTTATTTCTTATTTTAATGCTGTTTTTATATTACGCTTTTGTCAGGGATCATTGATAATGCCTTGTTTTTATTGTTTAGGAGTGAAGTGACCCAGTTCTACTGAACAGATACTATGCCTAACTACCCAAGCAATATATACTTAGGTGCTTTTTTGTTTGACAATACTAGCGTGCCCGTGTTACACTACCCCTTGTAATTAAATCAGATACAATAAAAATCAGAAAACCGGAGGAGGTTTGGTATGACCAAAAAAGACATTGTGATCAAAATAGCAGACCAGGCAGATATAAAGCAGATTGATGTCAAGAAGGTTGTGCAGATGACCTTTGATATCATAATAGATGCCCTGGCAAAAGGAGAAAAGATAGAACTCAGGAATTTCGGGGTATTTAAGACAAAGTCAAGGAAAGGCCGCATGGGAAGGAATCCTAGGACAGGCCAGCAGGTCCCGGTAGAGCCAAAGAAGGTAGCTGTATTTAAACCCGGACTTGTAATGAAAGCAAAAGTAAAATAACTTGACGCTTTCAATATTGTAAAAAGCGTTAGGTTAGTGTGGAGAGATATATGTTGAAGGCACTAAGAGGCACAAAGGATATATTGCCTGTGGATATCGGGATATGGCAGACTACAGAGAGTTCTGCCAGGGATATATTTGCTATATATGGATATAAAGAGATAAGGACGCCGATAATAGAAGAGGCGTCTTTATTCATAAGAAGCATAGGTGATACTACGGATATAGTGCAGAAAGAGATGTATGTTTTTTCTGACAGGGGTGGCAGGAATATTGCATTGAGGCCAGAGGCGACTGCTTCTGTTGTAAGGGCCTATCTCGAGAATTCTATAGGAGGAGAAGCCCTTGCAAAATTATTTTATATAGGGCCCATGTTCAGAAGTGAGAGACCTCAGAAAGGCAGGCAGAGGCAATTCTATCAGATGGGAGTAGAGGCGATCGGCTCGGACAATCCTTTGCTTGACGTAGAGGTCATAGTCCTTGCTGTAAGATTTTTACAAAAGCTGGGCCTACGGGATTTTAGCGTAAAGATAAATAGCCTTGGTTGCGAAAAAGACAAAAAAGCGATTATAAAAAAATATAGAGATGCTATCAAGCCATATTTAAAATCATTATGTAGTGAATGCACCCAGCGTTCCAAAAAGAATGTCTTAAGGGTCTTTGATTGCAAAAACGAAAAATGCGGCAAGATCGTGGAAAACATCAAGTTTGAAAATTTACTATGCAAGGGTTGTGCGGGGCATCTTGAACTTGTAAAAAAAGGCTTGGAGAAGGCAGGTATCGATTATACCCTTGAACCTAAAATGGTCAGAGGTCTGGATTATTATACAAAGACAGTGTTTGAGATAACATGCCCGGATCTGGGTGCCAAGGATGCCATTTGTGCTGGAGGTAGATACAATAATCTCATAAGGGATATGGGCGGCAAAGATACACCTGCTATCGGTTTTGCCTTTGGCATGGAGAGATTGATTTTAGCAGGTAAGGGCAAGGTTTCTCTTCCGGGACCCTCCTTGGATATTTTTGTGGCTGTGACAGGTAATGATTTAGAGGAAGACGCTTTTAAGATCGTGTCTATGTTGCGTGATAAAGGGTCATCATGCGAGATGGATTATGAAAAAAGATCGTTAAAGGCACAGATGAGAAAGGCGCAAAGATTAAATGCCAGATTTGTTGTTATTTTAGGAGAGGAAGAATTTAAGCAAGCGAAGGTTATTCTTAGAGATATGGAAAAAGGCAACCAGAGAGAGGTCAGTTTAACAGATATTCCAAAGGAGATAAAATAGAGATGTTGAAGCGCACGCATACTTGCGGAGAGTTAACGGCAAAAGATATAGGCAAGGAGGCATGTCTCCTGGGCTGGGTACATAAACGCAGGGATCATGGCAAGATCATATTTGTAGATATAAGGGACCGGGAAGGTATTACCCAGATAGTATTTTTCAAAAATAAATACGCAGAAGAGCTGCGTAGTGAATACGTAATAGCTGTAAAAGGAAAAGTGCAGAAACGACCAAAGGGCACTGAAAACACAAAGATCGTCACAGGCAAGGTAGAACTCGGCGTGGAAGATCTTGAGATAATCAATCCTTCGCAGACCCCGCCTTTTGAATTAGATGAGATGTCGGATGTCTCAGAAGAAGTCAGGCTTAAATACAGGTATATTGACCTGAGGCGGCCAGAGATCCAGAAAAGACTATTTTTACGCCACAGGGTATGTAAATCGATGAGAGATTTTCTTGATAAGGAACGTTTTATCGAAGTGGAGACGCCTATCCTGACCAAATCTACGCCAGAGGGCGCCAGAGATTTTCTTGTACCTTCCAGGTTGAGCTCGGGAAAATTTTTCGCGCTTCCCCAGTCGCCGCAGCTTTTCAAACAATTATTGATGGTGTCTGGTTTTGAGAGATATTTTCAGATTGCAAAATGTTTCAGGGATGAAGACCTGCGTTCAGACAGGCAGCCTGAATTTACGCAGCTGGATATGGAGATGTCCTTTATAGATGAAGATTCCATCTTTGATGTTACAGAAAGGATGCTTTATCATGTATTCAAAGAGGCCATCGGAAAGGAACTGAAGATCCCTTTTCCGAGAATGACATATGAAGAGGCGATGAAGAAACATAAGACTGACAAGCCTGATTTGCGTAAAGACGGTAAGGGGTTTGAGTTTTTATGGGTCTTAAATTTCCCGCTTTTTAAATACAGCAAAGAGGAGAAGAGATGGGATATGGAGCATCATCCTTTTACCTCTCCCGTGGCAGAAGACGCAGATCTTATAGAGTCTTCTCCGGAGAAGGTCAGGTCAAGGGCTTACGACCTGGTCATAAATGGCGTTGAGCTTGCCAGTGGTAGTATCAGGATCCATAACAGAGTCCTGCAGGAGAAGATTTTTAAACGCATAGGGCTGGATGCACAGCATGTAAAGGATCGCTTTGGATTTTTATTAGAGGCATTTACTTATGGAGCGCCTCCGCATGGCGGAATTGCATTTGGTCTCGATAGATTGCTTGCTTTGATGAGCGGAGTAGAAAGCATAAGAGAGGTCATTGCTTTTCCAAAGACTCAGAAGGCGTCGTGTCCGATGACAGACGCACCTTCAGTAGTAGATGAGAGGCAGTTAAGAGAACTAGGCGTGCAAATAAAAATTAAATAAAAGGAGGTTTTTATGAAAAGGCTTATGGGATATGGGTTGCTGCTTGTGGCTTTTTTCTTGTCAGGCTGTATTACAAGGATTACTCCTTACGAGGTAGACAGGGTTGACCAGGAGCTCAAGGGTAATAGAGGAGTGCTTATGGGTAAGGCAGAAGATCTTCCTGAGGCGAAAAAGAAAAAGACAAAAAAGATGTACAGCATAGAGATAGAGCTTCCTTCTCGAGGAATCGATAAGGGGACAAGTGACAGTGAAATAAAAGGAAATAGGGGCTACCTAGTGGGCAAGAAGGTCACCGAAGAAAAAGTAGGGCCTGTTAAGAAGAGAAAGGGCACCAAGAGATTAAGGTCGCGCAAAAGTTACATGAAGCCACAGATAGTCTATCAAAAACCATTGGGTCCTGGAAGCATAGTCAAAAAACAGAGCACTAGCAAGAAGACAGCAAAAGAAAAAAAAGAAGTTATGATGTATGTCGTAAAAAAAGGAGATACGCTTCAGAAGATATCAAGTGATGTTTACGGGACCACGAAGAAATGGAAAAAGATCTTTGATGCAAATAAGGATATACTGAAAGACCCTGATAAGATCAGTGTAGGCCAGAAGCTAGTTATACCTGATTTGGAATAGTTGTCTTAGAATACGAATGGTCTATGGAAAAGGCGATAGTTTTACGCAGTAACGAGGAGGCAAGGGCGCTATTTGGGAAGTGCGATGAGAATCTGCGGCTGGTTGAAGCGAACTTTGGCGTAAAACTTGTTTCTCGCGGGGAGAGATTAACAATAACAGGGCAAAAGGATGCGGTTGGTAAGGGCATTAAGCTCATGGAGGAGCTTATTTCTATAATTCGCAGCGGCGGTACGATCAAAAGGGATGAAGTAGACTATTCTGTAAAGTCATTTAAGAGGGAAAAGCACGCGGATCTGCAAAGCATCTATCTTGATAAAATAGAGGTTTCTTCAAAGAGGCAATTCATAACACCCAAGACAGAAGGTCAGAAAAAATACGTGGATGCTATAAGAGAGCATGATATTGTATTTGGCATGGGCCCTGCCGGCACAGGGAAGACATACCTTGCGATGGCCATGGCAGTCAGTGCGCTGAAGAAACAGGATGTTAACAGGATTATCTTAACGCGGCCAGCAGTTGAAGCAGGCGAGAGCCTTGGTTATCTGCCTGGAACGCTTTATGAAAAAGTAACGCCTTACCTCAGACCGCTCTATGACGCGCTTTACGATATGATGGAGGTAAATCGGATCCAGGATTATATAGAAAGGGGTATTATAGAGGTGGCGCCCCTTGGTTATATGAGGGGTCGCACCCTGAATGACTCCTTTATAATCCTTGACGAGGCGCAGAACTCTACTCCTGACCAGATGAAGATGTTTCTTACGAGACTTGGGTTTGATTCAAAGACTGTAATAACAGGTGATGCGAGCCAGAGCGATCTTCCTTCTGGAAGAGAGACAGGGCTACATCATGTACAGAGGATCCTGAAACACGTAAAAGGCATAAACTTTATACATTTTACAGGCAAAGACGTGGTCAGGCATCCATTGGTACAGGAGATAATAAAAGCCTATGAAAAAGATACTCAAAAATAAAACAAATAACAGCTCTTATTTATCATTGCATATTGTAATAGCAATATGCACATGTCTTGCCCTTGTGATGATAATGCAGTGGGACACAGGGCTCTTTAAGGCAGAGTTCCGCGAAGGCGATATTGCCCTGAGAGATATCTTTGCGCCATATGATTTCAATATAAGAGGAGATATAAACGTTAAGGCTACGGAAAACCTCAGAGATGGGGCTACAGCTGGGTTATTACCTGTTTATGTTTTTGAGGGAGAGTCCAAAAGTACGGTTTTAAGCAAGGTGGTTTCTGTCGCCGAGAAAACAGGAGCTTTAAAAGATATAGCGGAGGTAGTAGGCGGGGAAAAGGACTCGAAGATAAAAGAGATCGCAGCGACTTATAATCTTTCAGAGGCGCTCGTCAAGGGTACTTTAGAATCAAAAGACACAGAGACATTTTTTAAGGTAGCAGAGGAAACCGTAGAATATTTTATGTCAAGGCCTATAATATCTGCCATAGAGTATTCTGTTCTCAAAGACGGTGAGCTCTCGGAGATAATCTTGCTGGATGAGACCGCGGCGAGTGAGACCGAAAAGAAGGGAAAAGATTTATTTACTCTGGAGGATCTAAAGAAGAGAAAGACAGAGCCTTTTTCTTCTCACATAAAAGACAGAAAGGATAGATCCCTTCTTACTGATTTTGTAAATGCTATCTTGACGGTAAACGTGCGCTACGATAAAGAGGAGACAATAGCGAGGAAAGAAGCCGTTATCCAGTCTATCCAGCCTGTCTATAATACGATAGAGGTAAAGAAGAATGAGATAATATTGAATAAAGGCGAGCGCATAGGAAAAAGCCATATAGAAAAGTTAAAAGGTATAGAGCAGAATGAATCATCTGTGACAAAGGTTGGCGGGCTTTTTGGCATTGCGATTATAATAGGACTTTTCATGCTTTTTCTGGTACTTTATATTAAGTTTTTCGAACCAGGGCTTATGGCAGGAAATAAGGAGCTGTTGCTTCTTTCCATTATTTGTGTCTTACTTGTCCTGACAGCAAAGACCATAGTTATATCGCCGTGGCCGAGCAGCCTCATACCTGTTGCAGTGGCTTCGATGCTGATAGCGCTTCTTGTAAATAGTCGCCTGGCCATGATGGCGACCTGTTTTTTGAGTATTTTAGTTGGCATGATTTCTGGAAACATATTGGATATTGCAGGCCTTTCCCTTGTCGGTGGTATTGTCGGCGTATTCGCAATGAAAGGCGTAAGGAGGCGTTCACAGGTTATAGTGGCAGGGCTTGCGGTTGGTTTTGCAAACATGAGTTATCTTATAGGAATGGGTTTGGTAAGGGGTCTTGATTTTAACATATTTATTACAGAGTCGCTTTTTGGTCTGGTGAACGGCCTGATGTCAGCTGTTATTGTCACGGGGATCCTGCCTATCTTTGAGAATACATTCAAGATCACTACAGATATAAGTCTTCTGGAATTAACAGATTTAAACCACCCGCTTTTAAAACAGATGGTCATGGAGGCGCCCGGCACGTATCATCACAGTCTTGTCGTCGGGAACCTTGCCGAGGCAGCATGCGAGGCGATTGGTGCAAACTCGCTCCTGGCAAGGGTCAGCTCGTATTTTCACGATATAGGCAAGATCGAAAAGGCGTCTTATTTCAGTGAAAACCAGTCTATTGAACGCTCAGTGCACGATAAACTTTCTCCCACCATGAGCAGCCTTGTTATTACAAACCATGTCAAGAACGGAGCAGAGCTTGCCCATAAGCACAAGCTCAATAAAAAAATAATCGATATCATAAAGCAGCATCATGGCACAGGACTTGTTTTTTATTTCTTCAAAAGGGCGCTTGAGAAGGTACCTGACGAAGAGGTAGGAGAACAGTCTTTCAGGTATCCTGGTCCAAAGCCACAGACAAGAGAGGCAGCGTGCGTGCTCTTAGCTGATTCAGTAGAGGCAGGTTCGCGTGCCCTTGATGACCCTACTCCTTCTAGGATCAAGGGCCTTGTCAGAAAGATTATAAATAATAAATTCATAGATGGTCAGCTTGACGAGTGCGATTTGACATTAAAAGACTTGGAGAAGATATCAGAGGTCTTTATTCATATCCTTACTGGTATATTTCATACTCGTGTAGAGTATCCTGATGAACCAAGAAAGGAAAAGAGATAGGCTTTAAGAAGTTATGCGTATTGATATAATGGATTTACAGGATACGGTCAAGCTGGATAAAGATAAGATAAAAAGGCATGCCGAGAAGGCATTGAAGGCTTTGGGCGAGGAGGAAGCAGAGCTGAGTTTGTTATTTGTAAATGATTCCTACATCAAGAGATTAAATCATAAATATCGTGGTATAGATTCAAAGACAGATGTACTGGCATTTCCTATGAGAGAGGGCGAAGGTCTTTCTAAGGATAGTCCGATACTGGGCGATCTCGCGATATCTATTGAGACAGCGAAGAGAGAGGCAAAAAAAAGGAAATCACCCTTTCAGAAAGAACTGGATTTGTATCTTGCACACGGGATCCTTCATCTACTAGGTTATGATGATGAGGACCCTGGCGATAGAAAAAAGATGCAGGTGAAAGAAGCGCAGTTAGTGGAGGCCATGTGAAGCAGCAGAGGCTGGTAGAAAGTTTTAATTCTGCCATAGAAGGATTTATTTATGTCTTTAAGAGCCAGCGCAATATGAGGCTGCATTTTGCTATCGGGCTCTTTGTTGTTTTGTTTGGTGTGGTTTTAAATTTTACATATATCGAGCTTATACTTTTATGCCTTACTATAAGTTTTGTGCTTTTTGCCGAGATGTTCAACACGGCCGTGGAACATACGATAGATCTCGTGAAAGAGGAATTTCATCCTCTTGCCAGGATTGTGAAAGATATCTGCGCGGGTGCGGTTCTCTTGAGTGCATTGTCTGCTATTGTTGTAGGTTATATGCTATTTATTTCTAGGGCCGGGGTGAGGATAGAGGATAACATAATAAAGATAAGGGAATCTAGTTGGCATATCACATTTATTATTTTACTCGTTGTCCTTGCTATAGTGGTCTTGGTCAAGATATTGTTTCATACAGGCACTCCGTTAAGAGGCGGGATGCCTAGTGGTCACAGTGCTCTGGCATTTGCCATATGGATGATAGTCTCTCTTTTTTATCCGAACAGCCTTGTGGTTTTTCTTGTGTTTATCCTCGCCTTTTTGGTTGCGAGGAGCAGGATTAGGGATGACATACATTCGACATTAGAGGTTTTTACGGGATCGATGTTGGGTATATTGGCGACGCTTCTGGTGTTTCAGTTTTTAAGGGGGTAGAAGCATGTTTACAAAAATCCGGGCTAATTTTTTAACAGGCGCGTTAATAGTGATTCCCCTGGTGCTTACGTTTTGGATACTTTATTTTATCATAGATAAACTGAATTTTTTATTAATTGAACCTCTTGCGAGTATTTTGGGAAGATGGACACCTGCCGAGAATATAGAGATCCTTACGAAGATTGCGATATTTTTCCTGCTTTTGTTAGGTTTTACATTTATTGGATTCGCGACAAGGATAATCATATTAAGGAACATCTTTGGGTTCGGAGAAAAGATCTTATACAGGCTTCCGATGGTCAGCAATATCTACAGGACTATAAAGGAGATATCGTTTGCCTTTTTCGTGCAAAAAAAGAGTATCTTTCAGAGAGTGGTCCTGGTGGAATACCCGAGGAAAGGTATTTATCAGTTGGGGTTTGTCACATCAGATACAAAAGGTGAGGCGAGGGAAAGAGTAGGATTAGCACTCCTGAATGTTTTTGTCCCGACTACGCCTAATCCTACTTCTGGTGTACTGGTGCTTGTCCCGTCGGAAGAGACGATTTCCCTGGATATGAGCGTTGCAGAGGCGATGAAGATGGTTATCTCTGGCGGCGCGGTAGCTCCCGAACACAGACAGGCATGAAATGATTTCGTGACCTAAGGCCAATGGCGATACAGAAGACAGAAGCTATACTTTTAAGAAAAAGAGACCTCAGGGAAACCAGCCTTATACTGAGTTTTTTTACCAGGGATTTTGGCAAGATACATGGTGTTTTAAAAGGTGCCAGGGGAACGCGTGCCAGAATCGGGGTCAATCCTTTATATTTTAGCCTCGAGGAGATAATTTTTTACGAAAAGAAAAAAAGCGATCTTTTTATTGTATCTCAGTGTGAGGCTCAACAGATTTTTTTAAATATCCTGAAGGATTGGGATAGGACTTCTTCGGCATATTATATGCTGGAAGTCATGGATGTGTTTACAGAGCCGGGGGAACGCTCCGAAGAGATATTCGAAAATCTACTGAACAGCTTGAAGGCCCTGGATAACAAGAAAGACGCAGGTTCGATAACGCGTCTTTTTGAAATAAGGCTTTTAATGGCCTTGGGGTTATGGCCAGGGAGTGAGACGTTTAGATTGACAAAGGGTGCTCTCTCTACATTGGCGCGCTTTGAGAGAGGTGAGTGGCAAGCCTCTTCAAATATGAAATTAGCGCATGAAGTGGGCAGTGAGATAAAAAAGATTACGGCTGGGATCATAGCGGATAGCATTGAAAGACCATTAAAGACAACAAAGATATTTTCCTCATCCCTCGAGGCTCATCCTCGAACAAAGGCAGAGGTGTTATGAAAAAGATATCATTTGTAGAGGTCGTGGAGAGACTGAATGAGTTTTGGGGAAAGAATGGTTGCGTTATTGTGCAGCCTCTTGATACAGAGGTTGGGGCCGGGACTTTCCACCCTGCTACTTTTTTTAAATCATTGGGCCCTGACTCCTGGCGCGCAGCATATGTCCAGCCGTCGAGAAGACCTACGGACGGGAGATATGCGGATAATCCCTTGAGGATGCAGTTTTATTATCAATATCAGGTGCTGGTCAAGCCAAGCCCTCGAGATATAAAAAATATCTACCTGGATAGCCTAAAATACCTAGGCATAGATACAAGATCGCACGAGGTAAGATTCGTAGAGGATGATTGGGAATCACCGACGCTGGGTGCTTCTGGGCTTGGATGGGAAGTATGGTTAGATAGCCTGGAGATCACGCAGTTTACGTATTTTCAACAGATAGGCGGCAGGGAACTCGATAAGATCTCCTGCGAGATAACATATGGACTTGAGCGCATATGCATGTTTATACAGGATAGATCCAATGTCTTTGAGTTAGAGTGGCAGAACGGTGTTAAGTATAAAGATTTACACAAAGAGCAAGAGATCGAATATTCAAGGTATAATTTTGACGAAGCAGACATAGGTATGCATTTTAAACTGTTTGAGTCTTTTGAAAAAGAGGCAAAGACGCTTTTGGATAAAAAGCTCATCTACCCGGCATATAGCTTTACATTAAAGGCATCGCATGCTTTTAATGTGCTGGACGCGCGCGGGGCCGTCAGTCAGAGCGAACGACCTCGTTATATAGGGAGGATTCGTTCTTTAGCCAAGCGTTGTGCAGAACTTTACATAGAAAAACCTTAGTAATTTCTTATAATCATGAAATATAGAGATTTTTTATTAGAGATAAATACAGAAGAATTGCCCGCAAGCTATGTCAAGGATGCTCGTGCGCCATTAGAGGCTGATTTCCGAAAGGAATTGTCTTTATCTGGCATTCAATTAGATAAAAGCATAGAAGGATTTGCACAGACCTTAGCTACAAAAAATTCACTGGTCGTTTACATTAAAGGCCTTGCCGTAAAACAAGATTCTAGCGAAGAAGAGATAATAGGACCTCCCAAACGTATAGCATTTGATAAAGACGGAAATCCTACCAAGCCTGCTATAGGTTTTGCAAAAAAATTAGGCGTAGAGGTAAAAGACCTAAAAATAAAATCCACATCAAAAGGCGAATATATAGTCGTTAAAAAAATAAAAGAAGCGCGTGATACAAAAGACCTGCTTAAAGAGATTACGCCAGCTGTCATTAAAGATATCCCTTTTCCAAAGACAATGAAGTGGGATGATTCTGGCCTGCGTTTTGCAAGACCCATAGAATCCATACTTGCGCTATTTGGTAAAGAAAATATAAAAATCGAGCTTGGAAACGTCCCTCAGAAAAAAATAAATCCGATAGCCCCAGGAAAGTATTTAAAACAGCTCGGGGAAATGGTTGATTGCGAGGTTAGAAAAAAGAAGATAAAAGGGCTGATCTCCAGCGCTTTAAAAAAGCTTAGAGCGGATCAATGTGTCAACGAAAACCTTCTGGACGAGGTAAACTTTATGGTTAATTCTCCGGAGGTCTTTATCGGAGAGTTTGACAAGAAATTTTTGGATGTGCCTGATGATGTGCTCAAGGCGAGCATGTCAAAACATCAAAGGATATTCCCTGTTTCCAGGAATGGAAGACTTGTAAATAGATTTATAGCTGTCATCGACGGAAAAAAGAGAAAGAATAATAAAGTAAAAAGGAACTATGAAAGGATCCTTGAGGCAAAGTTAAAAGATAGCCTGTTCTTCTTTAACGAAGACACTAAAAAACAATTGTCAGAAAATGTTTCTCAATTAAAAGACTTGATTTTTCACAAGGATTTAGGTAGTATGTTTGAAAAAATCGAACGCCTGAAAAAACTTTGTTCTTTTATTTGCGATAAAATAGGAGAAGGTTCTTTGAAAAATGATTGCGTGAGAGCAGCTGAGCTTTCAAAGGCAGATTTAGTTACGCATATGGTTGGCGAATTTCCGAGTCTACAGGGAGTTATGGGAGGGGAATACGCAAGATGTAGCGGAGAGAGTAAAGAAATTGCAACAGCAATAAAAGAGCACTACTTGCCTCAGGGCGCAGGAGATGATTTACCTAAGACCAAAGCTGGTGCGATACTTGCTATTAGCGACAAGATAGATAATGTGGTTGGTTTTTCAGGGATGGGCGGAAACTGGAACCAGGTTAAGATCAGTGGTAGCTTAGATCCTTTTGGGACAAGGAGGAACGCTTTCGGAATAATCAAGATTATAAAAGATAAATCATTTAGGCTAAATCTCGACGAATTAATCAAAAAGGGAATTGAATTATACGGGACAAAGATCAAATGGGACACGGTTAAGTTTAAAAATCAAATTATTAATTATATAAAAGATAGAATCGATTTCTTGATGGGGGATATAAAGCCGCCGGAACTCAAGAAAGCTGTTTTAGAAAGCGGTTCTTTTGATATAGCTGATATTTTTAAACGGCAGGAAGCGCTTGCGGAGATAAAAAATAAAACATATTTCCTGGAAGCAGCAAAAGTCGTAGAGCGCACAAGCAATATCTTAAAGGGCGCAAAGAATGAAAAGATTGGCAGTGTGAACGAGAAATTATTCAAGGAAGATCTAGAACGCAAGGTATGGGGCGTGTATTTGAATTCAAAGGATAAGATACTGAGTCTTATTAATCAAGGACAATATAAAGACGCGACTGAGGAATATGCTAGGGCATTCTACGCAGTCTTACACGATTTTTTTGACAAGGTGCTTGTGAATGCTGAAGATCCGACCTTGCGGCTAAACCGTCTTTCGATGATGAGAGCGGTAAATCTGCTTTACACAGAGCGCGTAGCTGATCTGGCGAGATTACCACAAATAGTCGTTAAATAGAAAGGAAGGTAGTAGTAATGGCAAAGATGGTTTACTTCTTTGGAGAGGGAAAGGCAGACGGAAACACAAAAATGAAGGCGCTTCTTGGAGGCAAGGGTGCAAACCTTGCAGAGATGACAAATATAGGCGTTCCTGTCCCTCCTGGATTTACTATTTCAACAGATGTCTGCGATTATTATTATAAGCACGGCAAAAAATATCCTGCGAATCTTGAGAAGCAGATAGATACTAACATAATAAAGCTCCAAAAGGCGATGGGTACTAAACTCGGAGATATCTCAAACCCTCTTTTGGTATCAGTGAGGAGCGGGGCTAAAGTTTCCATGCCTGGCATGATGAATACAGTCCTGAATCTGGGCCTTAATGATGAAGCTGTTATAGGCCTGGCTAAAAAGACAGGCAATGAACGCCTGGCGTGGGATGCCTACAGGCGTTTCATAGACATGTTTGGCAATGTGGTAATGGGTGTTGACCATGAACACTTTGAAGAAAAGATGAAGGCCCTGAAAAAGAAATATAAGGTAAAATCAGATAGTGACCTCTCGGCGCGACAATTAAAAGAACTGGTCGGTGAATATAAGAAGGTCTACGAGAAGCATGTTAAAAAGCCTTTTCCTGATAATGCAAAGGATCAGCTGATGGCTGCTGTAAAGGCAGTATTTGGCTCGTGGAATACAGAAAGGGCAATAGTCTATAGAAGGATCAATAAGATCGCAGGGCTTCTTGGTACAGCTGTCAATGTCCAGGCAATGGTGTTTGGCAATATGGGTGATACCTCAGGGACAGGGGTTGCTTTTACCCGTAATCCGTCTACTGGTGAAAATAAATTTTTCGGAGAGTTTCTTATAAATGCGCAGGGCGAGGACGTTGTGGCTGGCATAAGGACACCGGAACCTATCAGTGATTTGAAAAAGAAAATGCCAAAGGTTTATAAAGAGCTGGACGCCATCAGGCTCAGGCTTGAGAAACATTACAGGGATATACAGGATGTTGAGTTTACTATTCAGGACGGCAAGCTTTATATGCTGCAGACCAGGACAGGCAAGCGCACAGGCCTTGCAGCTGTAAAGATAGCGTGTGATATGGTAAAGGAAAAGATGATCACGCCTAAAGAGGCCTTGATGCGCATAGAAGGTGACCAGCTCAACCAGCTTTTGTTTCCTATATTTGACCCAAAGGCAAAATCAAGTGCTACCTTGCTTGCCAAGGGTTTACCAGCTGGTCCTGGGGCTGCCTCAGGTCAGGTTGTCTTTACTGCCAAAGATGCAGAGGCATGGAGAAAAAAAGGGAAAAAGGTCATCCTTGTCAGGCACGAGACTTCTCCTGAGGACGTTGCAGGCATGGATGCTGCAGTAGGAATTTTGACTTCTACGGGAGGGATGACTTCGCATGCTGCTGTTGTTGCAAGAGGCTGGGGCAAGTGCTGTATAGCCGGCTGCGGAGCTTTAAATATTAATTATACAAAGAAAGAGATCTCTGTAAAAGGCAAGGTAATAAAGGAAGGAGATTTTATTTCTCTGGACGGTTCTACTGGAGAGGTCATGCTGGGAGACGTAAAGTCTACCTCGAGTCCTGTTATCGCAGGGGTCGTAGAAGGCAAGGCTGCTGCCAGGAAAAGCGAGATCTACAAAGAATTTACCCAGATCATGAAATGGGCTGATCAATACCGCAAGATAAAGGTGCGCACAAACTCTGATACGCCAAAGGATTCAATGGTGGCCCGCAAGCTCGGGGCTGAAGGCATAGGCCTTACAAGGACCGAGCATATGTTTTTTGAAGGAGAGAGGATTTGGGCCATCCGTGAGTTTATACTTGCGCAGGATCTGGAGGCAAGAAAAAAGGCGCTGAAGAAATTACTTCCTTATCAGCGCAAGGATTTTGAAGGCATATTCAGGGAAATGGATGGGTTGCCAGTCACGATAAGGCTTCTGGATCCTCCGCTACATGAGTTCCTACCGGGTGATGAAGCAGGCATAAAGGAGATGGCCAGAAGGATGAAGGTCTCTCCTGCGAGCATAAAGGATCTTATCAGGAAATTACACGAGATAAATCCCATGCTTGGCCATAGGGGTTGCAGACTTTCCATTACTTATCCCGAACTTTGTGTTATGCAGACCCAAGCTATCATCGAGGCCGCGTGCAACATGGCTAAAAAAGACATCAAGGTCTTGCCTGAGATAATGATACCTCTTATAGGTACAAAGGCAGAGTTTGATTATCTGGAGGCTATTGTGCGTGAGACAGCAGAGAAGATCATCAAAAAGACAGGTAAAAGGGTTAACTATCTAGTAGGTACTATGATTGAGATCCCAAGAGCAGCCCT
Organism: uncultured Planctomycetia bacterium; assembly: GCA_964652265.1. Taxonomy (GTDB): domain Bacteria; phylum Omnitrophota; class Gorgyraeia; order Gorgyraeales; family Gorgyraeaceae; genus JAHIUV01. The sequence continues at coordinate 25,753 of CAZZAL010000008.1, forward strand.
TACAGCTGACAAGGTCGCTGAGGGAGCTGAGTTCTTTTCGTTTGGGACTAATGACCTGACACAGATGACTTTTGGATACAGCCGTGATGATGCAGGTGTATTTCTGCCTGATTACATCGAAAAGAAGATGCTTCCTGAAGATCCTTTTCAGAGCATAGATCAGGATGGCGTGGGTCAGCTTGTCAAGTTAGGCATCAAGCTCGGAAGAAAAACGCGCAAAGATCTAAAGGTGGGTATTTGCGGAGAACATGGCGGCGAGCCAAAATCTGTACAGTTCTGTCATAATGCAGGCATGAATTACGTGAGCTGTTCACCTTATAGAGTGCCTATAGCAAGGCTTGCAGCTGCGCAGGCAGCTGTTAAAAACGGAAAATAAGAGGTATCTAGTGGATGCGATCAAGCTTTACTTAAGGGCAATTAAAGACATACCGCTTCTTACTGCTGACCAGGAAAAATCTCTTGCACGCAAGATCAGGAGGGGTGATGCCCGAGCCCGGAGAAAGATGATCCAGTCCAATCTGAGGCTCGTGATCAATATAGCCAAACGTTATTCAAAACTTGGCGTGCCCATGATGGATCTTATAGAAGAAGGCAATCTTGGGCTCATAAAGGCAGTCAAGAAATTCAATCCATACAAAGGATACAGGTTCTCGACGTATGCGGCGTGGTGGATAAAGCAGTATATAACGCGTGCCATTGCCAACCAGGGCAAGACAATAAGGATACCTGTCTATATGACAGAGATCATAAACAGGTGGAAGCGTGTTACAGAGCAACTTACGCAGAAATACAGCAGGAAGCCTAAGGTAAAAGAAGTTGCAAAGAGGATGAGGCTGCCGATGAAAAAGGTGCGTGAGATCAGTGAGATCGCTACAAAGATCTCTTCTTTGGACGCGCCTATAGGTGATGACGGAACAGGCCAATTCATGGATCTTATAGAGGATGAGTCAAGTGATTCTCCGATGGAAAACGTGACAGGTACATTGCGGCGTGAAAGGGTCGACAAACTGCTGGATCGCATGAATGAAAGAGAGAAAAAGATACTGGATCTGCGCTTTGGTTTGACTGATGGCACCACGCATACGCTGGGAGAGACTGCAAAGGTCTTCGGGATAACAAGAGAGAGGGTCAGGCAGATAGAAAGCGCTGCCCTTGATAAATTAAAGACGCATATTATACAGCAGAGCGGCGAACTCGGGGAATATTAAAATACAAAGCTAGGAGGAGATAAAGTGGAAGGCTTAAAGCAGTATATTAGAAATATACCTGATTTTCCAAAAAAGGGAATACTTTTCAGGGATATTACGACACTTTTGAGCGATAAGAAAAAATTCAGTGAAGTCTTGGATGTTTTACACAAGAGATATCTGGATAAAAACATTGATGCAGTCGTTGCTATTGAATCAAGGGGATTTATTTTTGGTGGTGCTCTGGCAGATAAACTGGGCGCGGCGTTTACACCTGTAAGAAAAAAAGGGAAGCTACCTTACAAGACATTGAATGCGAAATATTCTTTGGAATATGGAGAAGATGTGATTGAGATCCATGAAGATGCCTTTGGGCCAGGGGCAAAGGTTTTATTGATAGATGATCTTCTTGCGACTGGCGGGACAATGGCTGCAGCAGTTGAGCTAGTGAAAAAATTAAAAGGGGATATTCTTGAGATAGCGTTTCTTATAGAGTTGTCAGACCTCAATGGACGCGCCAAACTAAAAGGTGTTCCGGTATATTCAATGGTTACGTATTAAAGGATTAAGCGCGTCCCTGTAGCTCAGATGGATAGAGCACAGGTTTCCTAAACCTGGTGTCGGCTGTTCGAGTCAGCCCAGGGACGCCAGTTAAAGATCAGGAGAATCATTATGATAGACTTACACACACATAGTTGGCTGAGCGATGGGGCATTGTTGCCGAGCGAACTTGCGCGGCGGGCGCAGGTCAAAGGGTATCGCGCTATTGGCATAACGGATCATGTGGATGCTTCAAATATTGAATTTGTCACAAGCTCTATTTTAAAGGTAGCTAAAGACATAAACAAAAGCTGGAAGATAAAAGTAATACCTGGTGTTGAGATCACGCATATGCCGATTCAGGAAATAAAAAAGGCTGTTAAGTTTGCCCGCTTGAAAGGAATAAGGTTGATCGTGGTTCACGGAGAAAGCCCAGTAGAGCCTGTTCTTCCAGGAACAAATAAAGCTGCGATACTTTCCGGAGCAGATATCCTTGCGCATCCCGGACAGATATCCTTGGAGGATGCAAAAATGGCTGCAGTCAAAGGTGTACATCTCGAGATCACAACAAGGGCAGGTCATTCTTTTAGCAATGGCCATGTTGTCTCTATTGCGAAAAAGGCAGGGGCAAGATTGGTCATAGATTCAGATTCGCATGGCCCAGAGGATCTGATTACAAAAGATTTTGCTACAAAGATTTTACTTGGCGCAGGACTTGACAGAAAAGAGGCAGGAAAGGTGTTTTTGAATTCTGAAAAATTAGCCTACCGGTTACTTGACATAAAGAAGTTAGTGTAGTAAAATTTATGAAAATAAACAGAATGGAGGGGAGATCATGAAGATAAGCAAGGCCTCATCACTTGTGGTTTGTTGCTTGGTGCTTATTTTGCTATCAGGCTGCACCACGCTCTCAGGTCCCGGCTCATATAGCGGTGAAGACGTATCTTTGGATGTCGCGACACTTCTTCGCTTTAATGACGTACCTATTCCCACGGGTTTTAAGATACTCGATAGGGAATCATTTGCCTTTCAAAATGACACAACAAGGGTGGCTCTTTTGAAGTATGTAGGTTCAAAACACGTGGATCTTGTTGTGGCGTTTTATAAGGTCCAGATGACGATGTACAACTGGAGACCCATAAATATCATAGAGTATGAGCGTAGGATCCTGAATTATGAGAAGGAAGGCGAGAGCTGCATTATAACTGTCGAGGCAAAGGGCGGAAAGAGCGTTGTTACTATAGCGATTTCTCCAAAATCTAGGCCTATGAAGGTGCTGAAAAAGGAGAAGTAATACCCCTTGACAGTATAGTATACATAAGGTATACTTTTCACTTAATAGAACCAAACGGAATATACCGCTAAAGGCGGCTTTAATCAGGCAGGGAAAGGAGGGAATCTCAGTAGCCGGAAGCAGCCAAAAAAAAGCGCTATATTTATAAAGAAGATTAGGATAGATAGAATAGATCCTGAAGATAAATAGAACAAACCAAGGAGGAACACTAAATGAAGAAATTAATGACACTATGTATCGTACTTACGGCTGTTGCTTTCTTAGCAGCGCCTGCGTTCGCAGAAGTGCAGAACGTAAAAGTAAGTGGCGATATCAAAGTAATGGGTATCGCAAGAGATAATTTTGATCTTGATGACGATGTCGGCTACTCCAATGATGATCAGCAAACCTGGTATCAGTCCATAACAAGAGTTCAGATTGATGCAGATCTTACAGATAACGTATCGACCTGTGTTAGGCTTCTCAATGAAAGAGATTGGGATGCGGAGACTAATGCTAGTACAGATACGGACCTTGATCTTGCCAACATTACTTTAAAGGAAATGTTTCTCGCTCCTTTAACAGTAATTATTGGTCGTCAGGAATTAAGGTATGGCAATGCACTGGTTGTAGGTAATGTTAGTCAGAATACCCAGAACTTTGCTAATGCTATAACTGGTGAAAACTACAGTGCTCGCAATGCGTTTGACGCTATAAGGGCGATTCTTGATTACGATCCTTTAGTAGTCGAAGTGTTTACAGCAAAGATTGACGAAACATACACAGCCATAGATGACCAAGATATTTACGGTATTGACTTAGCTTATGTGCTTGATAATGATGCAACTGTAGGCGCTTATGTAGTATTAAGTAAAGATCATGATAATGGCGCGACTGCAAAAGAAATTTACACTGTAGGCGCAAGAGGTGCCATGGCTGTAAATGATGCATTGGATATTTCTGGTGAAATAGCTGTGCAGACTGGTGATTATTCTGCTACTCGGGATCAGAGTGCAACAGCAGTTGATTTAGCAGCAACTTATGCATTAGATGCAACGTGGGAACCAGTAATAGGCTTAGGTTATAGCCACAGGTCAGGTGAACAGGCTGGTGCCTCTGTTGGCGATTACGAGGCATGGCTACCTTTGTATGAAGATCAGACAAAAGGTATAATAGCTGATTTTCTTTTTGATGGTGTCGGAGGAGGCGTAAACAGTAACTGCCGAATCATCAATGCCAATGTAACAGTTCAGCCAATGCAGGATTTAACAGCTAGCGTAGATTATTACAAATTTATCCTTGATAAGGAATTGGCAGCAAGCGCGCATCCTGGCGGCAATACTTCTGCTACCATGGTGATAAACGATGACCTTGGTGAAGAGCTAGACATTGCCTTGTCATATGACTACACAGAAGATGTGCAGCTTGGTCTTACTGCTGCTTGGTTTGATCCAGGAAAAGCTTTTGATGGCGGAAATGATGACGGAGCAACAGAAGTCGTTGGTTCTATAGCTGTTGCTTTTTAACTTGGTTACAGCTTGAGTTAGGAATCCCTTGGGGGAGTAATTCCCCAAGGGATTTTTTTTGGGTTGGAGTTGTTTTTTTATTGATTTTACTCTAGCAATAGGTATAATAAAGCCATGAGAAAGATTTTTGTATTGGATACAAATGTACTTCTTCATAATGCAGGCGCGTTAAAGGTGTTTGCTGACAACGAAGTCGTGTTGCCCATCGATGTCATAGAGGAGCTGGATAGGTTCAAGAAGGATTCTGACGAGAAGGGCAGGAACGCGCGTGCAACCATAAGAAAACTCGATGAGCTCAGGGAGCGAGGCAGACTGGGAGAGGGTGTTCCTCTTAAGGATGGAGGGATCTTGCGCATTGCCATGCATACTGAAACAAAGATACCAGTAGGGCTTTTGCCGGGTCAAAAGGACAACAATATCTTATTGGTAGCGTATGACCTCCAGAAAAAGGGCCATAACGTCATATTTGTTTCAAAGGATATCAATGCGCGGGTAAAGGCTGACGCACTGGGTATAAAGGCAGTTGACTTTGAAAAACAAAAGGTAGACATAGACAAACTTTACAGCGGATGGAAAGAATTATTAGTGGATAAAAGAGATATAGATATCTTTTACAGTAAAAAGTTTATTGCGATAAAAGATGGCGATGTCTTCCCTAATCAGTACTTATTATTAAAGGATAGAGCGGATGAGAAATATACTGCTCTGGCGAGGTTTTCTTTTAAGCAAAAAGGCGCGGTGCCTCTCAAGCCAGATATAAATGGTGTATGGGGCATAAAGCCCAGAAACAAGGAACAGTCCATAGCGCTTGACCTATTAATGGATGACAATGTGAAACTCGTAACGCTTGTTGGTCAGGCTGGAACCGGCAAGACACTTCTTGCGTTAGCAGCAGGCCTGAAAAAGACAGTGGATGAACATGTGTACAAAAGGATGCTTGTCTCGCGTCCGATCATTCCAATGGGGAGAGACATAGGGTATCTTCCCGGCACAAAAGAGGAAAAGCTTATAAACTGGATGCAGCCTATTTATGACAATCTAGAGCATATACTTACCATAAGAAAGAGAAAGAACCATATTAATGACCTGATTAATTCCGATCTATTGCAATTAGAGGCGCTTACTTATATGAGGGGCAGGAGCATTCCTAATCAGTTTATCGTAGTAGACGAGGCGCAGAATCTTACGCCGCACGAGATAAAGACAGTCGTGAGCCGCGCCGGAAACAATACCAAGATGGTTTTGACAGGAGACCCTTACCAGATAGACAGTCCTTACCTTGATTCTTCATCTAATGGTCTGAGTTATGCCGTGGAAAAGATGAAGGGCCAGGAGATGTTCGGACATGTCATGCTTACCAGGAACGAACGCTCAAACCTTGCCTCACTCGCCGCGAAATTATTGTAACTACCCTTGTATTTTTATATTTCTGTGGCATAATTTAAGTAGAGACAACTGAATATTTCCCTTTCGAGGGAAAGGACGATAAAGGCAAACCATTTGAAAGAATGGGGCGCAAAATCAACAGGCCTAAAGCCCAAGAGGGTTAAGGCGGCTGGATTACCGAAACCATTAAAACCTATTCTTTCATATAGAGAATAGGTTTTTTTATTTGGGGTCTCAAGATGAAAAACGTAGCTGTTCTCCTAGTAACCATGTTTTTAGCGACATTTGCGTGCGTAGCAGACGTTGGCTCCAGCTCTCTTATATATAAAGGTATAGCATCGTGGTATTCCCAAGAAGATCCGGGCGTTTTGGAGAGGACAGCTAACATGGAATACTTTGATGATACCTTGCTTACATGTGCTATGTGGGACCTACCTTTTAATGCCATTCTCAAAGTCACGAACCTTGAAAACGGGAGATCTGTTTTTGTAAGGGTAAATGACAGAGGACCTGCTAAAAGACTGGTGAAGGAAGGGAGGATAATCGATTTAACAAAGAGGGCTTTCTCAAAGATATCTGATTTAGAGAATGGGCTTATTAATATAAAGGTAGAGATAATTTAAAAACCCTGACTTGGTATTTTTAGTTTAGCATTGCCTAAAGTACCCTGCCAGGGTTTTTTATTGACAGGTTTATTTAATTAATTTATAATACTTATAAAATAAAGTTAAAAAGGAGGCCTTATGCGTAGGAAAACAATTTCTTTTATAATACTAGCGTTAGTTCTTTTCTCCTTTATATTTATTAAAGATGGATTGTGTTATAGGATTCCGCCGGAAGGCGATAACAAAGGGTATCTTTATGTCTTTGGCGAGGAGGGCAAGAGGAGTTATGGGGCAAAAAAAGAACCTCAGGTTATATTTTTAAGGGTCCCTAAGACTTACAACAAAGACATAGAAGTTTCTATCTATGATCCTGATGTAGGGGGATTTCTTGATGAGAAGAGCGGGAAATGGAATACGAAGACCCGCTTTTCTATTTTTGGCGGAGAGAGAGCATATTCATCAATAGCAGGCATGAATGAAGAAGACATAATAGATTTCAAAGAAGGTGTTCTTTTGGATGTAAAAGATTTTGGAAGACATAAGAGGTACGATAGAAAGTTTTATCATTTTCCTCCATTAAATGCACGTGAAGGTGAAGACATGGGAGATTTTAGGTATTTTAAGATAGTTGCTGAAGGATTGTCAGGAAACGACAATAATATGTTTTCCCTGAAGATTTCCCCTGATATCGTGGAGACATTTAGCTATGCCTTGTCATTGAGATTGCCAGAGCGACGCGGTGCAAAGATGGAGCTTTATCCTGAAATACCTAAAGATGCCAAAAGTATAATAGAATATAACTATGATTTGGATTCAACAGGGGGGAGCATAGAGATCGTAACCACGTCTATGGCCTATGACATAGAGGGTTCTGAGACAGGCGTTTGGGCAAGTACAGAAATAGATATCTTACCAGGAGACGCCGGTAAGAGATGGGTATATGAAATAACAAAAGACAGACAGCCTAATGCTAATATGGCAATGTGCATTACTTCCGGGAGCGGAGTTGCGCTACCTGTATTTTTTGCTCCTGGCCCAGCAGGTCCGAGAAAGGTCTTTGTTGAAAAACAGCAACCCGCATGCAATACCTTTACGTTTGACGCATCTAAATCTTATGATCCTGATGACCAGGAACTTGCATATTTTTGGGACTTTGGAGACGGTACGACAAGTACTCAGTTGAGGACAATGCATACATATAAAGATGAGGGGAAATACCTTGTCAGGCTGACGGTTACGGATAATTCAGAGGCAGACTGTAATGATGCGACCATTCAACAGGCTATACGCGTCAATCAACCTCCGCAGGCCATTGTAGAGGGGCCTGAAGCAGCGTGTGCTGGCCTTGAGGTAAGTTTCGATGGCACCCGGTCAACAGATAGTCCTGAAGATAAGTTGACATACAGATGGAATTTTGGCGATGGAGAGACAGGGGAAGGCGCAAAGATAGCACATAAATATTTAAAAGGAGGCGAGTATCAGGTCGCCCTTACAGTAACAGATGATTCAGGCACTACATGCGATGTAGACATGGACAGGTTAAAGTTGTCAGTAAATACCCGACCCGTTGCAGATGCAGGGGAAGATATAATATTATGTAAAAAGAACCCAGGTGATCCTTTAAAGGTTACGTTTAATGCTTCTGCGTCAAAAGATGCAGATGGCGACAGTTTGACATATACCTGGGATTTTGGTGATGGAGAGACAGGAGAGGGAAAAGCGATAAACCACAGGTATGAAAAAGGAGGCGAGTATATTGCTAAGCTTTTAGTTACTGATAATACAGATACTGACTGCAATAGGTCTGAAGCAACAAGGCGCATTACGCTGAATCGCTCTCCCATGGCTGATGCCGGAAGCGATATGAATATATGTTTGACAGAAAAAGCAGATTTTAATGCATCTGCGTCAATAGATAATGATGGAGATACCTTGAGTTATACCTGGGATTTTGGCGATGGAGAGACAGCAAGTGGCAAGAAGGTTTCTTATAAATATTCAAAGGGAGGACTCTACAAGGCAATCCTCAATGTAAATGATGGAACAAGGACAGGGTGTTCCATTGCTTCGGACGCAATAGTGGTAGATGTTAACTCTGCGCCAAGAGCAGAAGTGGCCTCAGACGGCGTTATGTGCATAGGAGAGAGCATAGAGTTTGACGGTCACCAGTCCAGTGATGCGGATGGAGATGTCTTGAGTTATGCTTGGGATTTTGGCGATGGTGCTACTGCAGATGGTGTCAATGCAAAGCATACTTATGAGAAAGGCGGACTTTACAAGGCAGAGCTATTTGTTGATGACGGAAGGGATTCGCGCTGTTCTGACGCAATAAAGGTCCATTATGTAAACATAAACACTCCTCCTGTGGCAAATGCAGGATCAGATCTTTTGTCTTGCGTTAACAGCGAAGTTGAATTTGACGCAACAGATTCGTTTGATGCAGATAACGACAAGCTTACCTACACCTGGGATTTTGGCGACGGTGTTTCAGTAAAAGGTTTAAAGGTGAAGCATATATATAAAGATACAGGCGTATACAGGGTTGTGCTGACAGTCAAGGACTCATCAGTTACAGAATGCAATATGGCTACAGATGTTTTGATAGCTACGGTGAACGCAGAACCTGTCCCTGTCATAGAAGTGATTTAATTAGTGCATAAAATGGATCTCCGGGAGAGAGGCCCCGCATTAAAACTTTTACAGGAAAGTTTATTCGGGGTCTTTTTCATGGTATAATAAATACTAAGATCTTAATTTAACAGAGGGTTGTCATAGCCTATGAAAATCTACAAGATAATTTTAATATTACTTATAGTACTGGTAAGCTTTTTTAGTGTGAGGGTCTCTACTGCGGATTCAGAGAAGCTTACTGTTGTTTTTAGTGGAGATATGCGAGGCGAGCTGAAAAACTGCCGCTGCCCCAAGGATGATTTTGGAGGGCTCAACAGAAGGTCCATGTATATTTCTGAGGTCAGAGAAGAGGTGGGCGAGGTATTACTACTAGATGTCGGAGATGTCTTGCCTTTGCTTACATCAGATGTTGACAAAGATAAGATAGCACACAGTTCTTTCATTTCTTTTAAAGCCATGGATATCATGGGCTATGATGTCATGAATGTGGGCGAAAGTGATCTTGTCCTAGGGGAAGTTTCCCTGGTGGAGGAAACAGGGGAGACCGCATTCACTTTAATATCTGCAAACATAGTGGATAAATATACAGGGAAACCTTTTTTTGAGCCGTATGTAGTCAAGGTAATGAAAAACGGATTAAGGGTAGGCATATTGGGGCTTGTAAATGAGCGCTATGTATTAAATTCGGATAGATTGGAGATAGTTCCAAGTAAAGACGTGGCCTCTAAATACATTCCAGAGTTAAAGTCAAAGTCGGATATTGTTATTGTGCTGGGCCACCTTGGATTGCCATATTCTGTAGATCTTGCAGAAACCGTTGACGGTATTGACGTGATTCTAAATGGACATTGGGACGTTGATAGCCAGGAGCCCATCGAGGCAGACAAGACCCTGGTAATGCCTACAACGCATCACTCAAGAAAAATAGGCAGGTTGGATCTAAAGCTCAATGATGAAGGTATTTATTCATATGAATGGAAATCGACTCAGCTTGACGAAGGATACGAAGGCAGTAATCTCGTAGAGGAAATTGCTAAAGAGATATCAGGGTCAAGGGAAAAGCAAGCAGCTGAGGAGAGGATTCCTGGGGTAGAAGATATTGCGCTTGAGAGGCCATTAAGGGTTTTTGTCTTTAGTTCTTCTGGTTGCAGAGCTTGCATGGAGATAGAAAGGCATTTATTGCCAGATATAGAACAGAAATACGGCGATAGTATTTTAATAGAGAAGTACGACATAGGCATTGCGGAAAACTACGAGCAGATGATAAGGTTTGAGAGGCTGTATGGTGTTGAAGGCGGTTATGCGCCAGAGGTCGTTGTTTCAAGGCATGTCTTAATGGGAAAAGAGGAGATAACCTCCAGGCTGGACGAGGTAATACATGATGCCCTTGAAGGGCCAGTCGAAGTAAAAAAAAAGATAGAGATGCAGGTCGCTGAATATCACCCTCCAGCAGAGGCTCTTATATTATCAAGATTTGAATCTTTTAGCGTATACGCAGTTATGGCAGCAGGCCTTTTGGACGGTGTAAATCCCTGCGCCTTTACAACCATAGTCTTTTTTATTTCTTTTCTTGCACTTGTGGGCTATAAGAGGCGCGAGATGTTTTTTGCCGGGGCATCATTTACCGCAGCGGTATTTGTCACATATTTACTTATAGGTCTTGGTATTTTTAGGTTTTTGAGGACGATGAAGTCTTTTGGCGGTGTCACAATTTTTATCGATATCGCAATAGGGGCTCTGGCATTTTTATTAGGCGTATTGAGCCTGATAGATTATTTTAGATACAAAAAAAGCAAAGACTCGAAGGGTATCATATTAAGGCTTCCGGGATTCATCAAGAACAAGATCCATTCTTTAATAGGGTCCGATTTTAGGATAGAACGAGGCAAGAAAAAAAGAAATTTTTTGCGAATAATATGGGCAGCCCTTACGGCCGGATTTATGGTTTCTGTGCTGGAGTCTTTTTGTACGGGCCAGGTGTATTTGCCTACAGTCGCATTTGTACTCAGGGTGCCTGGTAAAAGAATATCCGCATTACTGTATCTGATACTTTACAATCTCGCTTTCATCACACCTTTAATAATAGTTTTCCTTCTTGGGCTTATCGGCGCAACATCTGCTACTTTTGCAAGATTTATGGAGAAGCGCATCGGAGCTATTAAACTCGCCACAGCTGCATTATTTTTTCTCCTTGCTGCCTTTTTAATGATACTCAGATAATACCTTAAATTAGGTATAGGAAACACAAGATTATATTTGACCTCAGAGTGTTTTTGTCATACACTTATTCTATATGAGAGAGACCGCAGTTATTTGTATAATTCTTATGGCGATTTTTCTTGCCGGATGCGTGACGCAGGAATATAACACTGCTACGGGTAAGGAAGATATTATGCTTGTCTCGACAGACAAAGAAATTAACATGGGTAGCCGTATCGCTGAAGGTATCGAGAGGAATCCTGATATAATATTAGACCCTGATCCATTGATGACAGAGAGGGTCATGGAGATTGGCAGGAGGATAGCTGCTGTATCTGATAGGAAAGAAGTGAATTATACTTTCAGGGTCATAGATGAAGATGGCGTGAATGCGTTTGCCCTTCCGGGCGGGTATATATTCATTTTTAGGGGTCTCGTGGAAAAGGTCGAGAGCGATGATGAATTGGCATCTGTAATAGCACATGAAGTGGCCCATGTCGTAGCCAGGCATTCTATTAAACGCCTACAAGGAGGCGTTGGTTATAATATACTTCAGATTTTGATGGTATTTTCAGGTTCAAGCGGGATGGATGTCAGAAGAATAGATGCTGCTTTTGGACAATTAATAATGTCGTACTCGCGAGAAGATGAGGCGCTTGCAGATAGAATAGCAGTCAAGTATTTAAAAGAAGCTGGTTTTGACCAAATGGCCATGATAAGCTTTCTTAAGAAATTACAGCAGGTGAATAGAGATGCTCCGATAAAACCATACAGGTATTATCGTTCGCACCCGCATATTGCGGATCGTATAAGGATGGTCAAGCAGGAGCTTACAGGAGAAATGGATTTTAGTGATTATCTAAACAAGCCCGTGGAATGAATAGGAGGTAGGGATGCGCAGAAGATATGATTTCACAGCAGAAGACCCCTGGCGTATATTCAGGATTATGTCGGAATTTGTCGAGGGCTTTGAGGATCTGTCAAAGGTCGGTCCTGCGATTACTTTTTTTGGTTCAGCAAGGACGAAACCTCGCGACAGGTATTACAAGCTGGCAGAGAAGACTGCAGGACTTCTGGCCAAGCATGACTATGCTATAATAACCGGGGCTGGTCCTGGCATAATGGAGGCAGCCAATAAGGGTGCAAAAAAAGCAGGTGGGTCTTCTATAGGTCTAAATATAGAGGTGCCGATAATTCAAAAACCAAACAGATTCATAACAGAGCTTATCGACTTTAGATATTTTTTCTGCAGGAAGGTCATGTTTGTAAAATACGCAAAGGCCTTTGTCATATTTCCTGGAGGATTCGGGACAATGGATGAGTTCTTTGAGTCGATTACCCTGATACAGACAAAGAGGATAAAGGAGTTTCCCGTGGTACTTGTAGGAAAGGAATACTGGAAGGGTCTTGTTGACTGGATGAAGAAATCTATGATAAGAAAAGACCGCATAGACAGCGAGGACCTGAACGTATTCACTATTGTGGATACTGCTGGAGAGGTTTTGGAAGTAGTAGAAAATTTTTATTCAAATTTAGACTGATATGGTATATAATTTAATCAAGAAGTATTTTAAAAAACGGAGGTGGCCGATGAAGAAGAAAAAGAAGGTAAGGAAGGTTGCCAGGAAGAAGAAGCCATCCAGAAAGACAAAGAAAAAAAAGGTGGTAAGGAGGCCAAAGAAAAAGGTCGTTAAGGGGAAGAAGGCGAAGGCAGGGAAGCCGAAAAAAAAGGCGTCTCTTCTTGACTCCATACCTCGCGGAGCCTCATTGGAAGAGATAGGGGTTGTAACGCATTATTTTCCGCATGTTGAAGCAGCTGTTGTGAAGATCACAGGTGGTTCACTTTCCGTAGGAGACACCATTATTGTAAAAGGTCATACAACAGAGTTTAAAGAAAAGATAAATTCTATGCAGCTGGAGCACGCCTCTATAACAAAAGCGACTACTGGACAGGAAATAGGACTAGGGGTCAAGTCCAAGGTCCGGGACCATGATGTGGTTTATAAGATAGTTGGTTGATTTTATTGCGTGTCCTTGAATTTGTAACAAAATATGATATACTTTTTTTGAAGCCGATAAAGTTACAAAATGCGCCTTATATTTTCTATAAGGCCAAGCCGGATCGTGCGACGCGATCATTCTTTATCGGCTTCTTTTTTTGTTAATATGGTGACATACAGGGAAAACAATAATATAGGTATTGTTGAGTTCAATGATCCGGATTCAAAAGTAAACGTCCTGTCTCGAAGCAACTTAGATACATTAAGAGCTATCATTGATAAGATTACAGGAGAAGAAGCCATTAAGGCCTTGTTCTTTGTAAGCGGGAAACAGGGTATCTTTCTTGCAGGAGCAGATATAAAAGAGCTGGCAATGATCCGCACAAAAGAAGATGCCCTCGAATTATGCAAAAAAGGTCAAGAGCTATTTAATAAGATCGAGATTTTGCCAATGCTGACATTTGTGATTGCAGACGGTGCCTGTGTTGGCGGCGGCATGGAATTGGCCCTTGCCTGCGACTATATTATTGCGACCAGGAACAAGAAGGTCAGGTTTGGGCTTCCGGAAATAAAATTAGGTATTGTGCCTGGTTTTGGAGGCCCTCATAGATTAGAAAGAAAAATTGGTGCGACAGTAGCAGGTCATCTTATTGATACAGGCAGGGTTATTGATGCAAAAGAGGCTATGTCTTCAGGGCTGGTAGATAGGATTATTTCTAAGTCAAAGCGATTTTCATATCAGACTATCTTAAGAGCTTGTAATTCAAAACGCAATCTTAAAAATATGCCTGATAGAGATAAAGAGGAAAGGAGAGTTTTAGCGGAAAAGATCTTACAGGATGATGCTAGGAATGCCCTCTCTTCGTATTTGTTGGTAAGCAGATATAAAGAAAAAAGCTATTTTGATGCCACGCAGCGCATAAAGCGTCCTGTAGTTGTTGGCGCAGGTACGATGGGCAGAGACATAGCGTATCTTATAAATTCAAAAACAGGATTACCTGTCAGCCTTAAAGATAAAGATAGAGCGGTTTTAAAAGCCGCCAAAGCTTATGTTAGGGGTGTATATAAAGAGGCTGTCGAGAGAGGTATCTTTAGTCGAGGAGACGCAGCATTGAGGTTTAAAAGTATGTCTTTTGGAAGGACTTCACTTAACAAAGCTGATATCCTCATAGAGTCGATAACTGAGGATGTCCTTATAAAGAAGGAGCTTTTCGCAGATATAGAAAAAAGATTACACAGAGATGCCGTACTGGCCAGTAATACTTCTTGTATCTGTCTCGAAGAGCTATCCAAGTCGCTCAAGGAGGCTGATCGTTTTCTCGGCGTGCACTTTTTTAATCCTGCGTACAAGATGAGATTAGTAGAGGTTATCCCGACCAGGTTTACTAGTAAAGGTGTCATGGAAAGAGTAGTTGATTTTTTGCGCAGGCTGGATAGGATAGTTATAGTGGTTAAAGACAGCCCTGGTTTTCTTGTCAATCGCATGCTCCTTGCGTATTTGAATGAGGCAGTATTCATGCTTCAAGATGGCTTTGCACCAGAGGATATTGATAGTGTCATGCTTGAATTTGGCATGCCTGTTGGACCAATGCGGCTTATAGAAGATATAGGCCCATCAGTAGCTTATAAAGCAGGGAAGATCCTGGAGGATAATTTTGGCAGCAGGCTAAGAGCACCCGATGCGCTTAAAGATGGCTTTGTATCAATAGGTCCCTCGTGCAAGAAGGCGTCATCCAACGATATGGTCGGAAGGCTTTTGCGTCCCATGAAGAGAGAGGCAGGGCTTTGTCTGAAAGAAGGGGTTGCGGACAATCGTGAGATCATTGATATTGCATTGATGCTGGGCGCAGGATTCCCTAGGAAAAAGAGGATATGGAAAATATAAAACACCCTAAAAAGGTAATATGTGTATTGAGCGATACAAAGACTCCTAATGCCTCAGAGTATGCCATAAATCTTTCTGTTGCCCTGGTCAAGGTAGCAAAAGATAAAGTTTTATTTGTTGATATGGCCAGGCCCTGCGGATATAGATTGGACCCGGATGCAGGGATAGATTTTTTAAAACCAGAGCGCCTCAAGAGGCAAGATGTAGAGGACGCTAAAAAGGATTACCAGTATATCATAATCAACCTTTCCCTTGGAACAGATCTGATATATGAGTTAGAGGGTTCTCTTGATTCGATCCATTTCTTTGTCGAGTCCATAAAAGATAGCCTTTCTATCGCGCATAGATTTCTAGAAGTTTTGCTTGAAAAGGGAGCAGGGGGTATACACGAGAAGATAAAGATAGTTGTGTACAGGTTGAATATCTTTGATAGATTTTCAGTCGAGGATATGTCGTGGCTTTTAAGGAGAAATGCGTGGGCGCTTATACCTGAAGCCGGCACATTGGAGCCACTCATAGATGCAGAGGGATTGCCGATTGTTTTAAAATCTCAAGGCCTTGCGCATTCAAAGGCTATTTTACAGATAGCAAAAAGAGAAGCCGGCAAGCTTTTAGGCCTGGCGCTTGGAAGCGGCGCTGCCTTTGGGCTTGCGCATATAGGTGTCCTAAGAGTCTTTGAAAAGAATCGCATACCCATAGATATTGTATCAGCTTCGAGCATAGGCGCGCTCATAGCCAGCATGTGGGGTCTGGGTTTTTCTTCAGATAAAATAGAGCGCATTGCGAGAAAATTGAGAAGCAGGCTTAATGTCATGAGGCTTTTGGATTTCAGTGTGCCTGTGTCAGGTATCCTGACGGGCAGGAGACTGAAGAGATTCCTGAGGAGCATTTTAAGAGAAAAAACATTTGAAGATTTAAAAATACCTGTTAAGATAATGGTGTACGACCTGGCAAACAGGGAGACTCTTATAATAGAAAAAGGCCTACTTGTAGAGGCAGTATACATGAGCATATCTGTGCCAGGTATATTTAAGCCCAAGATAGACCATGGCAGGATGATCGTTGACGGAGGGGTTTCAGATCCTGTACCAGTGGATGCGCTCTTAAAGTATGGCGTAAAGAAGACAATAGCGGTAAATGTCATGCCTGGCCCCGAAGATGTGCACGAGAGAAATATGGCGCTAAAGAAAAGGATCGAAGAAGAGAGAAAAGAGATGTCTTCAGCGCCTTTTTATATAAAAGTGCGACTATATGTAAAGGGTTTGCTCAGGAAAGTTTTTACGCCGAACATATTTGATGTAATCATGACCAGCATGCAATCAATGGAATATATGCTGGCCGAGAATAGTTGTAAAAAAGCCGATATTACATTGCGACCTGTGTTTGCAGATGCAAGCTCGATTGATTTTCATCGCGTCAAGCATTTTGTAAAAAGGGGCGAAGAAGAAGCATCGGCTAATATCGAAAATATAAAGGATTTGATAGAAAGATAATTATGGAAGAAAGAGCATTGAATGTATTAGTAATAGAGTTTAACTCTCAGAATATATTAAAGATCAAAGAGGCGCTTTCTAAATCCTCCAGCACCTCTTATGAGATATCATGGGTACAGAGAGAGGATAATATACTTAAAAAGGTCGAGGAGGATGCATTTGATGTAATCCTTCTTTCGTATGACCTGCCGGGTGCAAACGGACTTGAAATACTTTCTGATTTACAATATAAAGACCTCAAGGGTCCTGTCATAATGATGGCGGATAAGGGAGACGAGGAATTTGCTACTCAGGCTATGCGACAGGGCGCGTATGATTATGTGATTCGCGAAAAGGGTTTTGAGAGTGGCCTCCCGCTTGTTATCCACAATGCCCTGAATACATTTCGGTCGAAGGAGGAAAGAGAGAGACTTCAGAAAGAGATAGCTGCCAAGAAAGTAGAGTTGGAAGCAGCAAACAGAAAACTAAAAGAGTTGGACAGGATAAAGTCAGATTTTGTCGCAAACGTGGCGCACGAGTTCAGGACGCCACTTACGATTATAAAAGGCAACACAGACATAGTTTTAAAGGGAGGACTTGGCAAGGTTACGAATGAGCAGAAAGACATGCTGGATGGCGCCATAAAGATAGCAAACAGATTGTCCAGGCTTGTAAATGATCTTTTGGATATATCAAAGATAGAATCAGGGAAGATGAAATTGAAAAAAGAGTCATTTAATATAAATAAGATAATAGAGGAAAATATTGCTGTTTTTGCCAAGACGATGAAGGACAAAAAGCTTGTGCTTCAGAAGGATCTTGCAAGGGGCATATCTAATATAAATGGAGATATGGATAAGATAACGCAGGTATTTGTCAATCTCCTGAGCAATGCCATAAAATATAGCCCTGAAGGAAGCGCGATTTCAGTAAAGAGCGTAAACCTCGAAAAAGAAGTGATGGTAGAGGTTTCGGATACGGGTGAGGGTATAGCCGCACAGGATACAGACAAGGTATTTGATAAGTTTACAAGGGTGACGGTAGAGAAAAAAGAAGGTACAGGCCTTGGCCTTCCTATAGCAAAAGATATTGTAACACTTCACAGTGGAAGGATGTGGGTAAAAAGCGAATCAGGAAAAGGCAGCCAATTCTATTTTACGTTGCCGAAATAGACGGAGGCATTTATGAGACGTTTTGCATGGATAATGCTGATATTTGTATTGATTTCTGTCGTATCAGGATGCGCTCGCACAAAACGCATAGCAAATGACGTGGGTTGGGTTATTTTAGACGGTGAGCCATCAAAAGATAATTAAAAAGTTCTCTTAAGGAGGAATGATGTTTAGTAGAATCAAAGAAGATATAGACTCTGCAATGACAAAAGATCCTGCGGCCAAAAATGCCCTGGAGGTCGTGTTATGCTATCCAGGACTCCATGCTTTATGGGTTCACAGAATAGCGCATGTCTTTTATCTAAAGAGGATCTACGTAATTGCAAGGATGCTTTCGCATGTCTCCAGGTTTTTTACTGGCATTGAAATACACCCTGGTGCAAAGATAGGAAGGCGTGTATTTATAGATCATGGCATGGGGATCGTCATAGGCGAGACATCAGAGATCGGAGACGACGTTATTCTTTATAAAGGAGTAGTGCTGGGAGGAACGAGCCTGGAAAAGGAAAAGCGCCATCCCACGATAGGAAAGAATGTTGTCATAGGGTCTAATGCCTGCGTACTTGGACCTATTGCAATAGGTGATGGAGCAAAAATAGGTTCGGGCTCTGTTGTTGTAAAAGACGTACCTGGGGGGGCTACTGTGGTTGGTGTACCTGGTAAGATCGTAGAGAAGAAGACTATGGAGAAGCTTGCTCTTGATTTTGAACACGGGAACCTTCCTGACCCAATAGCTGATGTAGTAAAGATAATGCTGAAAATGCAGCATGAATTGGAAGAAAGATTAAAGACGTTGGAGAAGGACCACAAAATAAAGGCAAGAAGCATCTTTCATGACTACGAGGAAAAGGCTCAGGACGAGATGCCTGACGTCTAACCCGCCTTATCGTTATCCAGAGATATGAACAAGAAAATAGTTATTGTTATGCCTGCTTACAATGCTGAGCTTACCTTGGAGAGGACCTACAGGGACATACCTAAGGGTTTCATCGATGAGGTCATATTATGCGATGATGGTAGCAAGGATAGGACGGTCGACATAGCAAAGGGCCTGGGGCTATCAGTGATTGCTCATTCTAAAAATAAAGGATACGGGGCAAACCAGAAGACTTGTTACAGAGAGGCTCTGGGCAAGGCCGCGGATATCGTGGTAATGCTGCATCCGGATTATCAGTATGATGCAAAAAAGATCCCTGAATTGATCCAGCCTATATTAGCGGGTCAGGCAGATATCGTGTTGGGATCGAGGATATTGAATGGTGGCGCGCTTAAAGGAGGTATGCCTCTATGTAAGTATATATCAAACAGACTTGCTTCAAAGTATGAAAATAGGGTCTTGGGTTTGGACCTTTCGGAGTATCATACGGGTTTGCGAGCCTATAGCCGTAGATTTTTAGAGTCTATAAATTGGCAGGGCTTTTCAGATGATTTTTTGTTTGACGCGCAGATATTAATAGAAGGGGTGAAGTGTGGCTTCAAGATAGAGGAGGTCGCTATCGAGACCAGGTATTTTAAAGAGGCCTCTCAGATAAGCATATTAAGGGGCATAAAGTACGGGATAGGCATATTTTTTGAGTTGGAAAGGTATAAAAAGGAAATTCACGGGGAGCAAAAATAATTGACAAAACGTCAAACGTGTGATATCCTTTTACAAAAGTAAATTAGTGCCTTGCTGGAGACAGTTTTTAGCAGGGAGTACGGAAGGAGGGCAGTAAAAGTGCCAAAGGGTAAGGTGAAATGGTTCGACAATAAAAAAGGCTACGGCTTCATTACTCCTGAAGACGGTAAGGATGTATTCGTGCATCATACCGCTATACAGGGTGACGGATATAAGACCTTGCAAGAAGGTCAAGAAGTAGAATTTGATATTGTTCAGGGGCCAAAAGGTGAACAGGCGTCTAACGTTACAAAATTATCATAAATTGAACTAGTTACCTTTGCCTCCATCGCTATGCGGTGGAGGCATTTTTTTTAGATAGGTAAAATAAAGTCCCAAAATCTATTCTATTGGGGGCAGTATGAATAAACTAAGCGCAGTATTCATTCTTATTATAATCCTTGCTACAGGTTTATCTTATGTCAATTCCTTGCATAACCAGTTTATATGGGATGACGAGGACTGGATACTAAAGAATTCAACTGTCAAGGACTGGCACAAGTGGCCAAACCTTTTGACCCAGAACAGTATACAGGGCGCCAGAAAAGGCAGTAATTTTTACCGTCCGCTTCAGGCAATAACGCATGGCGTAGATTATTTATTATGGCAATATACCTTGCCGGGACACCACGCTACCAATATTATTTTTCACTGCCTGGTAGCGATTACCTTGTTCCTCCTACTTAAGGGTATCTTTTCTCAAAACATAGCGTTTCTCAGCGCATTATTTTTTGCAGTGCATCCTGTCCAGACAGAGGCGATTACTTATATCTCTGGCAGGGCAGATCCCATGGCTGCTTTGTTTATACTCCTGACTATTTTATTATTCGAGAAAAATCTGATTCTCTCGTGTCTTTTCTTTTTGTGCGCCGTACTTTCCAAGGAGTCTAGCTTAGTGACTCCTGCCCTGGTCGCCATATATATTTTTTTCAGGGGGACGGATGTCAAAAAGGTATTTAAAAAAATTATGCCACTTTTAATCATACTCGGAATTTACGGCGTATTGAGACTTACAGTTTTAAATTTTACGCATACGATTCCGGAAAATGTCCCTAAGCCATTTTTTTATGTGCCTATATATATAAGGGTAAGCACTTTTTTAAAGACCCTGCCTGTATATTTCAGGATACTCTCCTGGCCGTTCGGGCTTCACATGGAAAGGGATATTAGTCTGTCGCATTCGGTGTTTGAGCTCCAAAGCCTTTTAGGTCTTTTTATACTCCTAGCGTCTTTTATAGTAGGATACAGGATCAGAAAACAACAAAAAGTTTTACTTTTTTCAGCAGCATGGTTTTTTATAGTCATGTTTCCGAACTCAAACATAATCCCGATAAATGCGCTGATCTACGAACATTGGCTCTACCTTCCGTCAGTAGGGTTTTTTGTAGCACTTGCATGGATGCTGGATAGATTATTGAAAAAGGGTGGTGTTTTAAAATTTATTTCTATTGCCCTGATAATCTTTATCTCTTTGTTTTATACCTGGAGGACGTTTGAAAGGAATAAGGAATGGCGCAGTCCCATATCTTTTTATGAAAGCACCATAAAGTATAAACCGGATTCTGCGCGTCTCCATAATAATCTTGCCATGGCCTATGCGGATGAAGGTAGAGACGAGGATGCGATAAGGGCATACAGAAAGGCTATACGAGTAGGTGATTATTATGCGCAGCCTCATTATAACCTGTCTAATATATATATAAAGAACGGAGACCATGATTCAGCGATTAAAGAACTCAAAAGAAGTATAGAGATAGATAATGGATTTTTGTATTCGCACGAATCGCTTGCTGTTATCTATTTTAACCAGAATAGGTTCAGTGAGGCGAAAAAAGAAGCTCTTTTTGTACTTGAAAGAGAGTCACAGAACAGGATAGCTAGAGAGATATTAGGTAAGATTTCAGGCGCAGCTGTATTTGATTATAGCCCAGAGCACGCCCAGTGAACAGAGCGGGTGAAATTTTTTTCCTTCCTTAAACGTCCTTGCCTTATAAGGGATAGCGATCTCCTTGATCTTGAAACCTTTCTTTGATGTCTTGGCTGTTAGCTCTGCGTCAGCGCCAAAACCCTTGTTAGTAAGTTTTATTCCATCAAGAGCTTCTTTTTTAAAGACCTTAAAACATGTCATACTGTCTGTGAGCATGGTACCTAAGAGAATATTGGTGAGCCAAGTCCCAAAACGATTTGCCAGGAAGTAAGCCAGCCTCATTTCCTCAGGGTGTTTCTTTTCAAGAAACCTCGAGCCATAGACAATGTCTGCAGTTTGTTTGACAATAGGGTGCAGGAGGCGAGGGTATAGAGATGGGCTGTATTCCAGGTCAGCGTCCTGGATCAGGATTATATCTCCTTTGGCCTGAGGTATGCCGGTAGCCAGGGCTGCTCCTTTACCCTGATTTTTTGAGTGATAGATGACTTTTGTATCAGGTATTACAGACGTTGCTTTTTTTACAGTGTTGTCGGTCGAGGCATCGTCTATGAGGATGATTTCCTGTTCTTGTATGCCGCAGGAAAAGAGATTGAGTGATTTTATCTCTTGCATTATTTTTTCGATAGAAGCCTCTTCATTATAAGCCGGGATCAATATAGACAGTTTCATATCTTTAGAGTATACCTTGATTTATATATTTTGCAAGTGACATCCTTAGGCTTGAGACTCTGCTAGGTCTTAGCCCTGTCGGGTATCTTCATCCT
>CAZZAL010000009.1:0-19033 GCA_964652265.1 uncultured Planctomycetia bacterium
GTTAAAGTATAAGAAAGAGAGCTATAATGTTACTTGACTATGAAAGTATTACATACTCAAAAAAGTATAGCCGAAAACGCGGTTTTGTGTTATATTATAAGCTTAAAATGACTGGGCGCATACTGATAATAAACCCGTTTGGCATAGGGGATGTTTTGTTTTCAACTCCTTTAGTTTCTGCTGTTAAGGAGAAATATCCTGGCTGCTATATAGGTTATATATGTAATATAAGAACAAGGGATATCCTCGAGACAAATCCTGAAGCGGATGAGGTCTTTGTATTTGAAAGGGATGAATATAGGGCGCTCTGGAAGAAATCAAAAACAGTCGCACTGAGAAAGCTTTTTAATTTCTGGAAGGAAATAAAAAAAAGGAAATTTGATCTACTGCTTGACCTTTCTCTTGGCAGGGAATATGCTTTTTTCTCTTGGTTAATAGGGATAAAGGACAGGAGGGGGTTTAATTATAAAGGTCGGGGCAGGTTTTTGACAAAGAAGATTCCTTTTGATGGATTCAATGATAAGCCTATAGCTGAATATTATATGGATTTGATCGAGACCAAAATCAAGTCTAGTATGGTTTTAAGGCCTTTATCCGAAGAAATAGAAGGCATGGATAGATTTTTGAAACAGACGGGAGTCAAAGAGCAGGATATTTTAGTGGGCATTGCTCCGGGAGGAGGAGCAGCCTTTGGTAGAGAAAAGGCTTATTATAAAAGATGGCCATGGCAGAAATTTGCAGAACTTGTAAGTAAGATAGGCAAACTGAATGCAAAGATCATCTTATTGTGGGGGCCTGGAGAGGAAGAGCTGGTTAAAAATATTCAGGAAGCTTCAGGCGGTAATTTAATATGTTCGTCCAGGACCAGCGTGAGAGAAATGACAGCCATTATGAAAAGATGTAGGCTGGTGGTCTGTAACGACGGGGGCATGCTTCATATTGCCGTAAGCCAGGATACGCCCACCATCTCTATATTTGGGCCTACAGATGAAAAAGTCTATGGTCCTTATCCGCCGTCAGATAAGCATATTGTTGTAAAGAGCAACGCTGACTGCAGACCCTGCTACAGACGCTTTAAGCTCCCTGACTGCGATGCGAAGAAATGCATGGAAGATATCTCTGTTGAAATAGTTTTTGGTAAGGTTGTGAATTCAATATAACGTTACACTTGAAGTAATACTTTAAGTGTAACGTTAGAATAGGAGTGGCTATGAAGGTGGATGTTTTTAGTTTAAAAAGGCAATATGAAGACATAAAGAGTGAAATAGCTAAGCCAGTAGAGGACGTGATGCTTACAGGCGCCTTTATAATGGGGAAAGATGTAGGGCTTTTTGAAGAAGAGTTTGCAGGATATTGTGGAGTAAAATATGGGATAGGCGTAAACTCCGGCACAGATGCGTTATTTCTGGCATGTCTTGCATGCGGAATTGGCCAAGGTGACGAGGTAATAGTGATGCCTTATACTTACATTGCTACGACTCTGGCTATATCCATGACAGGCGCCAGCCCGGTATTTGTCGACATAGAAGAGAAGACCTATAACATCGACATTTCAAAGATAGAAAAAGCCATTACGAAAAAAACAAAGGCGATCCTGCCGGTGCACCTTTATGGTCATCCAGCTGATATGGATCCTATTATGAAGATCGCCAAAAAGCACAACCTAAAAGTTATAGAAGATTGCGCTCAGGCGCATGGAGCGCTTTATAAAAATAAAAAGGTAGGGAGCCTGGGAGACATTGGCTGTTTTTCTTTTTACCCGACAAAGAACCTCGGCGCTTTCGGAGATGGCGGGGCAGTGGTGACTGACTCAGAGGAGATAAAGAAAAAGGTTTTGTTACTCAGGGATTATGGAAGAAAAGATAGATACGAACATATACTAAAAGGCTATAATTCAAGGCTCGATACGCTACAAGCAGCAATATTGAGAGTCAAATTAAAACATCTAGATAGATGGGACGAAAGAAGAAGAGAAAACGCCGCGCTATATACAAAACTATTTAAAGAGAAAAAGACAGATATAATCCTTCCGTATGAAGCAAATTACGCAAAACATGTCTATCATCTCTATGCCGTAAGAGTTAAGGACAGAAAAAAGGTCATGGAGGGTCTTGCTGCTAAAGAAGTACGTACTCTAATACACTATCCGATCCCCATACACCTACAAGAGGCGTACAAGGATCTGGAATACAAAAAAGGCGATTTTCCTGTTTCGGAAAGATGCTGTGAGGGGATATTGAGCTTGCCTATGTACCCTGAACTCAAGAGTGATGAAATCAAATATGTAGTTGAAAGTTTAAGCGAGATATTATGAAGTTGTTGATAATCGGCGCTTCTGGTGTCCTGGGAAGCAGATTGCATAATGATGCAATAAAGAGAAAATGGAATGTCCTGGGGACCTATTATTCCCATGAATGCGCGGGGCTTTCTTGTCTGGACATGAGAGATAAGAAAAGCATAGATAAGGTCTTTGATTTTTTCAGGCCGGAAGTAGTTGTTTTATGCGGGGGCGTCACAGATGTTGATCTTTGCGAATCTAAACCTAAATTCGCAGAAGAGATAAATATAAAAGGTACGATTAATGTAATAAAAAAGACCAAAGAATGCGGAAGCAAAATGGTACTGCTTTCCACAGATTATATATTTAACGGGGAAAGCGGACCTTACAGCGAGGACGATAAGGCTTCTCCGGTGAATGTGTATGGCAGGACGAAGCTGGAAGCGGAGAATGTTGCAAGGGCAAGCTTAAAAGAATGCTTAATCGTAAGGACAGCGCAGCTTTATGGCTTTGATTATCGCGGCAAAAATTTTGCGTTAAACATCATTAGAAATATAACAGATAATAAACAAGTCTATGCAGCAACTGATTTTTATTCTACCCCTACTTATGCCGGGAGTCTGTCCCAGTCTATAATAGGATTGATAGACTGGGATTGTCAGGGAGTATTTAATATAGCGGGAAGAGACTTTTTAGATAGATATTCTTATGTTACCAAAATTGCTGACATTTTTAAGCTAAAAAAATCTCTTATAAAAAAGGTCCTGCTAAAAGATCTGCATTTAAAGGCTCGGCGCCCGTTTAAAAGCGGACTGATGGTGGATAAAGCAGAAAAAATTCTAAAGTCTTCTCTTATGACAGTAGAAAAAAGCCTTACTCTATTTAAAGAAGAGATTGGGTAGCGTATCTTATGAAGTGTGATATTATAATTCCGGTATGGAACGAAAAAGTACTTACAGCCAAGTGCATTGACAGCATACTAAAGAACACTCATTCCCCTTACAGGATTTTAATGATAGATAATGGCAGTGGTCCAGAAACCGTTCAATATTTAAATGAGTTAAGCGAGCAGAATCCAGACATTATCCATCTTAAACATAATAATGAGAACGTTGGCTTTCCAAAAGCTGTAAATCAGGGCATTGAACTTTCAGATGCTCCTTATATTTGCATTCTCAATAATGACACAGAGGTTTATAAAGATTGGCTGACTGAAATGATCGGTATAGCTGAAAGTAGCTCTGATATCGGGATAGTAAATCCTGCTAGTAATAATTTAGGACAAAAAGAGCCTGAATCTGGTTTTTCTGGTAAATGGATTGAGATGGCAGCATGCATAGGTTTTTGTATGCTTATCAAGAAACCCCTTATTAAAAAGATAGGCAACTTTGATGAGATATATAGCCCGGGAAATTTTGAAGACGCGGACTTTTCCAAGCGAGCTGTAAAAGCAGGATACAGATGTATGCTGGCAAAGGGCGCTTATGTATATCATAGACAGAACATTTCTTTCAAGAAAAGGATGGATTGGGATAAGAGTTTCAAAAGAAACCGTGATATTTTCAATGAAAAATGGGGAAAGTCAAAAAGGGTAGTTTATATTATAACGAACGGCAATCTCATCGGTCTTAAAACGAACATAGTGAAGTTTTTAAAACAGGGCGACTGGGTATGGATTATTTTAAAAGAGGGGTCAAGAGAGATAGATATTCCAAGACATACTTCGCTTAGTATTTTTAATCTTGGAAAGTTTGGTTTTACAATAAAGGTATTATGGCGTGTGCTTAAGCGCAAGAAAAGGTTTAATGAGGTTATAACAGATTCAAAATTTTTTGCGAGAGTTTTTAGGTTTTTTGGCTATCCGGTGCAGTTCTCCTGAATCAGCTACTTCCACCTATCATACCATAATTGAAACATAAGGAGTGCCCAGAGACGGTTACGATGGTCACATATATTGTGAGTGTGTTCGTTGATAAGGCGGCGAATTTCTTTTTGATTAAATAATCCGTTGCGTCTAATGGTATCATCTGAGAAAATTTCTTGGTAGAGCGGAGCAAGATCTTTTTTTATCCATTTGCCGATCGGTACACCAAATCCTCTTTTTTTACGTTTAAGAATTTTCTGCGGTAAAAGATCCTCAAAGGTTTCTCGGAAAATTCGTTTGCCTTTGAAGAAAAACGATTTTTCTCTATGTGCTAACGCGTTCATGGCTTCTGCAAAGTTGACATCAAGAAATGGTGCGCGAAGTTCCAGTGAATGTGCCATACTCATGCGATCAACTTTGGCAATAAGCATTTCTTGAAGATATAGTTTAAGATGGAATTGGTAGACTTTATCTATTTCATGTGGAAAACGTTCATCATTGCGAAGATAATATTCGTTTTCATCATAGAGAATAGGATCGGTAAGCGGTGTTTCACGCGCTGAAGTAAGGAGCCGTGTGAGTTCGTAGCTATTAAAGGCACCGATCCATCGTTGGATGTAAAAGAGTTTATCGGTTTTTACCCCTTTTATAAAATGCTTCATCTTATAGTCGATTGGTTGGTAAGAATGAGATACAGGGAGTGAGGAAATACATCGTTCGATAAGACCTTCGCGCAAAAATAGAGGGATCCTCTTATACCACTGAGCAAGTGAATACGCAAAATAGGTTGGATACCCAGCCATGAGTTCATCACTGCCATCACCGATGAGGGCTACTGTTACCCATTCACGCGCCCTTTTACAGAGTAGATATCCTGGCAGGAGAGAGGGGTCACCTATAGGAGTGTCGATATAATCAATAATTTCAGGTAAAAGTTTAATGAGATCTTGCGAGTTAAAACGAAAAGTATGATGATTCGTGTGAAAATGTTTTGCAACAAGTTCGGCAAAACTGCTCTCATCAAAGGATGATTCATCATACCCGACGTTAAAGGTTTTTATTTCCTGAGTAGGATTAAGAAAGCGCATGCACCCGACGATGCTACTTGAATCAATGCCGCCGCTGAGAAATATTCCTAAGGGGACTTCACTAATCATACGCCTGCGAACTGATTCCATGAAAAGATGATAGACGGTTTCTCTTTTTTTGAGATGAGGGTAGTGAGTAATATCCTGCGGGCGAAAATCATTATCCCAGTATTGATGCACAGTATAATTACCGGCATGCCACATAATATAGTGACCACCGGGGATTTGTTTTATTTCATTAAATGGCGTACGAGGCGCAGGAATGCAATTAATCGATAAAAATTTTGCCACGGCAGCATGATCAAGAGTCCGCTCAAGAAAAGGATACTGAAAAAGACTTTTTAATTCAGAGGCAAAGATAAATTGATTTTGTACGGTTGCGTAATAAATGGGTTTCTTGCCATAGCGATCGCGGGCAAGAAAAAGCTCTTTGGTGCGTATATTCCATAGGGCAAAGGCAAACATGCCATTGAGATCAGCGAGAAGTTCAGTTCCCTTTTCCTCATATAAATGCAGAATGACTTCACTATCAGTATGCGTTGAAAAGGTATGCCCCTTTTTTATGCAATATTCTCGAATGCCCTGAAAATTATAAATCTCTCCATTAAAAATGAGGACAAGGCTTTTGTCTTCATTATAGAGCGGTTGGTGGCCACCGGCGAGGTCGATAATACTCAACCGACGATGTCCAAGGGCAATATCTTTGTCGATATGATACCCTTCATCATCTGGCCCGCGGTAACGTAAGGCTTCATTCATGGCTCTAAGAATGACATGCGTTTTCTCCGGAGGAAGATTATTAGTCAAAAGTGAGAATCCGCAAATGCCACACATATTACGTCACATTCTCAGTTGTTTCGATGAAATAAAATTTCTTATTGGTCGCTTCATAACGAACACGCATTAGCATGTCGGCAAGAAAACCCATGAGGACAAATTGGATGGATGCGATATAGAATATGAGCATAAAGAAGATGAGAGGTGTGGCTTCGAAGCGCTTCAGGATAAGCACTCTATAGGAAACCACGCACAATGAGAGCGTTCCAAATATGGAGGATAAAAAAGAAATTGCTCCAAAAAAATACATCGGTTTAATTGTGTACCCAGTCATAAATTTGAGGGTAAAAAGGTCAAGGATTACCTCAAAAGTACGCCATAAACTGTTACACTTTGACTTGCCATAGCGGCGTGGATTATGGTTAATCGGAATTTCTGTAACCTTGCCTCCTGCCCAGGAGATCAATGCAGGCATAAAACGATGCATTTCACCATAAATAGCAATATCTTTGAGAATCCTGCGTCGGTAAGCCTTTAGGGAGCAGCCATAGTCGTGAATATGTACCCCTGTAACAGCGCCTATAAGTTTATTAGCGAAATATGAGGGAACCTTTCTCAGAAACAGCTTATCTTTTCTTTTTTGTCGCCAACCGCTTGCAACGCCATAGCCTTTTTTAATTTTGTCAACGAAAAGAGGGATATCTTCCGGATTTTCTTGTAAATCTGCATCAATTGTGACAACGATATTTCCCTGCGCATGATCATATCCGCAGGTTAATGCCGCAGTTCTTCCAAGGTTTTTTCTGAATTTAAACACCTTCACGCAGGCATCACGCTTGGCAATTGCCTTCAGGCGAGCATGCGACGAATCAGTGCTACCATCATCTACGAATAAGATTTCATACTGGTATCCCTGTTCTTTACAGACGCTTGTTAAGCGCTTGTAAAGTTCGTCAATAGACCCCTCTTCATTAACCAGAGGTGTGACTATGGAAATTGATGTGTATTTGTCGTAATTCATTTACTTATTAGTGAATAAGAAAGTGTTTGAAAATTTCTTAAAACTCCAGTATTATATATACTATATCTATTCTAGACCATTTTCATTATTTGTCAAGAAATTGTAGATATGAAGCCAAGTAATACTGTTATCTGTCTTGTTCCTGCAATATATGGGGGTAGGTCATGAGTTTATTCAATTTTTTTTATAAATTAAGAAAAAAACTAAGACTTCTTTATAAACCTAATTCATACCTAATTATGTCAGGTTATATAAAGAGTTTGACTGAAGGGTATCCTTGTAAATTGGATGGTGATCCTATCCCATGGATGAACTACAGTGTTGTTTCCTTTTTAGAAAACCGTTTAACTAAAGATATGTCTCTTTTTGAATATGGTAGCGGATATTCAACCTTATTTTATTCTAAACTTGTCAGGGAGGTAACGGCTATCGAAACAAATATTGCTTGGTGTAATAAAATAAGGGACTTAGTGAAAAGTAATGTACGGTTGATTTATGTGAATTTAAAAGAGAATGGTGAGTATTGCAGATACATCAATAAGACAAATAAGCAATATGATGTTGTAGTAATAGATGGTAGAGATAGAAATAGATGTGCTAAAAATGCTATTAAAGCATTATCTGAGAAAGGAATTATTATTTTTGATGATACCTTAGCTCCTGCCTATATGAAAGGAATTAGCTTTTTACTTGATCAGGGCTTTCGTAAATTAGATTTTGAAGGACTTAAAGCAGGAGGGTTTGGCTTAGATAGAACCTCCATCTTTTATAAAAGGAGTAATTGTTTAGATCTTTAACTAAACGCTATATAATTCTTGCCTAAATGAGACCCCGGGAAAGGGCATCGGATCTATGCAGAAACACTTTACGCGCATATTAAAAAGCTATTATAAACGGATTTTCTTTGAAGATCCCTATTTTGTTATTTTACTGTGTGTGTTTGCATTTTTGACTTTATGGGGATTAAATAACTCAATATTATGGAATGATGAGGCGGTGACAGCGTTTCTAGGAAAGAATTGCATAGAGTATGGCTATCCTCGAGCATATGATGTCTATAATTGGACAGATCCAAGAGAAATCGCGCGCTTAAGTTTAGGTCCAGGGGGTTCATGGATTATGCATCCATGGATCCAGTATTACGTTGCAGCAACGTCGTTTCTTATTTCTGGACAAAATACCGTTGCGGCACGATTACCCTTTGCCCTTATGGGATTTTTTACATTATTTCCATTATATTATGCGCTTCGACTTCTTTTTGATAATAAAAATGTAGCGCGTCTCAGTTGCCTTATTTCGTCTACCTCGGTATTGTTGCTTCTTCATATACGTCAATGCCGTTACTATTCGATCATTATTTTTTCAACAGCCGCGCTTATATATGCCTATCAGCTCATTATTAATAAGAAAAAGAGAGGATGGCTTTATTTTACTCTTAGCTCACTACTTCTTTTTTATACGAATCATGGCGCATCTATTCCGATTATTGGCAGTATTGGGTTATGGTATCTCTTTTTCGATAGAAAGAAAATACCTTTTCGCCAAGTGGTTGGTTATTGCCTGATCATGATAGCGTGTACATTGCCTTGGTATATAGTTTCATATCGCGCTAATGCCGCAAATGTTTCTAATATAGGGTTAATATTAGTAAAGAAAAATTTTGCGTTTCAAATTCGTGTTATTAATAAATATATATTCCCTTTTATTTTTTATGCAATATTAGGGGGTATTGTTTTAGGCTTGAGGAAGCGTATACGTTTTACGATATCTGAAAAAGATAAACGCGCATTGTTGTTTATCATTTTTATTGTTGGCATCAATATACTGTTCTTTTGTTTTTGTAATATGCGTACAATACGTTATATAGTACATCTCATACCAGTTTTTGCTGTTATTCAGGGATATATTTTTGTACGATGGCTTTCATATCAGAAAATAATGCCTGTTATATTCATTGGAGTGCTACTGGGAAGCAACCTTCTTTTTAGGCCCTATGAGCCACATTTTTATTTTTTTGATTATTTGTATGAGATAACTCACGATTATGATGGTCCGGTTGAAGCTATTGTTAATTATTTGCGAAAACATGCCAAGGCAGGCGATACTGTTAAAATTATTTATGGCGATGCACAAGTGATGTTTTATCTCTCACATCTTCGGTTGATAAACGATTATTTCTATAAGGAGAAAAATTTCCCTGATTTTATTGTTGACCGTTATTATTGGCGCCGAGAAGAAGAAGCCCGTCTCAAGAAACAAAAAGGAGATTTGTCAGAAGAAGAGACGTATCTTAAAGAGATAGAAAAGCGATACGAAAAAATAGAGCTTGATGCAATTGATATTATTTGGGAGAATCGACCCGATGACCTCGGATACCATAAGTTTCGGACAGTAAAAGAGGGAAGACCAGTCGTGGTGTATAGAAAAAATGAAAGATAAGATGCAAGGCGTGAATTATGCATTGATTAACCTGAAAATATTCCTTCAATGCTCACAAAATCGCTATAGGGCCCATATATTTGGGAGACAAGAGGATGCATAGTTAAGAGATGCTTTGAAGACCATTAGGTAGTATAATAGTAACATTATTACGTCATATGATTTTAAATATTCAGATTCTTTTTTTAGAATATTAATTAAGAGATATGTATAAAAATTCAATGCTTTCAAAAATAAAACAATTTTCCAACAATTCAAAGTTGCTGAACGAGGTGAGATATAGAATAACGCCTTTTGTGATATCAAATAGGAAAGGCGTCTTTTTGTTCGATGATTGTAGATTTTTAAAGCTTAATCTCAATTGCCGCGGGGATACATGTTATGGCTACGTAAATATGGAAGAAACAAGGGTCAAGGGCAGAATATATGTTTCTAAGCTTAACCATTTGCCTTTTTTGGACAACGAAGCAAAGTTGATTTTTGTTGATTTTGAGCCGATGAAAAAGAAGTCCGATCTATTGCGCATATTTAAGGAATGGGCAAGGGTTATTATCCCTAACGGTATATTGATGATGGACAATATCGAGTTGACTTCCGAAGTTGTTTTGCTTTTAAATCAGGCAGGTTTTGAGAGAGTCTTTTTTGAATTTCAAAAGGATTTGCCAGCAGCTTTTTTTATATACAGCCCCAAGGAAGATTTTTACAAGGAAAAAGAGTTTTATCGCGATAAAGGAGACAAAAAGCTTATTATTTCTAAAGAAAATATTACGGGATCAGAAAAAATACGAATAGAGGATTTAGACTTCGATAAAGAAAGCTTGCACGAAGTAAAATTACTTAATGTGCTTGAATATATCCAGCCAAAGTGCATACAGAGTTTTCTTATTGGGATAAAGGATTTTATAAAGCCAGGCGGAGAATTGGAAGTATTGGTAAAGAGAGAATGTTTTGAAGAAGAGGGTAAATATATTAGTTTTTTTGATAAATCAAATCTGGCTCAGCATCTTACAGAGATAGGTTTTTTGTTCAGAAAGCTTGAGTTTCAGGGCGACTCTATAAGGGCGCTTGTTGAAAAAAGAAAGACTCAGAAAAAACCAGGGATAAAAATAGAGAGAAAAAAACGTGTTTGTGCAATAGGACAGTATTTGATGAAGAGGTACAATGAGCTAGGCTTTGGTTGGGATGAGATCCCAAGAGCCATGGACGAATTAGACATAGATTATCTTTTGCTAGATGGCACGAGGAATATGGACAAAAAAGCCCTGCAGAAGGCAATACTTGATTACAGGCCCGATTATATATTACTTATCCTAAAGGAAACCGTGCCTCTGTTATTTGATATTATATTGCAGTTAAAAAAGATGGGCACAAAAGTTTTGTATTGGTTTTCTGATCCAGAACAGCCTCTTAAACAGGACCTATCAAGTGCGATAGACGTAATGTTTTTGACAAACAGAGGACAGCTGGATGAATATCGAGAGGCCTATAGTTTGAAAAGAGTTTATTATATGCCCCAGGGGATATCTCCTTACAGCATGTATCGCAGGAATATACCTGAGATTTTTGACGTTGGGTTCACGGGAGCAGTAAGTAAGGTTCCGCTCCACAGTACACGCAGAAAGATTTTCGATGAGATAGGAAGAAGATATATTTTTGTTGCAAGGAATAACGTAAGGAACAATATCCCTGAATTTTATTCTCAATCGAAAATAGTATTAGGCGGGAGTGATTTTGATTATGAACTGTATACGTCAAACCGTTTCTATGTGGCACTTGGATGCGGCGCGTGTTATCTTACTAAGAAATTTAAAAGCATAGAACTTTTAGCGGAAAATAGAAAACATATGTTATGGTTCGAGAATCAAAGAGAGCTTTTCGATATTTTAGATTATTATGTTACCCATGATTCAGAACGCTCAGCGATTAGAAAAAGGGCTGAAAAATGGGCCCTTGAAAGACATACATATGCGCATAGGATAAAAAATATGCTAGATATCGCAGAAGGCAAAACGGAAAAATTTTACGGATTCATATAAACTAATATATAAACAATTTTAAGCCATGATATATAAAGAACTTTACTTAGAGTTCAATAAAATAAGATTAAAAATAAAGACAAATTATGGAAATTACTATGATTATTTAAGGTTGTATTTTAAAGACATTATTAGAGAAGATTTCAAGGACGGGTTTCATGTTTCCATAGAAGCTAGGTGGCAAAGAGATGATTTTAAGAATTATATGTCTGCAGTAAGGGGATCTCAGGATGTTTCGGCGATCAGTGCAAATACGCTTACAGGAAAGAATAGGATTGTAACTGTCAGAAAGATAGCCAAGAAAACAAAGATATTATTTGATTTCAGAGAGGAACGCGAAAAAATATATCTGATGACACTAACACGCAAGAAACCCCTTAAGGATTTCCTGAGATACAATGTGTGCGGTAAGGCAGAAGAGGAGCTGTTCTTTGAGATTACTTATCCGATTATCTATTATTCATTATTTTGGTATCAGGAGTGTTTTTGCGATACTCATATGTTGCACGCATCGGCTATTGAAACGGGGAATAAATGTGTTGTTGTCTGTGGATTAGAGGGTATAGGCAAGACAAGTTTGAGTTTGGCCTTATTGGATAAAAATGGATATTTTCTTTCTGATAACCTCATTTTTTATGACGGTAAAAATATTTTTCCCTGTTATGAATTGATAAGAGTGAGCAAAAAAGATGACACATCTTTATGGAAAGACAAGATAAAGAAAATAAACGAGTTCAGGACGCCAAAGGATTTTTACAGGTTAAGGTTTAGCACGGAGAAAAAAATCATAAGACCAGGTGTGTTTATTTTCCCTAAATTTAGCTCTAGTTTTTCTGCAAAAGAGATTGATAAAAAGGAAGCGGTAAACAAGGCAATCGGCCTAAGTCAGTTGCCAGCTGAGCTGAATAATTATAATGAATACGCTAATCTTTATAGCTTAACAAGGCCCAGATTAAATGTCTGGGAACAAAGATACGCGAGTCTCGGGAATCTGCTGGAAGGCAGTCGTTCTTTTGAGATAGGCATGAACAAGGCCGATGGGTTAGAGAAAAATTCTGAGAGATTAGGAGAATTTATTAAAGATGTCTAGAACCTTTATTAAGCCGACACGCTCGAAAGTCATCCGTTACCTAAAATCTTATGCCCCATTCTGGCAGAAGAAAAAAATAGGTTTTTATGCGAATTTTGGACATGGAGATTTAGGAGACGATGCCTGTTTTGTCGCGGCAAACGATCTTTTGGGGAGGGGCGTTCTGCCTCTTTCTAAACGTTGTTTCGCATTTAACCCTCGTAGCCTCAGTGCTTTTTTGATAGGCGGATGCGCGGTGTTACGTTGGGAATCAC
The DNA here is from genome assembly GCA_964652265.1 of uncultured Planctomycetia bacterium. Classification (GTDB taxonomy): domain Bacteria; phylum Omnitrophota; class Gorgyraeia; order Gorgyraeales; family Gorgyraeaceae; genus JAHIUV01. Next base: position 12,848 of record CAZZAL010000009.1, read on the forward strand.
CGTATATACCCAGGAGGATATTCAATAAAAAGAAATGGGACTTTCCTGTGATACTTTTTTCTGCCGGCATAAATCAGGATTATAATAAAGAATTCAGCGCTGAAGCCAGGGATAAGATAAAGAGATTATGCGCTATCTGTGACTATATTACAGTGAAAGATAGATTGACACAGGACTTTATAAAAAGCTTGGGATTTAGCGAAGTGAGTATATTGCCGGCTTTAGAATTGGTATTGAAAGAGAAAGATAGAAATTTCAACTTTAAAAAAAGAAGATTTACTGTGGGCATTGTCCTGACGCCTCATTCGGAATTCGACGAAGCTGATTTTAAAAAATTAAGGGATATATTTTGTAAATTTAGTGATCATGTTACAGCTGGTGATAGGGATATAGTTTTTCTTAGATTTGAGAGGGACTATTCAGAAAGCAAAAAAGAAAGTTACCTTATTAATGAAATAATGAGTCGTGTAAAGAAAAAAGACAGGGTGCGCGTTTTAGAAGAGGATCTCGAGCCAAAAGAGATGTTATATTTCATGAAGAGATATTGCGACGCTATGATCTGCACCAGATTGCACAGCGCGGTATTTTCAGTGAAGGCATCTATACCGTTTTTATGTATCTCGTATAATCTCATGCATAAGGGGTTTTTTGAAATGGTGGAGAGTCCGGATCTCGAGATATCTATTTCTGACGAGTTTTCTTTCGAAAACTTAAAAGATAAATTTGAATATGTCATTAAAAATTACGATTCTATTAGATCCAGACTGGCTGAGAAAAAAGATTATCTTAAGGGTTTAATCCATAAAGAGATATCGTATATCAAAGAAAAATTCAAACTAAATTAGAAAGGTTGGATTATGCCGGTTTCAATTTCAGTTATTACAATAGCAAGGAACGAAGAAGAAAGAATCGAGGAATGCCTGAAGAGTACCTCTGGCTGGGCAAATGAGCATATAGTGGTAGATGGATTCAGCGTTGACGCAACAGTCAAGCTGGCCAGTAGGTATACTGATAAGATCTTTCAAAGGCAGATGGATACAGAAGGAGTACACAGAAACTGGGCATACCAAAAGGCAAAAAATGAATGGGTATTAAGTCTCGATGCGGATGAGGCTGTTACCGAAGAGCTGAAAAAAGAGATTTCAAAGGCCATAACAAGTAAACCAGAGTTTAATGCTTATAGTATTCCACTACAAACCTACGTTGGTGATTATTGGGTAAAGCACGGAGGTTGGTATCCAGCAAATAAGTTGAGACTATTTAAAAAGAGTAAATTTAGATATGAAGAAGTAGGAGTGCATCCGAGGGTCATCCTGGACGGAAAATGCGGCCGTCTTAAAAATGATATAATACATAAAGGCTATGCGGGTTTTTCTGATCTTTTTCGAGGTTTGGAAGTCCAGAGTACACTGGAAGCCCAGAAGTGGTTTGATGAGAAAAGAAAGATCAATACAACGGGGATGTTGCGTAAGGCGTGCGACAGGTTTCTTAGGACATACATCAGAAAACAGGGATTTAGAGATGGTATAGTTGGTTTTATAATAGCATTAAACAGCGGCCTTTATCAGATTTTTAGCTATGCAAAATACTGGGAAGCCATGAGAAAGGGGAAGAAATGAGGATTCTTATAACAGGCGGCGCAGGTCTGGTAGGTTCACATGCTGCAGAGTATTATTCTAATAAAGGGGATGAAGTTATAGTGTTGGATAATTTGATGCGCTCGAGTCTCTTTGGATATGATAAAGAAAGCGTGGAATTCAACTGGAGCTATCTAGGACAATTTAAAAACATAAAAAGGATAAAAGGGGATATACGCGAAGAAAAGGACGTTATGAAAGCGCTCGGAAATGGCGTGGATGCAGTGATACACGCAGCAGGCCAGCCAGGTGTCCCGCTTTCCGCAAAGATCCCAAAAGAAGATTTCAGCATAAATGCATATGGGACGTTGAATGTATTGGAATGCACAAGGCAGGTTTCGTCAAACGCAAAATTTGTATATTGTTCGACAAATAAGATTTACGGTGAGAATGTGGATAAGATCACTCTTGAAGAGAAAGAAACGAGATATATATATAAAACTAAAAAGGGTGTCTCTGAAGAATTATCCATGGATCTTACCGGGCATACCCCATACGGCGCTTCAAAGTATACTGGAGATATTTATACCCAGGAATACGGCCATATTTATAACATGAATACGGCAGTGTTCCGCATGTCATGTATTTACGGCACAAGGCAATTTGGATTTGAGGATCAGGGATGGGTGGCATGGTTTGTGGTTGCAAATCTGTTGGGTAAACCTATAACTATTTATGGCAACGGTAAGCAGGTCAGGGATCTTTTATATGTGGATGATCTGGTAGAGGCATTCGATAAATTTATAACAAGCGACATAAAACACGATGTTTTTAATATAGGAGGAGGGTCAAGAAATACGACTTCGCTCTTGGAATTTATTTCACTGGTAGAAGGTAAAACAGGAATTAAGTTTAGGAATGTAGAATATAAGGACTGGCGCCCGAGTGACCAGAAGGTATATATATCGGATATTAAAAAAGTTTCTCAGGCCATTGACTGGAAACCCAAGGTGACGCCTGAAAAAGGGCTAGAAAAGTTAATAGATTGGATAGGCGCCAATACCAAGTATTTTATTTAACGTTACACTTAAAGTAATGCTTTAAGTGTAACGTTACTTCTTGTAGAAAGGCGGAGCAGTGGAAAAAAGTTATAAAAAATCTATTTTATATATACTGACTAAAGAGAACAGGCGACTCTTTTATGCTTTAAAAAGAAAACTATTTTCGTTGTCTAGCGAAGGCAGCGCGATCCTTGTATACAAAAAGAGTTCATTGGGAGATTTAAGTTTTTCTAAGATATCGAATGCAAAGATTTTTTTATTACACCCAATATTTTTCAGATGGAACGCCATATTTAAAATATTTATTAGCAGAAACAAGCTCACCAAGGTTTATGTAGACGATGATAAATTATTTTCTTTTTTGCTGTCTCTTGGGAAGTTTCTCAAGATCAGCATAGAAGCCACTGATTCTATACCACAGTCAGGTTTTAAAATACTTGATGTAGGATGCGGAGGGGCAAAGACTTCTGGTGCGATTGGTGTAGACATGCAAAAACAAGAAGGCGTGGATGTTGTTTGCAATTTAAATAAATATCCATGGCCATTTGAAGACAATACATTTGATCTAATCCATTGCATCAACGCTATAGAACATTTCGACAATATTGTTAAAACCATGGAGGAATTGCACCGCATTGGCAAAGATGGTGCAGTGATAATTATTGACACAGCTCACTTTGCTCACCCTAATTCTTATCGTGATCCGACTCATAAATGGCACTTTACGCTTGGTACATTCGACTACTTTACAGGAGGGGTGACTTATCCGAGATATTCAAAGCTGAAGTTTAAAATGTTAAAGAAAGAACTACATTTTAGAAAAAAGTATTGTACCGGTAAGGTTTACGCGTTCTTTTCAACAAGAAGATATGAAAAGTATTATTGCCATAAGTGCCCTCCGCATAGTATTTATTTTGAAATGGAGATAGTTAAACGCTAGAGTAGAAAGGATGTTATGAAGGCTATATTTCTTGATAGGGACGGTGTTATAAACAGGGATCCTGGTTTTGGGGATTATATAAAGTCATGGGAGGAGTTTGAGTTTCTGCCACGGGCCATCGACGCAATAAAATTGTTGAATAAAAATAGCTATGAGATTTTTGTGATCTCAAATCAAGCTGGTGTGGCCAAAGGCCTTTATTCAAAGGAGGCACTTGAGGATATAACCAAAAACATGCTTCGGGGAATCGAAGCGCAGGGAGGATTAATAAGGTCTGTTAACTATTGTATCCATCTTCCTGAGGCAGGATGTGCCTGTAGAAAGCCCGGGACAGGATCAATAGAAAAGGCGACAAAAGGACTGGACATAGATTTTAAAGATACATATTTTATCGGAGATTCAAGGCTTGATATAGGAGCAGGTAAAAACGCAGGCTCTAAGACGATCCTTCTTTTGACAGGGAAAGAGAAACCCGAAAGCGTAAAAGAATGGCAGGTAAGGCCAGATTTTATAAAAAAGGATTTAATGGAGGCGGTCGAATGGGTATTAAGGGAAGGGCAAAGATAATTACAGAGCTTTTCAGGTTTTTGTGGGAGAGAAAACTCTGGTGGATGATACCGATAGTAGCGGTGCTTTTATTATTCGGGCTTTTGATATTTTTTACACAGTCATCGGCAGTGACACCGTTTATTTATACATTATTTTAATATGAAGATCCTTATAACGTATGCCTATGCAGGTATCGGCCATAAAAAGGCAGCAGAGGCAGTGCGCAATGCCTTAAGAGAATTCAAAAATGCAGAGGTAAAGACTGTAGATGTCTTGGACTACACAAATAGATTCTTTAGATTTTCATACCCACGCATCTACCTTTTTCTTATAAACAGGGTCTCATATTTGTGGGGATTTTTTTATTATCTTCTGGATGTAGGGATAGTCGATATATTTTTAGCCCCCATTAGAAGATTCTTGCACAGCGTAAATTCAAAGAGATTCATAAAATTCATCCTTGATGAAAAGCCGGATGTAGTTATTAGCACACATTTTCTTCCGAGCGAGGTCATCTCTGGATTAAAAAGAAAAGGCGATTTTAGGGGGACCCTTATAACAATTGTCACTGATTTTATGCCGCATTCTTTCTGGATGGCAAGGGATTCAGATTATTTTATAGTTGCTATAGAAAAGACGAAAAAGGATCTCCTGAGACGGGGAATAAAAGAAGAGAGGATAAAGGTGTTAGGGATACCTTGCGATCCTGTTTTTAGTATCTCCAAGGGCCGCGAACAATTGATACGAGACTTAGGGTTGGAGGATGGATTTTTTAACCTGCTTATTATGGGTGGTGGTTTCGGGACAGGCCCTGTAAGGGAAATAGTAAATTCTATTTGTGGGACAAGTTCTTCAATCTATAACAAAGTACAGGTGATTGTAATATGTGGAAAGAATAAAACCTTATTCGATGAATTAAATAAGAGAAAAGATGCTTTAAAAGCCAGGCTTTGTGTTTTTGGTTACATGAATAACATAGATGAATTTATGGAGGCGAGCGATCTAATAATAACGAAATCAGGCGGCTTGACTGTTTCAGAAGCTCTTTCTAAAAAGCTGCCGATGATCGTGATACAGCCCATACCTGGTCAGGAAACAAGGAATTATGAGATACTCCAGGGGTATGGCACTGCCCTACGGGCTAATAACGCTAGAGAAGTCCTTGCACACGTAGAGGACTTTATAAAGTTTCCTGAAAAGATAATAGGGATGAAGGCCAGGATAAATCTCCTGTCTTATTCCGGGGCAGCGAAGGATATAGCAAAGTTTGCGGTGAGCTATGAAGATTAATTTAACTAAAAAATTTCCCAAAAAGATTCTCAGCATTATAAAGATAGTCAGAGATGTGGCTAGTAAGGAGGGTTTTTCTGTATATATTGTTGGCGGCCCTGTAAGAGATCTATTGCTTGGCGTTTCTAATTGCGACCTGGATCTTGTAGTAGAAAGAAAAGGTATGGAGTTTGCAAAGATTTTAAACACCTCTTTAAAGGGCAGGCTTAAGATGCATCAGGCCTTCAAGACAGCGACGATCGAGCGTAAGGACTATAGGATAGACATAGCGACAGCCAGGAGAGAATCTTATAAAAGGCCTGCAGCTTATCCTAAGGTGCAGCCAGGTTCTATCAAAGAGGATTTATTCAGGAGGGATTTCACTATAAATGCTATGGCCATAGCCATAAATAAAAAGGGCTTTGGGCAACTGATTGATTATTATGGCGGAACAGAGGATCTGGAAAAAGGTATTATCAGGGTGATGCATGATGAGAGTTTCATAGATGATCCGACAAGGATATTTCGTGCTGTGAGATTTTCTGTGAGGTTTGGCTTCAGGATAGAACCGTATACAAGGGCCTTGATGAAAAAGGCGGTCTTGGGAGGGTTTTTAGGCGAGGTAAATCGCGGCAGGATCAAAAAAGAGGTAGTATTGTTTTTAAATGAGAAAAGACCTCTTGAATGCCTTCGTGCATTTTCAGATTTGATCTGATTAAGTGACCGTGGTTAGGAATTAGGAGATAAAAATGGGAGTAAGGACAGATAGAGTAAAAAGGCAGATGGAAAT
>CAZZAL010000009.1:19047-44044 GCA_964652265.1 uncultured Planctomycetia bacterium
AGAGAAGTTTCTAGGATATTTCAGGAGGACCTGAATGATCCACGTATAGGGTTTGTGACTGTTACAAGGATTGACCTTACGGGAGACTTGAGGTGTGCCAAGATTTATTTCAGTGTCCTTGGTGATGAGGCGAAAAAGACCTCAAGCCTTGAGGGTATAGAAAGCGCGGCAGGTTACATCAGGAAACTTATAGGCGATAGGTTGAAGTTGAAATATGTGCCAGAGCTTGTTTTTAAACTGGATAAATCAATAGAGTACAGTGTAAACCTGGAAAAGACATTCGAGAGGATACGAGATGAGCGTAAAAACGATCAGTAAGGCAATTAAAAAATTTAATAGATTTCTTATATCAGCCCACATAAATCCTGAGGGTGATGCTATAGGAAGCGAGCTTGCCCTAGCGTCGCTACTAAGGCGCCTTGGAAAAGAAGTTATTATTTTGAATGAAAGCCCTGTGCCTCACATACTGCGTTTCATGAAAGGCGCAGACACTATATTAAAAGACCCGCCTAAAAATCTTGATTTTGAGGCAGCGATTATCCTTGATTGTCCTGATATGAGTCGGGTTGGCAATGTCTCGCCGCATGTTTCCGACGACAAAGTAGTCTTCAATATAGACCATCATGTATCAAATGAAGATTTTGGAAAGTATAATTGGGTAAATGCGGATACCTCGAGCACAGGAGAGATGGTCTTTGAATTATTCAAGGTCTTTAAGTTAGAGATTACATATGATGAGGCAGTGGCGATGTATGTAGCAATAATGACAGATACCGGGTCTTTCAAGTATACCAATACCTCTTCCAAGACTCATATGATCGTATCGGAGCTTATAGAGATAGGCGTAAGACCTTACGAGATCTACAGCAGGATTTATGAAACGACCAGTATGCAGGATACAAATTTACTCGCTGAGGCACTCCAAACATTGAAAGTGACAGATGACGGAAAGGTGTCATGGTTATGGGTTACAAAGGAGATGCTTAAAAAAACAAAGGCCTCGCTTGAAGGAACAGAAAACATAGTAAATTTTGCGCGCGCCATAGAAGGCACAGAGATAGCTATGCTCTTCAGAGAAACCGGCACAGAGAACAGGATAAAGGTGAGTTTTCGTTCCAAAGGCAGGGTGGATGTAAATAAGCTTGCTGCTTTTTTTGACGGAGGAGGACATGCTACAGCAAGCGGCTGCACTATCTTTGGCAAGATAGAAGACGTGGAAAAAAAGGTACTGAAGCAGGCGCAGGACATGATAGCCTGAGTTTTTAGCATTTCTAAGATTATGAAGTCAGGGAGTTTTATGGATGGGATATTGGCAGTGAATAAGCCTAAAGGGATAACCTCGCATGATGTGGTGGATAGGATCAGGAGGAAGTTTCATATAAAGCGTGTTGGCCATGCTGGCACTTTGGATCCTATGGCTACAGGGGTGCTTGTGATGTTAGTGGGCCGTGCCACAAAACTGGCGGCTAGTTTTATAGAGGATGACAAGGAATATATTGCCACACTTTTTCTCGGAAAACGCACAGATACACAGGATTCCACCGGCAAACTTATTGAAGAAAAAGATGTAAGAGACCTGAGTGTTGATTCAGTAGTAGAGGCCTTGAATTCTTTCAAGGGGAACTTAGAGCAAATACCACCCATGATGTCTGCTAAGAAGTATAAAGGCAAAAAACTATACCAGCTTGCCCGCAAAGGTAAGATTGTATCGAGAGAACCGTGTAAAATAAAAATCCACGAAATAGAACTTTTAGATTTCAAGTTACCTGAGGTAGTTTTTCGTGCAAGGTGCTCAAAAGGAACTTATATAAGGACATTATGCGAGGATATTGGTAATGCCATGGGTTATCCTGCGCATATGTCGGCCCTTACCAGGACAAGGTCAGGAAGATTCTCGTTGGATAAGGCATACAGTCTGGATACCGTCAGTGAAAAAGATATACAGTCTATATAAAATACGGAATGCTGCAGTCGCGATCGGAATATTCGATAGTGTCCACCGTGGCCACCAGAAGATCCTGAAAAAATTAGTCAGGGAGGCAGCCAGGGAAAAGAAAAAAAGTTTAGTCATAACTTTTCATCCTCACCCCAGAAAGATCCTGGATCCCCGCGCAAAAGTACCATTCATAACATCACTGGAACACAGGCTCAGACTGATAGAGGAACTAGGCGTGGATTTCTTTCTCGTCATTAAATTTACAAAGGCATTATCGCGGATGTTGCCGGATGATTTTATAGACGGGATTCTTGTGCGTGCGCTGAATGTAAGGGTCTTGATCGTTGGTGATAATTTTTTATTCGGAAGCAAGGAAAAGGGAAACCTTGCCCTGCTGAGGAAAGCAAGTAAGGATTACGGTTTTAAACTTTTCGCTGTTAAGCCGGTGAAGATCAAGAACAAGATTGTTTCCAGCACGAGGATACGTAGCGCGATAGAAAAAGGCGATTTAAAAAACGCGTCATCGATGCTTGGCAGGCCAGTGACAGTTCTTGGTACTGTTGTAAAAGGAAGAAGGGTGGGACGCAAGTTTGGATTCCCCACTGCAAATATCGATCCGCATCACGAGGCAATCCCTCCTAAAGGGGTGTACGCAGTGGATGTGAGACTTGAGAATAAAACCTACAAAGCAGTTTTAAATATTGGCAGGCGTCCGACATTTGGCGTGAATATAGACCCTACAATAGAGTTGCATATATTAAATTTTAAAAGGGATATATATAAGAAAGATGTAGAAGTAATATTTAAGAAAAAGATGCGGAATGAAAGAAGGTTCTCCTCGATTGAATCCCTGCAGAAACAGATCAAAATCGACATCCAGAGGGCAAGGTAGCCACCCTATATTTAGCACCCCGTTATTAGTCTAACCCCATTATATTGTGTAGGTTGAAAAAAGTTGTTATTTTGGCTTGACATGGAAATGTTATTCGTGTAAACTTTGATTGCGTGGTGGTTCAAAGTGGGTCAAAGTGGAGGAAGCCATGTTTTACGGTGAATATGAGCATACATTAGACAGAAAAGACAGACTCATAATACCCTCCAAATTTAGAGAGGCGCTCAAGGAACATTATATAGAGCGCTTTTTTATTACCCGCGGCCTGGATAAATGTTTATTTATGTTTGCAGAGGATGAATGGAAAACCCAGGAACAGAAATTCAAGACAATGTCATTTACAAAGGCAGAGTCCAGGCGTTTCAACAGGCTTTATTTTTCAGGCGCCTGCGATATGGTTCCGGACAAACAGGGAAGGATTCTTATCCCGAGTTATTTAAAAGAATATGCGGGTATCAAAAGGGATGTGTATATCATTGGCGTATCGAATCGCATTGAGATCTGGGGTTGTGAAAACTGGAAAGATTATTATTCCACCTCCAGGGATTCATTCGAAGAGGTCGCAGAGAAGTTGATCGATTTAGAATAGGAGGCTTTATGCATCGCCGCACTCATACTAATTTCATGAGATCAAGGACTAAAGATATAAGCTGCTCCAGCACCCCGATAGAGTGCATACGCAAAACCAGATGTCTGAACATCGACAAAAGTTCTTCTCGCGTAAGCTGGGAGGTGTACAAGATATTAAAAAGCAAAAACGGAAGAAAGATATTTGGCCTGCACCGTACAGGTAAAGCATGGGCATGATTTTATGGTAGAAGAGTTGCATAAGCCAGTCCTATTGCAGGAAGCCATAGATTTTTTAAATCCTGCGCCCGGAAAAAAGATTATAGACGCTACAATAGGAGGGGCTGGTCACGCCAGGGAGATCGTGAATAGAATAACCCCCGGTGGGATGCTGGTCGGCATAGATAGAGATTCGGAATCCTTAAAAATAGCTCGCGAAAAACTCAAAGGTTCAGAAGGTCACTTCAATTTAGTAAACAGAGATTTCAGACACTTGAAAGAGATAAAAGAAAATTTAAAATTAGGAGAGGTAGATGGCATTCTATTTGATATGGGCATATCTAGCATCCAGATGGAGACGGCAGAAAGAGGATTCAGCATAAAGAACATCGGACCTCTGGATATGCGTATGGACAGGAACCAGATTTTTACGGCAAAGGCCCTGGTTAATACATTGAACGAAGAAGAGCTTTCGCGGATAATAAGAGATTTTGGCGAGGAACGGTTTCACAGGAGGATCGCGAGGGCTATTGTCAACGAGCGAAAGAAAAAGGAGATCCAGACGACTGCTGACTTGGTCGAGGTGATTTGCAGATCGTTACCTTATAGAAAGGCCCGCGAACGGATTCATCCGGCGACCCGGACGTTCCAGGCGCTTAGGATCAGAGTGAATGACGAGTTGCCTGCTATCCAGGAGGCACTCAGAGATGCCCCGAACGTCCTTAAGAAAGGCGGGCGGCTTTGTGTGATCTCTTTTCATTCGTTGGAAGACAGGATCGCAAAAAATACTCTTAGGGAATTTAAGAGAGAAGGTACTCTAAGGGTTCTTACAAAAAAGCCAGTGAGGGCTAAAGAAGAAGAGGTCATTGGTAATCCACGCGCAAGGAGCGCAAAACTCCGCGCAGCAGAAAAGCTTTAATTTCACAGAGCCGTCTTGGAAAAGTGAAGTTAGGGCGGAGGTAATGGCATGAAAGATATTATAAAGACGCCAAAGGGATTCGCCTTTATATTTATAATAACAGCCGTTGCGCTGGTGTATGTCAATCAACAGGCCCTTATCTACCAGATGGGCCTGAAGGTGAAAGAAAATCATCAGATCCATTCAAAGCTTGTTGACCACAATAGGATATTGGTATATAATATCCTTAATTTGAAATCACCTGTCAGTCTCGAAACAAAACTTTTAGCCAAAAAGGTAGAGCTGAATATGCCCCGTAAGTGGCAGGTAGTCAAATCTGAAAACTCCCCAGCGAAGTTAGCTCATAAAGATGTAGCAAGAAGAGGTCTCTTTGCCAATCTGTTTGTGATTGCTCGGGAAGCTGAGGCCAGCCCGAATATCAATAGTCTTGATCCAATAAATTATTAGGAAGTGGCGCTGCGCCTCAAGCGCGTAGCCCGTATAATATGTATATACTAATCGCCCCCCGAATTAGGAAAGTTCTATATACCTTACTATTCTTATTGGTACTTTTGGCAGCAAGACTTTTATTTGTACAGCTGGGTGCGGCAAGGCCATTATCAAAACTCGCTTCAGACCAATATAAGACATTTATCTGTCTCCTTCCCAAGCGCGGAGTTATATACGACCGCAATCTAAAAGAACTAGCCGTATCCATCAATGTCAACTCTGTGTATGCTGACCCATTGATGATAGAGGATAAAGAAGATGCAGCGCAAAAACTCTCTAGGGTCTTGAAGATCAGTTCGGATAAGATGCTCGAGAAGCTCAGGGGAGGGAATCGTTTTGCGTGGCTGGCGCGCAAGGTAGAGTCTGGTACAGAAAGGGCTGTGAGACGCCTTAATATTAAAGGTATAGATTTTATAAAGGAACCGCAGAGGGTATATCCAAATAATGAAGTAGCAAGCCATATAATCGGTTTTGTTGGATTGGATGACGATGGCTTGGAGGGCATCGAGCTTGCGTATGATGAATTTTTAAAGGGCACGGTAGGTTGGAGATATACGATAAGGGATGCGAAAAAGCGCGAGGTCCCTGGATATGAATACAGGCAGATCCCTCCAGCTGATGGAAATGACGTTGTACTTACGATAGATAGCGTGATACAGGCTTTCGCAGAAAGAGAGCTGGAAGAGGCCTTTGAAAAATATAATGCAAAAGGCGGCAGTATAATCGTCATGGATCCATATACAGGTGATATATTGGCTCTGGCCAATAGGCCCACCTATGACCCTGGAGATATAAAATCTTATCCTGTGGATGCGAGAAGAAACCGTGCCATATGCGATTTTTTTGAACCTGGCTCCAGTTTTAAAATAGTTGCTGTAAGTGCAGTGCTTGAAGAGGATGTTATCAGCGCTACAGACGAGCTTTTCTGCGAAAATGGAGAATTTAAATGGAGTAGGCATATATATCATGACCACAAGCCCCATGGATGGCTTTCCTACAGGGATGTTATAAAACATTCATCCAATATAGGCACGATGAAGTCAGCTATTAAATTGGGCAGGAAAGATTTGTATAGGTATGCGAGGCGTTTTGGATTCGGAAAGAAGACAGGTATAGAGCTTCCGGGAGAAGTCGAGGGTATCTTGAGACATCCGCGCAGTTGGTCAAAGTTTTCACTCTGTAGTATTTCTATGGGGCAGGAGTTGACTGCAACAGCATTGCAGCTTGCCTGTGCAATATCTAGCCTTGCAAATAGAGGTTATTATGTAAGGCCGAGGATCGTTGACAGGATACAGGATAAGACTGGGAGCGTCATAGAGAGATTTGAGCCAAAGACCTTGCACAGGGTAATCTCTGAGGAGACTGCGAAAGAAGTAAGAGAGATTTTAAGGAGTGTTGTAGAGGATGGTACGGGAAAAAGGGCTGAGATAAAGGGATATTTTCCAGCAGGCAAGACTGGTACTGCTCAGAAGATAGAGAATGGTACCTATTCTCACAGAAAATTCATGGCTTCGTTTATAGGCTTTTTACCTTACGATGACCCTAAGTTTACAGTAGTTGTTATATTGGATGAACCAAGGCCGCAGTACTACGGCGGCACTGTCTGTGCTCCTGTCTTCAAGGAGGTCGCAGGTCAATTGATGCGTTACTACAAAATAGAGCCTGTTTCCTAGCATCTTATTTAAGGCTGGGTCTTGAAAGCGCTTTAGAGAAAATGAAACTAAAAATGATATTAAAAAACCTGGATGGCCTAAAGGGGATAGAGGGTAAGACCTCTCTTGAGATAAAGGGCTTGGCGTGCGATTCAAAGGCAGTGAGGGATGGATTTCTTTTTGTGGCAGTCAGGGGTTCACGTTTTAACGGTGCGGATTTTATAGATGAGGCAATAGATAGGGGCGCAAAGGCTATTATATTGGAATCTGACAATAGGAAGGTGCGTACCTTTAAAAAGGGCAGTACCTTTATATATGCGGATGACGTAAGGCGGGCGCTTTCGCAAAGCTCAATGGCGTTTTACGGAGACCTCTCCAGTAAGATGCGACTCATAGGTGTTACTGGTACAAACGGTAAGACTACCACTGCCTATTTACTTGAAAGATTGTTTAATAATATTGGAGAGGAAACAGGGGTTATCGGCACCATAAATTACAGATTTGGCGGCCGTCTTATACCGGCAGTAAATACAACGCCTGGAGTCCTGGAATTAAGCTCATTTTTGAGTAGCATGCACAATAGGGGCATCAAAAACTCTATTATCGAGGTTTCTTCTCATTCGCTCGAGCAGGGCCGCGTGGACACGCTGGGCTTTGATATAGCAGTATTTACTAATCTTACGAGCGAACATCTGGATTTTCATAAAGACATAAAGAGTTATCTTTCATCAAAGATGAAGCTCTTCTCAAAAATAAAACAGGGTGGGTACGCTGTTATAAATAAAGACGATGCCTCCTCTGGAGATATCATAAAACATCTCACTTCTGAGAAAAAGGCTAGAGTCCTTACCTATGGCATCAGTGATACTGCAGATGTGCGTGCCAAGGATATCAGATTTTCATTTCAGGGCCTAAAGTTTAAGCTTTGCCATAAAGAGTGTATTGACATCAGGTCAAAATTGATAGGCCGTTACAATGTCTATAATATCTTAGCTAGTGCCAGCTGTGGCATAGCCATGGGCATGAGTATGAAGGATATAGCTAGGGCCGTCGAAGAGGTGCCTCTCCTACAGGGCAGGCTTGAGAAGATAGACTGTGGCCAGGATTTTTTGGTGTTTGTGGATTATGCTCATACGGAAAACGGGCTGGAAAGTGTATTAAAGGCATTGAGAGAATTAGGACCAGAAAGACTTATTGTTGTGTTTGGCTGCGGAGGAGACAGGGATAAATCCAAGAGGCCGAAAATGGGCCGGGTATCTTCGGAACTTTCAGATAAGATGTTTATAACGAGCGACAATCCGAGAAATGAAGACCCTATGGGCATCATAGACGGGATCAAGTCTGGTATCCCGGCCAAAAACAATAATTATACTATAGAACCAGACCGCTTTAGGGCCATTGACCTGGCTCTGAAAGAGGCAAGGAGAGGCGACATCGTGCTTGTGGCAGGTAAAGGCCATGAGACGTATCAGATATTTAAAAATACCACACTTCCGTTTGATGACAGGGAAGTCGTAAAGAGAATCTTGAGTTCATCAAGTTAGTTAAAAGAGGAGGGTTAAATATGTTTACAGTCAAGGATGTACTGGTTGTTACAAAAGGCAGGCTATTGTCCGGGGATGATAAAGAGATACTCAGAGGTGTATCCACTGACACGAGGCGTATAAAAGGAGGCGAGCTTTTTCTCGCTATTAAAGGCCAGAGGTTTGATGGCCATAATTTTATACTGGATGCTGTTTCCAGAGGCGCGGGTGGCGTGCTTGTGCAGGATGGATGCATTGCGAATCCCAATTTCAAGTTGCCTGATACCTCGTTTATTTCTGTTGCTGACAGCGTGAAGGCCCTGGGAGATATCGCGCATCTTCATAGATCAAGATTTAAGATCCCCCTTATTGGCATCACTGGTTCCAACGGCAAGACCACCACAAAGGAGATGACAGCCGCAATCCTTAATAAAAAATTTAATACCTTGAAGAATTTTGGAACAGAGAACAATCATATAGGCGTGCCGCTTACGCTTATGCGGCTTAATTCCGGGTATAAAGCGGTTGTCTTGGAGATGGGGACCAATCATCTTGGCGAGGTATCCCGCCTTTCAGAGATAGCCAGGCCGACTATAGCCCTTATAACAAACATAGGGCCGTCCCATCTTCAGTATCTAAAGGATACAGAGACGGTATTCAAGGCCAAATCAGAGATACTTGATTACTTGGAGAAGGACGCGAGAGTCGTTATAAACGGAGACGACGAACTGCTTAAGAAATTAAAGGTCAAACAAAAACTTACGAAGTTCGGCCTTGATAAGTCCTTTGATTTTTATGCAGACAAGGTCAATCTTGAGCCTGACGGGATAAGTTTTAGGTTGAATGGAAAGCATGATATAAGTCTTAACATGGTCGGACGTCACAATGTCTATAATGTGCTTGCCGCGATAGCGACCAGCTGGGATTTTGGAGTGAGTATCGACGAAGTAAGAGAGGCATTGAGCGAATTCAGAGTGCCAAACATGAGGATGGAAGTCAAAAGGATAGGAGACATAAAGATAATAAATGACACGTATAATTCAAACCCTTCTTCTATGAGGCAGGCGATAGAGGCATTGAGAGACATAACTGTAAAGGGCCGCAAGATACTCGTGGCAGGTGATATGCTCGAACTGGGAAACCTTTCCGGCAGGTTTCATCACCTGGTCGGCAGGCAGGCTGCTGAGTCAGGCGTTGATCTGATAGTCGCTGTCGGCAAACTCGCCGAGCATGTGGTAAAGGGCGCGCAGGAAGCAGGCATGAGCCAGAAGAAGACCAAGACATGCAACCTTACAAAAGAGGCCTGTGAAGTAGTTTCAAATTTGATTAAAAAAGGAGATACGCTTCTTGTCAAGGGTTCGCGCGCAATGAAAATGGAGCAGATAGTGCAAGGGCTGGAGACACAGTTTAAAAGTGAGATAAAGACCTCTTCCAAGCCCCGCTCGGGAAAGACAAAGTAAAAGGCGAAAGATGCTATATTATTTACTATATCCTTTAAGGGAATACTTTTTCGTTTTCAATGTCTTTAAATATATCACGTTTAGGGCTGCGTTTGCCAGCGTTACGGCATTTTTGATAATAGTGATCTTTGCCCCGCCTGTTATCAGAAAATTACAGGCCTTTAATATAGGAGAGATCGTCAGGCAGAAATATTGCCCTGATCTGTATGAACGGCACAAAAAAAAGCAGGGCACGCCTACGATGGGCGGGATATTGATTTTATTCGGGATATTTTTATCTACCATCCTGTGGGCTGATCTGAGTAATAGCTTTGTGCTTTTAGCGCTTATGGTGACTGGCTGGCTCGGAGGGATTGGATTTTTGGATGATTACAGAAAGCTTGCATCCGGCGCAAAGGGTGCTAAGACTGGCAAGAGGGGCCTGAAGAAAAGGACAAAGCTTCTTGCGCAGATTATAGCGGGTGCTGTCGTCGCAGCATTTCTTTATATAAATCCAAGGACCACGACTATTTTGGAGATGCCGTTTTTAAAAGATCTGGCAATAAACCTCGGGATTTTTTATGTACCTTTTGTAATACTTGTTATTACTGCATCGTCTAACGCTGTCAACCTTACTGATGGGCTCGACGGACTTGCAATAGGATGCATTACATTGACCGCAGTCGCTTATGCCGGCATGAGCTATGTAACAGGCCATATCGATTTCGCACAATATCTCGGCATCTATTATCTTCCTGAAGCAGGGGAGCTGACTGTGTTTTGCGCGGCCATTGTCGGAGCAGGTCTTGGTTTTTTATGGTATAACTCTTTTCCTGCTTCGATATTTATGGGCGACACAGGCGCGCTTGCGCTTGGAGGAGCGATCGGAACAGTTGCTGTTTTTGTGAAAAAAGAAGTGATGTTATTTTTAATAGGCGGGATCTTTGTAGTAGAGGCGCTGTCGGTTTTATTACAGATAATATCCTTTCGCTCCACAGGGAAGAGGATATTTAAAATAGCGCCCATCCACCATCATTTTGAGGCATGCGGCTGGGCTGAACCAAAGGTGACTGTGAGGTTTTGGATAATAGCCATAATCCTTGTATTCCTCTCTTTTGCCATACTCAAGATACGCTGATATACGAAAATGTGTAAGATCCGGTCTTAGATACTATAAATAAGGAATATTATATGAGGAAGGTAGTCATAGTTGGGCTTGGAAAGAGTGGGATGGGAGCAGCCAGACTTCTGGCTGCAAAGGGAGATACTGTATTTGTTACTGAAATAAAGCAGAATTCTGCGACAAGAGAGTCTGCAGAAATTCTTATTAAAGAAGGTGTCCTCCACAAGGACAATATAGAGCTTGGTTTGCATTCCAAAAGGTTTATAGAGCGCTCTGACCTTATGATAGTAAGCCCTGGCGTGTCTGGAGATTCACTGCCGGTTAAGCTGGCTAGAGAGGCTAGTATACCTATAATAAGCGAGCTGGAGCTTGCATATTCTATATGCCCTGCGCCGATCATTGCTGTTACTGGAACGAGTGGCAAGACCACGGTTACGACATTGATAGGCGAGATGCTTAAAAAATCAGGCAGGGACGCGATAGTGTGCGGAAATATAGGGAACCCGTTAAGTGCCGAAATAAAAAAGATAAAGAAAGATTCTATCGTAGTGCTTGAGGTCAGCTCTTTTCAACTTGAAAGGATAAAGAATTTTAAGCCAAAGACGAGCGTGATATTGAATATATCTGAAAATCACCTGGACAGGCACAGGGATATGAAGGAGTATATCTCTTTAAAGGCGAGAATATTTTTAAATCAGGATGAGCATGGTACTGTTTTCTTGAATAGTCAAGATAGCGTGCTGGAGGACTTTTCCAAGGATATAAAAAGGGCAAGGGTGGAGTTTTTTGACGAATATAAGGATTTCAGAAAGAGGTTTAATATAGAAAATGAAAACTATCTTGCAGCCATGTCAGTAGCGTCACTGGAAGGGGTGAGCGAGAGTGTGATGCTAGAGGTCGTCTCAGGATTTAAAGGCCTAGAGCATAGACTGGAGTATGTAACTGCGGTCAATGGCATTGAGTTTTATAATGATTCAAAGGCAACGACTGTCTCGAGCGTGGAATGGGCGCTTAGGTCTTTGGATCCTAGGATTACCTTGATCATGGGCGGGAAATATAAAGGCGGGGATTTTGGCAGATTGAGGCACCTTATAGACATGAAGGTAGATTCTGTTATTGTGATAGGCGAGGCAAGGTCCAGGATAAAAAATGACCTTTCAGGCTTTAAGGATTTACTTGAGGCTAAGAGCCTAGAAGACGCGGTGTGCGTGGCATTTAAAGAGGCAGGCAAAGGATCAAAGATCTTATTTTCTCCCGGATGTTCAAGCTTTGACATGTTTAAAGATTACCAGGAGCGCGGCAGGATCTTTAAGGAGATATGTTCAAGGCCAGGCCTTGGAGGCGCTTAGCATATGAAAAAAGAGGCGCAGGGGATTTTAATAGTAACTATGATCTTGATATGCGTAGGTATTGTCATGGTCTATTCTTCTTCGAGCTGCTATGCTTATGATAAATTTCAGGATAGCGCTTTTTATCTGAAGCGCCACATCGTGCATTTTATAATCGGATTAGTCTTGGCTGCGTTTGCATTGAAATTCGACTATAGGAAGATAAAAGAGCATGCAAAGATACTGCTTCTTATTTCGTTTGTTGCGCTTATCCTAGTGCTTGTGCCTGGCATAGGCCATGAGGCAGGAGGCGCGAAGAGGTGGATCAGGGTCTCTTTTTTAGGGTTTCAGCCGTCGGAATTCGCAGGGCTTTTTCTTATTATCTATTTAGCTGATGCATTGGAAAGAAAGCAGACCTGTATCAAGAATTTTTTTTACGGGTTTATGCCGCCACTGGCAGTTTCAGGCTTCGTGGTTTTATTGATACTTTTGCAGCCTGATCTGGGTACAGCTTTTATGCTTCTGGCGGTATCCATTATCATGATGTTTGTCTCAGGCGCGAACATAATGTATCTTTTCCCTTTTATCGGCATATCGCTGCCAGTGCTTTATTTTTTAATATTCAGGGTGTCGTATAGGTTGAGGCGTATCATAGGTTACCTTGATCCGTGGGGTGATGCTCAGGGTTCGGGTTTTCAGATAGTGCAGTCATTTCTGGCGCTTGGCTCTGGTGGGATCTTTGGTGTGGGGCTGGGGGCCTCGAGACAGAAACTGTTTTATCTCCCGCAGGTCCATACAGATTTTATATTTTCTATAATAGGCGAGGAACTAGGACTTATAGGCACGCTCGGCATAGTGGTCCTGTTTGGCCTGTTTATCTGGCAGGGTCTAAAGATATCTGTAAAGGCGAGAGACCTGTTTGGTAAATTTTTAGCATTGGGCATAACTGTCAGTATTGCGTTAAGGGCAATAATAAATATAGCAGTTTCAACAGGTGCAGTGCCTACAAAGGGTTTGCCATTGCCGTTTATAAGCTACGGAGGCACAGCGCTTATCTTTAACATGGTCGGCGTGGCGCTTTTATTAAACATCTCCGATAAGTAAGGATGAAGAGTGAAGATACTGATTGCATCAGGAGGGACAGGCGGGCATCTTTTTCCAGCTATAAGGCTGGCTAGAGAGTTGAAGGCGCGAGGCATGGATAAGGTTTTATTTGCAACCTCCTGCCGTAATCAGGATAGCGCTATCCTGAAAAGAGGACACATGGGGTTTTGCGTGTTACCTGTGATTCCGCTACAGTCGTGTAACATTTTCGATATTTTAAATTTCGGCTGGAGACTTGCCTCAGGTACTATAAAGTCTTTGTTTTTGCTTTTGAGTTTCAGGCCACAGGCGGTGATTGGTTTTGGGGGTTATGTTTCTGGGCCGATAGTCTTACTAGCAGCCCTATCAGGGATAAAGACAGTCATACATGAGCAAAACGTGTATCCAGGAAAGACGAACAGGGCTTTGGCAAGATTTGTTGACAGGATTGCCGTGAGTTTTTCAGAGACAAGGGCTTACCTGAGGAGATTTGATTCAAAGATCGTAGTTTCAGGTAATCTCATCCGGCAAGGGCTGAAAAAGACAATGCCAAAGAAAGATACATTTACGATTTTAACGATGGGCGGAAGCCAGGGTGCCCATACATTGAATAAACTTGTGCCAGAGGCAGCAGGATTAATAAACGGTGACACAAAAAAGGTCCTTGATGTGATCCATATCTCAGGAGCGAGGGAGCGCAGCGAGGTTGCAAGCGCCTATAATAATAAAGGTATAAAGAGCAGGGTCATTGCTTTTACAGAAGAGATGAGCGATGTTTATAATGAGTGTGATTTTGTGATTTCACGTGCTGGGGCCACGACTGTCTCAGAGTTATTATTTTTAGGTAAACCCTCGATACTGGTACCCTATCCTCATGCAGGCGGGCATCAGCGCCTAAATGCAAAGGTCCTAGAGGACGCTGGGATTGCGGTATTACTCGAGGAAGAAGGTCTTACAGCTGAGGGATTACGAGAATGGATAGTAGGGTTTATGGATAAGACAAAACTCGCTACAATGGCAAAGAATATCCAGAGGGCTGGCCATAAAGATGCATGCGAGATATTAATAAAGGAGACAATCCTTGCGTAAGAAAGAAAGATTCCACTTTATAGGGATCGGAGGCTCTGGCATGAGCGGCCTTGCAGAGGTTTTTTCTCGCAGTGGTTATCTAGCGCAGGGCTCTGACATAAAAAAGACAAAAATTACTGATAGGTTAGAGGCCATGGGTGTAGGTGTCAAAGAGGGGCATTTGGCTAGAAACATAGACGGTGCTGATTATATTGTTTATTCTTCGTGCATAAAAAAGGATAATCCAGAGATAATCGAGGCAAGACAAAGGGGTATACCGGTTTTGCGTCGCATAGAGGCATTGAACATGCTCGTGGGGGAGAAGAAGCTGATCGCAGTCTCAGGCGCTCACGGAAAGACAACTGCATCTTCTATTATTTCGTATTTGTTGATCAAGGCAGGGCTCGATCCCACTGTATTTATAGGGGCAGACGTGCATTTTCTTAATGGAAACGCGCGATGCGGACAGAGCGACCTGGTCGTGACAGAGGCTGATGAATCAGACGGGTCTTTTCTTTTTTTAAGGTCCTTCTATAGTGTCGCTACCAATGTAGACATGGAGCACATGGATTATTATTTAAATATGGATAATGTGATAAAGGCCTACAAAAAATTTATAGACAATACAACAAATGCCGGCATCGCCTTTATCGGCATTGATGATGAAATTCTTCGGGATATCGCGAAGGCCAGCAGTAGAAAGATAGTGACATACGGCGCTAGTAAAGATGCAGACATCAGGGCAAAAAACATAGAGCTCCTGGGGGTCAAAGGCTCTAGTTTTGACGTTGTATTTAAAGGTAAGGCACTCGGGAGGCTGAACCTTTCAATAACAGGCATGCATAATGTCTTGAACACATTGGTCGCAATAGGTATTGCCATGCATTTGGGAGTAAAATTTTCTTTTATTAAAGGTATCATTGGTGATTTCAGGGGTGCGGATAGAAGATTCAATATGTGGCGCTTGGATTCAGATATATTCCTGATCGATGACTATGCGCATCACCCGACCGAGATAAAGGCAACGCTTAAGACGCTTGAGGATTCTGGCAAGAGGATCGTGGCAGTGTTTCAGCCACACAGATATTCCAGGACAAAGTATCTTAGAGAGCAATTCGGCAGATGTTTTGGCCTGGCAGACCATCTGGTGATAACGGACATATATTCAGCGCACGAAGAACCTGTAGATGGCGTGAGCGCGCGCGATCTATGCGCGAGCGCGCAGGAATGCGGACACAAGGATGTTCATTTTGTACCTAAGGACGATATAATAAGGCACCTAAAGAGCGTTGTAAAGCCAGGGGACGCAGTGTTTATACTTGGCGCAGGTGACATAGATGAGCTTCCTGGAAAGCTCATCCAGTCTCTAAGTTGATGTTTTAAGGTTTTTATGGTAAAGCAGGAATTTGGGAGAAGATTGTCTGATTTTACAAGTTTCAGGATAGGTGGGCCTGTGTTTTGCTGGGTAGAGGCAGAGGATATAGACGGAGTCTTAAAGGCTTTAGCAATCGCAGAGTCAGCTGGCAAGCCAGTGGCTGTAATCGGAGGAGGCAGTAATATACTCGCGCAGGAGGAGGGTTTTGACGGAGTACTTGTGAGGCTAGGCAAAGGTTTTGATTATATCGAGGCAGGGGAGGGTGGCATAGTGAAGGCTGGAGCAGGTGTTTCTATTTCCCGTTTGATAAGGGAATGCGCTGGGCTTGGCCTTGCAGGCTGCGAATTTCTTGCTGGTATCCCTGGTTCACTCGGAGGCGCTATTTTTATGAATGCCGGGGTGCGAGATGAAAAGGATAAGAGGCGGTTAAAGGAGATAAAGGATATCATAGTGGATGTAGACACGCTTGACCTAAAAGACAAAAAAAGAAAGAGCTTAAGTAGGGATGAGATAAATTTTTCCTATCGTTCGTCTGGTCTTGATGGAAAATGTATCTTGGGAGCTAGCATTAGATTGAAAGAAGATGAAAGGCACTCTATTGATAACAGGATATATTCCTTTATGAAAAAACGGGCGTGGATGGGAAGGTTAGGCTTTCCTACAGCAGGCAGTGTGTTTAAAAATCCGGATGATGCCAGGTCTGCAGGCCACTTGATAGAAGAGTGCGGGCTTAAAGGCAGGCGCTCTGGCAGTGCTGAGATCTCCAGCGTTCATGCAAATTTTATAGTAAATACCGGAGGTGCTACTTCAAAGGATGTCTTGGAGCTGGTGGAGCTGGCGAAGAAAAACGTACGGGATAAGTTTAACATAGATCTGGAATTAGAGCTTAAGGTAATATAATAGAGGTATAGCATGAAAAAGCGCGTTGGCGTATTGATGGGTGGGCCGTCGGATGAGAAGATTATATCCATAAAGTCAGGGATGGCGGTCTGTCGCGCATTGGAGAGTAAAGGTATAGACGTAGTGCCTATTAAACTCAGAGATACCTCTACGATGAATGGTTACAGGGAACAGGTAATAAAGGAGATCCGTTCCTCTGATATAGATGTTGCCTTTGTGGCTTTACATGGAAGGTTTGGCGAAGATGGAGAGATACAGGAGGTCTTGGAATATATGAAAATGCCTTATACAGGCAGCAAGGTCATGGCTTCAAGGTTTGGCATGGATAAGATCAGCTCAAGAGCTATATTTGAGTCAAAGCGCATCCCTGTGCCGCGTTCTATCATTATAAATAAGGCTGACCTTGACAAACACCATGATGTACAGGTATATTTTAAGGAACTGGGGCTGCCGCTCGTAGTAAAGCCTTCTTGTGAGGGTTCGAGCATAGGATTGTCAATAGTCGATTCTGGGGCTGATTTTCATGCAGCTGCCAGCAGTGCATTTAGATACAGTGACAGGGCCATAGTCGAGGAGTATGTGCGCGGCCGCGAGATCACTGTGGGCATACTCGAAGAAAAGGCGCTACCTATTGTAGAGATTGTGCCGAAGAAAAGATTTTTTGATTTTGAGGCAAAATACAACAAGCTCCTTACAGAGTATAAGGTGCCTGCTGATATCCCCGAGAAAAAGTATCGTGAATGCCAGGCCATCGGGTTGGAAGCACATCAGGCATTGGACGCGCGTTTTTTCTCACGTGTAGACATGATATTGAGTGAAAAAGGCACGCCAGTAGTACTTGAAGTGAACACTATTCCGGGCCTCACAGAGACGAGCTTACTTCCAAAAGCAGCCCTGGCAGCAGGAATAGATTTTAAAAACCTTGTTTTAAAAATTTTGGAGTCGACAATATGGTAAAGATAAAAAAACAAAAGATACGTTTTCGGAAAAGAAGAATGGAAACCCCGCAGAAACCCCGCCGTTCACGCTTTAGGTCATTCGTGCAGTTTTTCTTCGCGGCACTCATAGTCGGTGGTATCGGTATTGCCCTGGTCAGTTTTAAATATATGTTCCTGGAGACAGGTTATTTTGTAGTCAAGGCTATAGATGTAAAGCTCCAAGATGCTGGATCTACGCGTAGCCTTTCTTTTACCGAAGTCGGCGATGAGACGGTTATTGGCGCAAATATATTTTTCATAGATCTGAACGAGTTCAAGAAAAAAGTAGAGACTTCTCACACGGAGTTCAAGGATGTTGTAGTAAGGCGTATTTTGCCGAACAAATTGATTATCGAGGCGGAGTTGCGCAAACCTATCGCGCAGATACGCTCTGACAGATATTATTTTGTGGACAGGGAAGGTGCGATGCTCCCTGATGTAAAGAATTTTCCTGATCCTGACTTGCCTATTATCTTCGGGATCGGCGTAAACTTGGCCAAGGTCAAGCCGTATAATTTTACCAAGCTTGAGAGAGACAGGATCGGCAAGGCCTTGGGTATTATAAAAGGTATGAGAGATATCGAAGGGCTCCAGACATTAGAATTAAAGTCAGTGGACGCAACTGATCCGGGAAACCTGTCATTTTTTCTGGAGAGGTCCAATGTCGAGATAAAAATAGGAAATTCTGATTTCAAAAAGAGACTTAGGGTGTTAGCGACATTGCTTGAACAGGTTGGATCAGATGTTGATAGTTTCAGGTATATTGATCTGCGCTTCGAGGATCCTATCATTGGTCCTCGATAGATAGCTCGAGTGAGCTAGGGAAAGGAAGAGATGCATTCGGATGTTATTTGCGGGTTAGACATAGGCGCGTCTTCGATCAGGGCCTTGATTGCTCAGCCTGTTGACCGGCTTTCCAAAGAGAAAAAAGAAGGGCCACTAGCAGCGCATGAGAAGATCCTGGGCTATTCAGAGTCTGCAGCAAAGGGTTTTTCAAAAGGAGTTGTTACAAACCTGAACCTTCTTTCGGATGCAATAGAGGATGTTCTCTCAAAGGCAGAGTCTGCAGCCCATTGTAGAGTGAGAAAGGTCATTACTAATATATCAGGTGTGCATATAAGGACCTTTAAGAGTCGCGGATCCATCCATATCTCAGACAGGCCCAGCGAGATCACGGAGGCGGATGTGAAGAGATGTATTGCCTCGGCAAAGCTCATAGCCATGTCACTTGACAGGGAAGTGGTGCATCTTATCCCGGAGAGATTTTATATTGACGATAAACTGGAGATCTCAGAACCGCTCGGGCTTTTTGGTTCAAAGCTCGATGTAGATCTGAATATCGTGACCACACTTGTGAGCATATTGCAGAATGTTACTAAGGCTATAAATCTTGCAGGCTATGAGGTGGAAGATGTGGTTTGTTCTGGCTCAGGCACGGCCCTGGCGATTTTTGACAGGAGTGAGATAGAAGAAGGCGCCGTGGTTATAGATGTCGGCAAGGATCACACAGAAACAGCGTTATTTATAGCCGGAAAATTAAGGGATTCTTTTTATTTTCCATTTGGAAGCGACGATCTTACTCAAGTATTACAAGATAAATTAAGGATTACCTTTGTGGAGGCTGAGGAGTTACGAATAAAATATGGCATGCTTACTAAAGGTAGCTCAGAATTATATGACGATACAGAGATATCATTACCTTCTCTAAAGATTAAACCGGGTTCCAGCCATGGGGTTATTCAGTCTGATCAGAATAGATCGGGGGGAAACTGGGTAGGTCCTGAAGTAGATGTTGGGACCCGGTTAAATAAAGGTGTCAAGAGGTCCGGGATTATTTCAAGACGCGAGATATCTAATATTCTTTTTCCAAAAGTAGAGGAGATCATGCAGGAAGTCTATAAAAAGATAGAGCCCTTTTTGAAGCAAAAAAAGAACCTTCCGCGTATTTGCGTAGTGGGTGGGCCGGCGAGGATGGATGGATTTGTGGAGGCCGTGGAGGAGGTCCTGGGTGTTTCTGTAGACATGGGTACTTTACGCAATACAAAGGATCTGCATGATATTGCATTCGCGGGCTCTCTGGGGCTTGCGAGGTATAGCATGCGTAGTAGGTTGGAGAAAACCTCAAAGTATTTTAGCACACATAGTTTTACCGGAAGGTTTATGTCAAAGGTAGGAGAGTTATTATCCGAATATTTTTAGGGAAGGAAATTTTATGATAGGTATAATCGGCGCAGGTAATATGGGAAGGGCAATAGCATTAGGCATGAACGCTCAAGCATTGATAAGCGATAAGATTTCTGCAAGACTTAGATTCAGCAGAAACAGGCGCATCAAGGCAGCTAAAAACAATATTGATTTAGTCAGGCGCTCAGATGTCGTTATTATTGCTGTTAAACCACAGCATATTATAAAGGTATTAAAAGAGATAGCTCCTTATGTGGCCTCAAAGCTTGTTATTTCAATAGCTGCTGGCGTGAAGATAGCTTCGATAGAAAAAGTACTGCGAAAAGCAAGGATATTAAGGGTAATGCCTAATATGCCTGCGATGGTAGGTAAGGGCATATCTGCAATCGTGAGCGGAAGACTAGCGAAGAAAAAAGATATGGATATAGCAGAGAAGATCTTTTCAAACGTGGGTGACGTGGTACGAGTGAAAGAAAGTTCAATGGATGCTGTTACTGCTTTGAGCGGTAGCGGGCCGGCATATTATTTTTTATTTACAGATATACTCCAGAAGGCTGCTCGTTCACTCGGATTAAAAAAAGACCTTGCAAGGCAATTGGCAATGGCTACGTTTATAGGCGCCTCAGCGTCTGCCAGTGCCACAAAGATTTCAATGCAGGATTTTGTAAAAAAGGTTGCTTCAAAGGGCGGTACGACTGAAGCAGCACTTAAGGTATTTAAGAAAAAGGGGTTGGAACGCATCGTAAAAAAAGCCCTCAGGGCAGCGTATATACGTTCTCGCAGTTTGTCTAGATCAAGGAGGAAAAAGTGACAAAGATAGGTATTATTGGAGGCAGTGGATTATACCATATAGAAGGGATACAGGACCTAAAAGAGGTAAAGGTGGATACGCCTTTTGGTAAACCCTCGGATAATTATATCCTTGGAAAGATCCAGGGCGTAGAGGTTGCGTTTTTACCAAGGCATGGAAAGGGCCACAGGATATTGCCGAGTGAAATTAACTACAGGGCGAATATATACGGAATGAAAAAACTTGGGGTCGAAAAGATTATATCCATCTCTGCTGTCGGTAGCTTTAAAAGAGAACTCAAGCCGCTTGATATCGTGCTCCCGGACCAGTTTGTTGACAGGACAAACCAAGGCCGCAAGACCACATTTTTCGGAGACGGCATAGTCGGCCACATAAGTTTTGCAGAGCCGGTATGTTCATGCATGAGGGAGATTATTTACAAAGCAGGCAAAGAAATGGCCCTCTCAATACATAATAAAGGTACATACCTTAATATGGAAGGCCCTGCTTTCTCTACAAAGGCAGAGTCGAATCTTTATAAAGGCTGGGGCATGGATATAATAGGCATGACAAATATGCCAGAGGCCAGGCTTGCGCGTGAGGCGGAGATATGCTTTGCGACAGTCGCGTTTATAACGGATTATGATTGCTGGCACGAAGATATAGTCACTATCGATATGGTAATACAGAACCTGACGAAGAACGTTGAAACAGCAAAGGCCCTGATCAAGAAAGTCGTACCTCAACTTTCAAAAAAGAGAGAGTGTACTTGCAAAGAGGCATTGAAATTTGCTATCCCTACCGACAAAAAACTCATGCCAGGTAGCACAAAGAAGAAGTTGGATATCATAATAGGTAAATACATGTAGCTTGCTTAAGTCCGCTATCGGAAGAACTGGAGAAATATGGAATACAAGAAGACATTAAATCTACCAAAGACAAGTTTTCCAATGAAAGGCAATCTGCCTGATAAGGAGCCCCGTATCCTTGTGGATTGGGAAAAACAGGATATATACGCGAAGATCCGTCAGTTGCGCAAAGGAGCTAAAAAATACGTGCTTCATGATGGCCCTCCTTATGCGAATGGCAATATCCACATCGGCCACGCGCTGAACAAGACACTAAAGGATATTGTCGTCAAATTCAAGACCATGTGCGGTTTTGATTCGCCATATGTACCTGGCTGGGATTGCCATGGCATGCCTATTGAGCATCAGCTTTTTAAGGAACTAAAAAAGACCAAGCATGACGTAGACCAGGTAAGATTCAGGAAAATGGCGCGCGAATTTGCAATAAAATTCGTAGGCATACAAAGGGAAGAGTTTAAAAGGCTTGGTATTTTCGGAGATTGGGAAAAGCCATACCTGACCCTGGACCCTGATTATGAAAAAGAAGTGGTAGCTAGCTTTAATAAGCTTACAAAAGACGGTTTTGTGTACAGGGGACTCAAGCCTATTAACTGGTGTGCGAGGTGCGAGACTGCCCTTGCAGAAGCAGAGGTGGAATACGAAGATCACTTATCTCCGTCGATATATGTAAAGTTTAATGCCGAGGGCAGGTCATTTATAGTCTGGACCACTACACCGTGGACACTTATTTCAAATGTTGCGATTTGCCTGCACCCGGATCTGGATTATGCAGAGTTTAAGACAAAAAAAGGCGAGATATTTATTTTTGCGAACGACCTCCTGCCAGCACTCGAGGAAAGATTAGGGCTTAAGGGAGAGGTCGTAAAAAAAATAAAAGGTAAGACGTTCGAAGGCAGTGTTACTAGGCACCCTTTTTTAAATCGTGAATCAAAAGTAGTATTAGGAGACTTTGTTTCAAGCGAAGAAGGCACGGGCTGTGTACATATCGCGCCCGGACATGGCCAGGAGGATTACGAGGTCGGACTAAGGTATAAACTCCCTGTTATCATGCCTGTTGACGAGAAGGGTCGTTTCCTAAGGTCAAAGGACTATGAAATGCCTGATTTATTAGCAGGCAAAAATGTCTTTGATGCAAATAAGGACATAATAAAGATCCTTAGCGATAAAAAGATGCTTTTATTCTCCGAGGACACAAAACATTCATATCCGCATTGCTGGAGATGCAAGGAGCCGCTTTTGTTTCGTGCAACAAGGCAGTGGTTCCTCGGAGTGGACAAGAATAAACTACGGAAAAAAACTCTCAACGAGATCAAAAAAGTCAAGTGGGTACCACCTATAGGAGAAAGACGTATATCGAGCATGGTAGATTCAAGGCCTGACTGGTGTCTTTCCAGGCAGCGTTACTGGGGTGTTCCGATCCCGATTTTATATTGTGCGTCCTGCGACAAAGAGGTGATCGACGGAGGAGTCATGGAAAGAATAGAGGATGTTTTTGGAAAAGAAGGGTCTGATTCATGGTTCCTGAAGGATGCTGGTAGTTTTGCCCCTAAAAATTTCAGATGCAAATGCGGCGGCACAGAATTTAAAAAGGAAACAGATATACTGGATGTCTGGTTTGAATCCGGCACAAGTCACCAGGGAGTCTTAAAGATCCGAAAAGGCCTTGCGTTTCCAGCAGATCTATACCTTGAGGGCTCAGACCAACACAGGGGCTGGTTCCAGTCATCCCTTTTGATCGGCATGGGTGTTGTAGGTGCCACTCCTTTTAAAAATGTCCTGACGCATGGTTTTGTCGTCGATGGAGTTGGCAAAAAGATGTCCAAATCAGCAGGCAATGTCATTGCTCCACAGGAGGTCATCTCCAAAAGAGGCGTAGATGTCCTGCGGCTCTGGGCGAGTTCGTCTTCTTATTTTGACGACGTGAAGATATCAGAGGAGATCTTGCAGCGCACTGTAGAGGCATACCGTAAATTCAGAAACACGGCAAAGTATCTCCTGGGCAATATATATGATTTTGACCCCAAAGAGCATGCTTTAGAGATAGGTGATATGCTTGAGATCGACAGGTGGGCGCTTTCACGGCTTAACTCTGTTTTGAAAGATGTTACAGATGCCTTTGAGCGTTTTTCTTATCACGAGGTCACAAGCGCTATCTATAGATTTTGCATAGTGGATATGTCGAGTTTTTATCTAGATATTGTAAAGGATAGACTCTACACCTTTGGCCAATCTTCTTTGCCCAGAAGGTCGGCACAGACAGCCCTTTATAAAATCCTCGATGTATTGGTGAGAGAGCTTGCGCCTCTCATCCCATTTACAGCAGAGGAGATATGGCAGCATTTTAAAGGCCAGGGTTCAGTCCATCTTTCAGGCTGGCCGCAGGTGGATGAGAAGGCAATAGACTTAGATCTTGAAAAACGCTGGGGGAAATTAAGGGAATTAAGGGAAGAGGCTTTGAAGGCACTGGAGGAAAAGCGTATTGCCAAAATCATCGGTAGCCCCCTGGAGGCAAAAATAATACTTTACATAAAGGATGATTTAGAGTATAATTCCCTGACTAAATATTTACAGGACCTGCCAGCGATTTTTATAGTGTCGCAGGTCGAAGTGAAAAAGGGAGAACCGAGAGCCGTGGAAGTCAAAAAGGCAGATGGCCAAAAATGCGCGCGTTGCTGGAACTGGAACGATTTTGTAGGCAGCGACAAAGAGCATCCAAAGCTTTGCAAGAGGTGTTTGGATGTTGTGATAGAAGGGAGCTGAGAGTTTCATGCTAAGAATAAGAAGAGGGGTAGCTAAGTTTAAGAAGCTTCTCTTGGAAAAAAGGGAAGATATAGCAAAAGAGATAAATCATATATCCAGGGAGGCCCTGAAGTCACAAAAAGGAGCCCCAGACGATCTCTCTGATACGGCTGATATGGCCAGCGATAGTTATGATAGAGAGCTAAGTCTTAATATTGCCGGAGAAGAACAGGAGATCATCTATAAGATCGATGATGCATTGAGGCGCATCGAAGAAGGTAAATACGGGAAGTGCATGTCTTGTGACAAGAAGATTCCTACTCGTCGCCTCACAGCCGTACCATATGCAAAGTATTGCATACAATGTCAGTCAAATATAGAAAACGGCAAATAGTATTCGCAATATCCTCTGTTCTAGCAATCCTTTTCCTAGACCAGTATTCCAAGTTTCTGGTGTCTTTAAAGCTAGCAACAGGCGAATCCATACCTGTAATAAAAGACATACTCCACATTACATTTGTGAGAAACACAGGCGCTGCATTCGGGCTTTTTAAGAATAGCACGATTATCTTTATTCTGATATCAGTAGCAGCGGTTGTAGTCATATCAGGCTTTATTTTAAGGTCTATCCAGAGAGGTGATTTTTCTTTAAGGGTGCTTTTTAATGCTGGACTAGTACTTATACTTTCAGGAGCCATGGGGAACCTGATAGATCGCTTAAGATTTGGCTATGTCATTGATTTCATTGATGTTAGGATATGGCCAGTTTTTAATATTGCTGATACCTCTATTACCATTGGCACCATTTTCCTGCTTTCATCCTTTATCCTGACAGGGCGCCCTCAGCAGCACCAAAGGCTTTAGCGGAAACGTGTCAAATCATCTAACTATGTAACCATAGCATGAGTTGTTGAAGCATTTAAAA
>CAZZAL010000010.1:0-43450 GCA_964652265.1 uncultured Planctomycetia bacterium
TTAAAGTATAAGAAAGAGAGCTATAATGTTACTTGACTATGAAAGTATTACAAAAATGAAAAAATCTTAGAAGGGAATTCCTATGATAAGTCTTGCCTGAATATCGTCGCTTTCATTGTTTAGGGCAGATAAAATACCAAAAGCAAGCCACATCTTTCTATTAGCAACTGAGATTGTTGGGCCAAGGTAGTATTTTTCTTCTGTGTAATTACCTTTTGACTCTACGCCCAATCTAAAGGTAGATGTTATCTTATAATGCATACCAAAGGCATACTCGTGTTCGGTCAATCCACTAGTCTCTGCTTCCTGTTTCAGGATCTGGTTATAAGCAATATTAAACTTGCTAATATCTTTGGCCAGGATCAATTTGCCTTCTATGACATTCGGCTTTGAAAGCTCCTCGGCTCTTATGTATTCAAAATAAAGAAGCGGATCCAGCAAAAACCTACCCTTTTCTCCTATCCGATACCTTGTGCGAATCTTAAAACCATCATATTCAAGATCCGACTCGCTGGACCTATTTGTGTATGTAAAGTTCTGATACATACTTATATCCCAGTAATCTGTAATGCCATATTCTATTTCCAGCGAATCCTTCCACGTATTTATATCTGAATCATCTTTATCCGGCACTGCGACTGTCAAATAGTTCTCCAGCTCCCATGTACCTTTTCGCATAGTCATATATTCGTATGTCCAGACATAACTTCTCCAGTCTGCATCAGCTTGAGGAATCGCACTAAAGAACAGGGTGAAAACAGTAACCACGATCTTCTTCAACATAACTATCTCCTTTTATTGATTTTGAAATTCAATTTCAATTACTACGTAAAAAAATATCTTACTACATGCAGTATCCCTCCCTTCTTATGCTAACCTTACATATATACATGATGCCAACTCCTTGTCTATTGCAAACTGGCTCTTTCCTATCTGAAATACATATGAAGGAAATTTTTGGACAAGCCTGATCTCTGTGTTCGGCAACGCGCCTATGGCGATTACCTTCTGTATGGCATCATGATCCTGAGTCTGTAGATGCGAGACCTTTGCCTTTTTATTTACCTCTAATTCGGACAAAGGCGTGATCAGCTTTTCTGGTATCCTATTGGCTCCCCTGCAGCATACACCTTCTGGTATAGACTTTCCATGAGGGCAGGTCTTTGGGTGGCCCAAGAGAATGCATACATTCTCATCCAAACCTTTATGAAGCAGGTGTTCAAATTTACAGCTTGTCTCATGCACTAATTTTTTCTTTATATCAAGGACATCTACAAAAAGCCTCTCTGCCAGACGATGCCGCCTGATACAGTAACCGGCCTCTTCCATGCCCTTGTGGGTCAGCGTGATATTGTCACCCTTTAATTCTATACAGCCTGCATCAACTAGTTCTTTAATGACATTGTCGTCTCTTAATATACCTGCATCGCTTCTTTCTTTCTTTTCTTCCACCAAAGCCACCCAGAGATTCTCCAATATCTCTTCTGCCCTGTCTGTCAATGTCATAATACCACCCCCAATTTAACTAATATAAAATTCACTATATACGCAGCAGTAAATGAGGAAAACAAGACAAAGATCGATATGCCAAGGCCTGTCTTCCATCCCCGCTCCTTCACATTCATCAGAAATTGAGCCACGCAAGGCAGAAATAGCGTCAATGCCACGCAGGCGACCACAAGCTGCACGCCGGTTAACATGCCTTGTTTGTCAAGGTCGTAAAGACCGGCCACCCCGTAATCTCGCCTGAAAAATCCGAATAGAAATACAGCGCTGGCCTCAGCAGGTAGTCCTATTAATTCTACCGGGTGTTTCAGGATACCTATAATAAAATCAAACAGTCCGGTAAGTTTACCGATCCAGATAAAAACACTTGCCAATAAAAATAAAGGCAATATCTCATTAAAATACCACTTTACCCTTACATATGTCTTGGTGATAACATTGGAGAACTTGGGCAACCTAAGAGGCGGCACTTCCATATAAAAAGAAGGCCTCTCTCCAGGCAATATCTTGGAGGTCAGATACCCTACGAATAAAAATATCGACCCTACTATCCCTGCCCAGATCAAAGTAGCCCAAGGCCTACCCCCAAGAAGGCCCAGGATAACTCCCAGCTGGGCAGAACAAGGAACAGCTAATGCCAAAAGCATGGTTGCTATCACCCGTTCTCTTTTTGTTGGAAGCGTCCTTGTGACCATAGTCGCCATTGTGGCACAACCAAAACCCAAAACCATTGGTATAACAGCCCTGCCGCTGAGTCCTATTTTTTTAAAGGTCCTGTCTATAAGCATCGCAAGGCGCGGGAGATACCCCGTATCCTCGATTACAGAGAAAATGATGAAGAAGAAAGTCACTATCGGCAGTATTAGCGCGACCGCATATCTAAACCCTAGCGTAATCACTCCGTATTCACCGACAAAAAGATCCTGTAATATCTCCCATGGTATGATATCCCTAACTATCTTTATTACAAAAGGATTAAAATGTTCTTCAAAAATCGTGCCTTCCAAAAAGTCAACAACTGTCCCTGCACCAAACTCTCCTACAAATTTATATAACCCCCAGTAAAGTACTAGCAGGAGAATCGGGATCCCTGTTATAGGATTCATTGTCAATCTGCTTAATCTCTCGCGCAAGAACACAGTTTCTCTTTTGTAATGCACGACCTTTTTTATAATATCCTTCACCTCATTATGCCTCTCTAAAGCCAATTCATAGGTAACTGGATTTACATAATGCATCTTTACTTCATTTATTATGTCTTCTATCTGGTTTAGGACAGCTGGTTCTTTTTCTTTCACAAGCCCCAGCATCTCCCTATCCTGCTGCAAGACTAGTAGCGCCAGCGAACGCTTAGAGATAAAATAATCCTCTTTTAAGAGATTCTCTATCTTTTCTATAGCTATCTCAATCGAGTATTCAACTGGACCCTTGTAATCCTTAGCCATATTTAGCTATCCTTTTCTTTAATTCGTCTATACCTTTATTAGCTGTTGAGATTGCGCCTATAACGGATATGCCCAATTCTTTCTCTAATAAATCTATATCTATCTCGACGCCCTCTTTCTTGGCCTCGTCCATAATATTCAAGACAAGTATTGTAGGCAATGCTGCTTCTATAAGCTGTAACGTCAAAGGAAGCATCCTCTCTAAATTCTTGGCATCCACTACATGAATAACTATGTCTGACTTCTCCTTGATCAATATCCTTCTTGCCACCCTTTCCTCTTCTGTGATAGGCAACATCGAATACATGCCCGGCGTATCAATGACTTCGTAAACCTCCCCATTTATATCCAACCTCCCTCTTGATACCTCGACAGTTGTCCCTGGGTAGTTTGACACACTGACATATTTTTTTGTAAGCGCATTGAACAATACGCTTTTTCCTACATTAGGATTTCCTACAATAGCTATTTTTTTCATTAGCGGCACCTTTTACAAATACCGAATATCTCCATTTTGTGTCGCTGTGGTAGAAATCCGTGCGACTTACATAACTCATCCTGAAGTTTTTCTATTCTAGAGTCAACTGCCTCGATAAATCTACCGCACTCAAGACAGACAAGATGATCATGATGTTCATGTCCATATTTATGCTCATACCTGGTCTTCCCATCACCAAGGGTTACCTCTTTGGCAATACCCACCTCGCATAAAAGTTTCAATGTCCTGAATACTGTTGCCTGGCCAATGCTTTGGTCTTTCTTTTTTGCAATATTATAAAGGTCCTCAACAGCAAGATGCTTTTCTGTCTTCAAAAATACCTCTAAGATGATTTTTCGCTGGTCTGTCAGTTTAAGATCTTTTTTCTTGAGGTAATCAATGAACATCTCTAATCCCTTAGACATATCCCACCTCCTTAATTGATATTGAATTTCAATATCAATTATAGCAGAAATAAAAAACCTGTCAAGCCTTTATATCTCTATCACGTTGCCTAAGTGTATATTTTGAAGGCCTGTTTCTTTTCCTATCTCCCTTGCCCGCTTTAATGTCTCAATAGGGGTCGGCCTTGCCTCCAGATATTTAAAGTCAGGGTGAAAACAAGATATATGCCACGGGATGTCGGGGCCCACGCTTTTTATAAATCCTGCTATATCCCTAAATTCTTCATCTGAATCATTCTTGCCGGTCACGACCAGAGTCGTAATCTCTACCCATATACCAAGACGCTTCATTGTCTTTATAGAATCGAGTACAGGCTCAAGATGAGCGCCGCACATCTCCTTGTAAAAACCTTCTCTGAATGATTTAAGATCGACATTGCAAGCATCCAAATATGGCTTTATGGTCTGGAGCGCTTCTTTTGTCATATAGCCATTTGTCACAAAGATATTAGAAAGTCCTGCAACCTTTGCAAGTCTTGCAGTATCATACGCGTATTCAAAAAATATAGTGGGTTCTGTATAGGTATAGGATATACTTTTACACTTATTTTTCTTTGCCTCTCTCACGACATCTTCGGGTTTTAGCTCATAGCTAGCTGAAGAGTCATTTCTTTTTGAAGTTTGAGATATCTGCCAGTTCTGGCAGAAAGGGCATTTAAAGTTACACCCTATAGTCGCTATTGAATAAGAAAACGATCCTGGAAGAAAATGATAGAGGGGTTTTTTCTCGATCGGGTCAACGCGTGAAGCGATTGCCTCTCCATATACCTCTGTATACAACTTGCCATCCTCATTTTTTCTTACCCCGCATATACCAAACTCGCGGGGTGCGATCTTACACCGGTGCGCGCAAAGATTACACTGTACTCCTCCACCATCTAATTTTTCATAAAACATTGCTTCTTTTATCATATCTTTCCTGCGGAAGGACACAGTTTAGCTAACACGCACTTTCCGCACAAAGGCTTTCTCGCATTGCAGATCGCTCTGCCGTGGTCAACGATCATATAATTGAAATCAAGCCAGTCTTTTTTTGGTACGATTTTCATGAGGTCTTGCTCTATCTTATTTGGATCCGTCTCTTTACTTAACCCCAGCCTCTTTGAAAGCCTTTTAACATGTGTATCAACTGCTATGCCTTCTGTTTTTTTAAAACCGCTGGATAATACTATATTTGCAGTCTTGCGCGCCACACCGGCTAAAGATATGAGATCCTGCATATTATCAGGGACTCCTCCTTCATAATCTTTGACGATCTTCTTTGACGCAGCAATAATATTCTTTGTCTTGCTCCTATAAAAACCGGTTGAACGAATCTCCTGTTCCAGAACAGGCCTTTTTGCCCTTGCGAAACTTTGAGCCGTCTTATATTTTTTGAAAAGGGCCGGCGTAATCTTATTTACCCTTTTATCAGTGCATTGCGCTGAAAGGATCGTAGATATGAGGATCTCAAAGGGCGAGTCATGATGAAGCGCGGTACGGCTACGAGGATAAGTTTTACGTAATATCCTTATTAAATCTATTATCCGCTTTTCAGCAGGCTTCACTATTCTACCTTGATCTCTTTTTTTAATTTGCCGCTTATATTGCAATATGCTTCTACAGCAATAACATCTCCGGCTTTGGCATCAGGGATCATGTAAGCCGCAGATTGATATCTATTATCGTCCTGCGCGCCTATCTTATGCTGGAGAATCTCTTTTCCGTTCAACCATATAATAATCTTATTTATAAAATGCTTTCCAGAGTTACTGACAGGATGCGCGACAACAATACTTATCATCCTTAATTCGCTCGAATGTTCAATGTTTATTTCAGAGGGGGGATGTGCATATACGAGTGTCGAAGCCATGATTAAGCTGCAAAATAAAATCAATGGAACTATCTTTCCCATGATCTCCTCCTCTCAAGCAATGCGCCTAAAAAATTAACTGCCAATAAAGCAAAAAGCTCTGCCTCAAGTAAAATCCCGATTTCATAAAAGGCAAAAATAAACGCGGCAACACCTGTGCCGAATATTATCTTTGACCTGCGTCTTACAGGCGTTGTCTTTGGCTCGATCATCATGATAAAGATAAAGAAATAATTGAGATATCCGAATATATCCAATAAAGACGCATTATAAAGAAATGCCTGCGGAGCATATAAAAAAAGTGCCGCCGCAAAATAACTCACTACTAAGCTAATCCTTTTTATTTTTAGAGCTAAATAAATACCCAGCGGGATAATAATATGCCATGAGTATGCTGCATTCCACTGGGTATAAGCTCCGAAAAGTAGCACTACCAAAAAAATCCCAAAGGCAGCTGGGTTAAATATATGGGCTTTACGAAAACGTATCAGATGTTTGGAAGCGATTGCAAATATGCTGGCCAGGGCTATAATCCACCAGAACTCGTCGCTTGATATGACATATCCTATGATCAAACCTGTTATAATAGAGCTTTCGGTTATGACAAATTTTTTATTTTTCAGATAATTGATTATGGAATCTAAGACTACGGAAGCAAAAACAGCTACCAATATGCCTAATAAAAACAGCGGATTTTTTTCAATAAAATAAGTATATACCGCAAATAATACCAGAAAAAGGGAAAGCTGGGTCTTTATTGATTTAATTTTCATAACTGGCTACTCCTTTACTTAAGCTTGGACAGATACCTGAAAACACCAAGCGTAGCCTTTGCGCCTTCGCCAGCTGCGATTATTATCTGCTTTTCAGGTACGTCAGTGACATCTCCTGCTGCAAAGACTCCGGAAATATTAGTGTGATTATAGCTATCGACTTTTATCTCGCCCTGTTTATTTTTTTCTATACCATTTACAAATCCGGAATTCGGCAAAAGACCTATTTCAACAAATATCCCTTCAACCAGAATCTCTTTTTCTTCTTTCAGTGTCTTTACTTTAATAGCATTGACCATCTTATTGCCAGAGACCAAGAGAACCTGGCTATTATTTAAAATCACCACCTTACTGCTCTCTTTGACTTTTTCCTGCATAACAGGGTCTCCAGTAACTCCAGGTGTAATATTTATTATATAAACCTTTTTCGCTATATTCATCAACTGTAATACCGCGTCCAATGCTGAATTACCTCCGCCAATAACCGCAACGTCCTTTCCTGAAAACAACGGACCATCACATGTCGCACAATATGTAAGTCCCTTGTTTTTAAATTCCTTCTCTCCTGGAACACCAAGCTCCCTTGAACGCTTACCCGAAGCGATTATAACAGTTTTTGTCTCATATTCTCCCTTATCTGTCTTAAGATAAACGATATTCCCCTTTTTTCTAAGCTTTAACACTTCCTCGTTTTCTTTCAGCGTAATATTGTATTGCCTCAGGTGCTCCTCAAACTTAGAGACAAGCTCAGGGCCGCTCACAAACTGGTATCCTGTGTAATTTTCTATGTCGCCGCTCCAGGCAGTCTGGCCTCCTATGTCTTTTGTTATAACGAGAAGATTTATCTTTTTTCGCGCAGCGTAAACTGCAGCTGTTATGCCTGCAGGCCCTGCCCCTATAATTATCAGATCAAGCATATCTATTTATCTCCGTGCCTTATATGGTGTGGAGTAAGATCGACTATCTCTTCTACATCTACAACTATTAAATATTCTGGTTTTGGCAAAAGCGCCTCTGGATGTCGAGGATGGCCTTTTTGACCCTGCAGATTCTTGAGGAGCCTATGCGATATCCTCTTCGTAATCTTATCTTCCCATTTTTTAACCGTCTCGGAATACAAATCTTTCTGTTTTACAATCTTTGCAACTCCTTTTAAGCAAAACCCCATAAATTTATGCTCATCAACAGCTGCAATACTTATATGCGGATTCTCTTTAATGTTCTGAAACGTCCGTTCCTTATAAACGTCTAATAGATAGACCTTGCCGCTTTCTTCTATATCTACTATACCCTTGCAGGAATTATGCGGATGACCTTTATTATCTATTGTGGTAACAATAGTATAGGGTTGCTTGTGGAAAAAATTTATTATACCCTCGGTTAATTTCATCTGCTTTATTTAATCTCCTTAGAAGCCTGCCATAATCCATGTATATTGCAATAAGAAGAGGCAAGAATCGTTCCTAGTTTTTCTGTCTTGAATTTCAAGGTTACCGCGGGGTCAGTATACACCGTACTCGTATCCGGACCCTGGGCTGATGCTCCGTGAGAGGCAAAATCAAATCTTCCCAGTTCATACGGAAATTTTTCTCCTTCTGGTAAAAAATAAACCTCTATCCAGGCTATATGATGAGCCGTGGTATTCGGATGAGAGATTTCCTTTCCCACGCTCACTGTGATAGAAACCGCTTCGCCTTTCCCTGTCTTACCGGATACCTCAATAAAAGGGACATGTTTCTCCTTCTTCCAATCTGCAGTTTGAATCAAATCCTTTAGATCTGCCATATCCTACCTCCTATTTTTTTATAAAATCTACGTATATTGCTATCGCCAATGCCAAAAGAGACGAAGCAAATATAAAAAAGTAATTTATCTTGTCTTTCTTTGAGCTCAATTTACAGACAATAGTCCCCAAGACTTCATGGTCATGTTCAGACAAATCCTTTTTGTACAGCAATTTGTCTCTTAGCCCCGTCTTCTCTAGTTCTCTGTGTAAGATCTGATCATACCTGAATTTGTATACAAAAAATATAAAAAAACCTACTACGCCTGTGTACCACAGCGCCTTGGCAAAAAAAGGATTGGCATCCAGAACCAGGTTCACTGCTCTTAATGATATCACTGCGATGAGCGCGATAAAAAATAATACCCATGAGACTGCTGATTCCTTACAGGTCTTTAGCTTAAAACAATCATGACAGATAAATTCTTTGTCTTTCATAATAATACCATTTTAGTATTATTTACCTTTGGCGTCAAGTCTCTTTAGAATATCACATTTGCCAGCATACCCAGGACAACTACCTGCGGGACCGCAATTATCGGAAGCCATATAGCGACCCTTTTCCCGAGGTTAAACCACAAAAGCCCTATCTCTGTATAATCAGTCACCACCCCTGCCATAAGGAATACAAAGGCATTGCCAAAGGCCCCAGTCTGCCTGTATATCTCAAATGCAAGAGGAGCCGTACCTTCAGAGCATACCTCCATAATAGTCGCCACTATAAGTGTTGCCATTAGCCCCATGAACGTGGGGCCCATGTAATCTTGAAATATACTTTGCGGGACATATGCCCCGACTGCACTCGCAAGACCCATGCCTATCAATATCCACCATAATACCATATTTGCCAGCGAAAGCGCACCGTCATACACACCCTTTGCGTCCTTCCTTATCTGGCTGGCCGAGGCATCATATGAAGAAACTCTCCTTTTTAGATCTTTGCCTATTGAAAATTCCTCTGTTATTTTCTTGGTATTCTCATTTCGTTCTATAAGACCTCGGGACTCAAGGATCTGGTAAATCAGGCCTGTTGTTATCGCGATAATTATTGCACAGAAGATTATATACAACGCCTTTAGGCCAAAAAAAGCTATGAGCATTATTGTAAGGGGGAAATTTGCCCATGGGCTTGCAAGGAGAAAACTGATTACTGCAGGGTTTGAAGCTCCTTTCTTATGGAGCTGTATTGAAAGTGCCAGGATTCCATGACTGCATGCGCTCATGAAAAATCCAATTATTACTGAATAAAGAATCGTCCTTTTTTTTGGGCTAGCTAAGATATGTGAAACGTATTCGCGAGGTATAAAATGGTTTATTACTCCTCCTAAAAATAATCCTAGGAGAACAGCCCACCATATCCTGTCAAGATACATAAAGAAACTGCTGCGGAAAGGTTCTAAGACCGGGAGGAAATACGACAGTGCACACAGAAAAGCCAAGACACAGCTAACGACAATCAGTTTATTTTTATACCATTTTGTTTTTTGGCATTCTGGGCAAGTGGAATGAGCTGTTTTCATATAGCTTCTCTTATTTATATGCTACTCCTTTTAATTCATCTACATACTGCTGCGCTGAAAACGCAGCAGTCGCGCCATCTCCGCAGGCAGTCACTACCTGACGAAGCAGCTTCCTGCGGGAATCCCCGCATGCAAAAATACCCTTTCTTGATGTCTTCATGTCTTGATCTGTAAGTATATAACCAAGCTTGTCTAATTTTAATACTCCTTTAAGAAAATCTGTATTCGGAGAGTACCCCACAAAGATAAAAACACCGCCGCAGCTGAGGTCTGTCTCTTTTTCTGTCTTGATATTCTTTACTCTAACTCCTTCTACCCCGTCTTTGCCTAAGATCTCAATAGCCTTTGATTCCCAGATAAATTCTATCTTTTTATCAGCCAATGCTCTTTCCTGTAAAATCTTTGTTGCGCGCAAGCGATCCCTGCGGTGCACAACTTTGAGTTTTTTTACAAACCTTGTTAAAAACAATGCTTCCTGTATAGCAGTATCGCCTCCTCCTACAAGAACCACGTCTTTATCTTTGTAAAGTGCTCCGTCGCAGGTAGCGCAATATGAGACACCGCGACCCTTTAGTCTCTCCTCGCCCTCTACGCCTAATCTCTTAGGCTTTGCCCCGGATGCGATAATCAAAGACAAAGTCGTGTAAACCTTGTCCTCGACTCCTACCTCCCAGCCGCTACCAGAGGTCTTTATATTTTTAACATCTCCTACCTTAACCTCTACACCAAATCTCTCAGCCTGCTTTTTAAACTTACCTATCAGATCAAAACCATTGATCCCGTCTGGAAAACCAGGATAGTTTTCCACATAGTCTGTGATCACTGCCTGACCCGGCACTGAATAACTTTCAACCAAGAGCATCTTAAGTCGCGCCCTTCCAGCATATAAAGCTGCTGTAAGTCCA
The DNA here is from genome assembly GCA_964652265.1 of uncultured Planctomycetia bacterium. Taxonomy (GTDB): domain Bacteria; phylum Omnitrophota; class Gorgyraeia; order Gorgyraeales; family Gorgyraeaceae; genus JAHIUV01. Next base: position 10,727 of record CAZZAL010000010.1, read on the forward strand.
GCCGGACCTCCACCCACAACAATTACATCATAGTCCATTATATTATCCTCTCTCTCCAAAGATCTTAGTCCCGATTCTTACTATATTCGCGCCTTCTTCGATAGCAACCTTATAAGAATTGCTCATACCCATAGAAAGATATTTCATCTCTGCTCTTTTTAAAGCCAGCATTTTTATTCTCTCAAATATCTTTTTTGTTTCAATAAAAAACGGCCGCGCGGCTTGAGGATCCCCTGATAAAGGCCCCATGGTCATAAGCCCTTTTATCCTTATATTATCCAACTCCAGCAGCTTTTTTACAAGTCTTTCTGTATTCTCTGGGAAAACTCCGGATTTTTGTTTCTCTCTGCCGCTGTTTACTTCGACAAGCACTGAGGTGGTCTTGTTTTCTTTCAGAGAGGCCTTGTTGATTTCTTCTGCTAATTCCAGAGAATCGACTGTCTCTATCAAATCAAATATCTTCACAGCCTTTTTGACTTTATTTTTCTGCAGGTGCCCTATAAAATGCCATCTTGCCTTATTGCCGATGACATTATAGGCCTTCTCTGCCTCCTGGATATAATTTTCGCCTATAATCTTGATGCCAGCGTCTATGGCTTCCAAGATCTCATCAGGCATCCTCATCTTGCACGCAGCCTCAAGTTCCACGCCCTCAGGTAATTCACCTAATATTCTTCTCACGCGATCTTTAATCATGGCTTCCCCTGCGCCTTAATGTATCTTCTTTATTGATAGGTTTTGCTTTTTTCTTTTTAGCATCATAAACAGAGGTAACTCTCATACCTTTAAAACACTCCTTTATCTTATTTATGTCTTCTATGGACAATGGCTCTACGCCACACGGCCTCAGCGGGGTATTAATCTGGACCTCGCATGGACCGATCTCTTTTGCCAGCCTGGCTATCTCGCCAGCGTATTTTTTATTGTCTTCGACAAACATGATCTGTAATGCAAGTCTTCCATTGTATCCGGATTTGAACTCTTTTATGCCCTTCAGGATTTTATCAAATGTAATGCTTTCTAGTGCCTTATTAATCCTTAGGAAAGGTGCCTCGCAACATGCATCGAGCTTAGCCATTACCAGGTCCGTAACGCCAAGATCCTCCCTCACATCCTCTCTATTCATCAATGAAGAGTTTGTTATGACTGCGATTTTTTCTTGTCTTATTTTCCTTATCTCTCTTATTATCTCACCTAAATTCCTGGCAAGTGTGGGTTCGCCTCTTCCTGAAAAAGTGATGTAATCTATTTTTAAATCAGGCAAAGACCTTATCTCGCCTAAAACTAGCTTTGTAGGAACAAATATCTCTCTTTCCTCGCCCCTGACTCTGGTAGGGCCAATCTGGCAATACACGCAATCAAATGTGCAGGCCTTCTCTTCCCTGGAAATAAGGTCTACACCTAGAGAATCACCTAATCTCCATGAAAGGACAGGGCCATATATATATTTATAGGAATTATGCATGGTTTTTATTTACAAGTAAAAGAGGAAATACAATATCACTGACGCAGCATGGTACCCATACGGCGATAAAAAGAAAGAAAAATATACCGATATATGACCACGGATTTAAACCTGAGCCCATTGCCATTATAATATGAAAAAGAGATGCGCTCGTACTTATAAAGACATGGCCCGCATGCGGAAATTTTGTCGAAGGCCTGAAGTACGCTATGGCAATGCCTAAAAGCGCGAGGGGATTAATGAGCCACCACTTTTCGATAAAACCAACATGCATCTCCCTGTAAGGCATGTTCAAAAGCGTTTCCCCGAGATAAGGAATCAGGGAATCACTCAGTGTCGCCACACCTATAGCCCCTATATAGCCAATCACCAACAATACAAAAAGGCTGCAATTACGCGCAGAACGTCCACATTTATAAATACTGTACATGGATGAAGTGACAAGCGCACTCAACACAACATGCATAGGGTGCAATATATAAAAAATATTATACGCAGTCCGAGGAGAAATCTTCTGAAAAGGCACTATGACCAATATACCTACAACCGCTCCAAAAATAGTAAAAGGCGCGTGGTGTCTTAATTCTTCAAAGATTCTTTTAATCATGTCTAATTACCTCTAGGACTCTTGCATTTCATCCAAAAATCTTTTAATCCCTTTTTTTAAAAACTGTTTTGCGCCTCTGTATTCGATCTTTCTAAGAGCCTCTTTAGGTGTAAACCAGGCGCCTGCCTGTATCTCTTTATAAAGTATCTTCAATGCTTCTCTACCTCTATGCTTAAAAAGATAGACATGTACGGTTTTAAATATTAACTCTGCCTTCAGGCGATAAAAATATTTGACATTCCCTATCTTATAAATGATCTCTATATCTTTTAATCCTGTCTCTTCTCTTATCTCGCGAATTGCTGCTTGCTCTGGAGTCTCGCCTTTCTCTATCTTACCCTTTGGCCAGGTCCAACGCCCATACGAGTCTTTTATCAAAAGGACCTTCAGTCCCTCCTCTGTAGCTCTAGCTACTATACCACCTGCTGAAAATTCCAGCTTTGCCATATCTTTATATTATAAATTAACTCCTAGAATCTTACAATGAAAGTTTTGTAAAGCTAAAATGCCCTCGACTTTGAAAAATTAATAATATAGAATAAAGAAAAAGGAGGGCGTTATGGATAAAAAGGTCATTATAGTATTAGCAGAAGGATTTGAAGAGATAGAAGCAGTAACTGTTATAGACATATTGAGGCGAGCCGGAATAGAGACAATAGTGGCCGGGCTTGAAGATTTAAACGTACAGGGTTCCCATGGAATAACTCTTACCGCAGATATAAGACTGGACGAGACAGGCGCTGATTTTGACGCATGTGTATTTCCTGGAGGGATACCTGGCTCCACCCATCTGGGTTGTTCGAAAAAAGTAGGAAGCCTGATACAAAAAATGCATCAGGAGAAAAAAATAATAGCTGCTATATGCGCTTCTCCTGCGCTAGTCCTCGCTCCGACAGGTGTCCTTAAAAAGAAAAATGCTACTTGTTATCCTGGCATGCAGAAACACTTTGAGCAGAATACATCATATACGACAAACGCTGTAGAGATCGATGAAAATATAATCACAAGTCGCGGACCGGCGACTGCTTTTGGGTTCGGATTAGCAATAGTAGAAAAACTTATCGGGAGAGAAACTTCGGACAGGGTAAAAAAAGCGCTATTACTATGCTCTAATTCCCTATGATATCTAAAATATCAACGTTCAGTTTTTTAAACATTTCCTTCAATTTTGCAGTCGGTAGACCCAGCACGTTAAAATAAGAGCCTTTTATATCGTCAAATATAAACGAACCTACTCCTTCTATTGAAAAACCTCCTGCTTTATCATATGGCCCTAATAACCTGAAATATTTCAATATCTCAGCATAATTCATTTTCTTTACCTTAAGCTTTGTCTTTTCGCAACCTGTAATCTTTTTTTGCCTTTTGACATCTATGATACAGAGCCCTGTATATACTGAAATCATCCTGCCGGAGAAAGCCTTTAGCATATTCTTTGCATGTTTGCTATTACGCGGCTTACCTATTATTCTTTTACCTAACAATACAACCGTGTCCGCGCCTATCACATAGCCTGATTTTACCTTTCTTGATACAGCTTCTGATTTCAGACAAGCATTTTTTGTCGCAATCCAAGAAGGAGATGCACCTTTCATATCCTCTTTAGCCCTGCTCACTATAACCCTGTGCCGTATCCCACAGGAGGAAAGTATCATCGACCTTCTTTTTGAACGCGATGCCAGAATTATCTTCATAATTAATTTCAGATACGCTAACTTGATACCAAAAGTGCTCCGTTAGTTAAATATATAGCCGAGGATTTTGTATATGAGTTTTGCTGCTGTGAAATCCGGCCAGACCATGCCTTTTATAGGACAAAATTCGACCACATCAAGACCTACTATGTTCTTATCAGCTGTAATATCACGCATTGCCTTTAAAAATTCATACCACTGGATACCCCCTGGCTCCGGACTGCCGACAGACGGCATTATAGAGGGGTCAAATACATCGAGGTCTATGCTAATATAGATATTTTTTGAAAGCTCTTTTTTTACAGCATCCACCCAATCTGGAGACTTTAATACATCAAACATCTTTATAATTTTAATATTCTCGACTAAGGCAAAATCATTCTCCTCTTTACTTAAACTTCTAACACCTACTTCAACCACAGGAGCTATTTTAAGAAGTCTCCTTGCAACGCAGGCATGGCTATACTTATTACCTGCATACTCGTTCCTTAGATCGCAATGCGCGTCAAAATACAAAATAGATAAATCCTTGAATCTTGCTTTTGCCGCACACGCAGCTCCTATTGTAAGCGTATGCTCCCCGCCTATAATAACAGGTATCTTGTCCTGATTGTAAATCTCCGCTGTCTTTTCTTCCACGCTAGCTATTATGCCCTCGGGTTTGGAGTCATTTACTTTTAATAATGGGGCTGTATTTATCCCGATGGTGTAAGTCTCCTTACTTAATTCCTCGTCAAAAAGCTCTAGATTATCTGACGCCTCTAATATCGCCTCTGGCCCTTTTTCTGTGCCCTTGCAGTATGTTACAGTCTTTCCGTAAGGAACAGGTAATATCACTACCTTTGCCTTTTCAAATGATGTAAATCTATTATCTGAACCACCAAATATCAGTGTCATGCCTAATCGCTCTCCAACACATATTGAAATATAAGCGGCGCCACAATGCTCGCGTCTGATTCGATTATAAACCTAGGTGTGTCAATGCCTAATTTCTCCCATGTAATCTTTTCATTAGGCGCGGCCCCGCTATAAGACCCATAAGAAGTTGTAGAGTCGCTTATCTGGCAAAAATATCCCCAGAACTTACAGTCTTGCCCTAAATCCTGTTTTATAAGCGGTACCACACATATCGGAAAATCTCCTGCAATGCCTCCGCCTATCTGAAAAAAGCCAACAGACTTATCCTTTGTGTTTTCCAGATACCAGTCAATAAGAAAATCCATCTGCTCCAGGCCGCTCTTTATAAAACTTAGATTTTTAAAACGGCCGGATTTATATTCGGCTACTACGCCATTGGCAAGCGTCGAATCCTCCCATCCAGGGGTAAAAATAGGTATGTCCTTCTCACACGCAGCTAAAACCCAGCTATCTTTTGGGTCTATTTCGTAAAATTCTTTCAGCTCACCTTTCTCTATGGCCTGGTAAAAATACTCATGAGGAAAAAATCTTTTTCCTGACTTATCAGCATCCTCCCATAGAGGATAAAGTTTCTGCGCCAATCTTCTTATAGCCTCTTCTTCCGGGATACATGTATCAGTGACCCTGTTAAGATGCTTGTTCCTTAGTTCTAGCTCATCCTGAGGCGCTAATTCTCTATAATTAGGTACCCTTTTATAATGGCTGTGCGCTACTAGATTAAATAGATCCTCCTCAAGATTTGCTGCTGTGCAGGATATACCATGGATCTTATCCCTTCGTATCATCTCTGCAAGAGAAATCCCTATCTCGCCGGTACTTAATGCTCCGGCCATGGCAAGAAACATCTTATTACCGGCCTTGAGATGTCGTACCCATGCCTCTGCGGCATCGACGATGACCGCGGCATTAAAATGTCTGAAATTCTTATTAATAAAATCCTTTACGCTCATAACAAATTCAGTATAACATACATGATTCTATGGTTCAAGGCATCTGTTAAAAGCAAGCCTCGAACAGATATACGCCTCCTACATCATATAGGGGTCCATCATACAATTCTATAATATTTTTTCCTGCCTTGTTTATAAAATCGCGCATTGCTTGAGCATCAGGATGAAATGTCAGTCTTCCTACAAAAAAAACACTTCTTTTAGTCACGCCTGTTGTGCCTCCGATAAATCCTGATTTATATCCTGGTAATTTTACATGCCCAGGCCTTATAAGAAGCGCCTTTCCGCCTGAACGCTCCCAAGCATCCTTGATGCCTTTATCTGAAGTAATTATACTCTTTTTATTAACCGGAACAATAGAGCACTTTGCATAGCCCTGGTTTACAAGGACGTGCTTTGTCTTTAACATTTTTATATTTTTCTCGATACTGCCTCTATAATGAATTATAGAGCCATCTATACTGCATGCATTATAAATTATATTTTTCGGATACTTAGACGACTGTATATGTTTGCCTTTTAAACATCTGTATCCATTTTGCCTCAGAAGCGCTGCGATGTTTTCAAGGCACGGCTCATATACTATCCGAGACCGGGTACTTAAGAAACGGGCAAAAAGCATCATGTCTACATGACCTTTTACGGGATCTTGGAGTTTTTTATGTAGCGGCACCTCAGCCACATGATAATTCAGTCTTTTCAATCTTTCCTTTGCTGCGCGTGGCATCCTCGGGTCTAAAACTGCTATGTCTTTTCTCCGGTCTCTTATCTCGATCTTTTTGGCTCTACGCAATAAAATAGGGACACCGAAATATCTCTCTAAAAATTTTCTCTCAGATCCCCTGTGACCAGATATAGAACTAAACATCCTTTCAGGGGCTAAAATCTCTATATGCGAACGATTGGCTACGTGTCTATCTTTAATAGCACGTATTATCTTATTGCGCATCGCCCGAGCGCGTACCATTTCTCCAAATGCACAATGATATGGGCCTTTTATCATCGTATTTTTTGAATCTAAATCGTGCGAAGGATGGAGTCCTATGCGTATAACCTTTGCACCTTTCTTCTCGAATATTTCTAAAATCGCAACAGCCTGCTCAATAGCCTCCTTTAAACTAAGTGGCTTATATTTCCCTTTTCTGTATTCTCTGGCAAGTTCAGTCCCTTTTATGACAAGAGTTGGATAGATCCTTACGGTCTTAGGTCTTAGCCTTATAAGTCTCTTTGCAGTTTGTATAGATTTCTCAAGAGTATCACCAGGTAACCCCAGCATTACCTGCACACCCAAGTCAAGTCCCGCCTTCCTTATATACTTAGCAGCTCTTTTAACTGCACTAAAATCGGTTTCCCTCTTTATCCTTCTCAAGGTATCTTTGTCGAGTGACTGGATCCCTAATTCTACTAGACGACCGCCGCTCTTTTTAAACCTCCTCATCGCTTTCAGAGAAATTGTCTCAGGGTGTGTTGAGATGCGGATGCTACTGATAATACCTTTCTTAATATAAGGCTGGACGACTTCCAGATATCTTTTCTGCAGTGCAACTGGCAAAAATGTAAATGTCCCGCCAAAAAAGCCGACCCCTATGTCTTCTTCCTTGGAAATACTCTTGAGGTTGCGCTGGATAATGGATATGATGTCCTTTTTTGTCGGAATCCTGCGAGTGCCTGAGATCTTGTGCTGATCACAATACACGCATTTATATGGACACCCCGCATGTGGGATAAAAATAGGGATGATCTTCATTGCAGTTATTTTTTATTGTGGAAAAAAACCGTGAAGAATGCTACAAAACTAAAAAATGAAAAATTCGCTATAGCAAAAACCTTCCAGACCAGGAAATCGCTTCTCATCCCGGAAGGCAGAATCGCCAACAGGCAAGCCCACACTCCAATAGCCCAAAAAAGACTTATGTCGCCTGAGGAACGCCTCTTTATCATCCTTATAATAAGAGGGATATTCCACAGGGGTAAGACTATAGAGGCCACAAGTGCAATCTTATCTATCATAATCAGGCCTTGCCTGCGCTACCGAGCACATGTTCGTTTTTATGCTTGTACATTTTTATAAGTTCTGTGCGCGCAGGGCCCAAATATTTTCTGGGATCAAATTCTTTCGGAGACGTCGCAAAGACTTCCCTTACTTTTGCTGTTACAACAAGGCGCCCGTCGCTGTCTATGTTGATCTTGCATACTGCTGAATGCGTAGCCTTTCTCAACTGTTCTTCAGGGACACCCGCAGTATTTTCAAGCTTCCCGCCGTACTTATTGATAATATCCACGTATTCCTTGGGGACAGAGCTTGAACCATGCAGGACTATTGAAAAACCAGGAAGCTTCTTCTCAATCTCTTCTAATATATCAAACCTAAGAGGCGGCACTGTTTCCCCTGGTTTCAACTTAAATTTATAAGCGCCATGCGAAGTGCCTATTGATATAGCCAAGCTATCCACGCCTGTCTTAGATACAAATTCCTGGACTTCCTCAGGATGAGTGTAATGACTTTTCTCATGACTCACGTCGTCTTCTATGCCTGCCAAGACTCCGAGCTCTCCTTCTACTGTAACATCATGTTTATGCGCATACCCTACTACTTTCTTTGTAAGGGCAGCATTTTCTTCGAATGGCTTTCCAGAACCGTCTATCATAACTGAAGAAAAACCTGACTCTATACAGGAAACACACAGTTCATACGTATCGCCGTGGTCCAAATGAAGCGCAACAGGTATGCTTGAACCAGAATCCTTTATTATCTCCATCGCCCCCCTTGCCATGTGTTTCAGTAATATCTGATTGGCGTATTTCCTTGCACCTGAAGACACCTGAAGAATCACAGGAGATTTGGATTCGATACAGGCAGTTATAATAGCCTGCAGTTGCTCCATATTGTTAAAATTATAGGCTGGCACAGCATACTTGCCAGCCATTGCCTTTTTAAACATTTCCCTCGTATTAACAAGCCCTAATTCTTTGTATGAAACTGCCATGTTCTACCTCCTTTATTCGCAGGCATTATAACACTGAATCTACGATTGTAAACTTTTTTCAGTAAATTTTATAATATTATTCATCATGCTTACTGATTCTACTGGATACTTGCCAATGGCTGTCTCAGCAGAAAGCATAACAAAATCTGTACCGTCTATAATAGCATTTGCCACATCTGTGACTTCTGCCCTTGTAGGCCGTATATTATCTACCATGTGCTCAAGCATCTGAGTAGCTGTGATAACAGGCTTTTTCTTTTTATTGCACCTATCGATAATCCTTTTCTGAATTATAGGAACTTCGTATACAGGAACAGATACTCCCATATCGCCCCGCGCGATCATAATTCCATCAGAAACATCTATGATTTCATCGATATTCTTTATGCCCTCGCGATTTTCTATCTTTGCTATAATAAGACAATTCGGCAATCTACCTTTTACTCTTTTTCTAACTTCAATAACATCTGATTTATTCCTCACAAACGATTGAGCAATATAATCAACTTCATGTTTAATACCAAATTCTATATCCCTTTCATCCTTTTCGCTTATTCTGGGAAAGCTTAACCTGGCACCTGGAATGTTAATCCCTTTGTGCTCTTTTAGAAGTCCCCCTACGACAACTTCTGTCTTAACCTTTGTTTTTTCGATACGTTTTATTCTCAAGACAATGTTTCCATCGTCTATATACATGAATTCTGCCCCGCGTAGACTATCAAAAGGACCTTCATAATCAAAAGAAACTACATTATGTCCATAAATATCCCTCTTGGAAAACCAGGCAATCTGTCTTTTTTTTAAGAATATAGACTTGTGGTCCTTTAAGCTTCCCACTCTTATCCTTGGGCCTTCTAGATCTTGCAAGATCTTCACGGCCCGCCTGTATTTCCTGTTGACCTTTTTCACAAGATCGATACGCAAAGAATGGCTATTTAAACTGCCATGTGAAAAATTCAAGCGTACTACATCCATGCCAGCCAATGTCATTTTCCTTATGACAGTCTCATTGGAACTTGCAGGACCCATAGTGCAGATTATCTTTGTCCTTACCATAATTTTCCTTTATTTTCTAGCTTAAGTGTGTTATTATACATTATATTATGAAAAATCTAAAATCCAACACAAAAGATGATTTAAATTTAGAGCTTTTTCTGATCAAAAAACTAGGGGTTTGCCTTTTTAGATACCAGCTCTCCCCAAAAGAAAAACTTTCTACCATCAACTCTACACTTACTAAAATGCTGGGTTACTCCTCTGAAAAGAAAATACAAGACTTTACATTCAAATCTCTTTTTAAAGATGCTGGGAATGCTGAAGATTTCATAAAGACCATAAAAAAAGAAAAAATAGTGAAGTTTTATGAAGCTGAATTTAAAAGAAAAGACGGAAAAGAACTGTGGGTGGCAATCACTGCATATCTACAAAGATCCTCTTCCAATAAAAAACACCTGTATATCGAAGGGATGCTCGAAGACATCTCAAAGCATAAAGAGCTGGAAGAAACGCTCTCCTTTGAAAAACAACTCTTTCAGAACCTGCTAGATAACCTGCCTGATGCTGTTTATTTCAAAGACGTGAAAAACCGGATCATAAGAGTCAACCGTTTCTACGCGCAAGGCTTTAAGATGAAACCTGAGGAGATAGTAGGAAAAACCGATTTTAACTTCTTTCCAAAAGATCAGGCGCAGAAGATGTTTGACGACGATACATATATATTAAAAACAGGTAGTCCTATAATCGGAAAAATCGAAAGGACACTTCTTCCTAACGGCACTCATAACTGTGTCACTACCACAAAAATACCAGTGCATGATAAAAAAGGCAAGATTATCGGCACCATGGGCATAACTAGGGACATAACCGCCTATGACCAGATGGAGCAAGGCAGATTAGACATGGTAATGACTTCATTAAAGGTACTGGATAAGGTCCTGGAAATAAGAGACCCTTATACATTCGGGCATACACGCCGCGTATCCATGATCGCTGAAAAGATAGCCAAAGAATTAGGCTGGGATGATAATAGAATACTAGAGCTAAGGATGTCAGCAGAACTTCATGACATAGGAAAGATCCTTATCCCTTTGGAAATATTAAATAAACCTGGCAAGCTTTCTGACTTAGAATTTAAGATGATACAAGAACATGTCAAGAAATGCTACGAGATGTTGAAACCACACAGTTTCCCTTTCCCTCTGCCAGAGTCCATCTACCAGCATCATGAAAGGCTTGATGGTAATGGCTACCCACGCGGCCTATCAAAAGACAAAATTATACCTGAAGCCAGAATCCTTGCTGTATCTGACGTGCTCGAGGCAATGACAAATCACAGACCATACAGGGCTGCTCTTGGGCTAAAAAAAGCTATTAAAGAACTAAAAGATAATGCTGGCTCCAAATACGACAAAGATATAGTAGCCACTACTATAAAAATCCTAGAAGAAAATGGCAATAAGCCTTTCTGGATAGAACAAGAATTTACTACTTAACCTCCCTGCCCAAAATATAAATCTATGAAAAGTAATGTCTATTTTGTAAAAATAGAGACTAGCAATACAAAAGATAGGATATCCTCACTTCTGAAACTAATCCAAGCAACAGACCCTTTCTTAACATACAAAAAAGATGACTTTATACCTGTAAAACTCACTATCGGAGATACTAAATGCGTATACCATTTAAACCCGGAACTGGTAAAATCAGTTATAACTGAGATAAAAAAGAAAAAGGCAAAACCGTTTCTCTTTGATACGAATGTTATATATGCGGGATCACGGCTCAACGCAGTCGACCACCTTACGCTTGCACAAAACAAGGGTTTTTCGCACTCCAAGGTAGGCGCGCCATTTATAATAACAGACGGCATCTTTGGCCAAGATGGAAAAGAACACCAGCTAGACTCAGACTATATAAAAAAGATAAAGATACCGTCTTTTATCGGCATGGTAGATAGTCTTGTCGTATTGTCGCACGTTACCTGTCATATCCTCGCAGGATATGCAGGTGCGCTTAAAAATGTAGCCATGGGCATGTCATCCAGGCCTACAAAACAGGTGCAGCATTCTTCTCTCAAGCCATATACAATAGAACAAAAATGTACCTCCTGCAGCTTATGCTTAGAAATATGCCCTGTAAAGGCAATATCATTTGGCGTAAATAATAAAGCCTTTATAGATAAAACAAAATGCATAGGATGTGGGGAATGCCTGTGCGCGTGCAAATTTGACGCCATTTTTATCAACTGGGGCGAAGACCATGATGTGTTCGCAAAGAGAATAGCAGATGTTGCTAGATTCATATTGTCAAAATTTAAAAATAAATTTTTCATAAATTTTGCCTTTGACATAACAAAAGAATGTGACTGCATATCCACAAAGAATGAGAAAATAATCTGTAAAGATATCGGTATCCTAGCTTCCAAAGACATCATAGCCTTAGAGAAAGCGACCATAGACCTTGTAAACAAGGATGAGGATCTGATACTAAAAGAAAAATCACAGATTTCCTATAAGACAACTCTTGAATACGCGCACGAAAAAGGCCTAGGCAACCTGGATTATAACTTAATCCCTGTTTAGAACAGGTTACCAAACACATGTCGAAGTTTAAAACCTTATTTGGAATTGACGAATCTCGGATCAAGGATACATGCATATTCCTGCCGCTTTTGAGAAAAGATGTATCAAAAGAGCTCGGAATTAATAGATTTTCAAGGGGTAACCTGTATAGTACCGGAGAAAACAGCCGCTTCACAGTAATCCATACAGGTATAGGGCCTGGCTTTTCAGGAGACGCAATATTGTACCTAAAAGAAACTCGATGCCAGAATATAATTCTCTTTGGCTCATGTGGACTGGTAAAAGAAGAAAAAGATCTAGTCATAGGAAGTATCGTTACGCCTGAAGAATGTTATTCCATGGAAAGTTTCACTGATATGCTACTAGGTAAGAATGTTGAACTTAAATCCTTCTTCCCGGACAGTTCACTTTTAAGGCAATTTCCTAAAGCAAAAAAAGTGACCTGCGCAACGCTTGGTTCTCTAAAACTTGAAGAAAATCTTACAGAGGAGTTTGCTCAAAAAAGGATCCAGGTAGTTGACATGGAATGTAGCGCCTGTTTTTCTGCAGCAGCCTCGATCAAAAAAAAGGCCTTGGCCCTCTTCTACATCACTGATATCATAAACAAAAAACCTTTTCACGAAAAACTTGAACATAGCGATAATAAAACTCTCAAGAATTCGATAAAATCTGCCTCATGTCTCCTACGCGACTTTATAGAAAAGAACTTGAAAGATTAAAAAATATCCGCTCAGTCCTAGATTCTGAATTCTCGCATCTCGGCCTGAACAAGCAACAGGAGACAACAAGGCTTCTTTACGAGATATCAAAGAAAGAAAATATCCCCCCTCAAAAAATAGCACAGGAACTTCCAAAAGATTTTAGCAGCATAAAAAATACCCTATTAAAAAGACGATTCCCATACGCATATATTCATAGCAAATTACCCAGGCCTTATCTTCCAAAGTTAAAACTAGACCATGATTCTGTCCTAGATCTCAAAAAAACTACCTTCTATCCGAAAAAGGTCTTTATAGAAAAATCTGCCTGGCGTTTGAACCTGGCAAAGAGATTCAGAAAATCCTTCCCTGAAGCCAATTTTCTAGAGATAAAAACTCTTAAAGATTATCTTGAAAAAAACAGGTCCTTTAATATAGCAGATTATAATAAAAGGCGCGATACAGCCTTTATTACTTATGAAAACTATGATTTCTTTAAAAAATGTCCCTGCACTAGAAAGGCAGTCAGATGCGACTATCATATCTTTAACCTGAGTTTCGGATGTCTCTTTGACTGCACCTACTGCTATCTACAAGAATACACGAATACGCCAGGCCTTATATTCCCTGCCAATATCGATAAATTTTTCAAGGCTTTTTCCTCGTATAAAAAATCCGGGATGCGCCTTGGGACAGGCGAGTTCTCTGATTCCCTGATGCTGGATAATATAACAGAGTACTCCCTCCCAATAGTTGAGTTCTTTAAAAAACATAAAGAAGCCTCTTTTGAATTCAAGACAAAAAGCACGAACATTGATAACCTGCTAAAGGCGCATCACGCCGGAAATATCGTGATAGCCTGGACATTCAACCCGCAGAGGATAATCGATGAAAATGAATTCTTCGCACCCTCTCTTAGAGAGCGCATTGACGCAGCTAAAAAATGTATAAAGGCGGGCTATAAGATCTCATGCCATTTTGATCCTGTCATATACTTTAAAGGCTGGGAAAAAGAGTATGAAAAGGTAATAGATCTACTCTTTAGCGCTATTAAACCAAAAAATATAGCGTGGATGAGTATCGGCACATTAAGATTTAATCCAAAGGTAAAGCAGACTATTGAAGCAAGGTTTCCCGGGAATAAAATCCTTGATGAGGAACTGGTGCTTGGATTTGATAATAAATTAAGATATCCTTATGGAATAAGGTACGATATCTACTCATCTATGCTAAAGATGTTATCCAAACACTCCAAAAAACTCCCTGTATATCTTTGTATGGAAAATGCTTCTATGTGGAAGGAATTACATCTACGTCCTTTGGCCTCGTTTCAGTAAAGACGTTGCCAGCTTTTTTGCGCGGGATGACCACGTAAATCTGGTCTCATGAGACTGGCAATCATATATACAATCCATACAGAGAATGCACTCATCCTTTATATAACCCATATCATCCTTTACAGCTTGCATCCTGCAGTTAGCTTTACATCTAAAGCATGCTGTGCACTTTCCAACGTTACGCTCCAATAAGGAACATCTCGCTACAAGTGCGTATATAGCACCAAGGGGACAAACAGCACGGCACCATAATCTCTTTACTATAAAAGCTGAACCACATGCAAACATAAGCATCGGAATAGACCCAAAGACAAGAAATCTTGCTGCGATGGTCATGGGATCAAGCATCCATGTAATGCTTATGCCAAAAATAGAAAACAGCAACATACCCCCAAGGATATAATACTTTACAAGACTCACCCTTCTATTCTTTGCTGCATCAAGGCTTATTCTTTTCTTTCTTATATTACTGAATAAATCGATCATTGCTCCCAATGGACAGATCCACCCGCAGAAAAACCTTCCAAAGGCCAGCGTCAATATAAGCATAAGTAAGGCAAGGGTTATCCCAGGTAAAATACTCCGCCCACTTATAGAGCCAAGTACCTGTATTAATGGATCTATCTTGATAAAGACACCCCGAGGCAACACACCAGATAAAGAATAACTAGATGACAAAAGCGTATATAGAAATAAGCCCATAAACAAAACCTGTGAAGCTCTTCTAGTAATGATAAGTTTTCTTATCTTCATATATAGATAGAATATCACGAATAAGGCACTTTTTCAAAACCTAACATCATAAATCTTGCCTTTCATTTTACAGCATGATAACATAATAGCCATAAGGAGACCTTGTCGTGAACCTTTTTGAAGCCATAAAAGAGAGAAAAAGCATAAGGGAATACTCTGAAAAAGAAATCGAGAAAACCCTTATTGAAAAAATAATAGACGCAGGACGCCTCGCAGCTACTGCAAGAAACGAGCAGCCATGGGAATTTATCGCTACTTATGACAAAGATGTACTTGAGCGAATCTGCAGTATGTGTCCAAACGGGCCTTTTATTAAAGACGCTCAGTGCTTGATAGCAGTATTCTCAAGGAATACAAAATATTACCTGGAAGACTGTTCCGCTGCTACGCAAAATATGCTTCTGGCAATAGAAGCGCTCGGGCTAGGAGGCTGCTGGGTGGCAGGAGACAAAAAAGACTATATTGAAGAAATAAGAAAAATCTTCAATGTACCTGAAGGACACAAGCTCGTAAGCATGATATCCGTCGGATACCCCAAAAAAAGACAAGGCCCAAAGCCTAAAAAAAACCTTAAAGACATGCTGCACTGGGAAAACTGGTAATATGGATAACACTTTGTGGAAATTTTTGGATGACGCCGGGACATTTGTAGCAAAAAATCCTCATAGTATTAGGCGATTATACTTCCCCCTTGCAAATGAAAAGGGCCTCCTCTCTTCTATCACTCCTACGCTACATGGCGATATAAAAATAAACCAGGATATGTTCCTTACCCTCCCGGTTTCTGTTGAAGACCTGCGCGACTCCAGGTACAACAGAAACTTCTGGTTGTATATCTCGGGTGTAGACGTATGGTCAGCTGCATCAGGCGAAGCATCTCAATCGCTTGTAGAAGCAGGTATGCTCTGGCACAAAACAATACGCGTCAATAAAAAAACAGGCATTAAGGCAGAATTTATAAACTTTATCCCTACTAGCGATGAAACTATCGAAGTGATGTCAGTTGAAGTACGTAACACATCCAAAAAAACCCTCCATATTACACCCACTGCTGCCATACCAATCTACGGACGTTCGGCAGACAGGCTTCGCGACCACAGGCACGCAAGCGCTCTTTTAAATCGCATAAACATAAGTAAAAACGGCGTCATAGTAACACCGACAATGATTTTTAACGAATGCGGCCACAGGATAAACGCGACCTCATATTTTGTACTCGGCTGCGACAATCTAGGTAATCCCCCTCTTGGATTTTTCCCTACAATTCTAGAATTTGCAGGAGAAGCTGGAAACCTAGATAAACCGGAAGCCGTGTTAAAAAATATACATCCAAAAAGAAAACCTGAAATCTCAAGACAGGGAAAAGAAGCTATTGGCGCGATAAGATTCAGGCCAATAACCCTAAAGCCTGGCAAATCCAAAAAATATATAATCATAATGGGCATCACACAGAAGGAAAACCCACAAAAGATATTTGCAAGATTTAACTCTCAGAAAAAAATTAACGCAAAGTTATCTATAAATAAAAAGTTCTGGGCAAAAAAAATCAACTCAATATACTTTGCTACAGGAGATAAAGATTATGACAGATGGATAAGATGGGTAACGCTACAACCAACTCTTAGAAGGCTCTTTGGCTGCTCATTTCTGCCTGACTTTGACTATGGCAGGGGTGGCAGGGGTTGGCGGGACCTTTGGCAGGATTCCCTTACGCTTCTCTTGGTAAATCCGCATGAAGCGCAAAATATACTGGTTAATAATTTTGGCGGGGTGCGTATAGATGGTTCAAACGCCACTATAATAGGAAAAAAACAAGGCGAATTCATATCTGACAGAAATAAGATCAGCCGTGTGTGGATGGACCACGGCGTATGGCCATTTATGACACTTGCTCTCTATATAAATCAAACAGGAGACACAGGTATACTCTTTAAAAAAGCTCCTTATTTTGAGAGTAAAAAAATAGCTTCTGTTCTGGAACACATCCTGCGCCAGCATAAACGTCCATTTACAAAGATCGGAAAACATAGAAATTTCCTTCTGGAGGGCGCTGACTGGAATGACGGTCTTGACATGGCAAAGGAAAAAGGTGAAAGCGTAGCATTTACTGCCGCATATGCTGGAAACCTCACAGATATCACTAATCTCCTGGAGAAGATAAAATACAAAAAAGATATCATAAAAAATCTCAGAAAAAAAGCCAGCAACATTGCAGAACATATGCGAAAAAACGAATGGATAACAACAAAATCAGGCTATAGCTTTTTCAATGGCTACTACGACAACTTGGGAAAACGCGTTGAAGGTGATCATAAAAAAGGTGTACGTATGACCTTGACTGGTCAGGTCTTCCCTATCATGAGCGGGATTGCCACAAATAAACAGATCAAGGCAATATACAAAAGCGCAAAAAAATTTCTATGGGATAAAAAACTCTATGGATTCAGATTAAATACCAACTTCGATGAGATATGCCCTCAACTCGGCAGGGCCTTTGGTTTTGCATACGGAGAAAAAGAAAACGGTTCTTTCTTCAGTCACATGAATATAATGTTCGCTTATGCACTTTATAAAAGAGGTTTTGTGCGAGAAGGACATGAAGTCCTGGATTCCATATACAGGATGAGCATGAATACAAAATCAAGCAAGTGCTATCCATGTCTCCCTGAGTATTTTAACTCTGAAGGCAGGGGTATGTATCCTTATCTAACCGGCTCAGCCAGTTGGTTAGTACTCACGCTAGTGACTCAAGTTTTTGGAATACGCGGTGAAGCAGGAAACCTCCTGATCGAACCCAAATTAGTAAAGAACAACTTCAAAAAATCCAAAAAGATCTCAATCAATACAATTTTTGCAGGAAGAAAAATAAAGGTCAGCTACTTTAATCCTCGAAAACTCGATTATGGAAAATATAAGATTGGAAAAATCCGGATCAACGGAAAGGCTATAACTGAAGTATCTATAAAGCGAGCTCTCTTCTTAAAACTTACCTCAAAATCTTCAGAAAACAATATAACTGTACATTTATGTTAAAGCTGTGTCCACTGCGCACCAGTTTTATTTATTATACCGCCTTATCTTATCTAAGGGCTTTCTTATTCTTTCCCTATCGTCTCCTGCCTCAGAATAACCCATGCTAATTATTATATCTATCTTTTTTCTCTGAGGGATACCCAAAATCTTTCTAACTTTTTTCTCATTAAACCATCCAAGCCAGCATGTGCCAAGACCTTCTTCTTCTGCCTGGAGAATAAGGTGTTCACATGCTATGGCAATATCGATAAGACTATACTGTATCCCCCTAAAATAACCTGCAAGACGTGTAATATATTTTGTCCGTTCCGTAACTACTACTATAAGAACAGGTGCCTCTTCAGCAAAACTATTCAATGTATAGGGTGCTGAAAAAGCCGCTCGAGCTACAGCTCTTTTAGTCTTCTCGTCATCCAGGACAATAAAAGACCACGGTTGAGCATTGCATGCAGATGGCGCAAGACGCGCTACTTCAATACACCTGTCTATGATATCTCTAGGAACAGGCCTAGATGAATAATTTCGCGTACTTCTCCTCTTATTTACAAGCTCTATAAACTTCATCTTGTCCCCTAAAATGTATGGACTGCTCTTTTGATATACTCTGGAAGGCTAGAAAGGCCTTTGTCTGCTATTTCTTTTAATATCGGGGCTATCTGGATGCTATATCTGCGGGAGATATTTACTGGATCAAGACCTGGCCAGCCCCAGCAAGAAGTATGGATAACCCCATCCACCACATAAGAGATATCATCTAGATATGTTGGATGCATTGTTTCTATTGGAGACTGACCCTGAGGATTGGAAACCAGATCTAGTAAAACCGAGCCTTTTTCGAAGAGCTTCAGCATACTGCGCGTAACTAATATCTCTTTACCCCTTTTCTCCATAGGCCAGTTAATCGCGTTTACAAGTATGTCTGTCCCTGAAATATGTTTCTTCATATCCTTGAAATCTTTTTTATTCAATATCTCAAGTTGCGCGAATCTTCTCGCTGCACACTGGATCGCACCAAATGCCAAATTACCATAGCCCATAATCTTGACAACGCACTGTGAAGGATCACCTCCCCACAGTTGAAATCCCTTCTCCATGCCCAGATAACCGCTTTCGTACAACGCTGATATCTTACGATTGCCGAATAGATCTATAATCTCCTCCATGGCAATACCAGTTATCTTATACTTTGCCAATAAATCCCTTAATGCAGGACAGCCTGGTAAATGAAGCATACTCATTATAATTGAACCTGGCTTCATCATGGCCAGCTCTTCTTCGCTTGGCTCTTTAAGCCTGACGACCAGTTCGCAGCTATAGGCCTTTTTTGTTTCAACGATCTTTGCACCGATCTTTTTATAATCTGCGTCTTTTATACCTATGCCATTGCCCGCTCCTTTTTCAACAAAGACGCTATGAATACCTACTATCTCCATTAACTCATCCGGCCTCAATATAACCCGTGACTCTTTCGGTCTATTTTCTCTTACCACACCTATATTCATTTATTACTCCACATCCGCATAAAAATATTTCTTTCCCTCAAAATTCTTAAATACATATCTTTTGCCCTTATGCTTGACTATATAATTCGGAAGGAGAGGGGTTTTGCCTCCTCCGTGCTTCAGGTCAACTATAAGATGAGGGATGGCAAGGCCTGAGGTATGTCCTATCAATTTCTTCATAA
Source organism: uncultured Planctomycetia bacterium (assembly GCA_964652265.1). GTDB lineage: Bacteria > Omnitrophota > Gorgyraeia > Gorgyraeales > Gorgyraeaceae > JAHIUV01. Next base: position 30,434 of record CAZZAL010000010.1, read on the forward strand.
TCCTAATAGCCTTTTGTATGCTCACCCTGAAATGATATGTACCCTTAACAGCATCTGGAAGATAAAGATAATAAGGCCTTACCCTCATTGTCAAAAGCTCTTCAAAAAGCCTTTTTAATGTCTTGGAATCATCATTGACACCTTTCATGAGCACTGTCTGATTTCCCATGATGACTCCGGCATCAGCCAACATATTGCACGCCTTCCTGCTCTCCTTTGTTATCTCATAATAATGGTTAAAGTGTGTATTAAAGTATACGGGGTGATATTTTTTAAATATATCGCATAATCTAGGAGTTATCCTCTGAGGTAAAACACATGGCGTACGACTATCTATCCTTATAATCTGTATATGCTTTATTTTCTTCAACTCTCGAAGGTAATATTCGATCATATCATCATGCACAAGCAGTGGATCTCCTCCGGAGATAATAACATCCCTTATATATTTACGCTTTTTTATATAATTAAGCGCCTTTTTAAAATCCTTCTTTTTTGTAATTTTATCCTTCAGCCCCACCTTTCTCTTTCTTGTACAAAAACGGCAATATCCCGCGCACATATTAGAGACTACGAGAAGTACACGATCTCTATACCTATGCACAATCTCTTCCATAGGCGTATATCTTTCCTCCATAAGAGGATCCCTTCTGCCTACCTTATGAATGACCTCTATGGTATCCGGGATACATTGCCTCCAGATAGGCCCGCCGTGTTTTTTGATCAACTTTAAATAGTATGGATTTATTCCAAGCGGGTATTTTTCAGTAACCTTATTTACCTTCCTCTTGCTTATCCTTACGACTTTACTGAGTTCTTCCACATCACTAATAGTCTTTGAAAGTATCTTTTGCCATCTCTCCATAGATAACCCTCTCCTAGTTGCTTAAGATAAAATATCTTCGAGTTCTTTGATATTTATAAAGCTACCATATTTTTTTAATAAAATAAGTTTCGTTTGTATGGCGTCCAGTGTCTCGGAAGACGCATACTCATAGGTATGGCTTAATACCGAAACTACAATATCACATCTATTCTGCACAGAACGCTCCTTGAGCGCAAGCGCAATCTTCTCAAGCTCCTCGAGGTTTGATTTTTCAAAATAAAGATACTTTCCTTCTGATACGCCTACAGGGATCTCCCAGACCTTGGAATCTCCTGGCTTGCGGTGGTCCTTGTAATCCATCCTGTAAAAAGATTCAGGGGCATGCTTCCAATCGCATACCAGGTCTCCTCTATCTTTAAGAAAACGGCCTGGTTCGCAGGAAAAATCAAGATAAATCCTATTCTCCTCCAAAATCCTCACCATCTCATCTGAAAAACCAAGGAACCCGCTACGATAACATCTCACGTCCAGCCCAGCTTTCCTAAAGGTCTTCGCCCTTTCGGAAATCACCTTTCTCATCCTGGATACATCCTGGTAATAATACTTCCTGTACGGATCGTCTTCGTGACAATGAAGCCCTGTATCTCCATTATTCTTTACAACCTCCTTCCACAGCTTCCTGAAATTTTTCCCAAGAAAAAAATCTCGCACGCGAGGAGAGGTATGCACAAAATGGATAAATCGACCATTAAGGTTCTTATCAGCCGTATCGATCTCGCGCTGGATAAAATCCAGCAAAACCCCTTCTTTAGGCATCCTTTCTTCATCATTTAAACTAGGCTCGAAATACTCGGCCCAATCTCCATCTATGGTAAACATGAAGTATAACATGGCTATATTCTACACAAATATGCTGTAATTTAAAAGCCTAACTTTACAAATCTTACATTGTAAGAAGCGTAAAATTAAGGTAAGATATTTACTATGATATACGATGCGTTCCAGCAAAAGGCCATTGATTACATAAAAGCAGGCCATTCGGTCATAGTATCTGCGCCTACAGGTGCGGGAAAAACCGTTATTGCCGAATACATAATAACAGACTGCCTCAGGAAACATAAAAAGGTCATCTATACTGCTCCCATAAAAGCCCTTTCAAATCAAAAATTCCGGGATTTCCAAGAAATCTATGCTGATAAAATAGGCATACTTACAGGTGACGTCAGTATAAATCCTCGTGCCCCGGTCCTCATCATGACTACTGAGATATTCCGAAACAAGATCCTTGAAGAAAGGTCCAATGTAGGCGACTATTCCTGGATAATATTTGACGAGATCCACTATCTGGATGATTACGAACGAGGCACAGTATGGGAAGAATCTCTGATATTCCTGCCGCCTCACATGAAGATGCTGGCCCTATCAGCCACGATCCCCAACATAGATGAGCTGGCAACGTGGCTACAATCTGTCCATAAAATGCCATTAAAAATAGTAAAGGAATCCAAGCGTCCTGTCCCACTTCATTTCTTCTACCAGGTCCAGGGTGAACTGATCGATAACCTGCATAAGGTAAACTCCATTGCTTACAAAAAGAATCTAGGACATCATCGCCATTACTCAAGGCACAGGCATACTAAGCCAAACAGGCCTACATCTCTCATTAAACACCTCCATGAAAACAACAAACTTCCATGCATATATTTTGCTTTTGGAAGAAAGCGGTGTGAATACCTTGCAGATGAGATGAGAAACTTTGGTTTTTTAACTCAGGATGAAAAAATCAAAATAATAGAACTGTATAATGAGTTATGTGAAAAATTCGAGCTTTCAAATGAAAAAAATGCGCAGCTCCTCCTCACCTTTATTGAAAAAGGCATAGCCTTTCACCATGCAGGGATGCTTCCCACATTAAAAGAAGTAATCGAGAGGCTTTTTACCTCAAGACTCATAAAGGTCATATTTACCACTGAGACCTTTGCGCTTGGAATCAATATGCCGGCACGAACAGTTATATTCGATGAACTTAGAAAATTCTACGGAAGGCATTTTGCTACATTAAAAACTCGTGATTTTTACCAGATGGCAGGAAGGGCTGGACGCAGGAACATAGACAAGGAAGGCTTTGTCTACAGCCGCGTAAACCCTAATTATACATCATTTCCAGAATTACAAAAGGTCATCTATGGCCGTCCTGAAAAGGTCCTTTCAAGATTCAATGCCTCTTATGGAACAATACTCAATCTATATGAAAAATATCAGGAAAAATTATATGAGATCTATCCGCTCTCATTTCACTACTCCCAGGCAAAGAAACACCTCAAGCGAAGGGCAATGGAACTACTACATTCAAAAGTAAAAATTTTAAAAGAACTTGGCTACATCAGAAAAAATCAGCTGACAGAAAAAGGAAATTTTGCAGCTAAGATATACGGATACGAACTCTCTATCTCTGAACTTTACGAAAAGGGCGTCCTGCAAAACCTATCTGAGATAGAATTAGGAATCTTCTGCGCAGCCCTTGTATTCGAACCCAGAAAATCCAGTACCATGCCTGGTCTCTCTAGAAACGCAAGGTCTTTGCATAATATTACAGATAAAGAAATCTCGAAAATCCAAAAGTTAGAGAAAAAATTCAATATAAGACCTTTTAGTAAAGGCTACCATTACCATCTTTCGCCATGCATCGAGGCATGGATGAGGAAAGAAGAATTCGACAGGCTCCTGCGCTACACAGACGCGGATGAAGGTGAGATAATAAGGAATTTCAGGATGGCCATCCAGATACTACGCGAGATACTCGATACGCCTGCCCCTGTAGAATTCAAGGACAGGGTCAAAAAAGCAATATACCTAATAAACCGGGATATAATAGACGCGGAAAAACAGCTCCGCATTTAATAGCGTCCAAACTAGTGAAAGCGGCGACGTTCGGCAAGAAGCACGATATTCTTGAGCTCTTCCGTATTCCTTGCCTCAAACCATTTCTTGTCAAAATCGGGATTCTGGGTAATCTGAGCTATGGCTGCCAAAACCTTCAGGTGAAGATTTCGCTCGTCAGATGACCCGACAAGTACGAATACAATATGCGCCAGTTTATCTCCTGAAAAAATAATACCTGAACGAGCCCTGACCAGAAGAATCTTAAATACATTCTTCCCTTGAACAACTATATGGGGAATAGAAAGACCTTTTCTTAAAACAGTGCTTGATTCCTTTTCCCTCTCTAAAAATTTCTTGTATAATTCTTGAGAATTAAGGTTCAAACTTTTTGCAAAAATATCAGAGATATCTTTGAAAAAATCATCCATCTTTAATGGCGCTTCTATATCCAGGACAGCGCTCTCTTCGATCATCCTATGGAATCTGTCTTCTGTGACCCTGTCTCTCTGTATTATAATATCTTTTAATTCAGTAAGGAGGTTATCTGATGTCAATTCCTTATCCCTTGCCACCATGTTCTCCAGCATATATATAAGCGCCGAATCCTGAGTAGCTTGTTTTTGACCATAGATCCTGTGCCACGTAAAACCAAGCAAAATAAAAATCATCGTCAGGAAAACAATAAAAGTGCCCATTTCAATCAAAAGAAAAATTCCGCCGAGTATACCTAAGATCTGGATATATGGATAGAACGGCGAATGAAACTTTGGCTTGTAGCTAAAGATCTTGCTTTCCCTGAACAAAATAACAGTGAGATTAGCAAACATGTACAATAGTATTAAAATGCTTGATGCGATCTTAACCAGTAATTCCAGTTTCAAAAATAAGAGTGCCAGAATCATAAAAGATCCTGTAAAAAGGATAGCCGCGTAGGGTACTTTTCTCCCAGCGCTTATCTTCTGAAAATAAGAAGGTAGGAGTTTATCCCTACTCATGCCAAGTGGATAACGCGATGCTGTCATGAGCCCTGAATTTGCTGTTGATATAAATGCTAAAAATGCGGCCACGCTTATCAATACCCTTAAAGCCCCTCCACCTAATACACTAGCACCTTCTGATATAGGAATAAGAGTGCCTTTTAATACTGCTGGATTTAAAATTCCGATAGTCACAAAAATAACTACTGTATAAATAATAGATGTGACTATAATAGAAAGCATCATTCCAAGAGGTAGATTTTTACCTGGGTTTTTAGTCTCTTCTGCTAAAGCAGCGACTTTGGTCAAGCCTCCGTAAGAGATAAACACAAAACTTGCTGTAGCAAAAACAGGGCCCATCCCCTTGGAGAAAAACGGAGAAAAATTTCCTAGATTAACTGTCCTTGCGCCCCATGCAATATAGAAAAAAAGTATACCAAGAAGCCCCATGACCAAAAATACCTGCAATCTACCAGCCTCTTTTACTCCTAATAAGTTCAGGACGATAAAAAATAGACAACAACCAACGGCAATTATATTTAAAGGAATATCTGTTATGAGGCTCAGATACGCACCCATACCCACTAGTGCAAAGGCACCTTTCAAGCTCAGGCTGAACCACGAGCTAAAGCCAGCCACTGTACCTAATAGAGGGCCAAAGCCACGCATGATATAAAAATAGTCTCCGCCTGCCTTTGGCATTGCTGTTATGAGCTCTGCCTTACTTAAAAGCGTAGGAATACATAAAACGCCTGCAATGATATAGGAGATGATTACTGCAGGCCCTGCCTTTGAAAATGCCAGACCAGGAAGGATAAAAAGGCCTGATGATATCATGGCCCCTGTAGCCACGCAAAATATACCCAACAGACCAAGCTCTTTCTTTAACGTATGCTTCATACCAAATATTATAACGTCAAATACAACAAAAGCAATTTTTTATTTGACTAGGGTTATTTAGTGGTCTATAATCCACCTTGAACTTACCTAAATGACTCTATATGTATAAAAATACTTTTACTACCTTCTGTCGGTTATTTCTTGTAATAATCTGCGTCTATCTATTTTTAGTCAGCATAGGGCTTATGAGCGTTGCCTTTAAGGGTTTTGGCAGGGAATTTGCCGAGAACCTCATAAAAGCCACTTCAAATCCTTTCATAGGTCTATTCATCGGAATCTTCGCTACAAGCATAATGCAATCCTCATCAACTACTACATCTATTTTGGTAGGAATGGTAGCCTCTGGCATCCTCACTGTCGGGAATGCCGTCCCTATTATTATGGGTGCAAATATTGGAACAACTATAACCAATACGCTTGTAGCCCTTGGTCATGTGACGCGCCGTGAAGAATTCAGGCGTGCTATAAGCGGAGCAACGTTGCACGATTTTTTTAAACTTATGTGTGTGTGCATTCTGTTTCCTCTTGAGATAACAATGCACTTTATAGAAAAGATATCCACCAGCATAGCTATCATGTTCTCTAATGTCGGAGGTATAAAATTTACAAGCCCTGTAAAAACAGCTACAAAACCACTTATAAGTTTTATAAAACATAATCTGGAAAGATTAAACCTTCCTGAAAACATAGTATATATCTTACTGCTTATTATCTCGATAATACTACTCTTTTTCTGCCTCTACTTTATAGTACGACTGATGAAATCCATAGTGATCGGACGGGTAGAGATCGTATTTAACAATGTCTTTGGAAAAAATGCGATTCTTGGAATTGCCGCAGGGCTTATATTTACTGCCATAATCCAATCTAGCTCGATTACGACATCTCTTATGGTGCCTCTTGTGGCATCCGGCATTCTAACACTAGAGGCTATATATCCTATTATAATGGGAGCAAATATCGGTACCACAGTCACTGCAATACTTGCCTCATTTGCTACAGGTAATGTCCTTGCTATTTCTGTTGCATTTTGCCACCTTGTTTTCAATCTAATATGTGTGCTTTTTATATACACCATACCGACATTAAGAAAAATACCTCTAAGTCTAGCAAAATGGATGGGCAACCTTGCTTTTAAGAAACGAAGATACGCGATAATATATACATTGGCTGTTTATTTTTTAATACCAGGGGTTTTGATATTTGTTTCTAGGCTATTTAAATAAGGAGGTTTGAGATGTTTAAAAATCTATTACAATTCTGGAAAGGGAAAGCTTTCTTAACAGAAGTATTGGAAGAATTTAAAAGCATGTTAGATGAAACGCAAAAGATGTTTGATTCTGTATGCAAAACTCTTGTATATAACGAAAAGGAGCCTGGTCTTAAAGACAGGATATATGCCATTGATAAAAATGTGAATCGGCTGCAAAGAAACATCAGGAAAAGGGTTGTCGAGCACCTTTCCATGCAACCTTCTGTCGATGTATCGACCAGCCTTCTCCTAATGAGTGTAGTAAAAGACGCTGAGAGACTCGGAGATTATGCAAAAAATCTTTTCGAGGTAACCAGGTATCTACAAAAACCTATCAATAAAGACGTGTATCAAGAATTATTTAATAGTATAGAAAAAGAAATACTTGACCTCTTTCAGAAAACCAAAGAGGCGTTTATAGAGTCAGATGAAACTAAAGCAAATCTCTCTTGGCAATATGAAAGCAAGATCACAAAACGATGTGATGAGATTATCGAAAAATTAGCAAAAGGTAATTTACCTACGAATGAGGCAGTATGTTTTGTCCTTACAGCAAGGTATTTTAAACGCATAACCGCGCATCTCAGTAATATTGCTACCTCCGTAGTGCTTCCTCTTTCTGAGTTGGATTATTTTGACGAAAAAAGAGAGGACAGGTAATAAATAACCTTCTCTTAGCCACTCTTAAGACATCAAGGGCTACCGCTTTAGGAAGATATGGATTTGATTAATCTGGAAAGGAATTTTCTTTCTCTTTCTTCAATCTCGATAAATTCTAGACCTGCTATATACTTTTTAGAAGAAACCCCTGGTTCCTCTTTTATACCACGTATCCATGCAACGCGAGCCTTGATAGACAGTAGTTTCTTTCTGGGTAATGCCAATTTAATGCTCACTTTGCTATCTGTCTCTAATCTTTGGCCTGTTATAAAGCAGAGGCCGCCTTCGGAGACATCTACAGTCTGAGATGATTCCTTTCTATCCTTAGAAAGAATGACATCGATGGTAGCTTTGTAGGAGACTCTTCTGAAACGCCTGATCTCAGAACCAATTGACATCTTTTTAAGATAAATGTTGGCAAAGAGCTGTTCGGATTTAAAAGATTCTGTTTCCCGAGAATAAGGCAATGTTCCTAAATTTATAAAAACATTTTCTATTTTATTTTCCTTAAAATATCTTTTTATCCTATCTCCAAATAATTTGCAGATCCTGGCGATTTCTTTTTCTGTTGCGTCAGAAAAAAGGATGCTCCACTCTCCCACTCCGTAATCTTCTATAACTATTCTGGCTTTTTTCTTGCCTTTCATATACGACTCTTTGATTACCTCATCAATGATCTCCTTTAATGCGTAAAATAACTTCTTAGGGTGACCCCCTATCCTCTTCTTGAATTCCTTGAAATTTATCATCAAAAGATCTACAAGATATACACTTATTCCCTTATGCAATAAACTGTTTATGCTATTTCTGACTTCACTATCCAATACCTTTGCTGTATAAAATCTTGGCAATGTAAAATAAAATTTACTACCCACGCCAGGTTTAGACTCAGCCCAGATCTCTCCATTATGCTTTTCCACCAGTTCTTTTGCAATGGAAAGGCCCAGACCTAGGCCCTTTCTCTGCACGGTCTCGCTTTTGGAAACCTGTACGAATTTTCCAAAAAGTTTGGATAGATTATCTTTGGATATACCAGCACCTGTATCTATTACCCCTATCCTGACCTTTGTCTTTAGAATCTCGACGCCTACCTTGATGTTTCCGTTCTGACCTGTAAACTTTATAGCATTGGTTATCAGATTTGAAAGCACCTGATTTATCCTTGAGGCATCTATAAAAATATTGACCTGATCTTCTGGAAGGATGTATTGCAAGCGTAGGCTTTTTTCCTGGGCTGCTTTCTTAAAGTACTCTGAGGAATCCAGCAATAGATCCTTAAGATTGACTAGAGAATAATGCAATTTAAGAGTACCCCTTTCGATCCTAGATATATCAAGAAGCTCCTCTATAATGCCTTTAAGGCGCTCTATATTATCCTTAGCTTTTGAAAGCAGCTCTTTTTGCTTCCCACTTATAGGCCCGGCAAACTCCCCAAAGATAAGCATCACTGCCTCTTGTATAATAGCAAGCGGCGTCCTCAACTCATGAGAGACAACAGAGACAAATTCGGATTTCATGCTGCTTAATTCTTCCAGTGCATCCAGCTTTTTCTGAATATGCGCCTTCTCCTCCTGTAAAAGCTCGACCTGTGTACGATGCGTAATATCCCTGGTGATGCCTATTAGTCCTGTAATCTTTCCTTTATCGTCATATCTGGGTATCTTAGTGGTGCTAGAGTAATTATCTACTCCATCGGGCCGTGTTGCCCTTTCGACCTTATCGATTATAGCCTTACCTGTCTTCATGACACGCGCATCATCCCTGGCCATCAGCTCAGCCCGCTTCTTTGGGAAAAAATCAAAATCTGTCTTGCCCACGACCTGTTCGGGTTTTAGCCCCAGACCTCTTGCATGAGCCTGATTTACCATGAGAAGTCTTCCGTTCTTATCTTTGAAGTAAATGACATCAGGGATCTGATCCATAAGATCAGAAAGAAGCTTGTATCTATGAGCAAGCTCCTTGTAATCATTCTTTTTTGGTCTTCTATTTTTTACTCTTTTCTTCATACCTTTGACTTTTTCGATTTTTTAAATCCAGTGATAAGCTCTTTTAGCACTTCCTCTATACGGTAAAATTCCTTACGTTCAAGCCATTCCTTTTTAAATATACTGCTGCCAAAGGCAACGGCAGAGGCACCGCATGAAAAAAATAACTGGATATTGTCCGGAGTGACCCCTCCGCAAGCAAGAAGCTTAATATCTTTAAGGGGAGTTTTTATCTCTTTAATATAGCTAGGTCCGAAAAATTTGGCAGGGAATATTTTTACCATTGTGGCACCAGCATTCCAAGCATTATATATTTCCTGCGGACTCATTGCTCCAGGAAAGACAGGAATAGATTTTCTTACACAATATTTTACAATCTCTTCTACGAGCATAGGCATAACAATAAACTCAGCCCCTGCATCAAGCGCTGAGTGAAGGTCCTTCATTGTCAATACAGTGCCAGCGCCTATTGCTAGGTGACCCTTAGCTACTCTTTCCATTTTGCGGATTAGTTTTTCGGCTCTTGAAGTATTCATGGTTATCTCGACTGTCTTAAGACCAGAGGAAATAATACTCTTGGTAAGGGGCTCTATTGTGGCTTGGTTCACGTCACGCAAGATCCCCATTATAGGAAGCTCTTTAAATCGTTTTACATTCATAACATCATCTCCAGATTATAAAGTTAAGAACTAATCCAAGCCTGTACTTAATAAACTTTCATAAAATTCCCGGTAGTTTTCCTTTTTGGCGCTATTACGTAACGCCATGGCTGCCTTTGGATGTTCGTTCATCATACCTGCAATGGCATAAGGAATAATATAGCCCCACTCTATCTTCTGCCTCAAAGGAATAAATTCGTGAGATATTAAATCCAGAACAGGCCGTATATCAAACTTCGGATTCTTTAAAAATCCTATCAATAACTCCAGCGGGCAATTTCCTGCAGCACGGCCAATCCCATAGACAGTGGCATCTAGGTAATTCGCGTCATGAATAATCGCTTCAATAGTATTTCCAAATGCAAGCTGTTGATGATTGTGTCCATGAAAACCGACTTCTTTAGACTTGAGGATCTTTTTAAAAAGCTTGACCAGATGTTCGACAGGCTCCTGGTAAAGCGCGCCAAAGCTATCCACAATATACACTACATCGACCTTACACTCTTCTTCGATCTGGTGCAGAGCCTCTTCCAACTCCGGACCCTGGTCACGCGAGATTGCCATAATATTAATAGTAGTTTCATATCCTTTTTCCGAAAAAGTATTTGACATAGCTATTGCCTTATCTATGTCCTTAACATACGAAGCAGTCCTTATCATATCTACAGGGCTTTCAGATTTCGGCTTTATGCCATCCATATCTACGCGGCCTACATCAGCCATAACCGAGATCTTTGTCCCAGATTCTATTCCTTCTGTGGTGCGTCTTATATCATCATCATCGCAGAACTTCCACAGGCCAAACTCCTTTGGAGAAAAAAGTTCTCTGGAATTCTTGTATCCCATCTCCATGTAGTCCACTCCTGCCTCAGAAATCCCTTTATATACCTCGCGAACAAGACGACGATCAAACTGATGATCATTAATGAGCCCTCCGTCGCGGATAGTACAATCCAATACTCTTATTTTTTCCCTAAACATGCTTCCTCCTTCTTATAAATCAAGGATTACTTGTTAAATCCAAGTTTATCTAATAATTTATTAATCTTGTCTGTAAGGGGTTGGAATTTATCACCTTTTCGGACAGTTATATGGCTTTTTCTTTTACCTTTTACACATTCATCGAGTTCCCTGACTATCCTGTCAAAAGGACCGACTATCCTGTGGGTCAACTTGTGGGCTACAAGAAGTATGATCAGAGTAGTCGCCGGAGCCGCAACAGCCAAAATCGTCGTTACCTTTCTAGAAGCTGGAATAATATTATATGCAATAACCTCAGGAATCATAAACTGTTCTGCTGTAATGCCAAAGATCAGATAATAAAGACAGATAGCGACAACGCTGGCAGGAAAAACCGCTGCCATAAACACAATCCAAAATATCTCCCTGTGTAATTTATTGGCGAATGTCCTTTTTCTTTTATTTTTCATCTTTGTACCCCACTTTTATATCCCTGTACAATGCCTCAGCAGTGGACAGGGTATTGTCCGTATCGGTCATGATGGCGATTGCGCCAACATTGGAACGAGGAGAACTACCAAAGACTTTTTTGTAATCCTCGTATATATTCTGTTTCTCCAACACCCACTTGCCGACATTCTCTTTGCCTGATTCAGCCACTATGATCTTTATATTCTTAAAATAAGGGCTTGTCATTATAGTCCCTTCTGCCATGTCCTGGTCCCATACATACTCTATACATTTTGTCTTTCTAAAGTTCAGACTAGGAAATATCACATACACCCTCGCAGCATAATCATCTTTTTCTATCCAGCCCTTTCTGTCATTAGTAACCTTTACATCGGTTGAAATCTTCTCAGGAAATTTTATTACATTCCACCGCCAGCTTATCATCGGGAATTTTTTTGGGCTAAAATTGATCTTGTAGAATAAACCAGAGCAGGCTTTTTTACTCTGCGCTAAAAGCACACCTTCCTCTGATTCAACAGAATACAATACCTTGTCTTTAAATACCTTTTCCTGCCATTCTTCAAGCGCGGCATCCCTATCAAAAAGAAACCATTTAGGCAGATTACCAGCATAGATATGATAAATAAATACAAGTGGTATAGCAAAAATCAAAATATAGACAAATTTTTTCTTCCACATATAGTTACCCTTTTAGGTATTTTACTGCCAAATAAAGAGTTATGCAATTATTATCTCACCCAATGGCCGTTTTGGCACATGATGGATATTTTCTTGATCACGATAATATTTAATATTACCATTTACACTTTCCTCTATTTTTATCTTTTCTTTGGGCTTTCCTAGAGCGATTACAAGGAGTATGTCAAGTTGCTGCGAGACATTAAGGTTACCCTTTAGTAAATCCCTGTCTATAGAACCAACTATGCATCCGCCCATGCCTTTTTCAGATGCACCTAATAAAATACTCTGGCTCGCTATCCCGGCATCATAATCAAAGACTTTAGATATCCTCTTGTCTCCTAGAACAATAATATAGGCAGAAGGTCTTTCACCTTCTTCTGGGCCAGGCCAATCTTTAAGATACCCTGCCCACAGAAGCGCAGGAAACACAAGGTCATTCCTCGAAGGCTTGCAAGAAAGCATATACTTTAAAGGCTGCAGATTTGCAGCGCTGGGAGACAAACGTGCCAGATTGACAAGCTCCCTTAAAGTAGCTTCCTCTATTCTTCTATCCTCGTAAAATCTTCTGCAACTTCTTGAATGTTTTATGATATCTTTTAACACCATATGCTCCATAAAACAATAGCTCCTACCTTAATAGTAGGAGCTATTGTTTTATGTAATACATATTACTACTATAACAAAAAAATGTCAACGAAAATAACTGTATTGGTTACGTCAACTAAATTGTGTAAAATTCTTTATAGGGCGTTCCTTCCAAGAG
>CAZZAL010000011.1:0-40439 GCA_964652265.1 uncultured Planctomycetia bacterium
AAAAGATACTTTTCTTCACCATTAGAAGTGTTACCTATCTTTTCATTTATTATATCTGCCGCGAGAATTTCCCTTGACGATAAACGCGAATATGTTATAATACTCCTTCACACTAGGAGGCATTGTTGTGAAAAAGAATCTTACCGCGAAAAGCCTTTTGAAGCGAAAAAGAAAGCATGGTTTTAGGCGCAAGATGCGAACAGCCAAAGGCCGCGCTGTCTTGAGGCGCAGACGAAAAAAAGGCCGCAAAAGACTTACTGTTTAATGAAAAAAGGCTCCTTCACAAGGAAAGAGCATCTTAAAAAGAATAGTTTGATCAGGGCTGTTTTTGACAAAGGCATTCCCTTCAAGGCTAAATTCATTACGGTATATATACTAAAGAGCAAAACAGACACCCAACCCAATAGGGTTGCCTTTATAATCCGGAAAAGATTGTACGATAAAAGTTCTGTCTTAAGAAATAGATTTAGAAGGGTTCTGCGCGAGGCATATAGGAGCACAAAGCATTTATTGTCAGGTGGCCACGACCTCATAATATTGGGCGCCACCCTTAAAAAGAACACAAAATCATCAGCTATAGAAAGAGAATTAAGAGATGTCTTTAAAAAATATTGTAAAAAATAGCATTATGTTTTATCGTAACTATATATCAGCATTTACGTTATGTAGATGTAGGTACTATCCAACGTGTTCACAGTATACAATCGATGCAATAGATGATAAGGGTGTGGTGCTGGGAGCCTTAAAGGGCATTGCGAGGATTTTACGATGCAATCCCCTGTTCCCAGGTGGCTACGATCCTTACAAGAATTAGAAAGGCTGGAATGGAAAAAAGACTTTTACTCGCTGTAGTGTTTTCAATAATTGTAATGCTAGTGTATCCGCTTTTTATTGCAAAGATAAGCCCGCCACCAGCGGAAACAGGACTATCCATACAACCCCTTGAGCGCCAAGAAGTTATGGATATTCCTACCCGGGCAATAACCCCTGTGCCAATAGAAGAATCAATACCTGCTGATTTGGATACAACATTACTTGCAACCGATAAATATGAACTGGAACTAACCGATCTGGGTGGCTCAATATATAATATTAGAATCAAAGACGGAAAAAGGCTTGATATAGACCTTGTGGAAGGAGCAATCTATGATGCTGGTATTCTTGCCATAGAAGGCAAGGGAAGCTTAGCAGGCCTATCATCGCAAACCTTTGAAATAAAAGAAGATACAAACTCTTTTTATATAGAAAGAAACGGCCTCCTTGTAACAAAAGACGTGAGATTTTTAAAAGATAGCTACGCATTAAAGGCGTCTATAAAAATAACAAATGCTTCTGGCATAACTCAGAACCTTTCTTTTGAGATCACGACTGCTTCGAATATCTCCAGTAAAGAATTGTACGAGTCAAGATACACAGGTGCGGATGTCCTGTATAAAGATGGAAAGTTCAAAAGGATATCGGGTGGTAAGTTCAAGAAATACAACGCGTTATACGATAATAACATAGAATGGCTTGCCCTTAGAAATAAATACTATTCCATCATTGCCAAGCCTAGCTTTACAACAGCAGGTGTTTTTACTAAAAACATAAAAGGCTCCCCTGTCACAGGATTTATTGTTGAGGATGCAAGGGTCTCACCTGGCGAAACCAAGGTCTATGATATCCTTTTCTACATAGGCCCTACAGATCTTGATGAGCTCGAAAAAGTAGATCCAGCCTTTGGCAAGGCATTGAATTTCGGGGTATTCACAAGTATAAGCCTGGTCCTTTTAGCAGTACTCAAGTTTTTCTATGGACTGTTTCATAATTATGGCGTGGCAATACTTCTATTGACAGTCTGCGTGAGCTTACTACTCTACCCGCTTACATTCAAAAGCCTTAAATCCATGAGGGGATTACAGGCCCTTCAGCCTCAGATGGAAAAGTTGCGTGCAGAGCACAAGAATAACAGCACAAAATTAAACAAGGAGATAATGGAGCTTTACCGACGACATAAGGTAAACCCCATGGGCGGATGCTTCCCGATATTTTTGCAGATGCCTATATTTATCGCACTTTACCAGACATTGATGAGGTCTGTGGAGCTCAAAGGCGCCACTTTTTTATGGATAAAGGATCTGTCAATGCCAGATGCAGCCTTTCCCTTGCCCGCTACCCTTCCCTTGCTCGGAAGCGCAATAAATCTGTTGCCAATCTTGATGATAGGTGCTATGATATTACAGCAGAGATTGACCCATGCAAAAGGTGCTGCGCAGACAGAACAGCAAAGGACCATGGCCATGGTAATGCCAGTGGTGTTTGGGTTTATTTTTTATAGCATGCCGTCAGGACTTGTCCTGTACTGGCTTACCAATACACTGATACAGAGCTCTCTTCAGTATTTTGTTGTAAGAAAAGCATGAGCCATAAAAAACATAAACCACAACAGATAGAAATAGAAGCAAAGACAGCACGGGATGCTATCAAACTAGGCCTGGCTAAATTAGGCGCAGAACGTTCAGAAGTGGATGTCAAGGTCTTGAGAGAAGAGCACAAAGGCCTTTTTAGCATGAATGGTTCTAAATTAGCTAAAGTAAAGGTAATAAAGAAGTTACGTAAGTTATGATACGGTTGTGATACGGTTTATATGGGTAAGATAATCGCCATCTGCAATCAAAAAGGAGGAGTGGGAAAGACAACCACTGCAATTAATTTAGGCTATTATCTTGTGCACAATGGCAAGAAGGTTTTGCTGGTAGATTTTGATCCTCAGGCAAATGCAACAAGCGGGCTTGGCGTTGACAGGGCAAAATTACAGCAGAATATTTACGATGTATTAATAAGTAATTTCCCAGCCAAGGACGCTATATTAAATTTATCCATCCCTGATTTTAAACTGATCCCTTCAGGCATAAATCTCACCGGAGCTGAAATAGAGTTGATAAATCTACTAAATAGAGAATACAGGCTAAAAAAGGCCATAACTGAGATATCAGCAGACTATGATTTTACTCTTATAGACTCTCCTCCGTCATTAGGGCTTTTGACTATCAATGCCCTGACAGCAGCTACATCTGTTCTGGTGCCGATACAGTGCGAATATTATGCCCTGGAAGGCCTGAGCAGGCTTCTGGACACGATTAACCTGGTAAAGGAAAACCTGAATTCTGATCTGGCTATAGAAGGGGTATTATTGACCATGGCTGATTACAGGACAAACCTTACCTCAGAGGTAATAGAGGAGACAAGGCAGTATTTTAAAGACAAGGTCTTTAAGACAGTAATACCCAGGAGCATAAGGCTTAGCGAGTCCCCTGGATTTGGCAAGCCGATCCATATGTATGACAAGAATTCAATAGGTGCGAGGATGTATTCATCTCTGGCCCAGGAGATCTTGGGACAGGGCGCAGAGGAGGTAAACCTAGAATGGAAAAAAGAGTTCTCGGAAGAGGTTTAGGAGCTTTAATACCAGATAAGACAGCAGGTAGCAAGGAGCATGGCCTAAGAGATGCTTCTGCCTTACTTAAGGCTGGCAAGGGTTTAACAGTAAACAATATCTCTGTTGAAAAGATCAAGGCAAACAAATATCAGCCCAGGGAGGATTTTGACCAGGAAGCATTAAAGGATCTTGCTGCATCTATAAAGGAAAAAGGCTTTATCCAGCCAGTGATTGTAAGGGCTAAAGAGGGCGAATATGAGCTGATAGCAGGAGAGCGGAGGCTAAGGGCTGCCAGGATGCTAAAGCTAAGAGAAGTACCTGCCCTTATTAAAGATGCTTCAGACGTGGATTCACTGGAGATCTCTATTATAGAGAACATACAGCGCGAGGACCTTAATCCAATTGACCAGGCAAAGGCATATAAGAGGCTTGTAGATGAGTTTAGCATGACCCAGGAGAATGTCTCAGATACAATAGGCAAGGATAGGGCAACAGTGGCAAATATACTCAGGCTGTTGCGTCTTCCACAGAAGATACAGGCATATGTTTCACGTGGAACAATTTCAATGGGGCATGCCAGGGCTATACTTGGATTGGGAAAAGAATCAGAACAGATGAGACTCTGTACAAAGGTTATAAAAAATGACCTATCTGTAAGAGACACAGAGAGATACGCGAAAAAGATAGGCTCTCCAACTAAGAAAAAACTAGGTGAAAAAGACCCAAATCTTGTTTCCCTGGAGGAGCAGTTACGGGATCTACTGGGCACAAAAGTAAAGATCATCAAGGGTAAAAAAGGCGGAAAAATAGAGATAGAATTTTATTCTGGCAAGGATCTGGAAAGAGTTATAACTCTTTTAAAATCAAAGAGTTATAAATAGGAGAGGATATGGATCAGCAGACATTAGTTTTGATTAAACCAGATGGCTTGATCAAGTCTTTGACCGGAAACATACTCACTCGGCTTTCAGAGTCAAAGCTGGAAATCGTTGCAGCTAAAATAATCAAGGTAAACCGGAAGCTTGCTATCGAACATTATAAGCACATGAAAGATAAGCCGTTTTTCGAGGACCTTATTAAATATATCCAGGGAGAATTGCATGACAGGCGCAAGGTCATGGCAATGGTCTACTGGGGGGAAGACGCAATAAAAAAAGTCAGGGAACTTGCAGGCGCTACAAATCCAGAAAAGGCAGAGGCCACGAGTATAAGGGGCTCTTATGGCAGGATCACGACAAAGGGTCTGTACGAGAACGCACTCCATACCTCTTCCGACGATAAAGAAGCAGAGCGGGAGATAAAACTATGGTTTGAGCCGGACGAGATAATAGTGAACCTGTACCCGACAAAAAATGTAGTTTTGGAAAAGGAAAAAAAGAAAGTCTGGGCATGATAAAGAGCATGACAGGATTTGGAAAAGGGGAATCAAAAAGCAGATTCGGCAGATTTGTAGTCGAGATGCGCACAGTAAACCACAGGTATTTTGATATGTCTTCGCGTATGCCCAGCGCACTAGGCATGTTCGAGGACAGGATAAAGAATTATATCAATAGATATATGAAACGGGGTAAGGTGAACTTTTCACTTTCCCTCAAGAAGAACGGAAAAAGCTCTGCTTCGGTAAAGCTCGACGACGAGGCAATCGAAAGATATTATGCGATGCTCGCTCGGGTGAAGAAAAGATTTAAACTAAACGACGACATAAGATTGTCGCATATCTTATCATTTCCAGATGTAGTTATACAGGAGCAGCCAGAATATGAGCCAGCCTCAGTGTGGCCTGTACTTGAGAAGGCCCTGAGGAAGGCTGCGCTTGATTGTAATAAGATGAGGGAGGCGGAGGGAAAGGCGCTTTATAGAGATCTGGCAAAAAGGATACAAAAGATATCTTTTTCTATAGATAAGATAGCTTGTTTGGCACCAGACCTTGTCTCCAAGTACAGACATAGATTGGATTCCAGGATGAGGGAGCTCGTAAAAGGCCGGAGTTATAATATTGACAAGCCTAGGCTAGAGACAGAGATAGCCATATTTGCTAAACAAAGCGATATCTCGGAAGAGATAACGCGCGCAAAGAGCCACCTGCATGCTTTAAAGACCAGTATCGCCTCGAACAAGGAAACAGGAAGGCGCTTGGATTTTATATTGCAGGAGCTGCAGAGGGAGGTCAATACGCTTGGCTCAAAGGCGCTTAGCGCAAAGATCTCACAGCTTGTGGTAGACATAAAAAGCGAGATAGAGAAGATGCGCGAACAGGCGCAGAATGTGGAATAACCCATGAAAAGAAAAGGCATATTATTTATAATATCAGCGCCTTCTGGTTCAGGAAAGACCACGCTGATCGCTAGATTAGTGGATTCGCTCGGAGGATTTAGCCGCTCGATCTCCATGACTACGAGGTCTCCGAGAGCTGGAGAGATGGACGGTATGGATTATATTTTTATAGAAAAAGAGGAATTTCTAAAGCGCAAGAAAAAGAACGAGTTTTTAGAATGGGCAAGGGTCTTCGATGAATATTACGCCACTCCCAAAAAATATATAAAACACATTATTGCAAAAGGACAGGATGTTGTTCTGAATATAGACGTGCAGGGTGCAATGAAGATCAAGCGGCTCAAGATGCGGACAGTGCTTATATTTATCGTGCCGCCGTCCATTGAGATGCTGAGGGAAAGACTGGTTAGTCGTTCCACAGATTCTAAGAAGGTGATAAAGGAAAGACTCAGATTCGTTAAAAAAGAAATGGCCTATCTGCCTAAGTATGATTATGTGGTCGTAAATAATAAGTTAGAGGCAGCATTGGAACAGTTAAGGTCTATTGTAATCGCAGAGAGATGTAAAATCAGGAGGGATTGATGTCATACATGCCGCGAGAAGGGATCTTTAAAACAGGCGATAGTATTTATAAAGTTACTTTGGTTGCCGCGAGAAGGGCGATAGAACTTTCAAATGGCGCGAACAAGCTGATCGAGACTGAGCTGAAGAAGTTCTCAACAATCGCTCTGGCAGAGATCATTCAGGGCAAGGTGAAGTATAAGGTAAAAAAAGATAAGGCTTGATAGCGCATGAAAAGGCATATCCTCGTAGGTGTTACAGGCAGTATAGCGTGTTACAAGGCACTTGATATAATAAGAGGCCTTCGTAGACTCGGTGTTTCTTGTGAGGTAGTGCTTACAAAAGAAGCAGAGGAGTTTATAAGGCCTATTTTGTTTCAGTCGATATCTGGCAATAAGGTCATTTCTTCGAGCCTCTTTAGAGTGCCAGAGGAATGGGATGCTGCACATATCTCTTTGGCAGAGAAGGCAGACCTTGTGCTGGTCGCGCCAGCCACGGCAAACATCATCGCAAAGGTCTCTAGCGGCATGTGCGATGACATGCTTACCTGTGCTATCTGCGCTACAAAGGCGCCAGTCTTGTTTGCCCCAGCCATGAATACCAATATGTATAAAAATAAGATTGTGCAGGAGAATATCCAGAGACTAAAAAAAACCGGCTATCATTTTACCGGTCCCATCAAAGGTAGACTTACCTGCGGCACCGAAGGTTTGGGCCATATCCAGGACACAGAAGTCATAATAAAAGAGGCAAGGCAATTACTAAAATAATCCTACCTACGCAGGGCATCAGATTTTCGAGTCTTTTGTGACGCCGGTTCGCGTCCGGTTGGAAACGCCAATATCCAGCCCTTCCCAATAAGCTATATTTGTGGTATACTTATAATTGAATATATATCTCAACCAACCCCTTGAGAAAGGGTTATTTTTTGCGTGGATTATGTCAGGCTTTAACAAACTCCTAATTTCGAAACTCATAGCACTGGTTGTAATAGTTACATTCTCAGTAACTAGCACAGCATATGGCATTGATTTGTCTGAAAAAAGACATCTTAGGAAGCCTTTATTGTTTAATGATTCTGTTAGCGGCGATGAGCTGAGGAGGCCAGAAGAAGCAAAAAATGAAGTGGCTGCTGAACTATCTAAGCCAGCAAAAAAAGGAAAGCTCCTTGCTAAATTAAAACGTAAAACAGAACTAGCCATTGCTCTTGGCTTATCAATAGTAATCGTGGGAGGTATTATATATGAAGTTAGTCGTCCCCGCCTTGATAAATCTAAATCAGAATTAAAGACAAATTCTATAGTGTTTTCTCAAGATGAAGAGATAGTTGAAGAATTAGGAAAAGATTCCCTGACAGCAGAAATTTTAAATTCTAGCGTAACGCCACCCGAACATTCATTAGTTCTTTCTGGGGACCTGAAACCTTTCAGTGCAAAACCAAGAACTCCTGGGGAAGCTTTACCGGGTTTATATGGTAATGCGGGAATAGTGGGAGGCATTGGTACAGGTAGTATATCAAGAACTCGTGACGGAAGAATGGCGAATTTTACTTTTAGTGCTTGTCCAGTATTGGAGACTCTACCACAAGGCCAAACTAGTATCTATATCAAAAAGGGAAATAAAGTGTATACTATGCCTCTGGGGGTAAAGTTAGAAGGAGACTCTCGTTTATCAACTTGGGACTGGTCTGCTGCCAAAAGAGTTGCTAAAAGCGCCACGTATGTACAATCATATCCGTTCTCTTTTTGGCAATACCCTATCAGTGAAGATTTACCAGTTAGTGTTACCATTCGCAGGTTCTCACCTTTTATTCCCGGAGATTTAACGGCTTCTACGGAACCAGTTGCGATTAGCGAGATTACGATTACTAACCCAAGCGATGAAGACATTGAAATATCCGTAATGATATCTCGGCCTAATATTGTAGGTTACGAATTGATAGAAAATCCCGATAATAAAGAGTCGTATATTTTTTCTAAAAGCAGTGAAGGACAGGAGCATACCCTTCGTGAAACTTCTGAACGATTAGGTATTGTTTTGGATGCAGATAATGAGAAAGATCCTCGCCTTAAAGGTCAAACTGCCCTAGTTACTGATAAACAAAAGGGTATAAAAGTTACTTATGTAACGGCTTTTAGTGCAGAGAAAGGTGAAAAAGTATGGCAGTCTTTTTCTTCAAGAGGAGAATTACCCAGCAGCAAGGCTAAGACGTCTGATGGCAAAGAACAAGCAGGTGCCATTGCTGTTAAATTGAAACTAAAACCTGGTGAGATTAAAACTATTCCTTTTGCTTTTGCTTGGGATTTCCCTATAGATGTAAGGAATGGAAAGCAATTTCATCGTTATCATACAAGACGTTACGGTCCAGAAGGTGACGATGCTTTCAAGATTGCTTCTCGGGCATTACAAAATCGAGGACAATGGTCAGTTAAAATCAGTGAATGGCAGAAAAAGATTTTACGCAATCCGAATATCCCTTCTGAGGTAAAAACAATGCTTATCAATGAATTATATTTTCTTGTTCAAGCAGGATCGCTTTTAACTTCTCAAAGAGAACCTTATTTCTTGGAGAGCATTGTTTATCGTATCCACAACACCTTAGATGTTTGGTTTTACACTCCCATGTTAGCTGCTGTATTTCCAGAGCTAGAGAAAGAACTTATTCGTATGCATAGCAAGTTAGTACCAGTAACGGATAATAGTGAAGTAGATTATTTCAATATTTATCATCCTGAGTATGGTTTTTCCGGAGATGAGAGGTTAGCGAGAGCTTTCAAAGCCCGAAAAGAGTTTGATATTACACAACGTTATCCCGGACCGCTTAAGCCTAAACAGGGAGTTGTTCATCATGTCGATGATATTATATTTGGTCCGATTGTTGATAATCCCGATCTAGGCGGAGGAATAAAAACAAATGGCAATCGGAGATGGCAAAATCATAATCCATGGAAAGATTTAAATCCCAAGTTTGCATTAATGGCTTGGCGAGCATTTATTATGGATGGTAGCAAGGATATCGATTTTCTGCGTGAAGTTTGGCCATCAATAAAGATCGCTTTAGAACGACAAAAGGAATTTGACAAAGATGGGGATGGATTGCCTGAGCATGAAGGATACCCTGATCAAACATACGATACGTGGAGTATTACTGGTCCGGGTATTATGACTGCTGATCTGACTATGGCTTCGTTAAGGACAGCAATAGAAATAGCTCAATTAGTAGGTGAACATCAACTAGCTAATGATTATCGAGCTTGGCTTGACCAAGCAGCAGAAAGTACCGAAAAGAAACTTTGGAATGGGGAGTATTTTAATGTTTCCGAGCAAGATAAGGATATTATGGCAGATGCCTTTCCCGGCACGCTGTATTTACAGCTTTTTGGTCTTGAACCAGTGATTTCTCCAGATAAAATTAAAGCCCATTTAAGTAAAGTTTATGATTTCAATTTCAGAAAATTCGCTGATGGTAAAGTTGGCGTTATTAATGCAATGACACCCGAAGGAAAGAGCATTGGTGAGCTTGGAGGCGATATACAGAGAGATGAGGTATGGCTTGGTACTCAACGATCTGTTGCGGCACTTATGATGTTTTATGATATGCAAAAACAAGCTTGGGAGATATTAGGAGTTGATTATGCTAATACTTGGAACGGTGAGTATGCTAATATGATTCCAGAGGCTATTGACGTTAAAGGTAATTGGCGTTCTCTTGTTTATATGAGAGCGGGCGCTATATATAATGTTTTGCTTGCATTATCCAATATTACTAATCTTGATGGGAAAGTTGCAGAAACTCCCAAACCTTTAAAAAGTTATACTAAAAAAACGTTCGATGTCGAGGCTTCTTATAAGCGGTTTAAATCGCAAATTAATCCTAAGAGAAGACTCGTTAATTCATTTGTAGGCCTTCCTAAGGGATATCCGAGCCATGGAGTAACCTGGATGTATAATCAGGCCCAGGCCGGTCAGATTTGCTTGTCTTATGGAGATATTGAAACAGCCGAACTTTTGGCTAGAGCAACATTGAAGTTAAAGAAAAATGGCAAGGGATGGTATAATGCCTATATAACATCTTCAGGCCGCGTGGCAAGAAATATTCCAGAACAAGAGGTGAGTTGGACAGGGCCTAATATGGCCATAGGGCATTTTTTCTTAAATCTTTTAGAGGCTACGTCAAATCAGCTGTTAGCGGAAGAGCTAATAGAGGGAGTTATTGATTTAACTGGATGGCTGGATGGTTTTTATCATGAGCCAAAAGGGGAGGAAGGTGCGTATGTTACTGTTGGTGAAGACTCTAAAAAAGCTACGACAGAATACAATCAACGCGTTTTTGCTTTTTACTACCAGCTTTATAATCAATTTAAAGATTCTAATCATAAAAATAAAACTGTTATAGAAAACTATAAAGGTGGAGTAGGCATTGATGAATTAAAGAGGCGGGCAGATAAAATTATTTACTGGATTCAAAATGATATGTGGGATGGTGACCATTATCGTGTGGGCTACGAAGATTTTGAAACCAAAAAGTTTATTCCAGAAATTATCGGATCGTTTGCCCAAGACGACCCTAGATATTGGCAGAGAGATGCGTGGGGGTATCCTCAATATCTTGGCCCTATAATGGCACATATTGCAGGGCTTAATCCGCAAGATTTTGCTGGCGGTCTTGACTGGCTTCTTAAGCATGTAAGTGAAGTAGAAATAGATGGTATAATTTACAAAGGTCTTCCGCGATGGCTAGGCTCTTCTTCGGTCTGGGGCAAAGGCACAGGCGAAGCAGCTGTTACGCTTAGATTAGTGGGACGCACCGAAGAAGCCCGAACATTTTTTTCAACGTTAGCTGCTTTACAAACAAATAATGGCGGTGTGCGTGCTGCTGTTGGCGATAAAACAAAGACCTGGCCAGTAAATTTTCCCTATGAGAGCATAGAAGCTCTTAACCCATTTTTTATGGCCATGGGCGGGTTTGATGCAGGTTTTATTGCTGAGGTGATGATTATGCACAGGTCAAGCACAATACACGGCAATGATTTATAAAAACAAGTTCTACTAGTCACTATTTGGTTACTAGCAGTAAATTTAAAAATTTCCATTTCTCCTAATCTGTTGTAAAATAAGAAGTTATAATTATAATATTCCCCCAGGGCATCAGATTTTCGAGTCTTTTGTTATTTTTTTTGAAAGAAAATGGCCATGCAACGTATCTTGTATGCTGAAGTTAGAATTTAAAATAAATCTTGACAAGATAGTCAGAATAGACTACAATTGTAGTCAGGAGAGACTACAATGATAGTCGATATTATTCAGGTAGCGCGATCGAAAACCCGAAGATCTATCTTAGAGCTATTTTTTAGAGATCCAGGAAAAGAATACTATTTAAGGCAGATTGAATCTCTGACAGGTTTTTCAGTTGGAAATATTCGTAGAGAAATGCTTAAACTTGAAGCGAGCGGGTTGTTCTCAAAGAGGACATTGGGGAGAGTAACCTTGTATAAACTGGACACCTCTTATAGTCTTTATAACGAGATTAAAAACATCGTGCACAAAACTATTGGTATTGAGGGAAGGTTGCGCGCGATCGCAAACAGACATAAGAAAATAAAATTCGCTTTTATATACGGTTCTTTTGCTAAAGAGAAAGAAGCGGGCCTAAGCGATATTGACATTTTAATCATAGGCAAGGTAAAGCCAAGAGATATAAAAGCAGAACTTTACAAATATCAATCTGAAATACAGAAAGAAATTAACAGCACTGTATATGCAACAGATGAATTTCTAAATAAATTAAAAGAGAAAAATCATTTTTTAAATGCTATAATAAAAGAACCCAATATTTTCCTAAAAGGAACAAGAGATGAGTTTAGAGAATTTATACAAATTCGGAAAACTTAAGAGGCACAAAACAAGCCCAGAGGAGATCGAGAGCCTTTTGGGCGTAGCAAATAGATGTCTAGGAGATGCCTCTCAGGTAAGCATCTCGCTAGATTTAAGGTTTATCGCTACTTATCAAGCAGCCCTGGCTGCAGCAGAAGCTTTTCTGTATTGCTATGGTTATAAAGCCCCCAAGGGTAATTATCATTATATGACGTGGGAAGCCATGCGCAATCTTCAAGATGAGTATATAAGAAAGGCTATTGTGCTTTTTGATGATGCCAGACAGAAAAGAGGAGTTGCTTTTTATGATCACGCAGATGTAGTCAGCGAGGCCGAGTTTAAAGAACTATTTGAGGAAGTTAAGATATTCGTTGGACATATAAAAGATGCGATTAGGAAAAGATTTCCTGTTTTTGGGGAGAAAATTTAGATATGAAACCCATTAAAATAATAATCACTGCTGGGCCAACTATCGAGGCAATAGATCCTGTTCGATTTATCTCCAATAGATCAACAGGCCTCATGGGTTATAAGATCGCAGAGGTTGCTTCCAGGAGAGGCAATGCTATCACGCTTATAAGCGGGCCGACCAGATTAAAACCTCCTAAAGTTAAAAGATTTATTTCAATAGAGACAGCCAGTGATTTATTTAGGGTGCTTAAAAAAGAGATCAAAAGAGCAGATTGCCTTGTAATGTGCGCTGCGGTGGCTGATTTCAGGAGAGAGGACGTACCAAAGAACAAGATAAAAAGAAAAAAAGCACTAACCCTCAGGCTGACACCCAATAGAGACATATTAAAGGCATTGTCAAGGCATAAAAAGTCTAAGTTGTTTGTCGGTTTTAGCTTAGAAACAGAGTGTGTTGTCCGAAACGCAAGAAAAAAAATAAAGAATAAAAATCTGGACATTATAGTGGCAAACAGGTTGACAAAAAGCCATAACCCGTTTGGTGACAATAAGTTAGACGTGTGTATAATCGAGGAATCTGGCCATAGTATATATATAAATGGTAAATCAAAGACATATATAGCGCAGGTTTTGCTTGACAAAATCCAGAGGGTATGGTATTTAAAGAGAAAGGATTGATATGAAAAAACGCGGATTTACACTGATAGAATTGTTGGTTGTAATAGCAATCATAGGCATACTGGCTGGCATGCTTCTTCCTGCGATAGGCAAGGCTCGTGAAAGGGCGAGGCGCGCGAGCTGCATGAATAACCTTAAGCAGATAGGCCTTTCTTTGCACATGTATGCTACGGATAACCTAGAGAGGTTCCCCAAGAATATTCAGGATCTTGTAGATGGTGGATATATAGATACGTTAGAGGTTTTCAAGTGCCCTTCAAGTCCAAACGACATCCCCGCAAGTGCGGATAGCGGAGATTATCAGTATCAATCCGGACTTACAGAATCAGCTGATTCAGATGTAGCCATAGCCTGTGATAATGCAGGAAATCACGGTGGCCAGGGTGGGAATGTTTTGTACGTTGGCGGGCATATAAAGTGGAATCCTGCTTCTGGGGGAAAGTGGTCCCCGCCGTTTTAATGGAGAGAGAAATTTTTTTAACAACGTGTAGCCGGGATTTTTCAAGGTTACGCGTTTTTGTTTTCTATGGCGACGTAGCCAAGTGGTAAGGCAGGAGTCTGCAAAACTCTTATACACCGGTTCGAGTCCGGTCGTCGCCTCCAGGGCCGGGGTGGTGAAATTGGCAAACACGCAGGACTTAAAATCCTGTGGCCCAAAAGGTCTTGTGGGTTCGAGTCCCACCCCCGGCACCAAATACAGATAAGGGCGGTTGGCGTAGTTGGTTAGCGCGTCACGTTGACATCGTGAAGGTCACTGGTTCGAATCCAGTACCGCCCACCAGTATAAAGGCATGAACTATGAACAGAAATAAACTGAGCTATTTGTATAATGTTAAAAAGCTTTCCATGCTGGATATTGCGAAACAGCTAATGGTTAGTCATGCAAAAGTTTATTATTGGTTTAGAAAATATAGGATAGGAAGAAGATCAAATAGCGAAAGTGCTTATGTAAAACAAAATCCAAAGGGAGACCCGTTTAGAATAAAGAACAAACTTAATAACAAGGAAAAAGAATTGTTAATAAGTGGCTTGATGTTATATTGTGCAGAGGGGCATCGTACCAATCGACATTCAGTTCAACTTGCAAACTTAGATTATAGAATCCTGAAAATATTCGCTCACTTTTTAAGAAAAATTTGTGGTATAGACAAAGGTAAAATGGGTTTATACGTCCAGCTGTATAGAAAATTTAATCAAAATGAAGCAAAAGATTATTGGTCAAAAATCTTAAAAATACCAAAGCCACAGATATTTGTTTATCCACACACTGATAAAAGAAGCAAGGAAAATGAGCAAAGATCAAAATTTGGCATTGCCAGAATACAAGTGCATAATTATAAGTTAAAAAAATGGATAGATCAAGAATCAGCTTATTATTTAGATAAGTTCTAGATGATATTCGCGAGGTGTTATGATGGAAAAAAATCTAGACGCATTACGACATAGTTGTTCGCATGTGATGGCAGATGCTGTAAAGAAGCTATTCCCAAAGGTAAAACTGGGCATAGGACCTGCTATTGAGAACGGGTTTTACTATGATTTTGACAAAGAAGACGGGTTCGTTCCAGAGGACCTTGAAAAAATAGAAAAAGAGATGAAGGAGATCATCAAGGAAGATTTCGAGTTTAAAAAAGAAGAGATCTCCAAAAAAGACGCACTTAAATTATTCAAAAAAGAGCCTTACAAGGTAGAGCTGATCAATAACCTGGAAGGCGATACAGTGTCTATTTACAGACACGGAAAATTTTCTGACCTATGTAAGGGCCCTCATGCGGGATCCACAGGCCAGATAAAGGCATTCAAGCTTTTAAGCATTGCAGGCGCGTACTGGCATGGCATAGAGACAAATCCAATGCTGCAGCGTATATACGGGACATGCTTTGAGAGCGACAAAGACCTTAAAGAGTTTCTGCATCTAAGAGAAGAGGCAAAGAAGCGCGATCACAGAAAGATCGGAAAGGCCCTTGACTTATTCAGCATCCACGACGAAGTGGGGCCAGGCCTTGTTTTTTACCATCCAAAGGGTGCTCTTTTAAGGATGCTCATAGAGGATTATGTAAAGAAAGTCCACCTGAGACGCGGATATCAAATGGTAGCAGGCCCGCATATCCTGAAGTCTGACATATGGGTCACATCCGGTCACTATGAATATTACAAAGAAAACATGTATATATTCAAGGTAGAGAACGAAGAGTATGTGATAAAGCCGATGAACTGTCCTGCGCACATGCTTATTTATAAATCAAAGATACGCAGTTACAGAGATCTCCCGATTAGATATTTTGAACTTGGCAATGTGCACAGGAGAGAAAAATCAGGCGTGCTCCATGGACTTTTACGCGTAAGGGGTTTTACGCAGGATGATGCACATATATTTTGCCTTCCCGAGCAGGCTGAGAAAGAGATAACAGGTGTAATAGATTTTGTTCTGGATACAATGAAGGTCTTTGGTTTTGAAGATTTCCAGATAGACCTTTCTACAAGGCCGCCCAAGTATATTGGAGACCTCAAGATGTGGGATGAGGCGACCAATGCATTAAAGAATGCGCTTGAAGCAAGGGACATGAAGTATGAAATAAATGAAGGAGAAGGCGCGTTTTATGGCCCAAAGATAGACATCATGGTAAAAGACGCGCTGGGCAGGCCATGGCAGTGCGCAACAGTGCAGTGTGATTTTGCATTGCCTGAGCGATTTGATTTAACATATGTGACAAAGGACGGAAAAAGAGAAAGACCTGTGATGCTGCATAGGGTTATCTTGGGGAGCATAGAGCGTTTTATAGGTACTCTTATCGAGCATTACGCAGGTGCGTTTCCTTTGTGGCTGAGCCCTGTCCAGGCAGTCGTCATCCCTATTACTGATCGGACACATGATTATGCAGAGGGCGTCTACAAAGAACTGCAGAATGAAAACATAAGGGTCGAGATCGATAAAAGGAATGAGAAGCTGCAGTATAAGATAAGAGAGGCGCAGGTAAATAAGATCCCTTACATGCTTATAATAGGAGACAAGGAAAAGGATAAAGGAGGAGTTTCTCTTCGCGCTCGCAAAGAAGGCGATCTCGGAGCCATGAAAACAGAAGAGTTCTTGAAGAGGGTCAGGGAAGACATTAAAAACAGGAGGTGATCGTTATTTCACGTGAACTAAGAGTAAATCAGAGGATAAGGATCAAAGAAGTAAGGCTGATAGGCCCTGATGGAGAACAGATGGGCATTGTTGCTACCCAGGACGCATTACAGAGGGCCAAGGAGGTAGGGTTGGACCTGGTAGAGGTCGCTGGTCAGGCAAAGCCGCCCGTGTGTCGCATCATGGATTACAGTAAATATAAGTACGACCAGGAGAAGAAGGCAAGAGAGGCCAGAAAACATCAGAAGGTCGTGCACATGAAGGAGATAAAGATAAAGCCGAACATAGAGGAGCATGATTATCAGACCAAGCTCCACCATCTAAAGCGATTTTTGGCAAGAGGCGACAAGGCCCAGCTTACGATGGTATTCAGGGGCAGAGAAATGAGCCATATGGATATAGGAAGAAAGATCCTGGATAGGGTAGTGACTGATCTTATCGAAGTCGGAGAAGTAGAGAATGGCCCCAAGAGAGATGGCAGGAGTATTATTGTAAATTTTATGCCTAGGGCAATAACAAAGGCAAAAAAATAGATCAAGGAGAGGACATGCCAAAACTAAAGACAAACAAAAGCGCTAGGAAAAGACTTAAGGTGACAAAAAAAGGAAAACTTAAAGGATTCAAGGCAGGAAGAAGACACTTGTTAACGTCAAAATCTTCTAATAGAAAAAGAGGCATGAGAAAGGCTTTTACTATCGAAGGTGAAGTGGCTAAGAGGACAAAGAAGTTATTACCGTATGGATAAGGAGGTATCAAAGTGGCACGTGTAAAATATGGACCAGCATCAAGGGCGCGCAGGAAAAAGGTAACAAAGATGGCGAAAGGCCAACGCGCTGGAAGGAGCAAATGGCACAGGGTCACAATGGAGTCTGTCAATAAGGCAATGGCCTATGCCACAAGGGACAGGCGAGCGAGAAAGAGGGATTTTAGGCGGCTGTGGATCCTGAGGATCTCCAATGCCTGTAAAGAACTCGGCATATCTTATAGCAAATTTATAAAGGCCCTGGTTGATTCAAAGGTGGGGCTCAACAGAAAGATGCTTGCTGATATCGCAGTAAATGACAGACCTGCTTTTAAGAAGCTGGTTGACTCTGTTAAAAAAAAGAAATAGCAGCTTAACTGCGCAAGGCTTACAAAGGTTACTTTGTGAAGTCAGGGCGTGGGGATTATGGCTAGATTAAAACCACCACAGATAATAATATTTAGCTTTCTTGCGACAATAATTATAGGTGCGTGCGTGTTATCCCTGCCGCAGTGTTCTGCGGATGGAGATTCCATAGGGGTAGTAGACGCGCTTTTTACTGCCACGAGTGCTACCTGCGTGACAGGGCTTATTGTCAGGGATACAGGCAGTGCTTTTTCAGAGATGGGGCGTCTTGTTATATTATTCTTGGTGCAGATCGGCGGCCTGGGCATAATGACGCTTTCGACGTTCTTTGCAATACTTTTGGGCAGGAAACTTACGCTGCGCGAAAACGTTGTTGTAAAAGGTGCACTGGATCACCACAGCGTGGAAGGATTAAAGACGCTTATCCTGTACATCCTCGGTATAACATTTTTCATAGAGCTCATAGGGGCAGTCCTTTTATATAATAGATTCGGCGATGTGTTCTTTTCCATATTTCATTCTGTATCTGGTTTTTGTAATGCTGGATTTTCCCTCAATGCAGCAAGTTTTGCAGCGTACAGCCAGGACGTGTACGTGAATATTGTCATGGCCTCACTTATTATACTTGGCGGCATTGGATTCATCGTACTCATAGATATTCCAAAGATCTTCAGGTGGGCTTCAAGGAGACTATTTCTTGGCAGCAATGAAGACATAAGGCACCTTTATTCTAGGATAAGTCTTCAGACAAAGATCGCTGTAAGCGTGAGTATCATATTGGTATGCGCGGGTACACTGGTTTTTTTCCTGCTGGAGAATCATAGGGTCTTGGATGGTCTTGGCACTAAAGATAAAATGCTTGGTTCATTTTTCCAGGCAGTGACAGCCAGGACAGCAGGCTTTAACACAGTCTCTATTAGTAATCTGGCCAGTCCCACATTATTTTTTCTCATAATATTGATGTTCATTGGAGCCTCGCCTGGCTCAACAGGAGGCGGAATCAAGACATGCACGTTCGGCGTTCTTGTGATAGGGGCATGGAGCATGATAAAGAACAGGGATAACATGCATGTCTTTAAGAGGACCATCCCAAGGCCAGTGTTCAGGAAGGCAGTGATGATAGCAGGCCTTGCTGTAGCATGGATCGTAGTAGCTACGATGCTTTTGAGTTTTATCGAGGGCAAAAACGAGGCCATACCAAATTATTTTTTAAGGATATTATTTGAAGTCACCTCCGCCTTTGGCACTGTCGGGTTATCAACAGGCATTACGCCTATCTTGAGCCCGCTTGGAAAACTTTTGATCATGATTACCATGTTTGTCGGAAGGATCGGACCATTGACCCTAGCCCTTGCAGTTGCGATGAAAGAGCAGAAGATATTTTACAAGTATCCACAAGAAAAAGTAATGGTGGGATAAGGAGGATGAGATGAGACAATTTGCGGTGATCGGATTAGGCAGGTTTGGGTTAAGCGTTGCAAAGACATTGAGCGCAAAAGGACACCAGGTGCTTGCTATTGATAAAGACGAGGAATTGGTCCAGGATGCAGCTGAATTCGTGACAGAGGCGGTTCAGGTTGATTCTACAGATGAGAAGGCATTGAGGACTGTCGGAGTGATGAATGTGGATGTTGCCATTGTCGGGATAGGGACTAATCTGGAGGCATCTGTTCTTACGACTTTGCTTTTGAAGGAGATGGGTGTGCAGCATGTTGTTGCGCGTGCGGTTACAGATGAACACGGCAAGGTCTTAAACAGGATCGGTGCAGAGAAGGTAGTTTTTCTTGAACGGGACATGGGTTCGCGGATTGCGAATTCGCTTATCTCGCCGTCTATACTGGAACACATAGAGCTTTCTCCGGAATTCAGCATAATGGAAACATTGCCGCCAAAGGAATTTATCGGCAAGACCATCAGGGATCTAGATGTGAGGGCAAAACACGGGCTCAATATAATCGCGGTGCGTAAGAAAGACTCGGATTCAGAAGGCGCCTCTGAACTGACAGTCGCACCAAAGGCAGATTATGTAATAAAGCAAAAGGATATCTTTATAATCATCGGTTCCAATGAAAATCTTGATAAGTTCAAGAAAAAATATCACATAGAGAAGTAGGGGGTTTAGATGAAGTTACAGGAGAGATTGAAGAACATAGAAAAGAGTGCGCTTAAAGAGGTCATAGATGCCTTGAGCCTGGATGAACTGGAAAAGGCAAGGGTCAGGTATCTCGGCAGAAAAGGCGAGCTTACCACTGCGATAAAAGGTATCAAAAACGTTGCAAAAAAGGACAAGCCAAAGGTAGGCAAGCTTATAAATGAATTAAAACAGAAAGTCGGAGCCCTGATAGATGAAAAAGAGCAGGTCTTCAGAGAAAAAGAGCAGACGTTTTTTGAGAATAGTGACATAACACTTCCTGGCATAAAGACTGAAATAGGGCACAAGCACCCGCTCACAAGGACCATGGAGGATATTATCGAGATCTTTGTCAATATGGGATTCAAATCCGTGGATGCGCCTGAGATCGAGACAGAGTTTTACAATTTTGAAGCCCTTAATATTCCGAAAAACCATCCTTCGCGCGAGACATTTCACACGTTTTATGTTGAAAACGGTATGCTTCTTCGCAGTCAGACATCCACTGCGCAGATAAGGATAATGGAAAAAGAGAAACCCCCATTACAGATAGTACACGCAGGAAAGGTCTACAGGCCTGATGCCGTTGATGCGAGCCATTCATTCATGTTTTATCAGATAGAGGGCTTTATGGTAGCAGAGGGGATAGTGTTTTCTGATCTAAAAGGAACGCTCGAACGTTTCGCAAAGACGTATTTTGGCGAAGATGTAAAGATGAGGTTCAGGCCGCATTATTTTCCTTTTACAGAGCCGTCTGCAGAGGTGGATATCTCGTGTTTTATATGCGGAGGAAAAGGCTGTAGGGTCTGTTCCCATAAAGGCTGGCTCGAGGTATTAGGCGCAGGTATGATCAATCCAAGGGTCCTAGAGCTTGTCAAGATAGACCCTGCAAAATATACAGGCTTTGCATTTGGCATGGGCATTGATAGGATCTGCATGTTAAAGCATGGCATTGACGATATAAGGTTATTTTACGAGAACGACGTGAGGTTTTTAAAACAATTCTAGTTTCGATCAGACAAAGGAGGGGTTATGCAGAAGTTATCAAGGTTTTTTATAGTAGCGTTATTCGTGGTATTTTGCATGAGCGCATCGAGTGTCGCAGAAGAGATCACTCTCACGACATATTATCCTTCTCCAGAAGGAAATTATGATGAACTACGAGCTACAAAATTAGCAGTTGGTTCTGCAGCAACTATGCCAACAACAGATGGTGATTTAGAGGTCTCTGGGACAATTCAGGCAGATACTGTTCGCGCAAACACGGTTTTTAATTTTGATGGAACAGACGGAGATACTATAACCTTTCAAGTCGTAACTGATACAAAGACAGCTGGCCCTAATGTACAGATAAGAACAAGAGACATTACGGTCCAAGGCGGAATTATAACAAATGTCAGCAATGAAGGCGGTTGGCAGACTATATAAACTATATGTTTGATTTGGAATAAGAAGTTATAGAGAGGCAGGTAATCATGCGAGTTAGTTTAGATTGGTTAAAGGATTTTATTGATGCAAAAGGCGAGATAGAAAAGATCCAGCACTCACTTACTATGACAGGTCTTGAGGTCTCTTCTATCATCAATATAGAGGATGACAGTGTGATGGATATAGAGATAACGCCTAACAGACCTGATTGTCTTTCTGTCCTGGGCGTTGCAAGGGAGCTTGCATCAGCAACTGCCAGGCCTTTAAAGGTGCCGCAGTCAGTAAAAAGGGCTTATATGAAGAAAGGCAATAGTCGCGGCAGTGTAAAGATAGAGGTCGTTGATAAAAAGGGTTGCCCGCGGTACGTCGGCTGTATTATAAAAAATGTAAAGGTAGGCCCGTCTCCTAAATGGCTTGTTGAAAGATTAAATGCTATGGGCGTACGCTCTGTTAATAATATAGTTGATATAACAAACTATGTGCTTTTTGAACTTGGCCAGCCACTACATGCCTTTGATCTTGATAAGTTAGAGGGGAAGAGGATCATAGTAAGACGCGCAAAAAAAGGCGAAAGCATAGTTACTATAGACGGGATTAAAAGGGACCTAGATCCAGACATGCTTATTATAGCAGATACGCGTTCACCTGTGGCAATAGCAGGCATAATGGGAGGAAAACATACTGAGATATCGAATGAAACGCATACGATACTCCTGGAGAGCGCTTATTTCAACCCCATAACCGTAAGAAAAGCCCAGAGAAAACTCGGGCTTGCCTCAGAGTCGAGCTACAGGTTTGAGAGGGGCGTTGACATGGGAATGATCTTGGCTGCCAGCGCAAGGGCGCAAGAGATGATCAGGGATATTGCAGGTGGTAGGGTCAAGGGCACGGTTACAGATTCAGGGAGCAGGATAGAAAAGGAAAAAGAGATATCGCTTAATCTGGATGAAGTGCCAAGGGTTTTGGGCATAGATATAAAAAGTAATATTATCATAGATTTTTTCAAAAGACTGGACTTAAGGCCTCTTAAAATAGGAAAAAATAGAATATCAGTAAAGGTACCTTCTTATAGACAGGACCTGGACAGGGAAATAGATTTGATAGAAGAAATAGCCAGGCTTTATGGTTATGACAAGATGCCTTCAAAGAACCCTGTATTCGGGATACAAAAATATTACGAAGAGGAGAAAAAAGATCAATCCTCTTTCGAAAAACTCGCCAAGGGGATTCTCTGTTCGCTTGGCTTGAACGAAGTGGTTACATATACATTGACGAGTAGGTTTTCAGTGGAGTCCCTGGGTATATCTTTTGATAATGCCGTGCGGCTCGCAAATCCCCTGAGCTCCAATCAGGAATTCATGAGGCCCAGTCTTCTCTCCGAGATGCTTGAGGTCTTAAGCTGGAATCTTTCACGGGGAAATTCGCTCCTCAGGTTGTTCGAGTTGAGCAAGATCTATCTGGTGGACGGCCAGACAAAAAAGATATGCGAGAAATCAAGCCTTTCTATAGGTATATGCGGGGAAACGAACGGAAGCTGGAAAGAAAATTCAAGGGGACTAGATTTTTTTGATCTAAAAGGAACAGTAGAAAGTCTTTTGGATGAGATAGGTATAAAGGATTATGTGATCGAGAAACAAGATTCTTTTATATTCAGGCAGGAGTTATCCGCGCATATAAAGATCAATGGAGAGACAATAGGCGTCATGGGAGAGGTAAAACCAGATATCGCCAAAAAGTTTGACATAAAAGAAAAGACATATCTTGCAGAGATAGATATAGAGGGCTTGTTGATGTATGCACGCAAGAGCAAGAGATTTGCAGTATTGCCACGGTATCCTTCTATGAAGAGGGACATATCTCTCTTGGTGGATGACTCTGTGGATTCCTCGAGTATATTTGACTTGGTAAGAGATGTTGGCGGAGGACTTGTAAGGTCTATAGGCGTGTTTGATCTCTACAGAGGACAACAGGTCCAGGAAGGAAAAAAGAGCCTTGCTTATAGAGTAGAGTACAGGTCTGAGGAAAAAACATTAAAAGATGAAGATGTCTCTTTGATCCACAAAAATATACAGGATGCCCTAGTCAAGAAATTAGGCGCTCAGATAAGATAATTGAAGAAGACAGTTCTTTGTGTTATAATATAGGTGTCCCTGCGATGTGCGTGAGGGAAGGAAGTTTTTGAGCCAACACCATAACATTGGGAGCTTAACTTTAGGTGTGGCTGTAGACCTTGCAGGTAGGCAGGCAAGGGAACATTAAGCATCTAAGAGGGCACCCACTTGCTTAATGGGTTCAAAAGGCAACCTTTTGCACGGCATTAGCGGGGATTTTTCTTTTACCATGCCTGATCTGTTTGAATCTCAGAAAAAAAATTTGAAACGACACCATCCTCTAGCTATACGAATGCGGCCCAGGGACTTAAAAGAGTTTGTGGGACAACTTCATATACTTGGTGAAGACAAGCTTCTCCGCAGGGCAATAGATGCTGACAGGATAACCTCTCTTATTTTATACGGGCCCCCAGGCACGGGTAAGACTGCACTTGCGTATGTAATCGCAGCTATCTCAAAGGCGTATTTTCATGAGATAAACGCAGTGACCTCCAATGTGCAAGAGTTAAGGGATGCGATCAGGGCTTCTAAGGAGAGGGAGAGGATATCTGGCAAAAAGACAATACTTTTCATAGATGAGATACACAGGTTTAATAAGGCGCAACAGGACGTCCTTATGCCTGATGTGGAAACAGGTAACCCTGTTTTAATAGGAGCAACAACGCATAATCCGTTCTTTTCTCTTGTTGCGCCTCTTATTTCACGATCAATAGTTTTTGAATTAAAAAGATTATCAAGGGAGGATATCGTTAAGATCCTTAAAAATGCCCTGAACGATAAACTCAGAGGCCTTGGCAAGATACCTGTTAAGATAGATAAAGAGGTCCTTTCTTTTCTGGCAGAAGCATCTGACGGAGATGCCAGGAAGGCATTGAATGCTTTAGAGATAGGAGCAGTGACGACAAGATCGTCAAAAGAGGGGACCATAGACTTTGATATAAAGGTAGCCCAGGAGTCTATACAGAAAAAGGCTGTTTTATACGATAAGGGCGAGGATGCCCATTATGATACGATATCTGCGTTTATAAAAAGCATGCGTGGCTCTGACCCTGATGTAGCGTTATACTGGCTAGCGAAGATGCTTTATGCAGGCGAGGACCCGCGTTTTATAGCGCGGCGCATTGTTATCTGTGCTAGTGAAGATGTCGGCAATGCTGATCCACAGGCCCTTGTGGTGGCGAATGCGGCCTTTCAAGTAGCTGACTTTGTCGGAATGCCAGAGGCAAGGATACCGCTTGCTCAGGCCACATGTTATATTGCGTGTGCACCAAAAAGTAACGCAGCATATCTTGGGATTGAAAAGGCAATGAAGGATGTGGAGCTAAAGAAGACTCAAGAGGTGCCGAATCATCTCAAGGACGCGCATTACAAAGGAGCAAAAGAATTAGGCCGCGGGGAAGGATATAAATATAGCCATCAATACAAAGACCATTATGTAGAGCAGGAATATATGCCCGAAGATAAGCGATATTATGAACCCACTGATATCGGATACGAAAAAAAGATCAGAGAATATCAGGATAGGATAAAGAAGAGATGAACAAAAAAGCAGTCGCATTATTCTCCGGAGGGTTAGACAGCACACTTGCGATAAAGCTTATGCTTGGACAGGGGATAGATGTGCACGCGTTGAATTTTCTTACAGTATTTTGTACATGCACATCAAAAGGGTGCATGCATCAGGCGACAAAGGCAGCCAGGGAACTCGGAGTGCCTTTAAAGGTAATGAATATAACAGAAGAATACATGAAGGTAGTCAAGGCTCCAAGATATGGCCGGGGAAGAGGCATGAACCCCTGCATTGATTGCAGGGTCTTTACTTTTTCTAAGGCCAAGGATTTCATGAAGGAGATAGGAGCTTCATTTGTTATAACAGGAGAGGTACTTGGCGAAAGGCCGATGTCTCAAAGAAGGAATGCCATAGAGATCATAGAAAGGGAATCAGGCCTTAAGGATCTTATCCTCAGGCCTTTGTCTGCCAAATTATTCAATCCTACCATGCCGGAGAAAAAAGGCATCGTGAATAGGGATAGATTATTGGATTTCCAGGGACGGCAGAGGACTAGACAGATCAGCCTTGCAAAAGACTTGGGTATAAATGATTACCCGTGTCCTGCAGGAGGGTGCCTTTTGACAGACAAGGGATTTTCTAACAGGCTGAAAGATCTTTTTAAATATACCCCTGATTATGACATAAGCGACCTCCATATTTTAAAGACAGCAAGACAGCTCAGGATATCAGATAATGCAAAGTTATTTGTGGGTCGTAACGAGAAAGAGAACGAGACATTGCTTTCATTTGCAAAGCCAGGCGATCACGTATTCGATGTTATAAATATCCCCAGCCCAATCGCTCTTGTGAGAGGGGACTTAAGAGACGGAGAGCTATCTTTAGCAGCTTCTATCTTAGCAAGATACTCGGATGATAAATCTGAGAGCGTCAAGGTTTCCTATAGCATGTTTCCTTCAAAAGAAGCAAGATTAGTAACAGTCAACCCAGCCACTGAACAAGCTATTTCTTCCCTGCGAATATGATTTTCTCAAGTTGGATCAAAAAGGTCTTGACAAGGTTTGAGGTTGTGATATAATCACTACTAAGTCAATAGAGATTATAGAGATTATAAACAGAGGAGGGATTATGAAGGTTAGCTATAAAGGTGACTATGCTCTTAAGACATTACTCGAACTAGCTTTTAATTATAATAAAGGAGTGCTTTCGATCCAGGAACTCGCCAAAAAAGGCGATATACCGGAAAAATTTTTAGAGCAGGTTTTGTTGATATTGAAAAAGGGCGGATTTGTGGACAGTAAGCGTGGTGTAAGCGGAGGTTATTTTATGGCCAAGTCCCCTGATAGCATTACAGTAGGAGATGTGATCAGATTTATCGAGGGTCCTGTGGAGCCTATTGCGTGTGCCGGAAAAAAAGATTACAGAGATTGTAAGGATTTTAAATCCTGCATCTTGAAAGATATATGGAGTCAGGTCTATACGGCAACGTCATTGGTTATAGATACTATTACCTTTGCTGAACTCGTCAGAAGATCAGAAGCGAGGAAAAAGGCAAAAGGAGAATACACGTACCACATTTAAAGGAGGATTGTATGTCGATGATTTATAATGATATCACAGAGACTATTGGAGGGACACCCCTTGTCCGCCTGAGAAAGATAACAGGATCTCTTGAAGTGGAACTTCTTGCTAAACTTGAATCGTTTAATCCATGTGGCAGCGTGAAGGATAGGATAGGATTTTCCATGATAAAGGATGCAGAGGAAAAAGGGGTCTTAAAACCAGGCGGGACCATAATCGAACCAACCAGCGGAAATACTGGAATTGGACTTGCCTTTGTCGCGGCTGCAAGGGGATACAAGCTTATTATTACAATGCCAGATACAATGAGTGTTGAGCGTCGCAAGCTCTTAGTTTTGTTTGGTGCAGAAATCATCCTTACTCCTGGAGAAAAAGGCATGAAAGGTGCTATTGAAAAGGCAGAGGAGCTTACAAAAAAGACAAAGGATGCATTTATGCCGCAGCAGTTTAAGAATCCCGCAAATCCCAAGGTCCACAGGGAAACAACAGCTGAGGAGATCTGGAAGGATACAGATGGCAGGGTGGATATCTTTGTAAGCGGGGTTGGAACAGGGGGGACGTTAACAGGTGTCGGAGAGGTCATTAAAAAGAGGAAAAAGGATTTTAAGGTCGTGGCAGTGGAGCCTCTGGATTCACCTGTTCTTTCCGGAGGGAATTCAGGGCCGCATAAGATCCAGGGCATAGGGGCAGGTTTTGTACCGGATGTCCTTGATAAAAGCCTGATAGATGAGGTTATTAAGATTAAAAATGAAGATGCGTTTTTAGTTTCAAGGAGGCTGGCAAAAGAAGAAGGGATACTTACTGGTATATCGAGCGGGGCAGCTTTACAAGCAGCATTAGAAGTAGGTAGGCGCCCAGAAAATAAAGGCAAGGTGATCGTAGTAGTATTGCCAGATACAGGAGAACGATACATCAGCACGGATCTATTTAAATGATGTATACAATAGAAAGGGGTGGTTAGCGTGGTATGGCAGATGTGCATATTAAAAAGTGGACTAAATCTTATAATTTGTTAAAATAACAATACGGAGGCAAAGATGTCAAAGACGATCAAAGAGATCAATGAAAAGATAAGACAA
The DNA here is from genome assembly GCA_964652265.1 of uncultured Planctomycetia bacterium. Taxonomy (GTDB): domain Bacteria; phylum Omnitrophota; class Gorgyraeia; order Gorgyraeales; family Gorgyraeaceae; genus JAHIUV01. The sequence goes on from CAZZAL010000011.1 coordinate 27,289, forward strand.
GGAAAAGCAGTTGTAGTTACAGCAGAAGAGATAATCGGCCTTGTAGAAAAGGACGGCCTAAAGAAGACTGCCGAGAAGGTAGATGTTGTAACTACTGGGACGTTTGGCCCGATGTGTTCTTCAGGTGCATATTTTAACATAGGCCATGCAAAGCCAAGGATAAAGCTTGGCGGAGGCAATGTCACTCTTAATGACGTGCCTTTGTATGCAGGGTTTGCAGCAGTTGATGTACTATTAGGCGCGACAGCCTTGCCAGAAAGCGACCCTCAGAACAAGGTCTTTCCTGGAGAGTTTAAGTATGGAGGAGCTCATGTTATACAGGATCTGGTTGCAGGTAAAGACCTCAAGCTTTCTGCAACAGCATATGGTACAGACTGCTACCCGCGCAAAAAATTAGACACGCTCATTAATATAAAGGACTTGAACGAGGCAGTGCTTTTTAACATGAGGAATGTTTACCAGAATTATAACTGCGCTGTGAATCTTTCTGACAAGGTCATTTATACTTACATGGGCACTTTAAAACCAAAGCTCGGGAATGCGTATTATTGCTCAGCAGGTCAGCTTTCACCGCTTTTGAACGATCCCCATTATAAGACTCTGGGCATAGGTACAAAGATCTTTTTGGGTGGCGGCGAGGGCTATATTGCCTGGCAGGGTACGCAGCATGCTCCAACAGTAAAACGTAAATCTACTGGTATCCCTCAGGCTCCAGCAGGTACGCTTGCTGTAATAGGAGATCTAAAAGGTATGTCACCAGACTATTTGGTGGGAACGACATTCCAGGGCTATGGCGTTACGCTTACTGTAGGTATAGGAGTCCCGATTCCTATATTGAACGAAGAGATATGCAAATTTACTGCAGTGAAAGATGAAGAGATCTGGACACAGATAGTTGACTACAGCGACGCGTATCCAAATTGTAAGCCAGGGAGCCTTGGTGAGGTAAACTATACTCAGCTAAAAAGTGGCAAGATCCAGGTAAAGGGCAAAGAAGTCTCGACAGGGGCACTTTCCAGTTATCCAAAGGCAGTCGAGATAGCCGAGACGCTAAAAGACTGGATCAACAAGGGAAAGTTCTTGCTTACAGAGCCAGTGGCGCCTATACCAGGCGTAGAATCAGGGCTTACTTTTAAGCCTCTGAAGGAGAGGCCAGTAGAGTAAGGTTATTGAGCGACGAAGTAGTCTCATGAGGTTACTTTGTTTTGCTCCCTATGACGTGTATTAAATTGTGGATAATGTGGATAACTCAGTTACAAAAGGTACGGAAATAGTCATATTCTGTACCCTTTGTAACCATGTACAAAAGGAGCTGTTATGCGTGAAAAAATTCAAAAGGCAATAGAGACTATAAGACCTCTTCTTCAGAGGGATGGCGGCGATATTGAGCTGGTAGACGTAGTAGATGGCGTAGTAAAGGTAAGGCTCAAAGGCGCATGCATGGGCTGTCCCATGTCGCAGATAACATTGCAAGAAGGTGTTGCCAAGGCCTTAAAAAAAGAAGTACCTGGGATCGTAAAAGTAGAGGCAGTGAGTTGATTACCTAGACAATGAAAATCCCCTCATCCAGCATTTCGAGGATCTCGCTTTATTATCGAGCACTTTTATTGTCAAAGCATACCTCTGTTATTTCTTCGCAAGAACTAGCCAATCTCACACAATGCAGCGCTGCACAGATCAGAAAAGACCTGGCATATTTTGGTCAATTTGGCAGACCTGGCAGCGGCTATAATGTAGAGATCCTGAAAAAGGAGTTAAAAAAGATCCTTGGCGTAGACAGGGACTGGGATGTGGCCCTTATTGGTGTTGGAAACCTTGGCTTAGCCCTTTTGGCTTACAAGGGATTCCAGGATCAAGGGTTTAATATAAGGTTTGCGTTTGATAACGACAGAAAAAAGATAGGCAAATCGAAACAGGGGGTCAAAATAAGAGACATAAAAAACTTGAAACCAGTAATAAAGTCCAATAGAATAAATATGGCAGTAGTAGCAGTGCCTCAGGAATCAGCGCAGGATGTCGTGGATAGCTTAGTCGCATCAGGTATCAAGGCTATCCTTAACTTTGCTCCTCTTGTAATAAGAGTCCCGCAAGGAGTCGAACTTTTAAATATAGACCTTTCAATGGAGATGGAGAAGCTGACCTATTTCCTGCAGAGGAATAAAGCGTGAAGATCCTTGTAGTAACGACATTTCTTCTTACATACTCGTCGATAGTTTTATTCAATCGTAAGATAAACCCTCTGGCTCTGGTTTTTAGCGGGGTGGCGATACTTTTGATCTCTCAGGCAATAGGCATAAAAGACGCCTTCGGGAGTATAAATTTTAATGTGCTGGGTGTATTTCTCGGTACAATGATCCTTTCAGGGCTTTTTATCCACTCTAATGTCCCAACCTATCTTGCATCGCGCCTGGTGGCAAGATCTAAGAATGTAGGCATGGCGATTTTATTCATGTGCTTGCTCTCAGGCGCTATATCCAGTTTTACAGAAAACGTTGCGACTATCCTTATAGTGGCTCCTGTTGCCTTTGAGGTCGCTAGAAAACTAAAGGCAAACCCTATCCCGTTCTTGATAGGTATTGCCGTAAGTTCTAATCTGCAGGGTTCAGCCACGATGATAGGGGATTCTCCTAGTATAATACTTGCTGCCTCGCAGAAGATGAACTTTATGGATTTCTTCTGGATGAAGGGTCGGCCTGGCATTGCGTTTGCAGTTGAGGTAGGTGCACTCGCTTCATTTACAGTGCTATATTTCCTTTTCAGGAGATTCACGCAGGGCGTTGGAAAGATAGAAGAGGTTAAGGTCAAGACCTGGATTCCAAGCATCTTGATGGGCCTGATGATCTTTACGCTCGGGGGCTTGAGTTTTGTTGTAAATAAGCCATATTATTCAATAGCCCTGACGTGTTTGACATTTGGAATTATAGGGCTGGCGTGGCATAAGATTTTTGCAAAAGAGGCATTTTCTTTTATAAAAAACATAGACTGGCATACATTTTTATTTCTAATCGGAGTTTTTGTGCTCATAGGTGCCCTGTCGCACGTAGGCGTTATAAGCGATATAGCCAATTTTATATCGAACCTGACCAAGGGCAATATATTATTGACGTTTACGCTCATAGTGTGGGTCTCGGTCTTGCTTTCCGCATTTATAGATAATATCCCATATATCACGGCAATGATACCTGTTGCTGTTATCCTTGCCAGGGACATGGGCGCAAGGCCAGAGCTATTTTTATTTGGCCTTTTAATCGGCGCGACATTGGGAGGGAACATCACTCCTATAGGCGCCTCAGCAAATATTGTATCAATGGGCATGCTGAGGGAGCGAGGATACAAAGTAGGATTTAGGGATTTTCTTAAGATAGGCCTGCCGTTTACTCTGGCAGCTGTAAGCGCAGCTTATGTATTTTTGTGGCTCGTATGGAAATAGGAGGTAATCATGGAACATGCAGAGATAAGATACAAAGGTCGTAGTAAATTTGTAGCGCATAATAGAAGTCATGAAGTCACGATAGACCTTCCAGCAGACTTTGGCGGTGAAGACAAGGGTCCGACGCCACCAGAGGTCTTTATAGATGCACTTGGTTCATGCATGGGAATTTATGTGATCAGATATTGTAACTCAGCAGGGATCGATACTAGAGACTTAAGGATAAAGATCGAGTGGGAGAAAGAACTAAAAGCACAGCCCTATTATATCAAAAAGATCGATATAAAGATCGATCTTCCAAATGCTGATGTAGGCCCAAGAAAAGAAGCGCTTTTAAAGGTCGCAGGAAGTTGTCTGATCCACCAGACCATAAAGGCCCAGCCCCCAATAGGTATCTCTTTATTATGATTATGCAGACTAAATACGATTGTTTGATCTGTGATCTAGGAAACGTCCTTGTGAATTTTGACCACAGGATCGCGGTAAAAAAGATCATGCAGTATACACCAAAGTCAGAAGAGGATATATACAATCTCTTTTTTGATTCAGGAATTACAGAGCTTTATGAAGAGGGCAAAATCTCTTCAGGTGAATTTTTCAACAGGGTGAGGGATGCACTCAAACTGGATATGAATAGTGATGGTTTTTTTCCAGTATGGAATGATATATTCTTTGAGACAGGGCTTAATCTCAGATTGCGGGATCTTTTAAGAAAAATCAGGCCGAGGTATAAACTCGTCATGCTTTCCAATCTAAATATGACACATTTTGAATTTTTGAGGAAAAGCATGGATAAGGTCTTTAAAGAGTTTCATAAGCTTGTGCTTTCTTACGAGGTTGGATTCAGAAAACCAGCGCCAGAGATCTATAAAGTAGCGTTAGACTTTGCAAAGACTTCTCCAGAAAGGGCGTTTTATATAGATGACAGGCGCGATCTCATAGATGCAGCAGCTGGCTTGGGGATAAAGGGTGTGGTGTTCGATGGCGAGAGAGCCTTTGATTGTATCAGAAGGGAGCTTTTATAGTGATCTTGGTGAGTGCCTGTCTCGCAGGCGTAAACTGTGCGTGGGATGGGAAGAGTAGACTCAATAAGAAAATAAAAGAGCTTGTTGATGATAAACTTGCGATATCCATCTGTCCTGAGGTGCTTGGCGGAAGAGATATACCTAGGACAAAGACTGAGATCAAAGGCGGAAGCGGAGAGGATGTTTTGGATAGAAAGGCAAGGGTGTTTGACGAACACAAAAAGGACGTGACGGATGAATTTTTAAAAGGCGCTTATCTAGTACTCCAGACCGCAAAAAAGTATAATATAAAAAAAGCAATTTTAAAATCAAAGAGCCCTTCGTGTGGGGTCGGAAGGATCTATGATGGGAGCTTCAAGGGCAACTTAGTTAGAGGAGATGGTGTAACAGCAGCGTTACTAAAAATGGAAGGCCTGGAATGCCAAGATATTTAATAATAGATGGATATAATGCTATAGCGAAGATTAAAGAGCTCGAGAGCAAGAAAGAGGTGAGCCTCGAAGCCAGTCGCATGCATTTTATTAAGATGCTTTTGGATTTTATGTCTCAGAAGCGCACATTTGACAAGGTGTTTATTGTTTTTGACAGCAAGGAAAAAGCACTGGGCCTAAGAAAGGATTCATACGGAGACGTAGAGGTGCTGTTTGCTACAAGCGACAGAGACGCAGACAGCGTTATAGTTGATTTACTAAGAGACTCTTCTAGCGAGGAGAAGATAAGTGTTTCATCAGACGATAATTTCATCAGGAATCACGCAAGGGTCTATGGGTGCGATGTGATCGCGATCAGTGAATTAAGAAAGATAATTATGTTGAAGAAGAAAAATTATAGGAGTAAAATAACTAGAGATAAACATATAGAGAATGACAAAGCGAATAGCATAAAGGCTGAATTAAAGAAACACTGGAGGCTGGACTGATGGAGAAAGGGCTTAAGCCTGTTTACATAGAATCTTTTGATCTGGATGATGCGTGGTTTCAGTGTCTTTCAAGGATTTTAGAGCATGGTCATGTATATACGATTACACAAGGCAGTTACGAGGGCCAGAAGCGCCTTGAGTTTGATTTTGCTACAATCAGGATAAAAAATCCCAGCCATCAGATCATTCCTATAATACCGGAAGGCTCCAGCATCCCAGCGCCTACAAGCATGGAATATATAAATGGATACCTTTCTTATCTATTGACAGGCCAGAAGACAGAGACAGAGGATTATACATACGGAGAGAGGCTTGTTGATGCAAAGGTCAGGATAAAGGAAGTCCATGGCGCCAAGGAGATGGTAAAAGAGATGCCGCTCGAGGTAAACCAGGTCGAAGAAGTCATAAAGATGTACAAGGCAAAAGGCCATGGTACGAATCAGGCAGTCATGGAAATAGGCATGCCATCTGACATAAAGCTCAATGACCCGCCTTGTCTGCGTCTTATCGATACAAGGGTCCGCTACGGAAAGCTTCACTTTTTTCCGTATTTCAGGTCATGGGATCTATGGGGAGGGTTTCCCTCGAATCTTGGAGGTCTGGAGCTAGTGAAACAATATATGGCAGAAGAGATAGGTGTTGGAAACGGCGAGATCATTGCTGTGAGTAAAGGGCTTCATCTTTACGACTACAGCTGGGACCTTGCAAAGCAGCGCACAGGCAAATTAGACATAGTAATAAAAGAGGGGAATGCTTAGACTCCTCCTTACCCTGTATTTCTTATTTAGTTTATCCGCGTTTTCATATGCAGACGAGATGATAATAAAATTGCCTGTGCCAAAAGAAAAAGGTAACATCTCCTTAGAAGAGACGATCAAGAAAAGGCGCTCTGAAAGAAGTTTGGAAGGCCAGAAATTGACGCTTGAGGAGATCAGTCAGCTTCTCTGGTCATGCCAGGGTATTACAGATGAAAAGAGCCTATATCGCAGCGCGCCTTCTGCAGGAGCGACTTATCCCTTAGAGATTTTTCTTATAAGTTCAGATGGATTTTTCCATTATACCCCAAAAACACATAGTATAAAAAGGATCAAGGAAGAGGATCTTAGGCCAGCTCTTTCAAGGGCATGTCTGGGTCAGGGCTTTGTAAAAGATGCTGCAATAGACATCGTCATGTGCGTTGATTTTAAGAGGACTACAAGCCGTTATGGCAGAAGAGGCGAGAATTATGTCTATATAGAGGTGGGCCATGCTGCCCAGAACGTGCATTTACAGGCAGTGGCGCTTGGACTTGGCTCTGTGCCTGTAGGCGCATTTTCAGACGATAGCGTAAAGACGCTCTTAGGACTTTCTCCAGAGCTCCTCCCTATATATATAATCCCGGTTGGTCATATCAAAGACTGATTTTCTTATGCACCCTATAATAGCCAAATTTGGAGCTGTAACAATCTATAGCTATGGCATGATAGTTGCCATAGCTTTTCTTGTAGGAGTCTATGTTGCAAGGATCGAAGCATCTAGAAAAAACATAAAAAAAGATCTACTCTATGATCTTGTTTTCAGTCTTTTAATAGGCGCGTTGATAGGTGCCAGACTGTACTATCTCGCGTTTTTTGATCCCAGTAGTTTTATAAAGGATCCCGTATCCATATTCAAGATATGGGAGGGAGGGCTTGCAATACATGGCGCGATTTTAGGCGGGATATTAGCTGGATTGATTTTTGCGAGATTGAAGCATGAATCATTTTGGAAGATGGCTGACCTGGTAGCACCTTCTCTATTGCTGGGCCAGGCAATCGGAAGGATCGGATGTTTTTTAAATGGCTGCTGCTTTGGCGTGCCAACAGAGTCTATCTTTGGTGTTAGGTTTCCAAAGGCCAGCATGGCTGATACTATGTATAGAGGGCTCGCAGTGCATCCGACTCAAATCTATGAGTTTTTGTTAAACCTTATTGGATTTTTTATTCTATGGATCGCAAGACGCAAGGTCAAATTCCACGGAGGCATTTTCCTTTTGTATTTGATGATGTATAGTTGTGTTAGATTAGCTGTTTCGGGACTGCGAGGCGATAGCTTGTATGTCTGGACTACAGATCTTAAGATAGCGCAGGTTATAAGTAGTATAATTTTTGTGATCGCGTTTATTCTTTTTAAAAAGAGGAAGCATCATGCGTAAAAGATTAACCCTGTATGTATTTATTGTTATAGCCCTTTTAATAGTCGCGGTCTTTAGTATCTACGCCAGAGACAAGGAAGAAGCAGTATTGGAGGCTTATTCTTTTAATACCAAGGATATTGCGCCTGAGATAGTTGGTGTTGGAGGCCATATAGAGATGCAGGTGATGTTGGATGGGGATGGCAAGATAAAAGATATTGAGATATTAAGTCATAATGAAACCCCCGATCATGCTGCCATGATTACAGAATCAGGATTTTTGGAACAGTTTAAAGGTAGGGGCGCAGGCGAAGAGTTTATTGTAGGCAAGGGTATTGATGCAGTAACGGGTGCGACCGTATCCAGCAAGGCAGTGGCTGAGATATTAAAGACTTGTCTTGATAGGATTGATAAAAGAACTGAATCCAAACCTGAAGAAACAAAAACTGATGCAATAGATCTAATGAGTCTGGAAGAAGCAGGCCTAAAACCGCAAGAGGCAAAATATTACAGGGTTATTGAATGAAAAAGGTTAAATGTTTATTGTGTCCGCGCGAATGCGAACTTACAGACGGCAATAGAGGTGATTGCAGGGCGCGCATGAATATAGGCGGAGAGCTCAAGACACTTGTATACGGAAAACCCTGTGCAGTACATGTTGATCCTATTGAGAAGAAGCCACTTTTCCATTACCTGCCAGGCACAGGTTCATTTTCTATAGCTACTGCAGGGTGCAACCTTCATTGCATGTATTGTCAGAACTGGGAGATATCCCAGAGAGAGCCGGAGAACACGCGGAATATCAGTCTTTCGCCTCAACAGGTTGTAGATGAGGCTGTAGCTGCAAAGTGCAGGACTATTGCTTATACTTATTCAGAGCCGGTTATATTTTTTGAATATGCCTCTGATACTGCCAGACTCGCACATAAAAAAGGGCTTTCGAATGTATGGGTTACTGCCGCGTATATAAATCCGGAACCATTGAAAGAAGCGATTACATTCGTGGACGCGGCAAATATCGATCTAAAAGGTATCACAGATAAATATTATAAGACAATGTCCAGGGCAACTCTTAAACCAGTCCTGGATGCCATAGTGACTATGAAAAACTCAGGTGTCTGGGTGGAGCTTACAAATCTGGTCGTGCCTACCTACAATGACACAGAAGAGGATTTTTCAAGACTCTGTGGCTGGATTGTCGATAATGTGGGTAAAGATGTACCAGTGCATTTTTCTAGGTTCTGGCCCATGTATCAATTAAAGAACCTGCCTCCTACACCAGAAGAGACGCTTACCAGAGCAAGAAACATCGCGATGTCAAAGGGTGTTCATTATGCTTATGTCGGTAATATACCGGGCCACGATGGAAATAATACTTATTGCCCTGTGTGTAAAAAGATTATTATAGGCAGGCGGGGCTATTCGATATTGGAGTATAATATTGAGGGAGGAAAGTGCAAATTTTGCAGTCACCCTATTCCTGGCAGATGGGAGTAGGTTTGGCCTTGAACAGTTTAAGGAGGATTCTTTATGTTTAATAAAAAGATTACCAGGAGCGATTTTTTAAAGACAGGGTTTTTTGGTATTTTAGCTTTTTTAGCACTACCTATTTTTAAGATGTTTACAAACAAAGACAATGTCTCGCAGAAAGATGCTAAATATTACAAGAACCTGGCAGGCTGAGCCATGAAAAAAATAGCCATTTTGGTTTTATTATTATTTCTGATTTCCTGCACGAGCTCTTCCTCAGAGGAAGTGCGTAAGGCTGCGGTAGGAGGTGCGTTCTATCCTGGGGATAAAGATGAATTAGCCCAGAGCGTAGACGGGTTTTTAGACAATGTTAAAAACTCAGGTATCAATGGAGACATACGCGCGATTATTGTGCCGCACGCCGGGCACGTGTATTCGGGTCAGGTCGCTGCATATGCTTTTAAAGAGGTAGCAGATAAACCATTTAAAAAAATAATAATAATATCACCTAGTCATTATGCTGGGTTTGACGGTATGTCTGTCTATAACAAAGGCTTATTTGAGACTCCGCTGGGGCTTATCAGAATAGACGAGGTACTCGCGAATAAGATAATGGAGAAAAGCAAAAGGTTTATATTCTATCCTGCATCACACAAAAAAGAGCACGCCATCGAAGTAGAGCTTCCTTTTCTTCAGAGGATTTACAAGGATTTTACAATAGTACCTATTACCATGGGCAGCCCTGTGCTAGAGGATGCACAGGTGTTGCAAGATGCACTTTATGATGTGATGGACGAGGATACGCTTTTAGTGATCAGCGTAGATCTATCGCACTACCATCCTTATAATAAAGCAGTAAAGCTTGATACAAGCGGCATATCCAGTATTGAAAGCCTGGACGCAGAGTTATTTTTACAAAAGCTAAAGAACGGAGATACAGAGATCGATGCACCCATAGCAGTCCTTGCTACTATAATGCTTGCCAATAGGTTCAATGCCAGGGCAAAAGTCTTAAAATATGCAAATTCCGGAGATGTGACAGGCGATACCTCAAGGGTAGTTGGCTACTCCAGCATGGTTATATATATCCCTAGAGATTTAAAGGAAAAGGGGGAGAGGGTAATGAAAGACGAATATCTGAACAAGGAAGAAAAACAAAAGCTTCTTGCGATTGCCAAGGCGTCTATAATAGAAGCTGTCACCGGGAAAAAACAGGTTGAGGCCAAGGTTACAGAAGAGCGTCTTAATGAAAACTGTGGAGCATTTGTCACGATAAAAAAACACGGCCAGCTCCGTGGTTGCATCGGATACATAATCGCAGTAAAGCCTCTTTATGAGACTGTCAGGGATGTTGCAGCCTCAGCAGCCATAAAGGATACAAGGTTTCGTCCTATGACAGAGGATGAGCTAGAAGACATGGAGCTGGAGATATCAGCTCTTACCCCACTCAAACGGATTACTGATGCTGGCGAGATAAAGGTCGGAAAACACGGTATCTATATGAAGCGGGGATTTTATTCAGGCCTTCTACTTCCTCAGGTAGCTACGGAATACGGATGGGACCGTGAGACATTTCTCCAGCAAACTTGCCGCAAGGCAGGCCTGCCTAAAGATGCATGGAAAGACGAATCTACAGAGATCTATATTTTTTCCGCAGAGGTCTTTAGCGAAGATGACCTGAAATAAAAAGAGCCCTTATATAAGGGCTCTTTTTATAGGCTATAAACCTGATTGGCTTGCGCTATTCGCAGGCCTCCTTTCATTCACTAATTCAAGTATAGCATATTTTTTTACAAAATCAATGTGGCACCTTGGCAGTAGAGAGTAATATTAATACCAGAGTGTTTATAATACACAAAAGCATACAGGTTCCGACAATGCCGATGATTGGCACCAGCAATAACCCTACCAATATCCCGCCTATAGACGCTCCAAAGAGATCAAGACCGTATAAAAAACCAGTGGTTTTGCCAACATCTTTGGATTCTTCAAGGCAGATCTTGTTTGCAAGCGGGAATTGCACTCCCCCTATAAATCCAGCTATTATTGGAAGCATGGCAAAGCTTGCTTCCATGCTTTTAGCGACCTCAGGCCGCGCTGCAATATAGGTGAATACCAAAGGAAGGATGAGAGGATAAAGGCATATGGCGAGTTGTGTTTTTAAGTATAGCGGCTTCTTGTCTTTAGCGTGTCTGAGATACCTTGTTATAAAGAAGCTTCCTAGGACAAGGCCTATCATGAATGAGGTCAGTATCATGCCTATCTTGCAATAGACGTATCCATACAGAAATTGAAATGCCAGTATTACGATTATCTGAAAAGATATTTCACTCATCCCAGTGGTGGCTATGGACAGGGCAACAGGTGTTTTAAAAAGGGATTTCTTTAGCTTTTGCATTAAAAAAGTTATGAGAAAAAGTATTATTACTATTGTTATAAAGAGAAATAGATTTATCTTTTCTAGATATGACAGGATGCCTTGACCCCCATGAAATATCGTCATCCACAATGAGGCATGATATAGATACCCGACAGGCTTAAAATCCTTGTTTATCTTTGCTTTACCCGATTCTTTTATAGAATCCTCTAGATATTTTATGCGCATAGGTGATAATTTGAAAGGTAGATAATATTCCCTGACAAAGCTTGTGTTAATTCCTCTATTTTTTAGTCTTCCTATCAATGTGTCAGCATCGTATGTCAGTGTCCCTGATTTCTCTGTGGCAAAGAATATGGCGCTATCTCCTGGAAAGATCTTTATCTCGCTGAATTCATGTTTAAGGGTATTATAGATACTGGCCAGGTAGTATGCTTGTTCAGAGTTTATATAGTTTTCAGAAGAGGTGAGCGCAAATGAAAAGATACCGCTTGGGGCAAGTATTCTTTTGACCTCTTTGAAGAATTCTACAGAGTAGAAACGATTCAACATCGCAGTGTATGGGTCAGGCAGGTTTAATATTACGACATCGTATCTTTTACTAGAGTAGGAGTTTTTAACAAACTCCCTGCCGTCAGAGTTTATAATATTTACCCTTCTATCATTTATCGGTGCTAAGTATTTTTCAGAAAGTTTAATGATCAGAGGGTCCAGTTCCACATAATCCACGGTTTTTACAGGGTGCTTTAGGATCTCTTTGAGTGAGCCACCCATGCCTCCGCCTATAAGGAGTATATTTTTCGGAGCACGATGTTGAAGCATTGCGTAATGACTGGATTCTTCGCTCGTCAGGAGGTCGCCACTGGTGAATAAGAGAAGGCCGTTTTCGTAGAAACTGAATTCTTCGCCTGTCTTAGTCACGGTTATATTGCCATAGATCGAGTCAGTGGTTTGGATCAATTCAAAAGGCCTAAATTGTGCCTTTCTCGTTAGCCCCTCCATGCGGCTTGGCCAGTTTAAAAGAAAGGCAATCGAAAGCGCTGTCAGATATATAAGCTGGAGTATATTTTTATTGAAGAGGAGAGAGGCAAAAAGGCTGAATGCTGCTATGATAAATGCATTCTCGAACGGCCCTAGCATCTTTATGAGAAAAAAACTGTAGACCACGCCTCCTATAGATGCACCAAGACCTTCCAGAAGATAGGTCCTTCCTACTGCAAGAGACGGGTCTTTATCTTTTTCAGCAGCGATCTTTGATATCAGGACAAACGAGAACCCTAAAAGCATGCATAGTATGGATAATGACAGGAAGGAAGAGCCAAGCATTGGTATAAAACCGATCAGCTCTCCTTGAGAGATATTTAATACGGATTTTATATTTCGGATAAAGAGGATGTTTAACGGAAGCGCAAGGGATGTAAGAAGCTGTATGTAGGAAAGAAGCCTTTCTTTTGATTTTAATGTGTCGATGAATCTTCCAAATAGAGAGCTTCCGATAGATGTCCAGAATAGCCAACTTGCTAGTATTACGCTGAGCGAAAGCTCATTTCCGTAGAATACTACGATGAGTTCCCTTATGATAATTATCTGGCCTACCATTGATGTTAGGCCCAGGATAAATGCTCCGAGATTTAGCTTTGTTCTATCATTCATTGCATATAAGTTTAGCATATCCGACCTATTATTCAAGGAACATGCGAATTTCTCTTTTTTCCTCCTCCATCTTTTGTAATACTTTCATAGTCAAGTAACATTATAGCTCTCTTTCTTATACTTTA
>CAZZAL010000012.1:0-37824 GCA_964652265.1 uncultured Planctomycetia bacterium
ATTAACATTCCAAAGTAGTAAAAAATTAACATGTTGACTTAGTAATAACATAAAATTAGAATGGATCTAAAAGGCAGGGAGGGTGAGGGTGTGGCGTTCACCGTCTTGCTCGAGGACTACGCTTTGCTCAGTGATCTGGACTACCTTCAGGTTACCAAGTGTATCCCCGGGTTTTACAACATCACTATTTATAATCGCATAGGGATTGGCCTCATCCCACACAATGCCATTCAAAACCAGTCCTTCCAGTCCAATGTCTCCTGCGCCAGAGGTCACCAGGGAAAACGGGTCTCTCCCCCATCCTTCCTTTATCTCGGATTCTTCCATATTGGCCGCATCAAAAGAAAGAGGCGCAGATAGAGAAGAAGTAACAGTCTCACCTGTTATGGCCATAGATCTCTTTTTTGCCTGGATCTTCTGCACATTTCCGATAACCAGGAATATCAAAAATATAACACCGATACTAGTTATAGTAAGCTCTATCTTTTCTTTTTTGCCTAAGTTCTCCAACATACTATCTCCCGAGCATAAAGGCATTCAACTCTATCTCTGCCTTTATCTTTGGCGTTATTTTTTCGTCATTCTCTATATCTATCTCTTCTATGGTAATCATGGGATCTCTATTTACCTCAAGGCTTTTAATAAACTCTCCGAGCGCCTGATACCGCCCCTCTACATTTAATGTCAATGGCATACATTTACAAAAATAATTTGATATCTTTAATTCGCTGCCTCCATGATCTTTATATATAAAAGGATTTCTTGGTTTTAATGAGCTCACACTTACATTAAAATATTCAGCCTCTTCATTTAACTGCTTGATTATATTTGCTATCTCTTTTTCAAAAGGAAAGGCATTCTCAAGTAACGCCAATTCCTTACGTATCCTTACGATATTCTCTTCCAGGTTGTCCTGGCCTCCTATAAAATCGTAAAGGGCGCTGATCTCCCCCACCACTTCCTTATATTCAGCGCTTAATCTCTTGACTTCTCTATGTTTTGGAAAATATATAAATTGAAAGAGGAGTAATAGCGCCAATACAAAAACGCCCACGGTCATCATATTCTTTTTATTTTTAAAATCAAACTTTATATTCATGCTTACCTCGTCAGATTACACACTATCTCAAAATCCAGAGCGCCCATGGAATAATCGACGTTTTTTTCGCTAACAACCAGTTTCACCTTCTCGAACATCGGTGATGCTTCAAGAAGAGACATAAACTCGCTCAGCTGTCCCTGCTTTAAAACAATTCCTGAAAGTTCTACATTTGGCTCCGTGACTTTTATGGCCAGGTTATCAAGCCTCATAAAAGAAACCACGATATTGCTCAATTCCTTCATTATATCTCCTGAGGCAATACTACTGGAAGAAATGGCATTTGCGGCAGAACCCAAGGCGATCATTTCATCTTTTATCATCCTTATCTCCTGCACTGCCTCTAAATGCGTCCTGTAAATCTGAAGTTCCTTCTTTAGATTAATCGACCTGGCTGTCAATAATCCATACGAAAATAAAAATATAAGGCCAAACACAATAGAGATCATCCTTAGGGATATCTTTTTTATTGCCTTTCCTCTTTCTTCTTTAAAGTGTTCAGGCAACATGTTTATATCAGTATCACTCGCCAAACCCAATCCAACAGCCTCTGAAACCTCAGGCAAAACTATAGATACCTCGATCTCTATCTCTTTTGAGAGATATTCCTTGAGCCCTTTTAATCTCGCGCCCCCTCCTGCCAGTATAATTTTTTTGACAGGCTTGGTCTCGAACTTATGCTCGCAATATTCCATGGATCTCTTTATCTGGGTAACCAGTCTTTCCAGAACAGGCCTCATCATCGAGAGAATCCTCACATCTTCTGAAATGCCACCTTCCCGCTTTATCTTCTCTGCCTCTTCTCTGGAAAGTTCTATCTTGCCCTTATCCGATACCAACATACCCGTCATTGCCTCTGTAATCGTATCGCCGCCCATAGCTACGTATCTTGAAAAAGAAACTTTTTTATTCTCGATGATTGATATTGTCGTCGCTATATTCCCTATATTTACAATCGCTAATACGTCTTCTGAAGAAACTAAATTCAGATGATCGAGATAAGAGGCAAGCGCAAATTCACTGGGAATAACGTTTTGCACATTAAGGCCAAGATTTTTTAAGTCCTTTACCTTTTTCTCGACATTCTTTTCATCATAAACTACTGCGATTAGATCTATTTTTTTTGAACCGTCTTCTTCTTTTTTTTCGCCTAAAATACTGAATTTTATCTTTGTTTTATCAATATCTATATGGAGCTGCTCCTTTAATTCCCACTTCAGAGCCTCTTTTATTTCCTCGGCAGGCATAAAAGGCAGGCTTACTCGTTTTATTGTCAGGGCCTCTTCTATGAAATTTACAGATATCCGTTCGTCAGGTTTTATACCTAAGAGACTTGGTAAATCTTTAAGATATGAGAGCTCTTTTACTATCGTGTCCTTAAGAGGGATTTCTTTAACGCCTTCCTTGACCCTTGCAGCCCTGAAATACCCAGTCCCTATGTCCAGGCCTATCGTGCTTTTGGGCTTCGTATTTAGGCCCAGATCTGAAAGAATGGATTCAGTTTCTTTTTTAAGTTGATCTATGATAGGTTTCATATCTTTCCAATTATACCACAACTACAATGACCCCTGCCACCTAAATTACAAGCCTTCCCAGGAATCAGGTTCAACTGAAACATATCCATCAAAACCTTCTGGCGGCGTTGAAGGAAAACCTGTTGCGCTATAGGTTATTGTAGAACTTACAATGCGATCGTTGGTATATTGACTGGCAACTACTGATCCTGTAATCGTTGCGTCATTCAGTTTTGTATAACCATTGTTGCCTCCCCAGTGATAAACAAAGCCTGTAACTGAGGCCCCATCATTTATAATCAATCCAGGATCTCTACCTGAAACACTGATTACGTTCCCAGAGACAGTTGTACCGCTATTCTTAATCTGTAAATAATTGTTAGTATTAGAGACATCGCTTACATATAAAGTAGAATCTGCTATTTGAGCCCCATCCTGCACAACAATCCTTCTTCTCCCGATAATAAAAGTCGAGTCAATATTTGTAGTTGTTGAGGCATGTTTGCGAATCTTTACTAACTGACCGGTACCAGTCTTGGCTCTTGAATAAAGATAGGTACCGCTATTTATTATTACATTGGTATCATTTTTTGTAGAATTAACGGTGAGGCTCTGTTTTGCAAGAAAATAGATATTACCACCAGAAGGAGTTACGGTAAGAGTACCTGATACGCCATCGGTAGAATGCAACTTAATATTTTCTTTTGCTATGATGTAACCATTACCTGATATGGTGATATCTCCATCTGTCTTAAAATTTTTACATCCAATAATATCACCATCCAATACCAAATCTGTGGATTGATTACGATTGGTACCAGTGCCATAGTCATTAGTGTAAGAATTAAAGGAGTTGATTAAATTATCGTAGTAAGTTTCATCGATCTGTGGCATGGATGGATAGGGTGAATCGATCTTTTCCTCTGTAAAACTTCCTGAGCCGGTTATGTCTTCATTACTTGGGCAGTAAGCAGTGTTAGTTACTAAGCATCCGCTCTTTACATCTGTGGTTCCTCTAGACCAAAGGTCGCCATCGACTGTAGTAGAACTTCTTAACTCTAACCAGGAACCTGTATCTCTGCCCCAATATACAGCGAATCTCGCTGCTGAAGGAAGTTTCTTTGCTGTAACATTTATATAGCGGGTTATATTCTGGCCTTCTGAGGCACTGGTGAGCGCACCTGTAGATTCTATGTCTATACTCGTTGAGCTAACATTGGACACTGTTATAGTAAAGGACCCATTAGCAAAGGATTCTGTCTGGTTAGTTTCATCAGTCCAATCAGTATCATCTTTTAACTGCTGTAAATACCACTCAAGCCCTGCATGGGCAAGCCAGAAGGCCTGTGCTGATTGAAGGCCTCCTACAGAAGAATGACCACTCTTTGAAGTCAACAACGAAACCCCCACCAGTCCAAATAAAGAACATACAAGCATAATAGCAACAGCTGCTACCAAGGCCTGGCCCTTCTGGTTATTTATTTTTCTCATTGAATCTTTAAAAAAATCTCTCACTTGCATGCCTCAGGTTTCTAGGTCTTACTTGTGATTTATAATAAAATGTTTGACCACTGCTCATAAATTCAAGAGATATATCAATACGTCTTATGTCAGTTTCATTGGGACTAACAACAGGGGTTGATATCGTGCCGCCACTATCACCATAATAAGTGAAGCTTAAATCTTGCACATCGCTTGCCAAGATATCAGAGTTTCGCATCAGGTCTGTGCCGCTTAAGGAATAGCTTATGGCATTACTATTGACATCATCAAACGAAAACTGAGAAGAGGCGGCAGCATTAACACTCGAATCATCTTTCAACCTCCGCACCTCCCTTGTCATCATGCTCAAAGCTACATCTGCGGCCTGATCCATTCCTGCCCTGCTAACTAAAAAAGAGAGTGAGTCTGATATGACCAACAACAAAGGAGTGGCGATACTAGCAATAATGCCGAGGATAACTATGACTATTACGAGTTCTATTAAGGTAAACCCCTTGTTTTTCATAATCTATTAATTATTCGTAACAACTGTCGCCAAAGTGATGTTTCCTATAATACTACTTGATACAGTTACTTCTATCTGTTTATAGTCAGTCATGCTCGGATCATTTGCTAAACCAGTTGGCACAGCACTAACAGTAACCTGATAGGTGTAATTCGAAAAATTTCCAGAAAAAGCTGTTGGCCCATCATCAGCAATATCAGAATAACGCAAGCCACTAACCTCTTCCATTTTTTGTTCAGCTAATGCCGTAGCTACCTGCATAACCTCCGGTTCTCCATATGTCTTCATAACCTGACTGAACAAAAGCGCAACTGAAGGCAGGCATATGCCCAATATTACAATGACCATTACTAATTCAATTAGGGTGAAACCCTTTAGATTACGGCGCATCCTGAATATATACCCTCCCAGTATTCTGAGTAACTCCGGCATCTCTTGTCCCATTAAGTCTGACCCAAGAAGAACCTGATAACAACGTTGCAGTGCCAGTTCCAGCATTATAATCATAAGGCGTGCCAAACATATCAAAAAGTAAATCTCTATCTTGAGCGTTAAAATATACCTGGGTAATATCTACTCCTGCAAATTCATCCTCATTTAACTGAACTGTAAGATTGTCTCTGGTTCGAGGGTCTGTTGCTGCTACCCAACTCCCTGGAGAATCTTCTATATACACTGTGTAATTATCACTACTGCTACTAAACGATATTCGGGTATTTTTCTGAATGTCCATTGCCAATTTCTGCGTATACCTTATATCTGACTGCACCTTCTCAGCAGCCAAATTTATCCTTAGATTTGTCAAATCTATCTTAGGCATAGCTACGCCTGCCAAAATCCCTAAGATAACTATTATTATCACCAGCTCAATTAACGTAAACCCATTATTAGTTTTCATATATACCTAAAACATACCTTATGTCTATAAAAAAGTCAATGCGTGAGTCTTCGGAAACGCTGCAGTAAGATAGCTATCAATAAAACTGTCAATAAAGAGACTATTGCCCCTATCTTAAACGAAAATGGGTCATATATAAAACTTACAATATGCTTGCCTGGCTCGAGATACACTGCACGTAGTATATAGTTTGCCCGGTAAATACTCGTTCGTTCGCCGTCTATGTAGGCCTTCCAGCCAGGATAATAGGAATCGCTTAAGACCAGGAATTTCGAAGCACCTACATTGGTTTCAATGGTTACTTCATTTGGTGAGTATTTAAGAATATCAACTTGTTCGTGGATACTGGTTAGTGGATAATGGTTAGTGGAAGAAAAATCCTCCTCTAATATCACCTCTCCTGCTGGATTAAAATCCCTGCTCTTCATTCTCTCTAAAATCTTCTCCTCATCCTTAATAATAACTGCCTTATCCACCAAAAATGCCCGCGGAAGCACATTCTCGTTTTCGTAAATATTCGCCTTCTCACCTTTTCTCACCATCTTATACCCCTTGGCCTTAAAATCCTTTGGTGAGATCACATATTTTGCATTCAAAAGGTTTAAAAGATTGGTCTCCTCAGGTGAGTCTACATTGACTATAGCCTCTACAACCTTTTCATGACGCTTATTATAAAGCGAGCCATACCCGTACGCGCTATAAATCCCAAAGCTCACATTCCTGTTTGTAACCATCCTTTCTTTGGCCGAGCGCACCCCTTCAAAATAATCCCTTTCCGGAATAAACACGTTTCGCATTATTGTCGTCGGGGAATTAAACGTCCTGTATAAGCCTGTATCTTTTTTTAAAAACCCAATAGTCGGGCCTGGTTCTAAATATTCCTCTATATCCATATTCTGATAGACGTCCCTATTGGCTGTAAATATGTCCAATAGCGACACACAAAGTAAAACCGGAATTATAAAATTCACCTTGGCCTTGCTTCTTAAGGGTAAAAACATGCAGAGGGCCAGGAACATAAAATACCCTATCGCCCTTTTTAGATTATACGCTGCTATAAAGACCAGCTGTGCCAGATTTGCCCTCTGGACCAAAAAACCAGGGAAGGCCTCCAGTATCTTTTTGTACAAAGAATTATATACCTCTGTGAAATTCAGATTTAAGAACAAATATAAAAATGAACCCGCGCATGCAATAACCAGAAGCGCGTTCAAGAATCTTTTAAGCTTGAGATAATTCTTCCTGTAATAATCCAGGCCCATGCCTGCTAAAACCGCCACAGAAAATGCCACCATAAAAAAGAACTTTATAGGGTATCTTGAAAGCCCAAACCCTGGCAGTGCCCTGTATAGAAAATAATAAAAGGGTGTATATCTCCCGAATGAGATAACAAGCCCTAAGGCCAGGATATAAAAAAATGCCTTTCTTCTTTTAGTCATGCCAAACTTCAAAGAAATAAAGGCACATACCACAGTAAAAATGCCCATATAATACACCAAAAGCCAGCTCTGCCGCGACCAATAGTCCTTATATAGATAATCTGCTTCGCTTAGAAACGGTATGACTAAGTCTAAAAGTGCGTATGGCGGCAAAGACCACATGCTCGCCTCAGTAAAACCCATGCCAGCCCTTGAAGAATGCCTCAGGTATTCTAAAAACGGCAGTATCTGGAAAGCAGTAAGGCCGATAGCGACTAGCAAGGCAAGCGCTAAAGACTTCACCTGGCTCTGCCTGAGATTCAATAAAATCAAAATGAGGATCGTACCGATGACTATCACTGGCTCCCCGCCTGCCAAAATCATAAGCGCCAGAAACACCCCTGTTAATATAGAATTTTTGAGTCTATTTTTTTTCAGGGCCCTTCCGTAAAAAAGTATTACAAGGGGAAGCCATACAACCGAACCGAGTGAGGCCAGGAGATTTATCACTGAGATGATATAACCGCTGAACATAAAAACCGCGGCTGATAAAAAAGCCGCGTATCTCGAATAGATCCATTCTCTCATCAAGAGATACGTAAAAAACCCTGCCAGGAAAATATGCAATATTATGAAATAATTAAATCCTTGAGGATAGGAAAATAATAGGTATATTGCGCTAAGGGGATAAAATACGCTCGTCTGAAATTCTGCAAGATGCGGACTGCCGCAGTGGATATAAGGATTCCAGAGCGGTATGTGGCTGGCCCGGAACTCGCTTACACTAAACTCTCTTAAAGGATAAAAAAACCTGGAAAGGTCCCTGTGTATAAAGATCTTGTTTCCAAACAAGGTCTCGGAAAAAAATATAGCAGTAAGTGTCAATAAAATAAAAATGGGGACAGCTTCCTTAAGCCATCCCCATCTATTATTCGTAGTAGTTTGTTTCAAATTCGTGTTTTACCAGGTAGCGGTATTTTCTGTGCCATCGGAATACGCCCCTACCTTACCGGAAGCAGATATGTACCACCATCCACTAGCAGATGTCGCTGTCCCGCTGGGGGCAACTGTCACAGCTGCTACAGCAGTAGCATCATTCAGCTTATTCGTCGGAATCCTCTCATCTGCGAACAAATCAGTGGTAACAGCAGAAGGAAATGCAGCAGTGCCTGAAGTAGCACTCTTTGCATAGTCAATAGCGATTACTGACCGCATCGCACCCAAACCGCTCTTGGTAGCAGCAACCTTTGCCTCACCTGTAAGATCCACAAATTTAGGAATAGCTATCGCTGAAAGTATACCTAATATTACAATGACCATTACAAGTTCGATTAAAGTAAAACCTTTGTTATTTCTCATCCTCATTTGTTCCCCCTTTTAATTTTTCCGGTGTTACTATCATATTTAAATCTACGACCATAAGGATCTACTGGGTAACCCTCTTTATCCTGAAACTGAAACTCCAGATACCTCCTGCCGTATAAACTATCTTCCTTTATCCCTATATATCTTTTATTAAGCTCCTTTAAATCCTCTGGATAATCCTTCTCCAGTATCTTATATAAGTGTAATGAATATTTCAGGTTTGTCAACTGGTTTTCCAGCGCAACCGACCTGGCCTCTTGCAAGGTCACAATCCATTGATTTACAAATACGCCATAAAGGACAAACACGACTACTATGGTAAATATAAGCTCTATTAAACTCCTGCCGCTATTATACATTGCCGCTGGTCTTATACAAATAATACGCAACAAAAAGTAATGTTAGTCCTGAGAGTATAAGAGATAGACCAATGCCTTGATTATATTTATAGATGAAATTATCTACGTTACTCACGACCTTGCTGACTTTCAGATTCAGCTTTCTTGCACTCTCTGGCGCGACTAATAACAAGATACCAAAAACCAGTGCCACTGCCCCTGAAATTATCAAAAAATTCATAACACCCCCTTTACATCCTGAATACTGATATAAGACTCCACATCGGCAAGAATATCGCCAACGCAAGGACCAAAACCAGGATCCCTATAATAAATATCAAGATCGGCTCTATAAGAACTGTTAGATTTTTAACAGTATAACCTACCTGCGCATCATAATAATCAGCGACATTCATAAGCAACTCGTCGATCTTGCCTGTCTCCTCCCCGATCTTCACCATCTGCAAGACTATCCCGGGGAAAAGACCGCTTGCCTTCATTGATTGAGCCATACCTTCACCTTCGCTAATACCCTTTGTAATATTCTCTATGGAGTTTGCGATGATCTTATTTCCGATAGCGCCTTTAATGATCTCCAGTATACTTATGATAGGTATGCCGCTCGCGGAAAGTGTAGAGGTCATCCTGGAGAATCGCGACATGGAAATCTTTAGATTAAGCGGGCCAAAGATAGGCACCTTTAATTTGACAGTATCCCAGAAGGACCTGCCAACAGGCATATTGATAAAATACCTGAATGCTGTGATAAAAATAGCTAACCCTACGACTACAAGCGGCCAGTAATGAACCAATATATGATTCATACCCAAAAGCATCCTTGTCGGAAGCGGAAGCCCTGCATCAAACCTTGCGTAGATCGCGCTAAATTTAGGTATAATAAACATGACCGCCATAGGAAAGGCAATGGCAATGCTCACTATAACCAATAATGGATAACGCGTCGCCTGTTTGACCTTCATCCTCAGGTCCTGCTCGTGCTCAAAAAAAGTAGCAAGTCTATCCAGGACATTATCAAGAATACCGGCTGCCTCGCCAGAACGTATCATGCTTATATAGATCTCAGAAAATACATTGGGAAATTTAGAAATAGAATCTGAAAGGCTCTTGCCGCTTTCTATATCACGAGAGACCTCGTTGATGACTTTTTTAAAGTAGGGATTAGTGCTCTGCGCGGAAATGGATTCTAAACTTACAAGGATCGGAACGCCTGCGCGTTGAAGCGTCATGAGTTGACGGGTAAAGACAATCAATTCTTCCAAATTTACTCGATGGAAAAACCTTTCAAAGGGATTGAGTCTTTTTAAAGATGGTCCAGCCTTTTCTATTGAGGTAAGGGTATACCCCATTTTCCTGAAATGACTGGCAATAGCCTCTCTGGACTCGCCCTCTATCGTACCGGTAGACGCCCGTCCGTGTTTATCGCGAATCTTATACTTGAAATTTGGCACTACTCCTCCTGCGTTGCCTTTATTACCTCGTCCGCAGTCGTAATCCCCTTTAACGCCTTATCCATGCCATCGTCCCGCAATGTCTTCATACCCATCTCGATGATTTTTTTCTTTATCGCACTACTTGATGCCTTATCAACGATCATTTTTTTGATCTCTTCATTGACTACCAAAAGCTCAAATATACCAATCCTGCCTTTATACCCTGTATCTTTACAGGCATTACATCCTTTACCCTTAAACAACTCTTTTACCCGTTCTATGATACCCAGGCCTTTTAAAACCTCTTCGCTCGGCGCATAAGATTGTTTACATTTCTTACAAATCACCCTTACCAGCCTCTGTGCCAATATCCCTATGACAGAGCTTGAGATCAAAAACGGCTCCACACCCATATCTACCAGCCGTGTTAATGCCCCTGAGGCATCATTTGTATGTAAAGTGCTGAATACCAGGTGCCCTGTCAATGCTGCCTGTACTGCGATCTCAGCTGTCTCTTTATCTCGTATCTCTCCTACCATAATTACATCAGGATCCTGTCTTAAAATCGAACGAAGCCCTGAAGCAAAAGTAAGCCCTGCCTTTGGATTCATCTGAGACTGCCTGATCCTTCCCAGGTGATATTCGACCGGGTCTTCTACTGTAATAATATTTTTTTCTTCTGTATCAATCGTAGTAAGGGCTGAATAAAGAGTCGTAGTCTTGCCGCTTCCAGTAGGGCCTGTTACGAGTATTATACCATGCGGTCTTCTTATCGATGCTTCAAATTGCTTCTTAGTGTCCTTGGAAAAACCAAGTTTGTCAAGATCCACTAATACTGCGCCTTTGTCCAAGATCCTTATCACAAGATTTTCTCCATATATAGTGGGGAATGTAGACACCCTCAAATCCACATTCCTATTCTCTACCTTTATATTGAAACGTCCATCTTGGGGTTTTCTTTTCTCAGATATATCAATCCCTGCCAGTATCTTTACCCTTGACAGGAGGGCTGACTCTAGGTGTTTGGGAGGCGAAAACATCTCATGTAAAACACCATCCACTCTGAATCTTACTTTTAATGCGTCTTCCTCTGGCTCAATATGAATATCACTAGCCCCATCCTTCACTGCCTGCATGATAATAAGATTAACAAGTTTTATTACAGGTGCTTCTTCTGCCATCTCAGCAAGCTTCTCTGAATCTACTTCTACTTGCGGCCCTTCTTTCTTTTTCACCTTATCTATATCTTTTATTACATCATCTACTGAACCAGTTACGCCATAATATTGGTCTATTGCGCTCAGGATCGAGCTCTGACTAGAGAGGACTGGCTCTATCTCACATTTAGACCTGCGCGTCAGGTCATCTATTGACATGATATCCTTTGGATCTGTCATTGCTACAGTAAGGGTATCTCCTATTTTAAAAATAGGAATAACTTTATGCTTGCGTGCCACGCTTTCCGGGATAAGCTTTATGATCCCAGCATCCACCAGGTAATTGCTGAGGTCGATGTACGGGACTCCCAGGATCTCTGATGAGGCCTGCGTATAATCGTCTTCACTTACCACACCTGAACGTACCAAGAGCTTTGATACGGAAATGCCTTTTTTCTTTGAATCTCCCCTGATCTTCTTAAGTTGCTCATCGGTAATGAGTAATCGTTCTAATAATACCTGTTCAACTGTCTTCTTTGCCATAGTCACCTCTCAGAAACAGTACGTATGTCCTTTGGTAATGTAAACGAAAACTTCGCGCCGCGGCCAAGCTGTGAATCCACCCAAATCCGCCCCCTGTGTAATTCCACTATCTCCTTGGCTATAGGAAGACCTAATCCAGTACTTTTTATCTTCGACGCCTTTGCCTTTACTACTGAATAAAATTTATCAAACACCTTGTCCAAGTCTTCTTCAGCTATGCCATAACCATTGTCTATCACGCTTATCTGCACAAATTTACCCAGGTCTTCAAGTTTTATGCTGACTATGCCATCTTCCTCTGTAAACTTAATGGCATTTCCTGCAAGATTTAAAAGCGCCCTTTCGATTTGGTCATGGTCAAACCACATCTCGAGTTTTGCATCAGGCATCTTCAGGTTAAGCTTTATATTTTTCTTGTCAGATTCTATTTTTAATGTATCGTATACATGTTTTGCAATGGCGCATATATCCTGAAAATTTCTTTTCATATCCAGCTTGCCTGCCTCCAGCTTGGATATATCCAGGAGTTCATTTATAAGGCGCAAGACCCTGTCTAGATTATTTTTGGAGATCGTAAGGAACTTTTCCTGGTCAGCATTTATCTTGCCTGGTATTTTATCGATAAGTAGGCCTATAGCCTCTTTTACAGATGAAAGAGGCGAGCGCAACTCATGAGATACTGTCGATATAAAATCCAACTTTATCTGGCTTAATCTTTTTGCCTCTTCGTATTTTAAGGATTTATCGAGTGCGCTAGAGACATGCGCAGAGATCTCTTTTAGTTTATCCAGGTCACTCTCTCTAAATGTCCGTTTGTTGGATTTATTATTTACATTGATCACGCCGAATACCTCATCCCTGACTACCAAAGGCACGCTCAATAAAGAATTATTGTGGTAACTCCCGCCCCTTCTCCTGAATCTCTTGTCTTTTTCTATATCCTTTATGAGAAGCGGCTTCTTGCTTTGTGCGACCCAGCCTGAAATACCTTCTCCTACCTTAGGTCTGGCGCTTTCAATAATATCCTGGCTCAAGCCTTTTGCTGCCTTGATCGAAAGCTCCTGGTTTTCTTTATCTAGTAGCATCAATGAGCCCATCTCCACATCTAATAGACCAGCTATCTTCTTCATAGAAGTCTCTAAGCAGCTTTCTAGCTCAAGATTTGCATTTATGTCTTTTATTACGTCATTCCAAGTCTTGGTATCCATTATTTTTTCTTCGTGTAAAAGTTTATCTTGTCCACCAGTTCTTGCACATCAAATGGCTTAGAAACGAAATCTACCGCTCCGACATCTTTTGCCTCTTTAGGGCAAGAACCCTTACAAAGTCCAGCAGAAAATAGTATTACAGGTATATCTTTTGTCTTCGGATTTTCTTTTAATTTCTTACATACTTCATAACCATGCATGACAGGCATGAATAGATCCAAAAGTACGACATCGGGTTTTACCTTTCCTACTTTATTTATAGCATCCAGGCCATCATATGCACACTCCACCTCAAAGCCCTTGGACCAAAGGCGCATCTTCGTAACCTCGACTATATCCCGTTCATCGTCTACTAATAATATCTTTATCGCCATAAATTATATCTTCAGGATCTCTTTTACCTTTGCCACTAGATTATCCAGTTCAAAGGGTTTTTCTATATAACCGCTTATCTTTTGAAACGCAAATAGATCCCTTACCTTTTCTTCTTCTTTTCCGCTCAGCATCAAAACAGGGATATCTTTTGTCTTAGGAAGTTTTCTTATCTCTTTTAGGCAGCTATATCCATCTACCTTCGGCATCATTATATCCAAAATAATAAAATCAGGCATCTCTTGCTCTGCTGTCTTTGCGCCTATGTCGCCGTCTCCTGCGGTTATAACAATAAAATTATCCTGCTCGAGCCGGATCTTTAAAAGTTTTTGTATATCCTCTTCATCATCTATCACCAGGATCTTCTTCTGCGTATCCATATTACCTCCTTATTGTTTCAACAACTCCTTTATCTTACTCAATAATATATCCGGATCAAACGGCTTTGTTACATATGCCTCTGCGCCCATTTCTTTGCCGATCTGTTTATCTTTTTCCTGCGCGCGCGCAGTAAACATGATGATAGGTATATGTTTATACTTTTCATCAAACTTGAGCATCCTGCATACCTTGAAACCATCGATCTTTGGAAGCATAAGATCTAGGATGATCAGATCCGGCCTGCTAGATCTAGCCTTATCTAAGCCTTCCTGGCCATCAACTGCCTCAGAAACATCATAATCCATGGCCTCAAGTCTGAATTTCAGCATGCTCCTTAGATCATCTTCGTCATCGACTACAAGTATCCTTTTTCTATCTGTCATAATAAACTCCTTACTTTTTGTAGTAGATCTCTTGTCTCGAACGGCTTCTCCACAAAAAACGCTACATCTTCAAGGGCAAAAAGGTCCCCGACCTTTTTCTTCTCTTTTGCACTCAGTATAATAACAGGTATGTCTCTATATTCGTCTTCTTTTTTCATCTCCCTCAGGGCAGTATAGCCGTCTACCTTGGGAAGTAATATATCCAACAATATCACGTCTGGTTTTTTTACTTTTAAGAGATCCAGCATCTCCTGGCCATCCTTGGCGCTCATAAATTCAAAACCTTCTGCCTCTATCCTTACCTTCAGCATCTTTAATAAATCCGGATCATCATCGACTACCAAAATCCTTTTCTTATCCATATTATACCTCCAGGATTAAAGTGTAAACTTCTTGGTTTTTAATTCCTTCTCAACCTCTTTTACTAAATCGCCTTTTGCCTTCGCCCTGTCTGGATAAACAGCGAGACCAAAATTTAAAGAGACCTTTACATTCTTTTTTATCCTCTGCATGATCCTTTCTGCGCCATCTTTATCAGTACCTGCCATTACAGCGATCAGGTCCCCTTCTTTAAATCTTACGACCTTATCCTCCGGACCCCTTACAGAAAATCGTATCTTTTTCTCCAGATCTGAAAGCACATCTTCGCTGATATCTTTTTTATCTTTGATCTTGAAAACAATAAGGGATAATTTCATATCATTGTATCTTGCCCTTTCAACGGCCTCATCCAGTAAAAAATTGAATTCGTTGTCTTTCTTGTAAACAGGCAAGGTAAAAATAAACTTAGAGCCTTTATCCACCTCTGATTCTACGCATATATCACCGCCGTGAAGCTCTACTATGCCCTTACATATAACAAGGCCTAATCCTACCCCACGAAAATTACGCGTCATGCTTGTATCTAGAGGGCTAAAACGTTTAAAAAGGCTCGGGAGGTCTTCTTTGCGGATCCCGATCCCAGTATCTTGAACGCAGACCTTTATAACTTCTCTTCCGTCGACAGTATCCTTGCTACTGAATATTCTTATTCCACCTTTTTCTTTATTGAATTTTAT
Source organism: uncultured Planctomycetia bacterium (assembly GCA_964652265.1). GTDB lineage: Bacteria > Omnitrophota > Gorgyraeia > Gorgyraeales > Gorgyraeaceae > JAHIUV01. Next base: position 15,194 of record CAZZAL010000012.1, read on the forward strand.
GGCATTGGAAATAAGATTACTTAATACCTGGCTAATCCTTTCAGGGTCAAACCATATAAGGTCTCCATCTTTATAAAGTTTAAGCTCGAAGGAAAGCTTTTTCTTTTCCACGCTGCTCTTAAATAAGGAATAGATATCCCTTATCACATTATTTATATCCATTTTTCTCTTATGCATGATAAAGCGTCCAGACTCAAGCTTTGAAAAATCAAGCACATCAGTTATGGTCCCTGTAAGCCTTTCTATATTATTTTTAGCTATGCTTAAAAAATTCTTCTGTCCTTCATTTAGAGAACCAGTCACGCCGTCTAATACCAAAGATACGCTTTCCTTGATAGAAGTCAAAGGCGTACGTAATTCATGGGAAACAATAGAGACAAAGTCTGACTTTATCCTGGCTAATTTCTCTATGTCTTCTTGGGCCTTTAAAAGCGCCTGCCGCAAGTTCTGGATCGCTTTTTCCTTGTCAGTCATATCTTTAACCCCAAATCTCCTTAGTAGCTGTCACTGACTAGCGTTTAAGCGCGAAATTGACCTTGCTTATAAATACCTCTGGGTCAAACGGTTTTGTACAATTTTCATCCGAAGTAAGCATTTTAACTGCCTTGATCAAATGCAAAAAATAGTTCTGCAAACCCTAGCATCTATATATACGGTATATTTACTCTAGATTAGTTTACCTAATTATATACATAAATGCAAGTCCAAACAAAAAAACTTGCAAAAGAAACAACTACTATCTTATCAGGTTTATTGGAGAATTTTTTGTATTAGTGAAAGTATCCCTTGAAACTCATAGTCTTTGGTTATATAAGAATTGGCACCGATAACCTTGCCAATAACCCTATCAGTATCCGTAGCCTTTGCTGTTAGCATTATAATGGAGGCATTAGAAATGGTTTTATCTTTTCCGATCTCTACTCTTTTGCCTTGGCCAAGCCATCTTCCCCATCGTAATAATAATCTCAAAAAGCTTTGCTTCCTAAGCGAAATGATAAGACTTTGCAAATATCTGGTGTATCCTCTATGATTAAGATTTTTTTCTTCATATATATCATACTAAGTTTACACAATAATCTATATTCCTGCAAGGGTAAGTAAGATTTTTTATTTTTTGAAAGAAAATGGATGGGTGTAACTAGAAATATCGAACGCTTCCCCGAAGATTTTATGTTCCAGTTAAATAAGGAAGAATTTGATAACTTGATATTCCATTTTGGAATATCAAGTTTGGGAGGAACTCGTAAAGTGCCACGCGTTTTTACAGAACATGACATTTTGATGTTCTCATCTGTTCTTATTGGATTTAAGCAACTTGATTTTAAATTTAAAATGAAATCTTAAGCTTTGTTCCGATGACATTTACATCGGTCCATTTGCCGCTAGAGGAGGATTTGGAGCGTTGCCAGAGATAATATAGCTCGGCCTTTAGGTCTTTGGATATCTGGAAGGAAAAACCAGAATAAAGCCTGTTTCTGTTCAGCTCTTCTGAATCTGAGTCAAAAAAGACTTCATCTGCGACATAAGGCTGAATCTTGTATTTTGTGAAACCAAGAGATGGTTTAACTAATATTTTATTTCTGTATTGCCACACTTCATCCCCATCTTCTCTTTCTCTAAATTCTAATCTTCCGCGGTTGGAGAACGAAAAATCCTCTAATTTCCACTTAATGGTTCCATTTACATGGGGACGATATTCGGTCTTCCAGTCATTAGATTTTTCTTCCTTTACATGTCTGTAGTTAATGCTCAAGATAAACCAGTCTGCCAGGCCAGAATAAGTCAATCCTAAATCAGTATGATTGTAATAAGGGTTGTGCATGTCATCGCCCCAACGCAGCTCTTCTTCTATTCCAAACTTCCACTCGTCTGAAATTTTGTAAGCTGCATTTGCTGTACCCCAATACTGCCAGTCTTCATCATCGAATGCAAGTGCATCAGAACAGAAAAATGCGACTATCCCAGTAATTAATATAATAGCGAAAAACCTCTTCATGGCCCTCCCCAATTTCAAAGGTAATATACAACAATCAAAAAAGTTTATCAAGAAAAATATTGATTTTTTTGAAAGAAAAGGGCGGTGCAGCATGTCTTATATCTTGAAGTCACAATTTGTGACTTCAAGTTTAGTATCGCAAAATGCAATACCAGGAAAGGGGATTACTATGAAAGAGCTTGTACAGCAACAATTTATTGAACAAAGGATATTCATAATTCGTGGACATAAGGTAATGTTGGATAAAGACTTAGCGCAACTCTATGGTGTAAAAACAAAGGTATTAAACCAAGCGACAAAGAGAAATATAGATCGCTTTCCAGAAGATTTCATGTTTAAATTAACAAAGTCTGAAAAAGAGCAGGTGGTCACAGTTTGTGACCACCTCAAAGATCTCAAGTTTTCACCACAATTGCCTTGCGCCTTTACCGAACAAGGTGTTGCTATGCTTTCCAGTGTCTTAAGAAGTAAGTGCGCAATTAGAGTAAACATTGCTATCATGAGGACATTTGTAAGATTAAAACAGGTCCTTTCTACACATAAGGAACTAGCACAAAATTTAGGGGAGCTCGAAAGAAGAATAGACAAGCACGACAAGCATATAATCGCGATATTTGAGATAATCAAGGAACTTATGAAACCACTACCATTACCTCCGCCGCCAAAACCAAAAGGCCGGATTGGATTTCATACACACTAATTTTTAATATTATCCTTTGTAATCTTTATTATCTCTTCCCTGTTTATAGGCTTCATGCAGAACATGGTATTAGCTGCTGATTGATCATGTTGTTCCAGGATATTTCCGAGCTTTGACAGATAGCCTGATATGACACATATCTTTACGTCTTTGTCATTATCTCTAAAATCCCTTAGCAATTCCTTCCCATCTTTATCAGGTAATGCCAGGTCTAAAAAAATCAACTGGTATTTCTTTGGTCCAAACAGGGTCACGGCTTCCTTAGCTGTTTTTGCAAAATCAAGTTCATAATTAAAGTCCTCTAAGATCGTCTTAAAACCTTCTCTTACCAGGGCATCATCGTCAACAACAAGTATTTTAGTCATATCTTACCTCCTTTAATTCATGCAGGAACAGGTAAAGATATTATTACTTCTGTTCCTTTCCTGGGTTCTGAGTTTATATTTATCTTTCCTCCGTGCTGCTCTATGATATTCCTGACTATAGACATCCCCATACCCAATCCCTTACCAACTGCCTTGGTTGTAAAAAATGGGTCAAAGACTTTTTTGAGATCCTCTTTTTTCATGCCAATTCCTTCATCTTTGAACTTTATTTTCACTGCATCATTTTCCATGTAAGTCGTTATAGTAATCTTTTTAAATCCGGAATCCAAAACACTATCTTTGGCATTCAATAATATATTCATGAAAGCCTGCTGCATTGCATTGCTAGAAAGCTCCAAGTCTGGCAAATCCCTTCTATAATCCTTCACTAGCTCAATGTCGTTTGAAACAAATTCATGCGAAATAAAAGGGATGGTCTCTTCTATAATATTATTTATGTTCTCTTTTCTCAAGATTAACTTTTCTTTCCGTGAAAACGCAAGAAGCTTTGAAACCACACCTTCGATCCTCTTGAGGCCATTATCTATAAATGACAATGCCTTTTGTTCTTTCTCTTCTCTCTTCTGAGATGTAAGATTTTGCACCAAAAGCATAATACCCATGAGAGGGTTGTTTATCTCGTGGGCCATGCCTGCTGAGATCGTACCCAAGGCAGCCATCTTTTCTGCCTGGACCAATTCCTGCTCTTTTTCTTTTAATTCTTTATACGCCCTTTTAAGTGCTTCTTCTGTCTTCCTGCGCGATTCTATTTCTCTATTAAGGTTTTCTATTGATGTAGTGCTTTCCTTTAATTCATCAGTCATCCTGTTAAAGGAAGCTGCCAGTATTCCTATTTCATCTTTTGACTTGACCTCTACCTTTGAATCTAACTGGCCTTTGCCTATCTTGACTGTTGCAGCCATCAATCTTCTCATCGGTTTTAAAATGGAGCGGGATATCAACGCTCCAGTCAAAAGTGCAAATAGCGTGACTATAAACGAAATAAATAAAAGAATACTTTTTAATTTATCTACGGGAGCGAATATCTGCCTTGCCTCATGTTCTACAATAAGGATCCAGCCAAAACCATTAAAATCCCTATATCCTTTTGAATGAGCGTAGGCAAATAATTCCTCTTCTTCACCAGTTTCATGGCCAATAAAAAATCCATTGCCTTTCTCTATTTCTTTAAAAAATTGTTCCTCGGAAACATCTTTGAATATCTCGAAATCTCTTTCTGTCTTTGTCGAATAGATTAACGTTCCGTCTTTACTTAACAGCTTAAAATACCTGCTTGAGTATTGCTTACTCGGTTCTATCGATCTTATTATATTAATCGCTTCTTCAATATTCAGTACAACCTTTATTACTCCGATAAAATTTGCGTCTTCATCATCGATCCTTATCCCGATATCAGTAGAATAGACGCCCGCGCTCTCATCATATTGAACATCCCTTATGTATAAACTATTCTTTTTAGCCTCCTGCCACCATTCTTCATCATCTTGCCTGTAATCTGATGTCTTTCCTGTCTGGGCAACATTAGCGCCGTATTTATTTGTAACAAACACCTCGCCGAAGACCCTGTAATCATATTTCTTCTCATAGAATCCTATCTTTTCTCTTAATTCAAGCGACAAACTATTATTTATCAGTCCCTGCATAAAAGGTGTTGTAGTTGTTTTCTGAGAAGAAATCCACTCTTCATCTTTAGTCTTAATATAGGCCTGAATATCGTCTAATTTCTCAAATTCCTGGTTTGATTCTAAAAGGGACTGCTGCAGTATTAAATCCTTGGAATATTCCTGGAATATCTCGATTTTACTATAGATATTCCTGTCTATCTTATCAAGTGTTTCAGCAGCCAATGATATGGAGGACTTCTCGATATACTGCTCCAATGCCCTCTGACTTATGTAGATAGAGATATAGCCTATAACTGCGACTAGCGCAGCAAGCACCAAAAATCCTAGGATCAATTTTTGATTTAGCTTCATATCACACATTAATTACCCAAATCTTCAAATGTGAGCTTTGGGTAATTACTTCAGGTATCTGGAAGTTACTTTCTCCCAGAGGCCCTGGGATTTGAGGATCATTTCGACAAGTTCACGTACAGCACCTTTGCCGCCATGTCTCTGAGTAGTGTAATGGCTTAAGGCCTTGACTTCAGCCACAGCGTTTGGAGGGGTAACTGCAAGACCAGCCCTTTTTATTATAGACAGATCCAAAAGATCATCTCCCATGAAACAGACCTCTTCGTCTTTCACGCGGAATTTCTTAAGGACTTTTTGGTAGATCTTGAGCTTATAATGATTTGAATATACTGCTTGAACGCGCATGTCGCGTGCGCGTTTTAAGACTGCTTTGGTCTTCCTGGCAGTGATAATAACTGTTTTTATACCAGCTTTACGAAGAAGATATACTCCTAGTCCGTCATTTACATTGAAAAATTTGAGTTCGTCTCCAAAGTTGTCATAAATAATGCGACCATCCGTAAGAACGCCGTCAACGTCAAGGATTAAAAGCTTTATCTTTTTTGCGCGCTCTTCTATCATACGAGTCCTGCCCTTAATAGATCCTGTACATCCACAAGACCTATTGCACGGCCTTTTTCATCAACTATAGGCACCTCATCAATCTTATGTTCGCGTAAAATTCTGAGTGCCTCGACTGCAAGCTTGCCCTTCTTTAAAGACTTTGGGTTTTTCGTCATTACCTCACTTACCTTTTTTCTTGAAAGATCAGAACCTTCCTTTAAATGCCTTCTCAGGTCTCCGTCAGTGAAAATACCTTTTAATTTTCCTTTGGCATCCACGACTGTAGCACTCCCTGCCCTTGAAGCAGTGATCTTCAAAAGCACGCTTTTTACCTTTGTGCCTTCTTTTACTATAGGGTTCTGGGTATCCTTCCTCATTATATCTTCGACTTTCAGAAGAAGCTGTTTTCCAAGATTTCCGCCTGGGTGAAGAAAAGCAAAATCTATTTTTTTAAATCTCCTTTTATCAATAAGCGCTGCGCAAAGCGCGTCTCCCATTGCAAGCATCGTAGTGGTGCTCGCCATAGGCGCCAATCCCAAAGGACATGCTTCTTTTTTAATAGAAACATCTAGTACTGTATCACTATTCTTTGCAAGGGTCGAGCGCATGTTTCCTGTCATGGCAATTAATTTCGCGCCGATCTTTTTTATGTTTGGGATTAGCTTTACAACCTCTTCTGTTTCCCCGCTGCTTGAGATAGCTATTAACAAATCCTCTTTTCTCACGCGGCCAAGGTCACCATGGATAGCTTCTGCAGAATGAAGCCACAGGCTCGGCGTGCCAGTCGAAGCAAGGGTCGCAGAGATCTTGTTTCCGATAATACCTGCCTTTCCCATACCTGTCACGACAACCCTGCCCTTACACGCAAAGATCATGTTAACAGCCTTCTCAAAATCCTTGTTTATACGGGAGGAAAGTCGTTTTATGGATTCAGCTTCTATTCTTAAAACTTCTTTGGCGCGTTTTTTTAGCATCTTACAACCTTATCTATTTTCTTTACGTCTTTCAACAGTTTTTCTAACATCTCTAGGTCGATCATATTGGGGCCATCGCAAGGTGCTTTATCAGGATCCTTGTGCACTTCCAGAAATAAACCATCGCAACCCATCGCTACTGCTGCACGGGAAAGACCTGGGACAAATCTCCGTTCTCCGCCAGAAGCAGTGCCTTGGCCCCCAGGAAGCTGAACACTGTGGGTCGCATCATAAACTACAGGATAATCGAATTGACGCATTATCTCTAAAGACCGCATATCGCTAACGAGGTTATTGTAACCAAAGATCGTACCGCGCTCTGTAATGATAATGTTCTCGTTGCCTGCAGATTTTACCTTTTCAATGATATTTCCGATATCCCACGGAGCCAAAAACTGACCCTTTTTAATGTTCACTACCTTCGCGACCTTCGCAATCTCTATTACGAAATCTGTCTGTCTGCATAAAAATGCTGGTATCTGGATAACATCTAAAACCTCTTTCGCTTTATCTAGCTCAACTCTACAATGCACATCGCTCAATATGGCTAAATCAAGGTCTTTTTTGATCTTTTTAAGAATCCCAAGTCCTTCATCAATCCCAACCCCCCTGTACGATCTAAGATTAGAGCGATTTGCCTTATCATAACTGGATTTAAATATAAAAGGTACATCTAATTTTTGACAGATATCCTTGATCTCTTTTGCATGGCTTACAGCATGTTTCTCGTTTTCTATTACGCAAGGCCCTGCAATCAAAGCCAAAGGAGAATTTTCACCTATTTTTATATTTTTTATCTTTATCTCTCTTGCCATTTTTTATTTCTCCTGTTACAGAAAACTCAACTGCTTTGAACCTTTTATTGTCTCTATCGCCTTTATCAGATCCTCAGGTGTATCAACACCCACTGTTTCATGTTTAGTTTCTATGACTTTTATCTTATACCCGTTCTCAAGTACTCTCAATTGTTCCAGTTTCTCTATCTTTTCAAGCGGAGATTGAGGAAGACTCTTGAATGTAAGAAGAAAATCCTTGGTATAGGCATATAAACCAATGTGCTTGTAGTGTCTTTTTATGCCGTGGCCATTATTTATTGACCGCGGCTTGTACGGAATGACTGACCTCGAAAAATACATTGCAAAGCCTTTTCTGTCCATCACGACCTTTACCACGTTTCTATCAAAAAGCTCATATTCTTCCTTGATCTTATGGCAAAGCGTTGCCATCTGTACGCTTTCTTTAGTCTTTAGAAGTGGCGCCACCACGTCATCTATCATCGACGGGTGTATAAGTGGCTCGTCTGCCTGGATATTGACCACAATATTTGTATCGATCGAAGCTGTTACTTCGGTAAGCCTGTCTGACCCGCTCTTGTGGGCCTTTGACGTATATATGACCTTAGCGCCAAACCCCTTACAAGCATTATAGATGCGCTTATCATCGGTCGCTATTATAAGGTCTTCTATTGCCTTGGACTTTTTGGCATTCTCCCATGTGTGCTGGATAACCGGTTTCCCGCACAGATCTGCCAGAAGCTTTCCATCAAACCTCGTCGCCCCAAATCTAGCTGGAATTATTCCAATAGCTTCCATATTATTTTAACCTGGATAAAATTTCTTTCTGTGTAACAACCGCTGTTCCAACCTTACCCACTACAATACCTGCGGCAATATTTGAGATGTGCGCTGCGCGCCTCATATCTGCACCAGCTGCAAGCGCCAGTGTAAACGCGCCTATTACCGTATCTCCCGCACCAGAGACATCAAAGACATCCTGCGCAAGCGTCGGTATGCTTGTGACTCGCCCTTTTTCTTCAAAAAGCCGCATACCATGTTCGCCCAGAGTAACAAGAACAGCTTTGCATTTCAGTTTATTAAGCAATGCCCTGCCTATCCTAGCAATACTATTTGCATCTTTCATATTTATCCCTGTTGCCCGGGCCGCCTCGTAGCAATTCGGCGTAACAGCTGTAACACCTTTATAATAATGAAAATGCTCTTCTTTGGGGTCTACTGTTACAATTTTCTTATACCTTCTGGCCAGTCTTAAAACTCCCCGTAAAAGCCTGGGAGTGACAACACCCTTGCCATAATCTTCGATAATAATAGCATCTATCTCTTTTATTATCTCCTTTACATGATCTATGATCTGATCTATTACGTCACTCGACAGGCAATCCATCTTTTCCTTGTCTATCCTGACTACCTGCTGGTGGTGTGCGATGACCCTTGTCTTAAGGGTAGTAGGTCTCTCGTCATCAATGATAACACCCTCCACATCAATTCCCTTTTTTCTCAATTTCTCTGTAAGAATCTTACCCCATTCATCCATTCCGATAATACCGGCTAAATACACTTCTCCGCCAAGGGCATGGATATTGTTGGCCACATTTGCTGCGCCTCCCGGTATAAAAGACTCTGAGCGCACCCATACAACAGGCACAGGAGCCTCAGGGGAAATCCTTGAAACATCACCCCACAAAAATTCATCCAGTATAAGGTCGCCTATTATTAAAACCTTTGCCCTGGAAAATCTAGATATGACACTTTTAAATTTTTCTTTTTTCATATCTTTTCAATAATGGCTTGAGCTAAAAGAGGTATCATCATCTCGTGATGACCTATAATCGTATAGCCTGCTCCGCCTGATTTTATGGGACGCTTTACTACATTCTGAAAAGGCCTGTAGTGGTGTATCATATCAAAATTACATGCCGTAAAATCTTTCACCTTATGACCAAGATTCCTTGCAACATTCAAGGCCTTTAAAAATACCTCCGGAAGAATCACCGACGAACCTATATTCAATATCACTCCGCCATCGCCTAGGTCCGAAACCGCCTCTATTAGATTATGAAAATCACTCAGTGATGCCTGTCCTAAATTAGCCCCATCACAGCTCGGGTGCTGGTGGATAATATCTGTACCTATCGCAATATGCACTGTGGCTGGCACTCCCTGCTTGACACAATTATATAAAAGGCTCAGATCTTTAAAGCGCAGTTTTTCTTCGTCTATTACCTGACCAATTGCCTTGCCTGCGCCAATCTCTCTCTCCACTGCCTCACCTATTGCGCCATTCAGATATAATGCAGTCTCCTTTGCCATGCCAAAACTTCCATCTTCCAGGGCCTCTTCAACATCTTCCGATGTCTTACCGATAAGAGCGATCTCGAAATCATGGATCGCGCCTGAACCATTTAATGCAATCACAGTAATTATCTTCTTCTTTATAAGCTCTATTATAACAGGATTGAGGCCACATTTTATTACATGAGAGCCCATCATCGCTATAACAGGTTTTTTCTTCTTGCGGGCAGAGATAATCGCATCCACAACCTGAGAAAAGCTTCTTCCGGCAAGGATATCAGGCAAGGAATCATAGAAATCAGAGAAGCTACGGGCCTTAAGAGGCGCCTTTGCAAATGCCTGGTACTTGACCTTGTTTTTCCTCTTGGATATAGGATAGGTCTTTAATTTAGCTAAATCTATGTCTAATTTATCTTTAGGCATACTTTCTCCTTAAGTTATCTGTGTATTTTAACACTATTGCCCCTGGGTGTCAAGATTCTCGATCTTCTGAAGCGTTATGGTAACAGTACCTACAAACGGTATACCGCTTGTGATCATCAAAAGCGGGATCCTCTTCTCATCCGCTGAAAACCACATAGTCGCTTTTGCCTTCCTCTTTATCTTGCCTTGAAACCATGGAAGCGGCTCCACCATAAACGCCTCCCACTCCCCAACGCCCTTGATCCTTATAAAGCCTTTTTTGCGTACCTTAGCCTCCAAGAGATAGTTCTTTTCATCCAGATTTACATTTGCGAATACGGATTTCCTGAAGCTAACATCCTGTAACCTGAAATAGTACATACAACTCAAGGTATCTTGGACTCTTTTTGGGATATAAAACTCCTTTTTTTCGTGGCTGAGTCGGGAAAAATAAACGGCCTTGCCCTTTTTCTGATAAAAATCGATATATTCATCTGAGCGATAACCGCCCTCTCTTTGTTTCTTTTCGAACCTGACAGGATAAAGCTCTTCTATATCCAAATAACTGATTATCTCATCCTCGACCTTGTATAGCTTTGATAAAATCGGCGTGGTCCTGACAGTAGCGACTATCTTGTAAACCTGGCGACCGCTTCTCTTGGTAATCTCTGTTACTGACAAAGTAGCAATGCCTACATCCATACCAAGCCATTCTGCCTTGTATATAAATCTCTCTCCTACCCGTAGCTTTTCTGTCGGCGGCTTAATCTTAAATCCGTCAGGACTGTTTACAATCCTGTACTTTCCGATCCACCCGCAACCGGATATTAAAAAAATCAATGTAAATAAAACTATAATCTTCTTCAACCCCATTTGCTCCCTCTATTGACCCAATAATCCTTCTGCCTTTTCTACGACCTCTTTAACAGTCACTGACCTAAGACATAAAAAAGCCTTTTTGCAATTATGTGCAAGGCATTCAGTACAACCAACATCTTTGTGCAGCACAGCGACATTTTTACCAAGCGGGCCCCATCTCTGGGGACTAAGGCCTTTTTCATTTCTGCTGAATATGGATACGACCGGCACGCCAACCGCGCAGGCAATATGAACCGGACCTGAATCATTTGAAATAAATAGACTCGCTTTCTTAAATAGCGCTGCTAGATCCCCAATTGATGTCTTTCCGCATAGAAAAACAGGCTCATGTTTCATCGATTTCCTGATCTTCTCGCCCAGGTCTACATGTTCAGAGCCTGAAATCAAAACAGCCCTCAACTCAAACTTCTCGATCAGTGCATCCGCTGTTTTTGCAAAGTTCTCCTGAGGCCACATCTTAGAAACATCACTGGCCCCAGGATGAAGCACCAGAATTTTTTCTCCCTGCTTCAAACCGTTTTCCCTGAATAACTCTTCTATCTTGTTTTCACTTTTTTTATCTACACGTATAACCAAAGATGACATCTCTGCCTTTATTCCAATCTGTCTTAAGACATCCAAAGAGTATTCTGCTTCATGTTTATCTCCGAGCCGTTTTTTGTAATCCAACGTATCTGTCAAAAGAAAATCCATCTTGCCTCTTTTGTAGCCTATTCTCTTTGGAATCCCCGCTAAAAAAGTCACCAGGTTAACCCTATTTGTAGAATGCAGGATAAACGCAAGATCAAACCTCCTGCCTCTAAGCCCGCTCGCAAACTGCAGAGTCTTAAAAATCCCTCTTTGCCTTACCTTTTTGTCATATATAATTACTTCATTAAGATAGGGATTAGCCATGACGATCTCCTTTGTCTCTGGTGAAACCATCATAGCAATATAGGCTTTTGGAAACGCCTTGCGCACAGCAGTAATTGTAGGCGTTGACAGCACTACATCGCCTATCCTGTCCGTCCTTACTATAAGTATTCGCCTTATGCCTGATCGATCCATGTTTATCGTAATAAAGTTAAGCACTTAACTGCGTCTAAGACCTCTTTGGCGTTGATTTTTTTCATACACTCATTATTAAACTCGCAGCGCGCCTTTCTGCACGGAGCGCATTTAAGATCCTTTTTTATTACTATGTCGTCCTTGCCTGTTGGTCCATATTCCCTGGCATCAGTAGGCCCGAATATCGCTACTGTCCTCACGCCAAGATCACACGCGATATGTAAAGACGCACTGTCGCAAGTCAATAAGACCTGCATTCTTTCTGTTAATGCAAAAAGCTGATTGAGATTTGTTTTTCCTGTTAAGTCTATTAAATTTTTATCATTTACAGCATCTGCTATCTTTTTTGAAATATGTCCTTTTTTACCTTCGCCTATGAGAACTACCTTATGTTTTCCCAGATGTAAAAGTCCCTTTAGGACTTCTATAAACCCTTCAGATGGCCACTGCTTCAAAAGGCTGCGACAAGTCGGGCTCACCCCTATTAAGAGGTCGTCCTTCTTTATGCCATGCTCACCGAGTAATCTAGCCACTTCATCTTTATCCTTATCATCAATATAAATATTTTGCCTCTTTTTATATTCTATGCCAAGGCCTTTTAATTTACTTAAATGCACCGACCTTTTGTGCCACGGCTGGCTTTTATCCACTAGGATCAAACTCGTCCTTTTCCTCGCCCCTATTAAAAGAGGTATGAGGCTCGCCCTCATATCTACCGCCAGATCATAATTCTTTTTCCTTATTTTTTTTATAAAAGCTATTTTTTCTTTCAAGTTAGCATGTTTATCATATATAAAAAGATTTCCTACTCTGGGATCTTTCTGAAAGACTTCCTTTGCCCTTGGCCCCACTACAACATCTATCTTTTCCTTCTGAAAACTGTCCTTGAGCGCGGAGAATACAGATAACGTCAAAATCACATCGCCAATATTACTAAGGGTAATAAAAAGTATTTTCATGGTATTAGCTTTAACACATCCTCAACTTTTATTGCCTTCATGCACCTGTTATCTTTACAGGAAAGCTTGTAACAAGGCACCTCACAATCTACTTCATTCTGCAAGATCTTAAACTCCCCATCTCCGTAAGGCCCTGTTATTCGAGGAGACGTTGGCCCAAATAAAGCTATAACAGGCGTTTTTACTCCGACTGCGATATGCATAGGACCAGAGTCATTTGAAATCACCAATTTAGCTCTTTGGAAAACCGCCCCCAGTGTCTTTAAATCTGTCTTACCGCACAATAAGACTGGTTTAGTTTTCATTAAACCTCGGATATATTTACATAATTTCATATCTTTTTCTGCACCACTCAGCACTACCTTCGTGCCAAGTCCATTAAAGATTTTATCGCCCAACCTTGCAAAATCTTCAGCAGGCCATCTCTTTAGATCCCAGTTTCCACCGGCGTTTATCACTATAAAATCTGAGTCATCTTTGATTCCCCCCTGCTTTAAAACATCCCGCGCTTTTTTCCTGTCACCTTCTGAGACAAAAAATTCATAATTTTTGTTTTCTGGCTTTATACCTACGGCTCTGGCAAGTCCCAAAAAATGCTCCACCCTGTGTAAATCCTTAGGTGGAGGAGGAATCTTTTTTGTTAACAAAAATCCTGATTTTTTGGTGGCATAGCCTATGCGTTCAGGTATCTTAGAAAGACAGAGAAGCAATGTCCTGCTTAAAGACCTGCGTAATATAAACGCTGTGTCAAAATTTTTTGATTTCAGCTGCGAGACGATTGAAAGTCTTCCCAGGAGATGCTTGTGCTGCCCTTTTTCGTCATATACAATGACCTCATCTATATGAGGATTCTCCTCTAAGATCTCCCTGCATCTTGAATGCGTAAAGACAGCAATATAAGCCTCAGGGCAATGTTCCCTTATAGCCCTTATAAAAGGAGTCGCAAAAAGCGTATCCCCTAACCAATTGACATTAACAATAAGTATCCGCTTCATCGCACCCCTAGTCCTCATCGCGATGCTCCTTTATCCATGTGTAGAAACCTGATGTCTCGATCCAAAACACAAGCAGGCTGTCCGATGTCCTTGATATGCGTACGCGCTTCATCGCGAATACATCATGATCTGGATAATCTTTGCCTGGATTGGTCGCTACCGCAATCCTGTATCCCGCGTCCTTAACCTTATCTCTAACATAATCATTGAAACCGCCAATAGGATAACAGAAAGAATAGATATCTTTTCTTGTATGGCTTTCGATCGCGCGCTTAGAATCAGAGATTTCTATGTCAAGTTTCTGCTCTGTTGAACCTGGCAAATACGCATGGGTCATTGCATGGCTTCCGATAGAAAACACGCCACTTTCAGACATCTCAATAACCTGGCTCCACGTGAGATAACCTTCCTTCCCCACGAGGCCAGGAGATATAAAAACCGTGGCCGGAATGCCTAGCTTTTTTAAAACAGGGAACGCGTATGTGTAATTATTTTCAAAGCCATCATCAAAAGTAATAACAATAGTCTTTTTCGGGATTCTTCCATTTTTCATCAAATCCGGTAAATCCTCAAGTCTTATAACATTGTAATTACCTCTTTTTAAAAAATACATCTGCCTTTCAAAGCTCTCTGGAGAAACGCTTAATTTTGTAACAGCTGATTTTTCGTCTATGCTATGATACATTATAATAGGTATCACATGCTGTTCCCTGGCCCATAAAAACCCAGCTAGTACAAAGCCCAGTGCAACTATTAAAATTATAAAACGTCGATATCTTCTCATGCAGCTCCCTTATATAATATCCGCACCTTATCTGTCATGCCATCAATAGAAAACTTCTGGATAGCCGCTTCCCTCCCCGCCTGTGACATCTTGCGGTAAAGCTCTTTATCCTTTAAGAGCTTTATTGTCGGTTCAACCAAAAGTTCAGGCTTAGACGGCCTTACAAGAAAACCATTAACGCCATCTTTTACAATACTTGACACACCCCCTACATCTGTAGCGACAACAGGTTTTCCTGCAGCTAGCGCCTCCAGAAGTACAAGGCCCAAGCCTTCTTTCCTTCTAGGTGTAAACATAAAAACATCCATGACTGAAAGAATACTCAATGTATTTATCTGAGATTTCACAAAAATAACGTTCTCTGACAATTCAAGATGCTGCACCAGATTTACTATCTTTGAACGTTCCTTGCCATCCCCGACAAAAACAAGCTGCACATTCGGCTTTTGTTTCAGGATCTCAAAAAGTGCGGATAAAAGTACGTCATGGCCCTTGTCAGGCGTAAATCTTGCTACTGTACCTATGACAGAGTGGTCTTTTCTTATTCCAAACTTATCCCTTAGGGCATCTTTTTCTCCTTGCGAAAACTCTTTGAGAAACTTCTTGGGGTTTATACCATTGTATATCAAGGAAATCTTATCCTGTGGTACTTTAAAATCTTTCAAGAGATGTTCCTCGACCGCCTCACTTATCGCAATAACCCGTTCTCCCCATGCAGGCAATAAACTCCTGCCGATATTCTTCCTGAAAAAACCATGGCAGGTCGTCACAAACCGTACCCTGCATAGCCTTGACACAAAAAACCCTATTACGTGTGCAACGCGAGTTTGCGCGTGTATCACATCGATATCCATCTTCTTGACTATTTTGCAGATCTGGAAAATAGCACCAAGGAGCTTCGGGCTCAATTCAGACTTGGTAGATATATTAATCTTTATATGCGATACGCCACCTGCTGTCAAATCAGGCACCAGTACCCCTCCGCTGGAGACAACAATCACGTCTTCACCTTTCTCCTTCAACGCTTTTGCCAGACTCACGGTATATGTGGTTATCCCGCCGATATTAAGGTGCGTTGTAAGCAACAATATCCTCATAGCTTCTCCATCACTGCCTTGAATACCTCGTCTACGCTAATCTTATCCATACACAATACATTTTTACAATCAGCTTTGTAACAAGGACCACAGGTCACCTTTTTCTTGATAACAAGGCCTTTGTCCGTAGCCTCATAATGCCTTCTTGGATCAGTGGGACCAAAGAGCGCAATAAAATTAGTGCCCATGCTCGAGGCAATATGCATAGGTGCGCTATCTCCTGTAATAAAGACCTTGCAGTTTTTTATCAATGCTGCAAGCTGAGTGACAGTCGTCCTTCCGGCAGCATTTATTACTTTACTACGTGTCATTTTTACAAAGTCATCAGCAAGGCGCTGCTCTTCTTCGGAGCCAGTAACAATAACTCTTATATCCTTCGCAGCCAGCATATCAGAAAGCCTTGAGAAACACTTCAAAGGCCACCTCTTTGTCTTCCAGCTACTTCCTATATTGATCCCTACTAAGACCTGATTAGCTCTCACCCATTCATTTTTCAAAAAACTATCTACATACGAAAAATCCTCTTTTGAAGGCCATGTCTCAAGACGCTTTGAAGTCCCTATAGTATTGATGCCCGCCCTCTTGAGTATCCTAAACTGTTCCTCGACCGGACCAACTCCGATCTTCAAATATTTCAACCTATTGTTTATCAAAAACCCGAACTTTTTGTTGCTATAGCCAAAACGTCTCGGGACTCCCCCTAGCCATGCAATGATGTGGCTGGCCCTGTTGTTCTGGAAATCCAAAGACACATCAAATGCCTTGCGTCTCACGATAATACCCATCTTCAATAAGCCCTTTATGCCCCTTTTATGGCCTTTTCTATCATAGAAAATAACATCATCTATGTATGGACATTTTTTCAAGACATGCCTTGAATTGCTACCAACGATTACACTGATATAGGCATCTGGAAAATTATTTCTTATTGCCCTCAGACTTGGTATAGCAAGTATCACATCGCCTATAGCCCCTATCTTTATTACAAGTATCCTCTTTTTATGCGATTCCTTATAGACCTTTATCGTATCTTCGGCCATGCGAGTAAGACTATATTCCTTTTCAACCTTTTTTCTTGCCTCTATCGCGATATTCTTGGCAAAGGGCCTGTCCTGTAAAAATTTTATTATAGAATTCACCATCTCCATTATATTGCCTGGCTCAACAAGCAGGCCTGTTTTCCCGTCTTCTATAATATCTACAGCTCCACCTATGCGTGTCGCAACAACAGGTACCCCGCTCGCACCCGCCTCAATGATAACGCGACCAAAGGCCTCCTGGCCAACAGAGGGGAGAACCAGAAGATCCAGCTCAGACATTATCCTGGGTATGTCATGTCTTGAGCCTAAAAATTCCACAAACTTCTCTATGCCGAGCTGGCGCGTCAACCTGCTTAAGCTATCTTTGTATTCTGGCCTATCCTTCGGAGCATCACCTACGATCAATATCTTTACTTTCGGAAATATCCGTATTGCCCTCGCAATCGCCTGCAAAAAGAATGAATGGCCTTTTATCGGAGTAATCCTTCCTACAACACCTATCCTGTACTCTGTCTTATGCAAGGACGTATCTACAGCCTTAAATCTAAATCTTTCCAGGTCAACTCCCCTAGGGACAAACCTTATCCTCTCGTGCGGTACACCAAAGTCCTCTATCATATGCCGGCCTATAACATTGGAAGCGACTATCACAAACTTGCCCCAGCTCATTATGCGACTCAAAAGATGTGTTGAATAATATCCATGGGCAGTAGTAATAAAACTGGTATCCGTGTGACGGCTGGCAAAAAATGCAATAATAGCTGGTACGCGAGACCGCGCATGCACGATATCTATGCGCTCCTCTCTTAAAATGTATTCTAATTTTTTAACCATCTCAAATACAGTGAACAATGATTTCTTATAAACGGGTAGTTTTATGTGTCTTACGTTTATATCTGCAAGATCCTTTACCATTCTCCCGCCTCCAGAGACAACAATAACATTATGTCCCCTTGTTGCCAGTTCCCTGGAGAAATCAACAGTCCCTGTCTCTACACCACCTACATCCAACATTGGGAGTATCTGTAAAATATTCATAGCTTAAAAATAAAGTTATATAATCCTTTCTAATCTTTTTGTTATTTTCTCTCTGTCTTCTATCTTCTTTATGGGCGGCTTTTCAGTCAAAAGATACCTTAGTGCATTATAAGTCTCATCTGGTGTTGCGATTTTTATATACCCATGGGACTGTAGACTCTCAATGCTTTCCTCATACTTCCCATTGGACATTGAGTCTGCCTTAAAAACCACCACATATTTACCTGAACTCGCAGCTTCTGAAATCATGGATATGGATTCAGGGGAAACTATAATAACATCGCTTGAGTCCAATATTTTTTGCACTGTACCTTCCGGGTTAGCCTCTTTCGCAATAACCAGCGATTTGCAACATCTATAGTTAGCCAGTTTATTCTTTACTAATAAATCAATCTCGGATGACGTCCTTCTGGATGTCGTTACAAAGATACTCTGATTCATTTCCTCTGCTATTTTTAAGGCAGCATTTATAACCTTTTCAACTTCTTCCCTTTTTAACTTAAAATTATTCGCGTCGCCTCCGATAAGCAATCCAAGTCCACCGCCTTTCTTATGTCCTGACTGGATCCGGTTTGGCGCAATTTCAGTAATTATCATATTAGATCTTATTTTCTTCGGTGCGTCATGCCTAGGTAAAATAACAAGGTCGGTTTTTCTGCTTCTTCCCAAGCCAGGCTTCATAATCACAGCGCACTTGGCATTGTTTTCATACTTTAAAAAGATCCCTACGCCTACTGTAGATGCCCCGCAGGAAATAACTATATCAGCATATTGATTTTTAATCTTATCGAATGATTCTTTTTTCAAAAGAAACTTAAGGCAGCGCAAACACCCTTGGCACCGACTATTTGCAAAAAGACTAGAGAGATCCAGAAGCATTCTTGCAAATGCATTTTTAAACCTTACATCTACCACGCGAATCTTGACAATGGGCCCTTCTTTTATGCCCCGAGTCTTTAACCTTGAGCCCAAAGCCGCCTCTACCATCTCTGCTACTGCCATTCCCTGATTAAGATGTCCTGCCTTTCCGTCACTCAAAACCAGTACAGTTCGCTGAGGAGAGCTCTTCCATCTCTTATGTGACCACAACCACTGTTCCGGAAACCTTCTTATGTGGCCTTCCAGGATATCTGAAATGCTTTCTATATTTACCTTTAAATCTTTTTCCTTGTCTCCTGTATTAACCAGTTGCAATGGTTCGCCGAATTCTACAACATGCCTACCACGGTCCTTACGTCTCATAAAAGTAGGAACAACCACTGCCCCTGTCTTCAGGCCTAAGGTTACTGGACCCTGTGCCGTAGAAGCAGGTCTATTTAAAAAATTTACAAATGTGCCTCCAGCTCCAGCATCTTGATCAACAAGCATCGCTACTACGTTATTGTCACGGAGCGCCTTTATTACCTCCCTTACAGAAAACCCTTTTGTGACTACCTTAGAACCTGCCATCTCTCTGTAACTATTTAATAGCTTATTAAGCCGCGCGTGTTTTTGTTCCCGCGCGAAAATATACAGCCTTTGTCCACTAGCGCTAACCCCTACGGATGAGATTTCCCAGTTGCCAAAATGTCCTCCTAGTAATATCACGCCCTTACCCTTGTCACGGGCTTCTTTAATCCTGTCAAGACCCTCTACCCTTACATACTTCTCTAGATATCTCTTTCCCGTAACAGGCAATTTCAAGAGCTCCACAACGCTCATGCCAAGATTTTTATAATGGGCTTTTAGTATTTTCTTGATCTCATGTGTGTTCTTTTCAGGAAAAGCTGATTTTAAATTCGCGTACCCTATCGAACGACGCTTAGAATTTAAAAAATATGCGAGGACTCCCATACGTCTTCCGATCCATAGGGCTAACCGCAAAGGAATGGCCAAAAATAAAACACTTATGAATTTAACTATTATAAATCCCAAAAAGTCTGTCATAGAATGCCTGTTCATTTTCGATTATCTCTAGTTCAATATGCAAAGCTAAAAAGTTCGATGACCGCAACTTTACAGCATCTTTTTCTGTTGTCAGTACCCTGTCGATATTATTTCTATCGCAATAATCCTTTATTTTCTTTAAATCCTTATCTTTATACCGATAATGGTCACGGAATATAAAGTGCTTTTTAAATTTTAATCCAAGTTTCAAAACTGTCTTTTCAAATGAACGGGGATTACCAATAGCCGAAACCAGTGCAATCTTCTTATCTTTTAATATCTCGAAATCTAGGAGCTGTTCATTGGAAAGCTTATAAAAATATCCTGGTTTATGAATAGATCTTACGATAAGTGCATCTGGATTTACCCTTTTTAGTTTTTTCTCTAACTTTTCTACTACGCCTTGATCTTTGAGAAGATCGACTTTTGTGAGTAAGAAAACATCTGCCCTCTTAAGACCGCCCAGGCCTTCGCGCATCGACCCAGCTGGAATTACCAATCTATTTCCAAAAGGATTTGTGGCGTCTATACATACGATATCGAGGTCCCTTTTTATGCGCCTGTGCTGAAATCCATCATCTAGTAAAATACTGTCCGCTCTATGCCTGCCTATAGCCTTTTGACCTGTCTTAAGCCTGTCTTTACCTGTAATAACAGGGGTCTCTCGCACTGACTTTAAAAGCAGGTCTTTCTCATCATTGCCATATCCCCTTGTAAGGATTACTGGCCTCTTCCCCTCTTTTAGGAGAGCATTCGCTATAAACGCGACCAAAGGCGTCTTTCCTGTCCCGCCCCATGTAATATTACCTACACTTATGACCTTGGCGCTAAGTTTACGTGCTTTAAAGATACCCCTCTCATACAAAAAATCCCTGAGGAAAACAATTAAATAATAAACCAGAGAAAAGGGTATAAGAAATAATCTCATTCTACAAAAACCCCACCAGTATCAAAATCGTTACAAACAAAAGAGACACCACTGTCACAACAGTAGCTGAAGAAATCCATGTCTTTATATCAATAGGGCTCCTGGATTTTTTGCTGATAGATATCCCCAGGATGCTCGCTGCGTGACCAAGAGGCAGGCCATTTGCCCCAAAACCAACACCAAGGGCAAGGATCCACCACAGGGAATCTCCGTTAATGCCTAACGTCGAAAGCGTCTTCATCACAGGAAGCATGACCATTGTAAAAGGTACCGCGCCTACCATTGACGAAAAAAGACCTGTTATCCACAAAAGCGCCACTTTATACAACCTGATATCTATGTCTGCCAAAACTACCGTCTTCCTCGCGATCTGCGACAGAAGACCTGTTTCCTGCAGTCCGCCCACAATAACAAAAAAACATGTAAAGAATGCCAAAACCGGCCATTCAACATCATGAAAAATCTTTTCAGGATCAGGCTTAAGCAGCAAAAACGCAAGGCCTGCACCGATCAAAGCAATAAAAGACGGATATAGATTAAGCTTCTCGTGCAGAAAAAACAGGGTAAAGGTAACAAATAGAGCCAACAAGCACTTTACCATACCCTTCTTATCCTTTATCGCCTTTCGTGCGTCTATATTCAAAACCGCCTTAAAATTCCTGGGCTTATCAGTCAAATCTTTTCTATGTATAAATTTTAGAAGGAAAAGCGAATAAAATATAGTTACAACAGTGACTGGAAAAAGATTTCTTAAGAAATCATTAAAGCTAAGTCCTGCGGCAGAGCCTATAAATATATTGGGTGGATCGCCTACCAGTGTTGCAGTGCCGCCTATAATCGAAAGTAGTATCTCTGCCATCAGAATCGGCAAAGGCGTAATACCCAGTATGTCGCATACGAGGATAGTTATGGGAGCCATTATTACTATAGTGGTGACATTATCCACAAACATAGAAAGAAAAGCTGTAGATATTCCCAGAAGCGCCATCAAGAGCCATGGCTTTCCTTTTGAAAACTTGGCCAGGCTTATGGCAATGTACGTAAAAAATCCTGTTCCTTTGAGAATCGAAGCCATTATCATCATACCCAGGAGCAGGCCCAGCGTATTAAAATCTATTGCCATAAGCGCTTTGTGCTGAGAATAAAAACCCAGAAACTTCCCAACGATTATCATTAAAAGCGCGCCTGTCAAGGTGACTATGACCTTATCCATCTTTTCGGTCGCCACAAGATACAAGGTCACCAGAACTATAAAAGATGCCACTATTCCGCTAAACATCTCCTGTGCCTCCATTTTCAAAAAATCCCTTGCAGATATCGCCTCTTGTGATAATGCCCTTGAGGATATTATCCTTTGCTACGAGGATCCTACGGACTTTGTACTTTCTCATTACCGCGACCACTTTTAGAAGTGAAGCGCTTTCATCTACGGTCACTGAGCCCTTTTTCATAATATCTTCTGCAACAAAAAGCTCAAACGAAGGCATGGATTCAAACTCTTCATCCAAGGTTCCAAAATCATCTATAAATATAATGTTCTCGCCCAGCATATCAAAATAGTCAGGTAAAAACACTGACAGGATCTCAGCCTTTGTAACCATACCAAGAATACTCTTCTCGCTGTCAATAACAGGTATGCCACCGTATCGCGTCTTCTTAAAGATCTCATAGATCTCCTTCATGCCAGCAGAAGGAGAAATAGCGATGACATCCTTTGACATAACATCTTTTGCTTTCATCTAGCCTCCATATATATGCTATAGTAGCATAATATTGTATTATAAATGACAAGACTTGTCAAAACAATACCTTATCGATGTAGCTAACATGTCAAGATGTCCGCTTTTTGTAACATGTGATATGTCCGCTTTT
>CAZZAL010000013.1:0-1415 GCA_964652265.1 uncultured Planctomycetia bacterium
ATGCCTGCAAGATTTCAGAAGGACAGAAGCAGAAGATAGCTATTGCGAGGGCGTTAATCAAAAGACCAAAGGTCCTGATAATGGATGAGGCAATGTCTTCCATGGATTCAGCCAGCGAAGAACAGATACTTTCAAATATAAAGAGAGAGTTAAAAGAAGTGACTTTAGTTACAGTTTCTCATAGGTTATCAACTGCGGCAAATGCAGACTTGGTCTATTTTTTAAAAGGACAGGCTAGAATCGTTTCTGGGACATGCGATGAATTGCTTCAAAAAGACAAAGAATTTTACGATTTATTTAAAGCTCAGATCAGAGATAGTGTATTGATATAGTTTATAGAGAGGAGTCAGGTTTCACATGAAGACGTATTCAGCACCTTTTGATGTCACATTGTGCGTTACAAGTCTTTGTAATTTTTCGTGCAGGCATTGCCTGGGAGGAGGTGCTCTGAATGGTAAAAAAGATCTGACAAAAAAAGAACTGTTCAAGCTCATAGATGATCTGTCCTCGGCAAAGGTTTTTAATGTGTCTGTATTCGGAGGAGAGCCATTCTGCAGAAAAGATATATTTGATATCCTTGATTATCTCATGAAGCAGAGATTTAGCGTTTCTATAAATACAAATGCTGCTCTCCTGACCAAAGAGATTGCCGAAAGGATTGCAAGGTATGGCAGGATAAAAAGCCTCTGCGTTAGTCTTGACGGAGATATACCTGAGGTGATGGATGGGGTGCGTGGAGCTGGCTCATTTGACAAGGTGATGAAGGGCATAGATAATATATTATCAACAGGCAGGCTGGGAGTTTTACTTTCTGTGATTATCAATAAACTAAATTTCAGAAGGATAAGAGACCTGGCTTTGCTGGGTAAGGAGATAGGCGCAAAGAGCGTCAGGTATAATAGTGTTTTTTTTGGAGGCAGCGCAGCCTGCAATTCAAAAGAGCTTTTTTTGGCTCCGGGAGAACACTGGGAAGTTATAAGCGCTATGAAAGAGGCCCGCAAAGAATTTGGATCGTTTATTAGTGGTTCATACCTGCAGGAAGTAGATATCCTGGAGCCATTAAAGATGAAAGAATCAGATAAGCTGGATTTTATAAAGGTCCACCCTTGCGGCGCAGCTACCAAGAAATGCTGCATAACGCCTGATGGCTGGGTCTCTCCCTGTGAATTGATGTGGAATGTCAGGGCAGGGAATATCAGGGATAAGGGTTTTCTTGATATATGGCAGAATTCTGAGGTCATGAGGAGTTTCAGGGAGCCGATAGTCTATTCTTTAAAAGGCCATGAAAAATGCATAGGTTGCAGGTATAAAAGACTTTGTTATCAAGGCCATAGATGCAGCCCCTATTATTTTGAAGATGGTGTGAATATCGAAGATGTGAGCTGTTTGGTGGAGAAAGGGTAGAAATAAGGAGG
>CAZZAL010000013.1:1515-36015 GCA_964652265.1 uncultured Planctomycetia bacterium
GTGTGAATATCGAAGATGTGAGCTGTTTGGTGGAGAAAGGGTAGAAATAAGGAGGTTTTCTATGGCGAAAAGTAAATATATAAAACCTCAGTGTGAAGATATTTTTCTTGTCAAGGGGTCTGCGGAGTGCGGCCCTGGTTCTTCTGCCACAGGGCCCCCGCCAGGAGGGTGCAAAATTGGTGACGCAGCTATAAACAATTGTGGTGCAGGGGGACTGGTAGTGGCTAGGTATTGTGGCATCGGGAACGGTCAGCAGGGGTGTTCTTCTGGGGATGGGGCTACAGCCTGCGGTCCCGGAAATTTTGCCAATTTCTGCGATAGTGGGGCAGGCGTCAATTAACTGAGAAGATTTAAAGTTAAATTATGAGAGAAAAGGGTAGAAATAAGGAGGGTTTTTATGGAGAAAAGTAAATATATCAAACCTCAATGTGAGGATATTTTTCTTGTCAAGGGGTCTGTGGAGTGCGGCCCTGGTTCTGCTGCCACGGGACCTCCGCCAGAAGGATGCATCCCAGGCCGCTCAGCTGTGCTCTCTTGCAATCCAGGCGACTTTGTGACTGGTTGGAGCTGTAGTCTTGGGGCCCTTGCGAGTGCGTGTGTAAGGGGAAATATAGCTGTAGACCCTGGAGGTTGCACTTCTGGAGATACCCCAGGTTAACTAAGAAAATTTGAAGCTAGATTATGAGAGAGCTTTATATTCAAATAAGCGGCCAGAAAATACGCCTTGAGATAGACCAAAAAAAAGATGCGTTTTGCAACTTAAAAGACGCGGTATCCGGGTTTATCGTTAAAGACAGATTGCCAATAGATGGTGTTTTGAAAATCCTGCCGGTAAGAGCGCACAGAACGATATTTACAGGTAAAGATACTAAAGGGTTGTTGAAGCTGGATTTTTTGATTTCGTGGAGGGATCAAAAGAAAGGCATCTTGAATGGCATATATTCAGATGGATGGAAGGCTTCTTCTGAACCCGTGAGACGTAGGATAGAAGTTACCTTAGAGGCAATAAAGTTATTTTCTTTTAAATGCGCTACTTATACAAAGAGCTTAATTCTTCACGCATCGGGCATTAAAAAAGATGGACAAGGACTCCTTTTTATAGGGAAATCAGGAAGTGGGAAAAGCACTCTATGCAGGCTTTCGAAAGAAGTAGATGTTATACATGATGACTTAAACGCCCTAAGAAAAAATCATAAGGGCTGGCTTATTTTTCCCTGCCCTGGAGCTAAAACAAAAAGCATAAAACCGGTAAAACTGCGCTCTATATTTTTTATAAAGAAGTCCAGGCGCAATAAGATCCAGAAGCTATCATTAAAAGAATCTCTTAAAGAGCTAGAAGGGCAATGTATAAGCTTAAGGCATTCTGATAGCGCGGCAGAAACGTGCGATTCACTATTCGATCTCTTTAAAAAGGTGTCTTCTTATCGTTTGCATTTCAGGAAGGATCCTTCTTTTTGGAGATTGATAGATAATCTATAGGAGGCATGGTTTTGGTAAAAAAAGATTTTAAATTAGCCACGATATATTTTTATATAACAGGAGGATGTAATCTGCGTTGCAGGCATTGCTGGATAACCCCGGATTCCACAGAAGGGGATATGGATGCAGGATCTGTAAAAGAGATGATCTGCCAGGCAAAAGAGATGGATGTAAAAAATATAAAGATCACTGGGGGAGAGCCATTCTTAAGAAAAGACATATTTGAGATATTACATTTCATGAAAGATAACGGCATAGCGATGACAATGGAGACAAACGGCACATTTATAGGAGATAAAGAAGCCAAGGAGCTAAAAAAAATAGGGCTATCGCATATATCAGTGAGCATCGATAGCTTTGATCCAGGGTTTCATGATGATTTCAGGGGAGTAAAAGGAAGTTTTTCTATGGCAGTAGATGGTGTTAAGGCATTACGAGAGGCTGGTTTCAGGCCGCAGGTAATAGCAAGTATATACAGGAAGAACGTAAAAGATATAAAAGAGATAGTGTTGTTTGTAAAATCCATAGGTGCTGGGAGCCTAAAGCTGAATCCGATTACTTGCGTGGGGCGAGGGGAGAACATGTATAAAGACAATGAGCTTTTAAGTGTAGAGGAGATCATAGAGCTGGAAAGATATATAGATAAAGAAGTCCAGCCTTGTATTAATATACCGATATTATTGGATATACCACCGGCTTTTAAAAAGATGAGCTATGTCAAAAAACACAGGGGTACATGTGGCATACTTAATATGATAGGCGTACTTTCAGACGGTACGATTTCGATGTGCGGAATAGGAAAAGAAGTAGCTGCTTTGAACATGGGAAATATAAAAAAGGATAGATTGGAAGAAGTATGGAGAAATGACCCTACATTACTTTCTATAAGAGAGGGTATTCCTGATAAACTCGAAGGAGTATGCTCTGAGTGCATATTTAAAAGATTGTGTCTTGGGAAGTGCAGGGCAGATGCGTATCATAGAGCGCAGTCTTTGACAGCTCCTTTTTATTTCTGTCAGGAGGCTTTTGATAAAGGACTTTTTCCTGAAAAAAGGATGTTCGTAGCCAACAATAAAGAGAAAAAGGCTATGGCATGAAAAAAATACATCAAGCCAGAGCTTGAAGGGCTGCAATTTGCTAAGGACGGAGATGATTCAGTGTTACGATAATTTATTGAACCTCTTTAAAAAGGTACCTTTCTATCGCCTGCATTTCAGGAAGGATCCTTCTTTTTTGAGATTGATAGACAACCTATAGGAGGAGATTATGACAAAACCAAAGATTGATGAAAGAATAGTTTTAAGGGAAGAAGACGATGAGGCGTTTTTATTTAATCCGGATACAGCTGCAATAAAGACATTGAACGAGACAGGGGTTTTTATCTGGAAGCTGTGTGATGGAAGGCACTCCAAAGACGATATTGTAAAAAAGGTAACCGAGAGCTATGATGTAAAATCAAAAGATATTGCTCAGAAGGATGCAGAGGAGTTCCTAAAGGTTTTAGAAGATTCAAGATTTCTCTCTTATGGATAAAGAGAACAGAATATTTTTTAGCGGGGACAGCATGCAGCCTACTCTTGCTACGAGCGACAGGGTGACGGTAGAGCCTGCTGGATATTCAGATATAAAGATAGGAGACATAGTTGTTTTTGATAAAGAAAAGCTTATATGCCACAGGGTCCTGGGAAAATATAAAGCAAGGGGGAGGTATTATTTTCTGGAAAAGGGCGACAGCTCAGAGCATAAAGGCATCAATAATGTTCCTTTTGAGAAGCTTATAGGAAAAGTGGTCAAGGCAGAGACATTTAAAGGCAAGATCTTTCATCCGAAAAAGATATTTTCTAAAGCGTTTGTTGCGAGATTGCATGTTTTAAGTCTTATTTTTGGTCTTTTGTATTCCTTAAAGCTTTTATTGCTAGGCGAGAAGCGCAATCCCTTCACAAGAAATCTCAGGTATTTGATTTCCAAGCTCTTCGCATGATATCCACAATTATCGTAAATTATAACAGAGGAGATTTGTTAAAAAAATGCCTGGATTCTGTTGTGTTTCAGAGCGTTAAGGATATAGAAGTGATCGTGGTAGATAATGCCTCTACGGATGAGAGTGCCCAGATGATACAGTCTTCTTATCCAGGTATAAGATTGATACAGAATTCAAAAAACCTTCTTTTTTGCAAGGCGCAGAATCAGGGTATAGAATCTGCAAAAGGGGATTTTATCCTGAGTGTAAACAGCGATTGTATCTTGGATAGAGATTATTTAAAAGAGGTCATATCTGCGAGTAAATTGGATGAAAAGATCGGAATGATCAGTGGTAAAATCTTGAGGATGGATAAGGGAACTCTTGATTCAACAGGGCTTTTTCTGGGGAGGGACAGGAAGGCAGTTGAAAGAGGCTATGGTCGGAAGGATAAAGGTCAGTATGATAATCCCGGGTATGTCTTTGGTGTGAGCGGAGCGTGTGCATTCTTTAGAAGAAATATGCTCGAGGATATAAAGGACGAAAACGGGTATTTTGACGAGAGGTTCGGCATGTATTACGAAGATCTGGACCTGTGTTGGAGAGCACAGAAAAAGGCATGGAAGGCGTATTATAATCCAAAGGCTCTTGTCTATCATGCCAGGGGCGCAACAGCAATCGGGACTGATTGCAAGAAAGGCTCAAGTTTTCCTCGTCTTTCCAAGGAGCTTAAAAAAAGATATATTGATAACAGGCATATGTGCATGAGGAAGAACGATTCTGTATGGGAGACCATAATAAATCTCCCTTTTATACTTTTATACGAGGTAAAGATGCAGGTGTATTTAGTGGTGCAGAATTTACTTGACCAGCTATATAAATGATAGTATAATTTGGGCTCGGAGGTAGAGAAAAGATGGTATTAGAGACGAAGCAGAAAAAAGAACTCATAGGTAGTTTTGCTGAGCACGAAAAGGATACAGGCTCCTGCAGCGTGCAGGTAGCCTTATTGACTAACCGGATTAATAACCTTACTGAGCATTTCAAGTCTCATAAGAAGGATTTTAATTCTAGGGTGGGACTTTTACGTTTGGTCAGCCAGAGAAAAAGACTCTTGGAATATCTAAAAAGAGAGAATACCGAGAGATACCGTGGGCTCGTAGAGAAGTTAAAATTAAAAAAATAATGAGGGCGGATTTAGGGACCTGGTCTATGGAAAGCCAGGGTAGAATCGTACGGGCCCCTAAGTCCGCTTTTTCATTATAGCGTAGTTAACCGGGCTTTCAGCCATCAGCCTTCAGCTTTTATATAAGAGCTGGTAGCTGAGGACTGAAGGCTCAAAAGAGAGGAAGTGTTTATTATGAAGGTGGAAAGAAAGATAGGTAAGGAGACACTCGTCATAGAGACAGGCAGGATGGCAAAACAGGCCAATGGCTCTGTAGTAGTAGAGTATGGCGGCACAGTGGTCTTGGCCACAGCCGTGAGCTCAAAAAAAATAAGGGAAGGCATAGATTTCTTCCCTCTTACAGTAGAGTATCAGGAAAAGACCTATGCTGCAGGAAGGATCCCTGGAGGATATTTTAAACGGGAAGGCAGGCCTACTGAAAAAGAGATTTTAACCGCGAGGCTTATAGACAGGCCCATAAGGCCGCTTTTTCCAAAAGGTTTTATGAACGATGTGCAGATATTCGCGATAGTGCTTTCAAGCGACGGTCAGAATGATTCTGATATCCCTGCTTTAATAGGCGCTTCGACTGCGCTGGCGATCTCAGATATACCGTTTGCAGGGCCAGTGGGCGCTGTAAGGGTCGGTTTGGTAGATGATAAGTTCATAGTGAACCCTACCTTTGAAGAGATTGAGAAGAGTGAATTAAACCTGGTCGCAGTAGGACTTAAAGACAAGATAGTCATGCTCGAGGCAGGTTCAAGCGAGATCTCAGAGGAAAAGATGCTAGAGGCAATAGAATTCAGCCAAAAGCATATAAACGAAGCTATCAAGATACAGGAGGAATTACAGAAAAAGGCCGGGAAGAAAAAGGCTGGAACAGAGCTGAAGATCATATCTGATGCCTTGTATGAAAAGGTCAAGGGATTGTCTTTATCTGAACTAGAGAAAGCGTATTTACCAGCGTCAAAAGAAGAAAGAGAAGATGCCCTGGATGCATTAAGCAAGTCAGTCATAGAGAAACTAAAGGCCGAGGATGAGGTGCTCCAGGAGAACGATATAAAGAACGCGCTGGACAAGGTGGAGAAAGAGGTGATAAGGAAGTTTATTTTAGAAAAGAAAAAGAGGGTAGATGGCAGGAAATGCGAGGAGATAAGGCCTATAACGTGCGAGACCGGGGTGTTGCCTAGGACGCATGGGTCAGGTTTGTTTACAAGAGGCCAGACGCAGAGTCTTTCGACCACTACACTAGGAACAGGCCGTGACGAGCAGAGGCTGGACACGCTCGAAGGTGAGAAATTCAAGAGCTTTATGCTGCATTATAATTTTCCTCCATTTAGCGTGGGTGAGGCAAGGCCTGCAAGAGGTCCTGGCAGGCGCGAGATCGGACATGGTGCACTTGCAGAAAGGGCTTTAAAGGCAGTGATGCCCTCAGGCGAGGATTTTCCTTACACAGTAAGGGTGGTCTCAGACATATTAGAGTCTAATGGCTCCAGCAGTATGGCAACAGTGTGTGCTTCTACGCTTTCCCTGATGGATGCTGGTGTTCCTATAAAGAGACCTGTCTCAGGCATAGCAATGGGCCTGGTAAAGGAAGGTAAGAAAGCTTCTATCCTGACTGATATAGCAGGAGTCGAGGATCATTTTGGAGACATGGATTTCAAGGTCACTGGTACTGATAATGGCATTACTGCGCTCCAGATGGACCTGAAGATAGATGGCATAGACATGGACCTGATCAAAAAGATAATGAAACAGGCCCTTCCTGCAATGGATTTTATATTAAAAAAGATCCAGACTGTAATAGATACGCCGAGGGAGAAACTTTCCGAGTATGCACCAAAGATAGTTGCAATAACTATCCCTAAAGACAAGATCAGGGCAGTGATCGGACCTGGCGGTAAGATCATAAAAAGGATAATCCAGGATACAGGTACATCTATTGACGTGGATGATACAGAGGGAAAGGTCTCTGTTGCTTCTGACAACGAGGAAGCTATTCAGAAGGCCATAGAGATAATAAAGGGCATAACAGGAGATCTTGAAGTAGGGACAGTATTTGATGGTACGATCACCAAGCTCATGAATTTCGGAGCGTTCTGCGAGATCTTACCAGGCAAAGAGGGATTAATACATGTGTCTGAACTTTCAGGTAAGTTTATTAAAAATGTCGAGGATGCTGTAAAGGTCGGTGACAAGGTCAAGGTCAAATTGATCAAGATCGATGACATGGGTCGCCTGAACTTAAGTGTCAAGCAAGCCCAAGAATAACATCTAATCTATGTTCAAGGTCTAGCCTTGAACATATAAACTATGAGTTTTTTACAAGCTGTCCTTTCTGGTATAGTCCAAGGCGTGACAGAGTTTTTGCCGATCTCGAGCTCAGGGCACTTGGTCATTCTTCATAAGCTGATTGGGCTTCAAGAACCTCAGATCGTTTTTGATATATTCCTGCATCTTGGCACCTTGGTCGCCATAATCATAGTATTCCGAAAAGATATAATAGAAGTTTTTATCACGAAGAAAAGGACAGGCCTTTTGATTTTGATAGGTACTGTGTCTACAGCGGCCTTTGTCTTGCTTTTCGGGAAAGGCATCGAGTCTTTATTTGGCAATGTCAAGATAGTAGGTGTGATGCTTATGGTGACCGGCGCCTGGCTTATATTCGGGAATTTCTTCAGGTATGGGACAGAGGGCCTTACAGGACTTAAAGCACTCTTGATCGGGTTGGCACAGGGTATAGCAACTATACCAGGTATATCGAGGAGTGGTGCAACTATTTCCACGGGTCTTTTTCTGGGGCTTTCAGGTCAAACTGCAGCCAGGTTTTCGTTTTTACTGGCTATACCAGCGATACTGGCCGCATTTTTGCTAAAAGCTGGGGATGTAACACTGGATGGATTCAGCGGAAATTACATTGTAGGATTTATTGTCTCTTGCATTGTAAGCGTTTTAGCGTTAAAATTATTATTAAGGCTTATTTATAGAGGTAGGTTTCATCTCTTTGGTATTTATTGTATTGCAGCCGGAATACTAACTGCAGCATTTTTATGAAAAAAGATAAAAGAGACCTTATAATTTCTTTTGGGTTGTTTACCCTGGCATTGATCCTGTTTGCCGCGATGATATCTTACACGCCTTACGATATCAGCTTTGAGACCACAGACACGAATCTCCACACACGTAACTTTATAGGTATAATAGGCGCATATGCGGCTTGGGTGATTTTTAAGTTCATAGGCTATGCTGGATTTTTTATCCCGTTTTTATTGACTGTATGGGGCATAGGGGTTCTGGCAGAAAGACTGGCTGAAAAGCCTGTCTTTAGATTTACAGGCGTTCTGCTTTTGTTTATTTCAGGGGCCAGTTTCTTTTCTCTCACAGGCTCTCCGAATCTTGCATTGATGATGGAAAGAGGCGGCCTTACTGGGCTTTTTCTTTCAGGTAAGATCATTGGATATTTCGGGGTCATAGGAGGATATATAATAACCCTTGTGCTCAGCACCCTGGCGCTTCTTTTGGCCACGGAATTCTTGATTATTCCTCTGGCATCGTTTTTATTTGTACGGACATGGAACTTGTTGGGAAATTTAAGAAAAGCCAAGCGCGGACAAAAGGATGTGTTTGGAAGGGTTAGGTCTTTCGGTGAAAAGCCAAGACTCAGGCCAGTGACCAAGGTGGAGAAGGTTAGTGACAAGAAAAAGACCCATGAGATCGCAAAGGAAACTAAACCCGAAAAGCCAGTATTGCCAAAGATCACCTTGTCTAAACCAAAACTGATTTTAAAACCAAAGCCAGTGCCTAAAAAGCCGATAAAGATAGAGCCGAGGGTAGTGGGCGATTATAAATTACCGACACTGGATTTGTTAAAAACACCTCCGCCTGAATCAGAAAAGGTACTCAGTGAGGACCTGGAAGCAAGCGCGAGGATGCTTGAAGATACACTGGCAGATTTTAACATAGAGGCAAAGGTAGTAAATATAAGCAAAGGTCCTGTTATTACGAGG
Organism: uncultured Planctomycetia bacterium; assembly: GCA_964652265.1. Classification (GTDB taxonomy): domain Bacteria; phylum Omnitrophota; class Gorgyraeia; order Gorgyraeales; family Gorgyraeaceae; genus JAHIUV01. The sequence continues at coordinate 10,127 of CAZZAL010000013.1, forward strand.
TACGAACTACAGCCTGCTCCTGGCGTAAAGGTGAACAGGATCACTGCATTGAGCGATGATATTGCACTTGTCATGAAGGCGCCTACAGTGAGGATTGTTGCACCAATACCAGGTAAATCAGCAGTAGGCATAGAGGTCCCGAACCAGAGTTCGTCTTTGGTTTACTTAAGAGAGATACTCGAGTCACGTGAGTATCAAAAAAAGGTAGGCTCATCAAAACTCACCATGGCCCTTGGAAAGGATATTTCCGGAAAGAGCGTCGTTGCTGACCTGGGCGATATGCCGCACCTTTTGATAGCAGGCACTACTGGCTCAGGAAAGACCGTATGCGTGAATTCACTTATAATGAGCATGGTCTATAACGCGACTCCGGATGAATTGAAATTTATAATGGTCGATCCAAAGATGGTGGAGCTGGCTATTTACAATGGCCTGCCGCATCTTTTATGCCCCGTTGTCACTGATTCAAAAAAAGCAGCAGGCGCCCTTGAGTGGATGGTAAGCGAGATGGAATCAAGGTACAAGATGCTGGCAAAGTCTGTTTCCAGAAACATAGACGCGTTTAATAAGAAGACGGATGAGAAGTTACCTTATATAGTTGTGATCATTGATGAGCTGGCTGACCTTATGATGGTCGCGCAGCAGGATGTGGAAAATACGATTACAAGGCTTGCGCAGCTTTCAAGAGCAGTCGGTATCCATATAATACTTGCCACGCAAAGGCCGTCAGTGGATGTTGTGACCGGTGTAATAAAGGCAAATTTTCCTGCGAGGATCTCTTTTAAGGTTGCCTCAAAGGTAGACTCCAGGACTGTTTTGGATATGAATGGAGCTGACAAATTATTGGGTAAAGGTGACATGTTGTTTCTGGAGCCTGGGAATGCAAAGCCAATAAGGGCTCAGGGCACGCTCCTTACAGATCCTGAGATAGAGAAGGTAGTGGGAACAATAAAGAAACAGAGAGAGCCTGAATATGATGATGAGATACTAAAACAGCAGAAGAAGGGTGCATCTGGCAGGGCTGGTTTTAGTAAGGATGAATTCTTTGATGAGGCAGTGCAGATGGTGCTTGATACAGGCCATGCATCTGTTTCCATGTTACAGCGCAGGTTAAGGTTGGGATATACAAGGGCAGCGAGACTAATAGACTCCATGGAAGAGGAAGGCATAGTAGGTCCATTTAGAGGCTCCAAGCCGCGAGAGATCTTAATAAGCGAATACAAGGCAAAGGAAGAGATCAGCGAAGTAGAACCTTCTTAAACAATGTCTGAATCCCTGGGTAAGACACTTAAAAAAATCCGAGAATCCAAGCATGTCTCTATAGAAGATGCTTCGGAAAAGACACGAATCCCCAAAAAAATCATAGCTACTATAGAAGATGACAGGCTTAGCGAGATGTCCTCGGTCTTTTATGCGAGGGGTTTTGTAAAGTCATACGCTAAATTTTTAGAGGCACTGGAGGAAGACAAGGTAAAGGAATTTTTATCAACGGGCCAGAAAAAGGATGCTACTCAACTACTCTTAAAAGATGAAAAGGTCCCCGGAGACTGGTTTTTAAAACACAAAAAGCAAGTGGCTAGAGGGATCCTGGCCGCATTCAGCGTATGGTTATTACTTTTTAGTCTTATGCAGGTCGGAAAATTCATGAGGAATGCGTGTGCAAGATACAAGACGCGTGCTACTGAAAGAAAAAAGGATGTAGAAAAAGCAGCTACCGTGAAAGCTATTTTGCCAGCACCTGCACAAGAGAAGGAGGAGCCAGCACTTGCAGAGAAAAAAAGCAAAGATTTCCAGATAGAAATCATCGCTCGTTATCATACATGGATACAGGTTGTAAGCGATGGCGTGCTTTCGTTCAGAGGATCGATAAAAAAAGGGACTAGTGATACCTGGCGGGCAAAGAAAAAGATAGAACTCGAACTTGGCAATGCCGGGGCAGTAACTTTGAGTTTTAATGGAAAGAATCTCGGCTCACCTGGAAAAAAAGGAGAAAAGAAAATACTCGTTATTACCAAGGATGGAGTAGGAAAATAAAAGGTTAATTTCGATCTATAGCTTTTTTTAAAGGGGACGTAGTCCCCGTTTTTTATGAGAAAGACTTTTAGTATAATAAGCCTGGGATGCCCGAGGAATCTGGTCGATTCAGAATGTCTTGTCGCTGAATTTAGAAAAAGAGGGTATCTGTTTCAGGAAGACGCAGTGGAAGCTGATACAGTGATCATAAATACGTGTGCCTTTATCGAAGATGCGAAAAAAGAATCGATAGATGTCATCTTAAAGGTGATCGACGCCAAAAAAGACGGCTCAGTAAGAAGGATCATAGTGGCTGGCTGTCTTCCAGAGAGATACCCAGTGGAATTAAAAAAAGAGCTTAAAGAGGTGGATGAATTCAGGGGCGTGCTCGGATTTGACACGGATTTCAAAAAAGCAGATGTGCAAAAATTAACCCCTCTTCATTACTCTTATGTCAAGATCTCAGAAGGATGTGCTAACAGGTGTACGTATTGCGTGATACCTTATTTAAAGGGACATTACAAAAGCAGAAGCATTGAGTCAATAATAAGCGAGACAGAAGCTTTAATTGAGAAAGGCACAAAAGAAATTGTTCTTGTCGGTCAAGACACTTCCTTGTACGGTGTAGACTTGTATAAAAAGAAGAAGCTCGCAGAGTTATTGAAAAGATTAAGCAATATCTGTGGAGAAAGCTGGCTCAGAGTGCTTTACCTGCATCCTCGGAATTTAGAAAAGGATCTGATAAAGGTGATGCGCGATTCTAAAAATATCTGTAAATATATCGATTTACCTGTTGAACATATAAGCGATAAGATACTAAAAGGCATGGGTCGGAAGATAAAGAAGAGCGAGATAGTCAATCTGATCAGATATCTTAGGAAAGAGATCCCATGCGTGGCCATACGGTCTTCGCTTATTGTCGGTTTTCCAGGAGAGACAGAAAAGGATTTTAGGGAGCTTTTGTCGTTTATAAGAGAAGTGAGATTTGAAAGATTGGGGATCTTCAGGTATTCTAGAGAGGAAGGTACGCCTGCATATGGATTTAAGGAGCAGATACCAGAAAAGGAAAAAGAAAGGCGTTTCGATGAAGCAATGCTCCTGCAGCAAGAGATATCCAAAGGTGTTAATGGAAATTTTAAAGGCCGAGAATTAAAGGTATTGATCGATGAAAAAGCAAAAGATCATTATCTGGCTAGGACAGAGTATGATGCCCCGGAGGTAGATGGGACAGTGTACGTAAAAGGTAAGAGTCTAGAGGTTGGTCAATTTTACAATGCCCGCATTAAAGACACATATGAATATGATCTGGTGGGAGAGATATGAATCTTGCTAATAAATTAACGGTTTCAAGGATAGGGCTGGCAGGCGTTTTTATATTGCTGTTGTTTATAAGTGGTGCTGCTGCCAAATTTATGGCACTGGCTGTTTTTCTGGTAGCGTGTATTACGGATTATTATGATGGCTTGATCGCGAGAAGAAGTAATAACGTCACTGATTTTGGAAAGCTGATGGATCCGATCGCTGACAAGATATTGATCTTGGGAGGATTTCTGGCGTTTGTCGAGATGAAGATAATACCTGCGTGGATGGTCATGGTGATCATAGCGAGAGAATTGATTATTACAGGGATAAGGGTCCTTGCCTTATCCAAGAAAAAGGTGCTTGCAGCAGAGATAGCAGGGAAACACAAGACGGTTTCACAGATAGTGGCGATCATTTCTATACTGATATTTTTAATCATAAGGGATTCTGGTTTTGCTTTCAGGCATATAGATTATTACAAAAATGGTGTTTACGTATTGATGCTTATTACTGTAACCATGACGCTCGTATCCGGTATTTCTTATATGCTGAGAAATAAGGATCTTTTTACAGGAGAGAGATGAGCAGGTTTCCTAAATTAATAGCGAGCGTTTTTTATATCGGATATATACCTGTTGCACCTGGTAGCATGGGGAGCCTTGCAGCTCTAGGGTTGTATTTTTTTATTAAAAAAAGCCCCATGGCGATGGCAATTGCTATTGGCGTATGTCTTGTGCTGGGCCTTTTGACTGCAGGACGGGCAGAACGGCTTTTTGGCGGGAAAGATGCAAGCGAGATAATAATAGATGAATTCACAGGCATGCTGATAAGTTTATTTCTTTTGCCGGTGACCACGGGGTATATAGTTTCAGCGTTTTTACTTTTTAGATTCTTTGATATAGTAAAGCCCATGCCTATAAATAGGTTAGAAAAACTTAGTGGCAGTTGGGGCGTGATGATGGATGATTTGATGGCTGGCGTATACGCAAATCTGATACTACAACTTATTAATTGGGTAACTTGATCTCTGCGAGAGGCGCATAGATGGCGCCTTTTGACGTGAGGGTGCTCTGAAAGAGGATTAGGCTGCTTATTTTTATTTTATCCTGCGATTGAAAAGCTGTTTTCTGGATAAGTTCAGTAAGTTGCGATATGTTTTTCAAGGATTTAACCCTTCCGAGCGTGAGATGAGCATTAAACTCGCGCTTTTCTTTTGCGAATCCAATTTTTTCCAACACAGAGTCTATTCTATCGGCCAAGAGTTTTAATATATCCTTGCCTTCATCCAGGCTAATCCATATAACCCTTGGTTTATTTATATTCGGGAAAGCGCCTATCTTAAAAAGAGAGATATAAAATTCCTTGAAGTCTTTAGTAATTGATTCGAGGGTACGAGAGACCTCCCCTACTTTAGTTTCTTCTATGTTGCCAAGGAATTTCAAGGTCAGATGCATCTGGTTTTCATTGACCCATTTGACATCAGTATCGGTTTTTTTGAGAAGGGTAATAAGTTCAGAGAGTTTTTGTTTGTTAGTAGAGTCGATTTCTACAGCGATAAAGGCGCGGATCATAAATTTTTTCTTAGCATGTTGAGAGAGGCCTGGCTGGCTTTTTGTTTTATGATGTTCCGCTGTCCGAGGAACCGGAATTCCTTGCAGGTTGTTTTCTTTTTTGTGGAGATAGCGATATGGACAAGGCCTACTGGTTTTTTCTTTGTGCCGCCGCCTGGTCCAGCAACACCGCTTAAACCTATGCCTATGCTAGCGCCAGTCAGAAGGCGCACATTTTTGGCCATCAGGCTCGCTACTTCTCTGGAGACAGCGCCATGTTCCTTGATCATTTCCAGGGGTATGTCCAGGATTTTATTTTTTGAAAGATTACTGTAAGTTATTATACCTATTTGAAAATATCTTGAACTTCCAGGTACGCTGGTTATCCTGTCTGCAAGAAGCCCGCCTGTGCAGGACTCGGCTATGGAAAGCGTCTTTTTCTTTTTCAAGAGGAGTCTGCCTACGATTTCTTCCAGCGTGTCATTGTCATATCCGAATATATAGTTTTTCAGCCGCGCCTTGATTCTCTTTTCTATGTTTTTTATGGCAGTACAAGCCTTAACTTTGGTTTTTTCGGTCACGGTTATTTTTACAGTGATCTCTTCAGGGTGAGGGTATATGCCCATTTGGACATTGCCTGAGATCTTCAATATATTCTCGATTTTTTCATTTACCCTTGATTCCGGCAGCCCGGTTATTTTTATCACTCGCGACTGTATTATTTTGTCAGGATTAAATCTTTTTTTGAGGTAAGGCAGGACTGTTTTCTCAAGCATCTCGTAGAGTTCGAATGGCACGCCTGGAAGGGCGAGGAGTATCTTTCCGCGCACTGGCATAATCAATCCTGGAGCAGTCCCGATATTGTTTAATATGGGCATTGCGCCTTTGGGTACAAGGGCCTGGCGGAGGTTATTTTTAGGCATCCTCAATCCGCGTTTTTTAAAATGTTCTTTTATGTGTACTGCAACGCGGTTATTAAAGATTAGTTTTCTATCTAGGGCCTTTCCGATAGCCTCAAGGGTCACATCGTCGACAGTAGGACCGAGACCACCTGTAATAACGACGATATTCGCTGCACGTAAGGAATTTTTTATTGAGGATATAATCGTGCATGGGTCATCCGGTATGGAGATATGTTTAGAAGTTTTTATGCCGATAGAGGACAAATCTTCTGATATATACTGGGCATTTGTGTTATTTATATGTCCCAGCATGATCTCGTTTCCTATGCAGATTACATGGGCTAGTGGCTCCATAGCATCTATTATATGTAATACTCCTGCTATAATCAATTCTTTTGTTCAGGGATTTTTTGAAAGAAATAGCACAGGGAGACGTCTTATTGGCAAGAAGTTGAGCCATAATTCACTTTACTTTAAGGACTTAGGGTTGTATAATCTTATAACATAAACATAATTAAAAAGGAGGTATCTCATGGTAAAGAAAGTAGAAAAGAGGGTAGCGGCAAAACCTGGTAAGGACAAGGCATTAGATATAGCTGTTTCGCAGATCGAGAAGCAGTTTGGCAAGGGTGCTATTATGAAATTAGGCAAGGATGTAAAGGTCGATGTGGATGCTATATCAACGGGCGCGCTATCCTTGGACCTGGCGCTAGGTGTAGGAGGCGTACCAAGAGGAAGGGTAGTGGAGATCTTCGGGCCTGAGGCAGGTGGCAAGACTACGCTGACCTTGAGTATTATTTCAGAGGCCCAGCGCTGCGGCGGAGTTGCGGCTTTTATAGACGCTGAGCACGCGCTAGACCCTGCTTATGCAAAGAAATTAGGCGTGAACCTAGATGATCTTTTGATATCGCAGCCAGATACAGGAGAACAGGCATTGGATATAGTAGAGATGCTTGTCCGCAGCAAAGCAGTCGATCTTATTGTCATCGATTCTGTAGCAGCGCTTGTACCAAAGGCTGAAATAGAAGGCGAGATGGGTGACAGGCATATCGGGCTTCAGGCAAGGCTCATGTCACAGGCATTAAGGAAGCTTACAGCTATCATTGCAAAGACGCATACATGTGTCATTTTTATAAACCAGATACGGCTTAAGATCGGTGTAATGTTTGGTAATCCTGAGACGACTACAGGTGGCAGGGCTTTGAAATTTTATTCGTCAGTCAGGATAGATCTGAGGAAGATAGCTACTGTAAAAGTAGGTGATATTGTCACTGGTGTTAGAGTGAGGGCAAAGGTCGTGAAGAACAAGGTTGCCCCGCCGTTTAGAAATGCAGAGTTTGAGATCTTACATGATGAGGGTATCTCAAGGTCAGGGAGCGTTCTGGATCTAGGCATCAATACAGGCGTTTTAGGAAAATCCGGTTCTTGGGTGACGTATGGAAACGAGAAGATAGGTCAGAGTAGAGAAGCAGCCAGGGAATTCTTAAAAGGCAATGCTAGAGTGAGGAATGAGATCGAGAAGAGGATCAGAGAAAGCCTGCTGGTAAAAACACCTGCCAAAAAGTAGTCAGCTGCAAGGAGAGAGTAGAGTTGAAAAAGTTTATTTTGGTATTGACGTTATTGTTAATATTAAATCCTGTTTCTGCGGAGTCGACGCAGGAGGCATTGAATCTACAGGAAGCATTTGTCAAGGTTTCCAAGGATGTGGGGCCTGCGGTTGTCAGCATAAGCGCAGAGCATACAGAGAGGTATTCTACCAGATATTATCCTTTTGCCAGGTTCCGCGATGATTTCTTTGATGATTTCTTCGATGATTTCTTTGTGGCAGGTCCTGACAGAGAGTTTAAAAGGCTTGGACTTGGCTCAGGGGTTATCATCGATAAAGAAGGCTACATACTTACCAATGAACATGTAATTTATGGTGCTGATAAGATCACGGTCACACTGCCAGACGGGAGAGAGTTCAAGGGCAGCCTTACTGGTTCTGACGTGCAATCTGACCTGGCGGTTATCAAGATCGAGCCAGAAGGAGATTTGCCTTTTTCCAAGTTAGGTGATTCAGATAACGTGAAGATAGGTCATTGGGCTATAGCTATTGGCAACCCATTTGCGTTTGCAGTGAAAAATCCAGAGCCGACACTTACCGTAGGGGTTGTGAGTGCTTTGGGCAGGAGCTTACCTAGGACAGATAAACGGGCAAGGGAATATTCTGACCTAATACAGACAGACGCAGCGATAAATCCCGGCAATAGCGGAGGACCTCTGGTAAATATCCGTGGAGAAGTCATAGGTATAAATGTAGCAATACTGGGCGGTGCAGAAGGCATAGGTTTTGCAGTGCCGGTGAATACAGCCAAGAAAATACTAGGTGACCTGATGCAAGGAAGGAAGGTCCTTTATGGCTGGATCGGCGTGATGATCCAGGATATAGATTCTGACATGGTCAAATATTTTGGTTTAAAGGATAAAAAAGGCGTGCTTATTTCCAGGATCCTGGAAATAAGTCCTGCTGAGAAAGCTGGTTTAGCGCCAGGCGATATAATAGTTTCTTTTGATGGCATTGGAGTGAGGAATACCCAGGCCCTCATCAGAAGAGTCTTAAAGAAGGCTATAGGAGAGAAGGCGGAGTTAGGGGTGATCAGGGATGGAAGGCCTTATTCTTTTAATGTTGAGATAGGCGCAAGGCCAGAAGAAAAGACGTTACTGGTTCACGAAAAAAAAGTTGGCCCTTTAGGCACTGTCGAACTTAAATATTGGCGAGGACTTGAAGTATCGGATGTGACAGAAGAGATAAGGACTCGATTTAAACTTACCTTAGATAAAGGTGTTGTCGTTGTGCAGGTAGAGGCATCCAGCCCTGCAGAAGAAGCTGGTATAAGGATAGGTGATGTGATCTACGAGATAGACCGGGTGCCTATTAATAACATGAAAGATTATACTGATGCAATAAAAAACATCTCAGGAGATGTGCTGGTCGGCACCTACAGGGGCTATGTGGTGGTAAAGGAGAAGTAGCGCGTTAAGTGTATGAAGGTTGACGGGATACGAGACAGATTTTTAAGATTCTTCCAGGAACGAGGACATAAGGTCTATCCAAGTGATTCACTGGTGCCTGCAAATGATCCGACACTTCTTTTTACTGGCGCAGGGATGAATCAGTTTAAGGAAGAGTTTATGGGCAGGGTAAAGGGTGCTAGGAGGGCTGCCACGTGCCAGAAGTGCCTTAGGACAGGTGATCTTGAGAATGTCGGGAAGACACCTGACCATCACACGTTCTTTGAGATGCTTGGGAATTTTTCATTCGGAGATTATTTTAAAAAAGAGGCTATCGAATGGGCATGGGAATTCCTGACAAAGGAGCTTGGTTTAAAAGAGACTGACTTATGGGTATCTGTGTATAAAGAGGATGATGAGGCATATGAGATATGGAAGGACAATATAGGGGTTCCTTCAGAGAAAATTTTAAAACTGGATGCAAAGGATAATTTCTGGCCAGCTGATGCGCCAAGCAAGGGACCCAATGGTCCGTGCGGCCCGTGTTCTGAGATATTTTATGGCGGTCCAGACGGAGTAGAAGTATGGAACCTTGTGTTTACGCAGTTTGACAGAAAAGATAATGGAAAGTTGGAACCACTCCCTAGTAAAAATATAGACACAGGAATGGGGCTTGAGAGGATCGCGCGGGTAATGCAGGGAAAAAGTACCAACTTTGAAATAGATTCGTTTGAGCCGATTATTAAAACAATTAAACAAATATTTAAAGAAGAATCCAAAAGAGCTTATAGAGAAAATGCTAAAGAAATAAGTGCCATTGCAGATCATATACGCGCAGTTATATTTGCAATTGTTGATGGCGCGCCGCCTTCTAATGAGGAAAGAGGATATGTTATACGTAAATTAATAAGAAAAGCTATTTATTATGGAAGAGTAGTTGGTCATCTTGAAAATCCTTTTCTATATAAGTTAGTACCAATAGTAGCAAGAGTAATGAAAAAGGCATATCCAGAGCTAACGGAACAAAGAGAATACATTGCTCAGGCAGTTCTAGCAGAGGAGGAAAGATTTAAAAATACTATGGAAGAAGGCCTGAAGAGACTCAAGGAGACAGAGGGAATCTTGAAGCCCAAAGGTGTGATTTCGGGAAAAGATATTTTTAAACTCCATGATACTTATGGATTTCCTGTAGACTTAATACAAGAAATAGCAAGAGTTAGGGATATAAAACTAGACCTCAGGGGTTTTGAAAAATGCATGCGCGAACAGCGCGAAAAATCAAAAAAGTCTAGCAAAATAAAAGGCTCAATATTTGAGGTCAAGGGTGATCCAAAGATAAAACTGCCTGATGAGACGATTTTTATAGATGAGAAAAGCGAGATCGAGACCGAGGTCCTGCAGGTTTCAGGAAATAGTATTTTTTTGAAAGAGACAAATTTTTATGGAGAAAAAGGCGGTCAGGTGGGAGATACAGGAGTGTTACTTAAAGCTGGAAAGGTAGCGGCAGATGTCTTAGGTGCCATTGATGTTGCAGGAAGGGTCCAACATGAAGTAAAAATGATTAAAGGAATACTAAAGCCAGGCGATAAAATAACAGCAAAGATAGACACCTCGCGCAGGGAAGATATCAAGAAAAACCATACTGCTACGCATCTTTTACATAATGCGTTGAGGCAGGTCTTGGGCCAGCATGTGAAGCAGTCAGGGTCTTTGGTTGCGCCGGACCGCCTGAGGTTTGATTTTACGCATTTTAAGGCACTGACAGATGAAGAGCTTGCGAGGATCGAAGAACTCGTTAATGATAATATAAGAAAAAATAACACAGTGTGTATTAAGGAGATGACTCTAGATAGAGCAAAGACCGAAGGAGCAATAGCGCTCTTTGGAGAAAAATATGGCGATACAGTGAGGATGGTGACAGTAGGCGATTACTCTAAGGAATTATGCGGAGGCACGCATGTCAGTAAGACAAAAGAGATAGGTGTATTTAAGATCACGTCAGAGTCATCTATTGCCAGTGGTGTAAGAAGGATAGAAGCACTTGCGGGAGACGAAGCGCTTAAAAGAATCAAAGGGGATGCGGATCTAATAAAAGAGATAGCAAGAGAACTAAAGGCTACACCAAGCGAGATACCCAAAGAGATAGAGCGCCTGAATGCTCGGCTCAAGAAAATTGAAAAAGAGCTCAATGCCATAAGCGATAAATTTGCCCAGAAAAGCATAGATGATTTATTGGGTAGCGCAAAAAAGATAAAAGAGAACGATGTTATCATCTCTGAGATTAAAAACGCTGACATGGCGCTTTTGAGGAAAACTGCTGATGCGATAAAGGGTAGGATTAAAAAACCTGTATTTATTTTAGTTTCCGAGAAGGACGGAAAACTTTTAATGATTGTTGGCGGGCATTCATCTCTGGATGCTTCCAGGATATTGAATGATATAGGGGCCGATTTTGGTATCAAGGGTGGCGGCAGGCCTGGTTTTGCACAGGCAGGAGGCAAGGCAGGTCCTGGAGTCAAAGAGATCCTGAAAAAGGCAGAAAAAGTAATAAAGGGGTATTTATGAAAATCCTAAGACTTTCCAGTAAAGAGATACAGAAGTTGTGCGAGAGGTATTATTATAATAAGAAACGTGTGACAGAAAAGGTGCGCAGGATCGTAGATGACGTAAGGGAGGATGGCGATTGGGCGCTCTTAAAGTACACAAGGCGTTTTGATAAGGTTAAGCTTTCTGTCAAAGACCTGAAGGTCGGTGCCAATGAGATCAATGGCGCGTACCAGAATATAGATACAGGTTTTATAGAAGATCTTAAGTCTATAATCAATAATATAGAAAAGTTTCACAGGCGGCAGCTGCCGAAGCCATGGAAGATAAAAAAATCTGAAGGCGTGCAGTTGGGTGAGATATTCAGGCCTGTTGAAAGCGTAGGCGTGTATGTACCAGCAGGGACAGCTCCGCTTGTCTCGAGTGTCTATATGAGTGTTTTGCCTGCGCGTATAGCCGGAGTAAAAAGAATAATACTTGCCACACCTCCTACTAAATTCGGCAATGTTGATCCACATATACTTGCAGTGGCAAATCTTTTAAAGGTCAATGAGGTTTATAAAGTAGGCGGGGCCCAGGCAATAGCTGCCCTTGCCTTCGGTACTAAGACTATCCCAAAGGTCGATAAGATCGTTGGGCCTGGCAATGATTATGTGACAGAGGCCAAACGCCAGGTATACGGGTACGCTGACATAGACATGTTGGCAGGTCCAAGTGAAGTCGTTATACTGGCAAATCAATTCTCAGATAAGGATTATGTCGTACAAGATATGCACGCTCAGGCAGAGCACTTAAAGGGCCTGGCAATCCTTGTTACGACATCTAAGAAATTCGCAAAGGCCATGAAAAAAGAGATAGGAAAGGGTTATATCGTGCTTGCAAAGAACCTTGAACAGGCTGTTGAGGTTATAAACAGGATCGCACCAGAACACTTAGAGATCCTTATAAAAAGGCCTAACAGGATCATCAAGAAGATAAAAAACGCAGGCGCGATTTTCATAGGGCCTTATTCGCCTGTATGTATAGGTGATTATGTAGCAGGGCCGAGCCATGTCTTACCCACAGGAGGGACAGCCAGGTTTTTCTCAGGGCTTGGCGTCAGGTCTTTCCTTAAAGGCATGCACACGATAGCTTATTCAAAGAAGGCACTTGAGAAAGAAAAAGATGCTATTGAAAAGATGACGAAGATAGAAGGTCTTACCAAGCACATGGAGTCATACAAGGTAAGATTTGAATAAGAGTTATGAAGGTCATTGATTTAGGGGTTACGGATTTTTTAGAGGCATATGAGTTTCAGCTTAGACTGATTAAAGAGGTTGCTTCCGGAGACAGCGAAGACACGTTACTTCTTACAGAGCACAAGCAGGTCATAACAATAGGAAGAAAAGGCTCTGAAAAAAATATTTTAAGGACTAGAGAGTTTCTTTCTTCCCGGGGCATTGACATTGTCAATGTTGATAGGGGCGGTGACGTTACGTATCACGGGTCTGGACAGATAGTCGCGTACCCTCTCTTTAAGCTACATGGTGAAGGCCGCGATATCCATAATTTTTTACATTTTTTAGAGAAGGTAGGTCATTATTTTTTGATGCAGTACGGGCTTATTACCCATGAAAGGCCTGGTTTAAGAGGCCTGTGGATTGAAGACAGAAAGATCGGGTCTATAGGGATAGGCGTGAGAAAGTGGGTTACGTATCACGGCCTTGCGATTAATATTGATCTGGACCTTGTGCCGTTTTCATTTATAAGGCCATGCGGACTCAGGGGCGTCAAGGTCACATCTTTAAAAAAAGAGATTTCTAGAGGATCAGATATATCTGATGCTAAAGATAAACTCGTACAGGCATTCAAAGAGGTTCCCTTACTGGCTGAGACAGTCAGTTCGAGTTGATGCAGGCGTAGAAGAGACAAAGCGATTGCTTGATACATTGCGCATTAACACTGTTTGTCAGAGTGCCCGTTGTCCGAATATATACGATTGTTTTTCGAGAAAGAGATGTACGTTTTTGATATTAGGTAATTCTTGCACGAGAGGTTGTCTCTTTTGTGCCATTGAGACACAGGGGGCTCTCAAATTACCGGATAAAGACGAGATCTTTGATATAAAAAAAGCAGCTAAAGAATTAGGGACGCGCAATTTGGCCATAACATCTGTCACCAGGGATGATCTTTTTGACGGGGGTGCTGGGCATTTTGCAGATTGCATAAGGATATTGAAAGATAATGACGTGGATTTAAACATCGAAGCACTGGTCCCTGATTTTCTTGGTAGGAGAGATGCGATAGAAAAGGTTGTTTTTGCCGGGCCTGATACATTTGCGCATAACGTAGAGACCGTGCCAAGACTTTACAAGAAGGTTAGGCCCCAGGCAGACTACCAAAGGTCCCTGGATGTCTTAAGGATCGCAAAGGAGTTAAGCCCGGGATGCTTGACCAAGAGCAGTATAATGGTAGGGCTTGGCGAAAGACATGAAGAAATTTACAAGGTACTGCAGGATTTAAAAACCATTGGGTGCGAGGTGATAACGATAGGGCAGTATTTGAAACCTGCTCCGGGTTGCTTGGAAGTTGAAAGATTTTTACATCCTGAAGAATTTGCGAGATTTTCAGAATGGGCAGGGCAGCTGGGTTTTAAAAGATTTTTATGCAGTCCGCTTGCAAGATCTTCTTATCTTGAATAAAAGGAGGTTTTATGGCAGAATTGAAATTACCTGAACTAGCAGAAGGCGTGAACGAGGCGATCGTGTCTTACTGGCATTTTAAAGAAGGAGATAGCATTAAAGAAGGCGATGAAATCCTCGAAATGGCTACAGATAAGGCAGCATTCAATGTCCCCTCAAAGGTAGCGGGCACATTAAAAAAGATCATGGTAAAAGAGGGAGACACTGTCAAGGTAGGCAGTGTCCTGGCAATAATCGAATAACGAAGGAGGAGACATGAAAGAGATATTAGAGATACTGGAAAAAGACGCACGGAGGACACCGGAAGAGATAGCAAAGACATTGAAGAAAAAGCCTGTTTCAATAAAAAGCGCAATAAGGAAATTCGAGAAAGATGGCGTAATAGTAAAATATAAGACAGTCCTTAACAGGGAACTGGTAAAGGACAGTGCCAGGAGCGTGCGTGCTTTAATAGAGGTAAACATCGCGCCGCAAAGAGGTCATGGTTTTGACCATATAGCAGAGAGGATTTACAGGTTTCCAGAGGTGATGAGCTGTTATCTTCTTTCCGGCTCTTATGATCTTTTGCTGGTAGTAGAAGGGAAAGATATCCAGGCAGTGTCGAGCTTTGTCTCAGAGCGGCTTGCAACGCTTGATAATGTAAGGGGAACGGTTACGCATTTTCTTTTGAAGAAATATAAAGAGGACGGAGATATACTTAAACCGGCTGATCGCAACAAGCGCATAGCCATATCATTTTAAGGACTAAGATGAAGATTTCAAAAAGAGTACAACAGATACCACCTTCGGGCATAAGGGAATTTTTCGAGCTCGTCATAGGGATGAAGGATGTCATCTCTCTTGGTGTAGGCGAACCGGATTTTGTCACGCCATGGAATATATGTGAGTCTGCGATATTCTCTATCGAAAAAGGTTATACGTCTTACACCTCTAACATGGGCCTATACGAGTTAAGGGCGCAGATATCCAGGTTCCTGAAGAGCAAGTACAACCTTAGTTATAGTCCCGATAAAGAGGTGCTTATCACTACAGGTGTGAGCGAGGCCTTGGATATTGCTGTGCGGGCCTTACTGGATCCAGGGGATAAGGTTCTTATACCTGTTCCTTGTTATGTATCATATTACCCTGTTAGTTTTTTAGTAGGTGCAAGGCCGATATTTATTGATACGCAAAAGACTGGTTTCAGATTGACGCCTGCTCTAGTGGAGAAACATACCTCAAAGGGCGTGAAGGCGATTATTTTTAATTACCCCACAAATCCGACAGGTGTTTCTTACACAAAGAAAGAGCTCAAGGAGCTCTCGAAGGTGTTTATAAAGAATAATCTGATTGTCATAAGTGACGAGATCTATGATGAGCTTACTTATGATTTTTCACATACACCTCTCAGTACGCTTAAAGGCATGAAGGAGAGGACTGTTTATCTGAATGGTTTTTCCAAGACCTTTGCAATGACAGGATGGCGGATAGGTTTTGCCTGTGGCCCGCAGGAGCTGATAGGCGGAATGACAAAGATACACCAGTATGTGATGATGTGCGCTCCCATAATGGGGCAGATAGCTGCAATCGAGGCATTGAAAGGTTCAAGCCGCTACGTACAGGAGATGAAACGCGAGTACAAAAGAAGGCGCGAGTTTATAGTGGATAGCCTCAATGAGATAGGCCTCGTTTGTCCAAAGCCAGAAGGCACTTTTTACGTATTCCCTTCAATAAAAAATACAGGCATGGACTCTGTAGAGTTCTCAAAGAGATTGCTAAAGAAAGAAAAGGTGGCAGTCGTACCTGGCACGGCATTTGGGCCGCAGGGAAGGCACTTTATACGGATCTCGTACGCTACAAGTATGTCTGATCTAAAAGAGGCGTGTATACGCATTGAAAGATTCCTGAGGAGTAATGCGCGATAGTAAAAAAATTCTGTTAATGTACATTACCTTGAATTCAGGTCATCATCGCGCAAGTCTCGCTATCGAGAATGCCCTGAAAAAGCTCTCTCCATCAGTTGAAACCCTTAATATAAACGCCTTTGCCTACACAAATCCTATTCTGGAAAAGGTGATCAACCGGACATATATGGGCGTGATCAAAAACAAGCCTGAGGTGTGGGAATATCTGTATGATAATCCAAAGGTCCTCTCAAGCGTACAGGGATTGCGTGATGCCATACACAAGTTTAATTCCAAAAAATTAAAGACGTTGCTCGAGGATTTTAAGCCGTCTGCTGTTGTGTGCACCCAGGCGTTTCCGTGCGGCATGATTGCTGATTGTAAGAAAGAGTTGGATTTAAGCCTTCCGCTCTTTGGCGTCCTGACAGACCATGCACCACATTCTTACTGGATATTTAGCGATGTTGATTATTATGTTACCCCTTCTGATGCCAGTAAGGAGAATTTTGTGAGGAACGGGGTGGCTGAATCCAGGATAAAGGTTTTTGGTATACCAATAGATCCGAGATTTACAAGGAATCACGATAGGAATGAGGTATGTAAAAGATTAGGATTGGATCCTGAGCTACCAACTGTGCTTATAATGGGAGGCAGCCAGGGTCTGGGACCTGTAGAGAGCATAGTGAATGCATTAGAGGGCATAGATGTTTGTTTTCAGCTGGCGGTTGTCTGTGGGACCAACAGGAAGCTTGAAAGATCGCTTTTTAAAAGGACGAAGCATTACAAAAAAAAGATGATAGTCTTTGGCCATGTACATAATGTGGATGAGATAATGGAGATGTCGAGTCTTGTTATTACAAAGCCAGGTGGACTTACCACTGCTGAAGCATTAGCCAAAGACCTGCCCATGATCATCGTGCGTCCGATACCCGGGCAAGAGGCAAAGAATACAGGGTTTTTACTTGAGCAGGGAGTAGCTGTCAGGGCAGAAGACTCAGCGGATATCGCTGCCCTTACACAGGAATTACTTTTGAATAAGACAAAGCTTGATGAGATGAGGATGCGTTCCGGCGGGTTAAAGAAGCCGAACGCAGCCATGGATATAGCGCGTCTCGTGCTGGACACATAAAAATACTATGTTTTTTTACATCCTTTACAGAATAGGATATTTTCTGGCAAATGTATTTCCCCTTAAGGTCGCATATTGGCTGGCGGATAGGTTTTCCGATATGCACTATTTTGTTTCTAGGAAAGATAGGGAGGCGGTCGCGCAGAATCTAAGCAAAGTGCTTGCTAAAGACATCGATGAATGTCGTGTGTTTGCGCGAAAGGTCTTTAGGAGTTTTGGATTGTATATGGTTGATTTTTTCAGGATGCTACGATTAGATAAAGATATGCTCAAAAAGATGATCCATGTCACAGGCATTGAAAACCTGGATAACGTCTTAAAACAAAATAAGGGCGTGATTGCGTTATCGTGCCATATTGGGAACTGGGAGTTGGGTGGGGTAGCGATAGCAATGATGGGTTATGATATATCAGCGGTTGTTTTGACCCACAGACATAAAAAAATAAATGATTTTTTTACCAGGCAAAGAGAAGGAAATGGCATGAAAGTGATCTCTATACACTCTGTCATGAAGAGATGTGTCTCTACGTTATTAAATAAAAAGATATTGGCTTTAGTGGGAGATAGGAATTTTACGAACTCTGGCGTAATGTTAGATTTCTTTGGCGTACCTACGAGTATTCCTAATGGACCGGTCGCCCTTAGCTCAAGGACTGATTCACCGATAGTCCCGGTTTTTTGCATCAGGGAAGACAGATTTAATTATAAATTGATATTCGATAAGCCTATAGAGGTTGAGAGGGCCTCAGGCAGTGATGGAGAAAGGGCAATAAGGGAAGCCAGTAAAAAGATCATCCCAGTAATGGAGAAATACATCAGGGCCTATCCAGAACAATGGCTTGTGTTCAGGAGGTTCTGGGAAAAACCAGAGGATGCGTTTGTAATATGAATACATTCATAGTAATACCTACCTATAATGAGGCCAAGAGCATCGAATATATCGTGAGGGAGCTGAAGTCCAGGGATTTCAGGGTCGTGGTGGTGGATGATGGGTCTCACGATCATACTATTATAGGCGCAAACAGATGCGGGGCAGAACTTGTGGTACATTCCAAAAATGTCGGCAAGGGCCGATGTATAAGGGAAGGGCTGGAATATTCTCTGGATAACGGTTGCGATATAGTAATAACAATGGACGGAGATGGTCAGCATGACCTGAGAGAGCTCAATAAATTTATTGACGACTACTCCAAGACCGGCGCGGATATAGTTTTAGGTAACAGGCTGCATAAGCCAAAGAAGATGCCTTTCATCAGGCGCTGCACCAATGTATTTATGTCTTTTGTAATATCATTTATTCTGGGAAGGCGCATCGAGGATTCACAGTGTGGGTACAGGTTGATCTCAAGGAATGCCATAGAAAAGATGTCCCTGAAGACTACAAAGTATGAGATAGAATCAGAGATGCTCATTGAGGCAAAGAGGCACAACCTGGCTATTTCGTCAGTAGATATAAATTCGATCTATCAGGGTGAGTCTAGCCAGATTAATCCTTTTTTTGATACCTTGAGGTTTATAAGGCTTATTATCTATGAATCCCTCTGGAGAAGATTTTGAATATTTGCGGAAGAAGATGGTCAGAGAACAGCTTCTGGCCCGAGACATCAAAGATAAATCTATCCTAGAGGTATTCGAGAGAATACAGCGCCATAGATTTGTAGACCTAGTGATGTGCCGCGATGCCTATGGCGATTTCCCTCTTTCTATAGGTAAGGGTCAGACCATATCTCAGCCATATATGGTGGCGCTCATGGCACAGCTTTTGGATCTTAAAAAGCATGATAGGGTGCTGGAGATAGGCACTGGTTCAGGTTACCAAGCTTCAGTCCTGGCAGAACTTTCAGATAAGGTCTATTCGATAGAGCGTATAGACATGCTTGCAGAGAAGGCAAGAAAGGTTTTAGATGACCTGGGTTACGAGAATGTTTTTATAAAGGTGGGCGATGGCACGCTTGGCTGGCAAGAGTTTGCACCTTTTGACAAGATAGTGGTGACCGCAAGTTCTATGGATGTACCTACGCCACTATTAGACCAGCTTTCACAGTCAGGAAAGATGATTATGCCTGTCGGGCCCAGGCATACACAGAGGCTCATGGTCTTAGAAAAATCCAAGAAAGGTCTAATTTCAAGAAGGGATGTGTGCGGTTGTGTTTTTGTCCCATTAATAGGAAAGCACGGTTGGGAAGATAGCAATGCAAGAAAAAATATTTGATTTTTTTTATTCGTTAGGATTATCACCAAAAACGATTATTTTATTTTTAAGCACCCTGCCTGTTACTGAATTAAGGGCCTCGGTGCCCATCGGTATCCTGCTTTTAGGGCAGGGTATCGGAACTGTATTTTTTTTCTCTGTTCTAGGAAATATCCTTCCAATAGCACCTATCTATTTTTTTCTGCAGCCGATTTCAAAGAGGTTGTCAGGGACGAGATGTATGCGTCGATTTTTTGAATGGCTTTTTGAGAGGGCCAGGAAGCGCTCAGGGCTTATAGAGAAATACGAGGCCCTAGGGCTCATGCTATTTGTTTCAATACCCTTGCCAGGTACTGGTGTGTGGACAGGGTGCCTTATCGCATCTCTTTTAAGGATGAGATTTTTACCGACATTTCTTGCTGCAACAGCAGGCGTTATAATAGCGGCAATAGTCGTAACTACTTTGACCTTAATCGGCAAAAGCGCTTTTTAGCTGTTCAAGGCCCGACTTTGGATGGAAGCTAAGAAAATATGATACATATTTATACAGGCAATGGAAAAGGAAAGACTACCTCAGCCTTTGGGCTTGCGATGAGGGCCAGCGGTCAGGGTCAAAAGGTGTGCGTGTTTCAATTTTTAAAGCCAAAGGCGCTTTTATGTGGCGAGCAAGTATCGATAGAGAAGTTAAAAGGCGCAAAACTGGTAAAGTTTAATCAAGCTCACCCTATGTTTATCTCTTCGGAGAAACAATTGAAGGGACTGAAAGCAAGCATTAAAAAAGATTTCGACAAAGCAAAAAAGGCAGTTTTGAGTAAAAGGTATGATGTGATAGTGCTCGATGAGATTATAAATGTTTTTGACCAGGGATTTATCGAGGGCAAGACTTTTTTGAGTTTTTTGAAAAAGGTACCGGCTAAAGTCGAATTGGTTCTTACTGGGCGTGGAGACATCTCTAGTATAGAGCAATATGCAGACTATGTGACTGTTATGATAGAGAAAAAGCATCCGTTTAGAAACAAGATAGGAGCCAGAAAAGGGATAGAGTATTGATAAAAAGGATAACTTTTACTGTTCTGCTTTTATTTAGTAGCGCTGTATGTAGCGCTGGAGAGCATAGGATAATCTCTCTTGCGCCGAATGCAACAGAGATCCTGTTTGCGCTTGGCTTAGAAGATTCTATTGTAGCGGTTGACAGATATTCAAATTATCCGGAAGAGGCAAGAAGGTTAGAGGAGGTCGGGACCTTTGTCAACCCAGACATAGAAAAGATAATCCTTATTAGGCCGGATTACCTCCTGGTCGGAGCGAGTATAGATCATGACATGGCCGGCTATTTAAAGGCTATAGGCGTGGAGGTCATAAAGGTGTCCCCTAAGTCAGTGGATGGGTTATGTGAAGATATCTTAATGCTCGGAAATATTTTTAACAAAGTCGATCAGGCCGTTGGAATAGTAAATGATATAAAGGATAGAGTCAGTAAAATATCCCGGCACACAGAAAAATCTAGGCCCAAGGTATTTGTACAGTTATTCAATGACCCGCTTATTACAGGTTCGGCATTCATCGGAGATGTGGTAGAGCAGGCAGGTGGAGAAAACATTGCATGGGATGTAAAAAGCGATGCAGGGTTATTCAGTTACGAGGCCTTAATAGACAGAGACCCTGATATTATCATAGAGGTGGGCTTCATGGGTTCCTCGGGCATCCTGGAGTCTGTAAATGCAATGAAAAAAGTCCGGGTTTACAATGATTTAGATCCAGACATCCTTTTGAGGCCAGGGCCAAGGACTATTGATGCTATTGAGGAATTAAATAGAGTCTTTTATGACAAGGATTAATCCAGTAAAATATATGATTGCATTGCTGTTGTGTATTTTGATTTTGTCTGTCTTTGCCAGCATCGTGGGACAGGTGAAGATGCCCATAGAGAAGATGTTTACGGGTAGGTACCTTGATATAATGAGGCTACGTTTTTACAGGATAATCCTTGCTATAGCAGCAGGCGCTGGATTGAGTGTGGCTGGAGTGATACTTCAGGGAGTTTTAAGAAATCCTCTTTCAGAGCCTTATGTATTGGGAGTTTCTTCAGGTTCTGGTTTGGGCGCTGTCACAGGGCTTATTTTCTTTTCAGGGATTATCTCGGTTAGCCTACTGGCTTTTATCGGAGGACTCTTGACAATAGCGCTTGTCTATAATCTTGCAAGGATCGAAAATAAACTATCGACTGAGAATATGATCATCTCAGGTATAGTCGTGAGCGCACTTTTTTCAAGCCTTTTGATGTTTTTTATTTCAAATTCAGGCTCTACAAGGGCCCATTCTGTAATATGGTGGCTCTTGGGAAATCTGCAGATCTTTAACGGGATGCATCTTGTTATCGTGGTAGGCTTGGTTGGCGCAGGAATCTTGGCGAGTATTATTTTGGCAAAAGAGTTAAACGCATTGTCTTTAGGTGAGGAAGCGGCTGCGCATCTTGGTATAGACATTGATAAGGCAAAGAAGGTGCTTTTATTGATATCAGCGCTTATTACAAGTATCGTGGTTTCTATGTGCGGGATTATAGGCTTTGTAGGACTCATGGTCCCGCATCTGACAAGGAGGTTGGTCGGTTCGGACCACAGGATCCTTATAGCAAGCTCTGCTCTGACAGGCGCGGCATTTCTTTTGCTGTGCGATATTTTTTCTAGGACCATAATGGTACCACAGGGACTTCCTGTAGGCGTTATCACGGCGTTTGTAGGTGTCCCGTTTTTTATATATATTCTGAGAAGAACGAGAAAGGTATATTTTAAATAATGTTACATTTTTTGGATGTCACGAGTGGTTATGGCAAGACTGAGATATTAAAGGATGTTACCTTTAGTATAGATCCTCGCAATTTTATCGGTATAATCGGACCGAATGGCTCTGGTAAGTCAACGCTTTTGCGGACCGCGACAAAGGTCTTGGAGCCTTTTAAAGGAGAGGTCTACCTTGAGAAGAAAAAGCTCAAGGAGATTTCCTTAAAAGAAATGGCGCGTCTGGCAGCGGTGGTTCCCCAGGATATACTCTTTATGTTTCCTTTTAAGGTTCTGGACGTGGTTCTCATGGGGCGCATTCCTTATATAAGCAGGCTGGGGTTTGAATCAAAGGAGGATTTAAGGATCGCGTTTGAAGCGCTGGAGCGAGTGGATGCCATTCACTTGAGAGATAGGTTCATAGATGAATTGAGCGGAGGGGAGAGGCAGCGCGTTGTCATTGCAAAGGCACTTGCGCAGAAACCAAAGATTTTATTTTTAGACGAACCGACCACACACCTGGATATAAGTCATCAGATAGAGATCTTTTCATTGCTGAGGAATCTCAACAAGGAATCAGGCTTGATGGTAGTAGCAATATTACATGATTTAAATCTTGCGTCTTTGTATTGCGACCGATTGATCTTATTGAGTGAAGGCAGGATAAAAAAACATGGCACGCCTTCAGAGGTACTGGATCACAAGGTAATAGAAGAGGTCTACAAGACACATGTCATCGTCAAAGAGAATCCAGTTACGGCGCGTCCGCATGTTTTTCTGGTAAAGCGCTGATTATGGTTTTTTGTTGACAACACTGGAAGGTTGGTGTATAAAGTAGGAAAATCGAATATTCTTATTATATTGTTTAAGGGAAGCTGGTGTGAATCCAGCACAGCCCCGCTGCTGTGATAGGTTGCGAAATTTGCAATAAGCCATTGTTCCGGGATTCCGGGATGAGAAGGCGCAAAGAGTAGGCATAGCCTTAAGTCAGAAAACCTTACAGTATATTTTCCTTATATCAGGTTACGAAGGGTAACAGGATAAGGGTCTTTCAAAGGCAGTAGTCCTTGAAAGGCGATAGAGGGTGAAGAAAACAGGGTGCAACCCCGACTTTAAAAGGTCGGGGTTTTTTATTTTAGGAGGAAAAGTGAAGAAAATAGCTTGTCTTATGTTGGCATGTCTAGCATTGTGTATCTTTTTAGACATTGCGAGCGCAGAAGAAAACAACAATGTGGAGCTGGAGAGGATCGTGGTGACTCCGACTAGGATTGCCCAGCATGATTACAGGGCCCCTTCAAATGTCAGTGTGATTGACAGTGAAGAAATAACTTCTTCCAATGCCAAATACGTTGCCGAGATATTGAAGGAGGAGGCAGGGATACATTATTTTGACAACTCTACCACGAAGACTGCGACGGTTGATATGAGGGGTTTCGGAGATACGGCAGGAAGGAATGTGCTTTTACTGGTCGATGGACGCAAGGTCAATCCTGCGGATATATCAGGTCCAGATTGGATACAGATACCTCTTGAGTCCGTGGAAAGGATAGAGATCATAAGAGGCGCGGCGTCTGTTTTGTACGGAGACAATGCAGTGGGAGGCGTAGTTAATGTAATAACAAAAAAAGGCAAAGGCGATTTGTCTGGAAAAGCAGGTATAAAGTATGGAAGCTATGGCACTTATCAGGAAGATGCGGAAGTCTCAGGAGAAAAAAGCCAGGTTTCTTATTACCTGTATTCGAAGTATTACAATTCTAGAGGCTATAGGTCGAATAGCAATGTTGCGACCAAAGACTGTAATGCAAGGATAGGTTACAGTCTCTCAGATGATATATCTTTAGATTTTACAGCAGCCTGGCATGAAGATGATTACGGTATGCCCGGGGGACTTGATGATCAGGGTGAATTAACGCAGTATGGCAGGCGCGGGTCTCCGGACGAGAACGATTTTGCCTCTACAAAGGATAGATATGTAAGATTATCGCTAGATGCCAAGCCGTGGTTTGATGTTACTGACTCAGCTTCCTTTAATATAGATGTTTTCTACAGAAACAGGGACACCTATTCATGGCTTAATTACGGAGGCTGGCCTTCGGCGCAAAAATATATGATAGACACAAAAGGCACCACAGCAAAATATGTATATAAAGGGGCTATTGCTGATTACGAGTTGAATTTTGTTTTAGGCGCGGACTATTATGATACTGAGAATATAATCAAAGGCAGCGAGTGGAATTCAGACGACTTGACTATATTTAAGGAAGAGGTGGGTTTGTATGGCTATTCAGAGTACGAGATGTTTCGCAATGTCTTTGTAACGAGCGGTGCAAGATATCAGAAGGCAGAGTATATATTTGACCAGAGACAGTCTACTGTGCGTCGCGAAACAAAAGAGCCGACTGAGTCAGTTTTAACGGGCGCTATCAGATACGAATACGCTGATGATTCAAACCTGCATATTAGCGCCCAAGAGAGCTTTAGATTTTTAGCCACAGATGAATGGTACAGCACCTGGTCAGGATTGAATACAGGCCTTAGGCATCAATCGGGTATTCAGTACCAAGCTGGTATAGTTCATGATTTTGATGACGCGTTAACTATTTCGCTGACACCGTATTGGATAAGCATAAAGGATGAGATATATGTAAATCCCTATCCGTCACCGGGCCAGAACGAGAATTATGATAAGACAAGAAGAAAGGGTGTGGAACTTGAAATGAAGACAGATATCTCAAGGTTTGTAAGCCTTGCTTGCGTGGATAAAGTGGACCTATCTACAAATTACACATACCAGCAGGCAATATTCAAGGGCGGAGATTACGGCTCTAATGACATACCCATGGCTCCTAGACATCAAGCCAGTCTTAACTTAAACATGAGCCTTCTGGGATGCTACAGACTTTCTTTGACAGGTAAGTATGTAGGCGAGCGCTATGCCATTAATGATACAAGGAACGAGACGCCCAAGATGAAAGATTATTTTTTCGCGGATGGCAAGATAGCTTACAAAAAAGATCTACTCGAGGCCTACGTGAGCGTTAATAATATATTGGGCGAGAAATATTTTACGTATGCTGCAAAGAGCGCTTCTTCTAGTAAAAAGGATTATTATCCTGCGCCAGAGCGAAATTTTGAGATAGGCGTGACTTATAGATTCTAAGGTCAATTTGACAAATTTGAGGGAGCCTGTTATTATAGTTACAAATGGCTGAGAATAAATCTTTTCAATTAGCGGTCCTTGTATCTGTTTTACTCCACTCAATACTTTTCATAGGGCTTCCCCAAATGCCCTTTTTGCCTAGCACTAGGTCATTGCAAACCTTGGAGATCTCTTATTATAAAATAAAGGAAATGCCGAAGAAGAAGACTGTAGCTAAAAAGGCTAAGCCGATAGTCAAGAAGCTTCCTAAGGTCACAAAGGAAGATATACTTAATCCCCGGGCAGCTGCAAAAAAGGCTAGAAAGGCAATAAAAAAGCCAAGACAAATGACAGCCCTTGAAGACGCAAAGGAGAAGACGTTTGCAAAGGTCGTTGAAGAAGAACAGGATGACGCAAAAAAGGCCACATATATAAGCTATTACAGGGCAGTAAGAGAAAAGATAAGGGAATGGGCTGACCGTAATTATCCCAAGAACAAAAAATTGGCCGAGGGCGAGGTGTTTTTGTCTTTTATCGTGGCTTCGAGCGGAGAATTGCTTCAGGTCATGGTGGTGGATGAAAAGTCTGTGTCCAGTCGGTTCTTAAGAAATATTGCCATAAATAGCATAAGGGACGCAAGTCCTTTTCCTTCCTTTCCTAAGGGCATGGAGTACTACCAGATCACCTTTAATGTAATCATATCCTTTGAGCTTAATAAGTAAAATTTTCCTGTTATAAAATAATGAAATGTCCTGTTCCTTAACAAGTGAAATGTCCGCTTTTA
>CAZZAL010000014.1:0-35127 GCA_964652265.1 uncultured Planctomycetia bacterium
TTTAAATGCTTCAACAACTCATGCTATGGTTACATAGTTAGATGATTTGACACGGAGGCGTCTTAAATTTTATTAGGCTAGATAATGAACTTTGAAAGGATCAGGGCGCCTTTAAGGAAAGATGGGGCGCCTTGCTTTGTCCGGAAGTCAAACTTTTCTACTGTAATAAAAGCAGGTGAAGAAATAAGCTCGGAAACAAACCTGTTAATACTTGAAAACTTACCTTCTATTTGAAGCTCGATGACATATTCTTTATAAAAATCTTTCTGCTTCAGGGGCCTTGGCTTTATATTAGCTATCTTTACACCTAAAGAAATGGCCTTTTTTTCTATGTACCCCAGGAGCTTTGATGCATTATTGATAGATGACGCGTAAGTGTTATATTCATTTATAATGTAGCTCCTATTTTTTAACAACCTCGTGGTCTTTTTAAGCTTGATCTCTTTTAAAATTATCTCGCCGCCAGCATCTCTCCAACTCCTATAAACAGGCGCTATTATAAAATTATAGGCTACTGCCGACATTATAACTGTTGCAGTCAAAATCAGAATATATTTTTCCCTTTTTGATAAATTCATATGTTCAGCTGGCACTGGATATTGAAATCGGTGAACTCCTTGCCTCTTACTTTCTTTTTCGTGGCATGCTTTACTTCTACCTTGCTGAAATACTTCAGTCCTTCGAGTTTCTTTACAAGCGCAAAGACTTCTTGAGTGCCCTTTGAAGTCCCTTTATAAAATACGCTGTCTTTTCCATTGTAATCTAATCCTGAAATAGCTATATCGCTAGGTATTAAAATGTAAGAGCGTTCTAAAAGCTCTACGATAAATTGGCCCCGTTCGATATGCTTCTTAACAACATCTGTTTTCTTCAGATATATGTCCAATCCCTGTACCTGCGACTGAGCATCATCTATCTTTACAGAAAGGATATCTATGAATTGCTTTTTTTCATACATCTTAAACGAAAAAAACGCGAAAAATAACACTATGAAAACCCCAAAGAGAGAATACGTTACAATAGATTCCTGCCTTTTCTGAAGCTTGGTTTTTCTATAGCTCACCTCTTTTGGCAGGAGGTCGATCTTTGCTGAAAAACTCGACTCCCTCAGGTCTTCACTGCACTCATGAAAAATTACAGGGGCTGAAAAATGGCTTTTTATGTGCTCCCTTACATCTTTCATATCTACATCCGAGGGATAAATCACAATAACATTATCGATAGCATCATTATCCTTTTGTCTCTGGTAAGCCATGGCTGAACGGTCTACCTCGTCAAAAAATTTCTCGTTATTTTTGAACCCTCTCGAAAAAACAATCCGTCCTCTACTTATTATCATTACCTCTGAATCTTCTACTCCTATGTAGACAATAAAACTTACCTTATCCGAAGCTATTATCCCCTTTTTTAATAAATATAAATACAATAACTCACTACGTATCCTTATGCTCTCTACCTTAGCACCTGAACGATGGAGACCCTGAATCCTTTTCTGAATCATATCCTTTCCAGCAACAGCCAACATGAGTGATGAAAAACCATTTTTAAAAGAACTGAGGTTTCTGTAGCTAATGACTATCTCCTCTTTTGGATGCGGGATTTCTTTCAGGGCCTGATATTCGGCCATCTTCTCAATCTCAGGATCTTCAAGAGAAGGCACGTCTATAAATTTTAAGAAAACTAAATAACGCGGTATTACTAAGACCTTCTTCTCTTTGTCCACTTTAATCTTCCTTCCAATGATAGATCTTTCCTGATTGCCTGTCGATCACAGCCTCGGCCCTCTTAAAGATTTCTTCATTGTCCGAGGAAATAGATTTTGACCAGATGCGAAATATATCGGACTTCACGATAAATAAAGCAGGGTCCAGCCCCTGGATATTGACGGTGATCTCGCTAGCATCACGAAAAATACCGTCGTCATCTGTCGCATCTTCACCATCAAGGCCCCTCCTGTAGTCTAGCACATCCTGAACCAAACCTTCATCTCCTATAACTGCAGCCAAGACTTCTTCCTTGGCAGTATTTATGTTAATCTTGGAGTTTTTATTTCTATAGACAGACGCTGACTCCTTAATAGCTGAAAAGGTTTCACGCGTCATGCCTTCCACTAAAAACAGCTCTTCTATAAATTCGAATCCATTATTATCCTTTTTTTGATCTTTATATTTTACAACGGCCTCAGCTATATTTTCATCTATTCCTAATGCAACAAGCTGCTCGATCTTTAGATCTATAGCATTCAGATTCAGCCGCGCCCCTTCATCAGAAGCACCATAGAGTACTGTGTCGCCCCCCAACATCAGTTCCTTGGGATTTTCTTCATTTCGGTTCCAATCTCCGTTTAAGGCATTATAAGTATTTGCATCTTTCGTAAGTTCAGCCAGCATCTTAAAGATACCTGCCTTTGCAAAATACGTAGCCTTTATGCTTCGAGATTCGCGCCTGGAAAGACTTATATCGCTAGAAGCTCGACGAGAAAGCACTATGCTGAGTATCGCCAAGATTATCAGAACCCACAAAGTAAATATTAAAATGCTGCCCTTATCCTTCACTTAAGAATCTCCTTGCTCGAGAAGGACCACCTTATTATAGACCTCCTGCGGCGTGTCCACCTCTAAGGAAATCCTCACCCCAGAAGGAAGACTATCCTCTACTGCACTGTCCCACTCATCCTGCCATGTAAAGGTCTTAGAGGAATCCCCAGAGATACGGGCATATTCAAATCTTATCTCTTTCATCAAAGGCAATAAATTCTTTTTCTTCTTTTTGAAATCCCTTGGGTCTTCTGAAAAGACCTCTTCTTTTCTTGTGAGTCCTTCGAGTCCTACATATTCATCCCTGTCTATAGCATAGGTAATCACATAAAGTTTTTCTGTATCGCTATCTAAATCTGAAATGCTTAAAGGAAATAAGATCGCTTTGGGCGTACCCTTGAACGGGACCGTGGAAAAGAAAAACGTTCTCTTTAATTCTTTTTCGATCTTTAAAAAGGCCATTCTAATCTTCTGAAGCGAGCGCTCTTGGTGATTCCTGCGCCATGTCTTTACGCCCATATAAAAAACGCTGTAGACCGAGACAATTATTACTGTAAATATTGTAATACTTACTATGATTTCAATAAATGTAAAACCAGATCGTTTCATAAATAGGTCAAAAGAAATGTACTGTATTCTTTGCTGCCCTGGTTCCATGAAACTCCCAGGCTGACTTCATGGACTTCATCTTCATCTAATCTCACGACATCCAGATTCCAGGAAAATCTATTATCAAAAACACTAAACTCCTCTCCTTTTGAGCCCTCTTTAATGCCATTGGCGTAAAGTTCAAAGAATTTCTCTTCTAAAAGTAAGCCTGCCCTGAAATAATCTTCTGAAAGCTCTGTCGCCCTTATTGACCTCATGAAAGAACTCAATATCATCACCAGCGCTACAGAAAGGATCGCAACGCTTACCAGCGCCTCCAGCAACAAAAACCCTTTATTATTCCTCTTCCCAATTCGTAACATCATCTCCGCCGCCCTCTTTTTCGTCAGGACCATAGGAATAAAGATCATAGTCAGGGCTATGGTCACCAGGCGATCTGTATACATAGGCATTGCCCCATGGGTCTTTTGGGGATTTTTTAAGATACGGACCTTTCCAATTCACAGCTGTTCCAGGCTTTGTCCTTAAACCATCTATATCATCTGGATAGCGTCCGTTATCAAGCTCATATAAATCAAGCGCCACGGAGATATTCGCGTCTATATCTGCCTTGGCAGCAGCTATCCGCGCCTCTTCTGACCGACCAACAAGCCTAGGCACCACCATAGAAACAAGCACCCCTATAATAATCACAACTAGCATAAGTTCGATTAACGTAAAACCCTTCTTGTCATACATAATATCCTCCTTGTGTCCAAGGCCAAGCCTTGAACATTCTTCAATGTGTAGTAAGCGATATCTGAAATACAGGTAAAAGCATTGCTATAACTATAAAACCAACGATCGCGCCCATGATTAAAATCACGGCTGGCTCAAGAAGTGAAGACAGGCTCTTTGTCATCCTGCCAGCCTCGTTCTCATAGCTCTTTGCGACCTTTAAAAGTGTCTTGTCTAAAATCCCGCCTTCTTCTCCTATCTTCACCATGTTGGCCATAAACTGTGGAAAACAAGAACTCTTTTTCATCGAAGCCGCCAACGAGGAACCCGCCTTGACATCATTATAAATACCTTGCGCATCTGTCTTTATGACCTCATTATCTACTATTTCAGATGAGGTCTTTAATGCATTAAGCATTGAAACCCCGTTTTTAAGAAGGGTAGAAAGTGTTCTTGAAAATCTCGCAAATTCATCATCCCTTAAAAGGGTCCCAAAAACAGGTAATCTCAGTTTAAACCCGTCTATCATCTTTTTCATTAAAACGTTTGACTTGCTTTTTTTATACAAAAATACTGTCCCACCCGCAAATAAAGCCAACAAAATCCAGTACATCCTTACAAAATCACTGAGTCCGATAAGAATCCGCGTAGAAAGCGGTAACACCTCTCCCATATCGACAAACATCTCAGCAAGCTTTGGTATGACAAATGTCATCAAGATAAATATAGTTATGATCCCTACTGCCATCATCAGCGCCGGATAAGCCATCGAAGCAACTATCCTAGACCTTGTATCGTCCTTGATCTCTAAAAAGTCGGAGATATTTTCAAGCACCTCATCCAGTATACCTCCTGTCTCGCCAGAACGTATCAGATTTATGTAAAGATTTGAAAAGACGCGCGGATAATTCCCTAAGGCTTCCGAAAACGTACTACCATCCCTTACCTTGTTTCTTATGTTGCTTATAATCTCTTTTAGCTGAGGTGAGCCTATCTGATTCTCGATTATACCCAATGAATCATACAACGCTATACCTGAATCCAGAAGCTCTGAGAGCTGCCTTGTAAAGATCGCCAGGGCTTTTGCCGAGACCTTTTTTGAAAAAAAAGAAATCCCCTTTATTTTTTCCTCAGATAACGCATGTTCTGCCCTGATCCATATCGGATAACAACCAGACCGCATAAGTTGCCTTGCAGCAGAAGCCTCTGAATCCGCTTCGATGCTAGCTTCTACGATCTCATCTGGACCTTTTTTCGCTCTATACAAAAACGTGGCCATTGAACTTTAATCTTCTTCTGTAACCCTCATTACCTCGTTTATAGTGGTAAGACCTTTTTTAACCTTTTCCCAGCCATCCATACGAAGTGTATGCATGCCCAGTTTTAAGGCCTTTTTCTTTATATTGTCGGATGAAGCCCTCTGGAGTATCAATTCTCGAATCTCCTCGCTTACAAGCAAAATTTCATATATGCCTGTGCGGCCCTTGAACCCCGTGAACTTGCAAAACTCGCAGCCTTTACCTTCGTAAACTCTCGTTTTACTTATATTATCTTTTACGCCAAATCCATTTAGTATTTCCCTGTCTGGTTTTTTTCCAACCTTGCACTTCGGACAAATAAGCCTTACAAGGCGCTGTGCAATAAAACATTCTACAGAGCTCGCCACAAGATACGGCTCCACGCCCATATCAATTAAACGAGCGACTCCTCCTGCAGCGTCATTTGTATGTAAGGTGCTGAACACGAGATGACCTGTCAGGGCAACGCGTATTGTTATCTCAGATGTCTCAAAATCTCTCACCTCGCCCACCATCATGATATCAGGGTCATGTCTCAATAAAGACCGCAGGCCCGTTGCAAAGCTCAAGCCTATCCTTGGCCGTACCTGGACCTGAGTAATACCTTTTATCTGATACTCTATAGGGTCTTCTATGGTAATTATTTTTCTATCCTTACTGTTGATCTGCAATAAACACGCATACAATGTAGTAGACTTTCCACTGCCCGTAGGCCCTGTCACAAAAATAATCCCATGCGGTTTCTTTATGAGGCTCTCTAGTATCTTCCGATCTGACGGGAAAAGTCCCAGATTCTCCAGACTATAAAGCATTGCCCCGGCCAAAACCCTTAGATCTACACTCTCGCCAAATTGAGTAGGAAGGGTGGAAACCCTAAGATCAAGGCTTTCTCCTGCCACCTGGATCTTTATCCTTCCGTCCTGCGGAAGCCTTCTCTCAGCAATATCAAGATTTGCCATGATCTTTATCCTTGAAACTATCGCTGCCTGGAAATATTTTATATTTGACGGGACAGGGATATCGTGCAATACACCATCTATCCTGTATCTAACCTTTAATTCATCCTCATAAGGCTCTATATGTATATCTGTAGCCCTGTCCTTTACCGCCTGCACGAGGATCTGATTTACAAATTTTATAATAGAGGCGTCTTCTACGAGATCCTCGAGGTCTTCGGTCTTTGAAGAAGGCAGAGAAATATCCTCTATCTTCTCGCTCGTATCCATGATCTCTTCTATTGTCTCTGCGCCTATGCCATAATATTTTCGGATAGCATTATTTATATCTGGTTCGCTGGCTAAAACTCCGTTCACATCGCAGCCAAGAAGCAATCTTAAATCGTCGAGCGCCCTTATGTCCAGCGGATCTGCAACAGCAACACTAAGTATGCCCTTTTCAAATTTTATTGGGATGAGTTTATAATGACATGCGAATTTGACAGGGACCTTCTCAAGCACATCAGGTGTTATTGTAAGTTCTTTTATCTTAACGTAAGGTATTTTTAACTGCTCGGAAAGGACAGAATACAGCGCTTCTTCTTTTATAAGACCCAGCTTCAATAAGGTAGTACCAAGAAACTGGCCTGTCTTTTTATGTTCTTTAAGGCCTGCGTCTAAATCTTTGCGGGAGATCAGACCTTTCTGGATAAGAGTTTCACCTAAAAGGATAGTCCTTTTAATCGGCATATCTTCTCTTTTCTAGAACACTCACTTACATTACTTCATTGGTATAGAGTTTATCATAAAATAAATAAGCAGGCAATATAAAAGAAGGGCTTTTTGAATATATCAGAAAACATAGGTCTTTGGATTAAATCTTCTTCAGGCAGAGTGAGGCATTGTGACCACCGAAGCCAAGGGAATTTGAAAGTGTGACATTGACCTTCTTCTCCCGTGCCTTGTTCGGCACATAGTCAAGGTCACAATCTGGATCCGGAATCTCGTAATTGATTGTGGGCGGGATTATGCTGTTCTTTATGGTCAGGCAACATGCGATAAACTCTATGCCACCTGCTGCTCCTAAAAGATGGCCTGTCATGGATTTTGTAGATGAAACCGGAAGTTTCTTTGCATAGTCACCAAATACATTTTTTATGGCCAGGGTCTCTACTTTGTCATTGAGGTATGTGGACGTACCATGCGCATTTATATAGCTTACCTCTTCTGGTTTTATGCCCCCGTCTTCCAGTGCCTTTGCCATGCATCTGGCAGGAGCTTCAGCTGAGGGATCAGGCGCTGTCATGTGATAACCATCTCCGCTCATGCCAAAGCCAACAACCTCAGCATAAACCTTTGCATTTCTCTTCTTTGCATGCTCATATTCTTCTAATATCACGATTCCAGCGCCTTCTGCTATGATAAAACCGTCTCTATCTTTGTCAAAAGGCCTCGACGCCTTCTGGGGCTCATCATTTCTTGTTGAAAGTGCCTTTAACGCGCAAAAACCTCCGACGCCAAGAGCTGTGATACAGCTCTCCGTGCCGCCTGTTATCATGACATCTGCCTCACCATTCTGTATTATCCTTAATGCGCTTCCTATAGCATGCGAACCTGCTGCGCATGCGGTCGTAGTGCAGGAATTCGGACCTTTCACCTTAAGCATAATAGATATGTGGCCTGAGGCCATATTTACAATAAGCATCGGGATAAGAAAAGGTGTGATCCTTGAAGGACCCTTTTGGAGTATAACCTTATGCTGCTCCTCTATTATTCTCAAACTGCCGATACCAGAACCAACCAAGACGCCTATATTAAAAGGGTCTTCTTTTTCTATGTCCAGGCCTGAGTCTTCAACTGCTTCTTTGGCTGCTGTGACCGCAAACTGGACAAATTTCTCCATGCGCCTTAATTCTTTCTTTGGGATAAACGGATGCGGGATAAAATCCTTGACCTCTCCTGCTATACGGGAAGTATAATCCTTGCAGTCAAAGCTCTTCATGGGCCCCACACCGTTGGTGCCCTTTACAAGAGAAGTCCAGAACTCGTCCTTGGTATTTCCTACGGGTGAGATTACACCTAATCCTGTGACAACTACCCTACGTCCCATATCTCTCCTTATAGTGTCAAAAGCAAAGGGTTAGAAGAGGGTCTAAAAACAGGATGTATTACTCTTCTAACCCGTTCATGTTAATACTGCATAAATCTAGTATATTACTTTTTGACTGACTTTTCTTCTATGTACTTAATGGCATCGCCTACGGTAGCGATCTTCTCAGCGTCTTCATCAGGGATCTCCACGCCGAATTCCTCTTCGAGTGCCATAACAAGTTCCACTGTATCAAGAGAATCTGCGCCGAGGTCATCGATAAAAGAAGCCCCTGGAGTCACTTCTTCCTGTTTTACGCCAAGCTGTTCTGCTATTATTGATTTTACTTTTTCTACAACTGCCATTTTGCGCCCTCCTTTTATTACATCAACATGCCGCCGTCTATTTGTATGACCTGGCCGGTTATATATGAAGAGCTTTCACTCGAAAGAAACAAGGCTAGATCTGCCACGTCCTTTGACTCCCCAAACCTTCCAAGCGGTATACCTGAGAGCATCCGCTTCTGAACGTCTTCTGACAATTTAGCTGTCATCTCTGTCTTTATGAAACCCGGGGCTATTGCATTTACTGAAACTCCGCGAGAAGCTAGCTCTTTTGCCACGCTCTTTGTAAGACCTATTATGCCTGCCTTGGAAGCAGCATAATTTGCCTGGCCAGTGTTACCCATTATTCCAATGATCGAAGCAAGATTCACAATCTTTCCAAAACGCTGCTTAAGCATGACCTTTGCAGCCGCTCTGGTGCAAACAAAACACCCTTTCAGGTTGACTGCTATGACCCTGTCCCAGTCTTCTTCTGACATCCTGAGTACAAGGCTGTCTCTAGTTATGCCAGCGTTGTTTATAAGTATATCTAATTTGCCAAGTTTGTCAAGAATTTTATCTATAGTAACCTGTACGTCTTTTGAATCAGTAACATCTGTCTTAAAGGCAAGACATTGCTTGCCTGTCTTCTGAATTTCCTTGGCAATCTTCTCTGTCTCTTCAAGATTTACGTCGCATATGGCTATATCCGCTCCTTCCCTGGCAAAACGAAGCGCAATCTCCTTGCCAATGCCTCTTGCTCCGCCTGTTACCAGTGCGACCTTTCCTTCTAAAGATAGTTCACACATAATTACCTCCGTATCATCCCTTATACTTCTTCACCACAAGCGCTGAGTTTTTGCCTCCGAAACCAAATGAATTCTTCATGATCGTATTTACGCTGGCTTCTCTAGCCTTATTCGGCACGTAATCAAGATCGCAATCAGGATCAGGTGTTTCATAGTTTATCGTCGGCGGGATCACACCTTCCTCCATGGCTACCAGAGAACCTATTAATTCCACACTGCCAGCAGCGCCTATCAAGTGCCCTATCATGGATTTGATAGAGCTTATTGCAAGCTTAGAGGCATGAGCGCCAAATACTTCCTTTATCACAAATGTCTCGCTTGCGTCATTTAATGGTGTTGATGTGCCGTGTGCATTAAGATAATCTATGTCTTTTGGTTTTACTAAAGCATCTTTCAGGGCACGTTTCAATGCCCTTATTGCCTGCTTGCCTGAGGGTTCTGGCTTTGTCATGTGATACGCGTCACACGTCATGCCGAATCCCAGGACTTCTCCATAGATATGCGCGTTCCTTTTTAAAGCATGCTCCAAATCCTCCAATATCAAGATACCCGCTCCTTCACCCAGGATAAACCCGTCTCTTTCTTTATCAAACGGCCTAGAGGCTTTTTCAGGCGCATCATTTCTCTTGGATAATGCCCTTAGTACACAGAATGCACCAAGTATAGGTGGAAATATAGGAGTATCCGCTCCTCCCATTATGATTATATCCAGCTCCTTATTTCTGATCGCATTGAAAGCATATCCGATTGCATCTGAAGCAGAAGAACATGCAGTTGCTATGGAAAAACTCGGACCATTTAAGCCCAATTCTATAGAGATCTGACTCGCAGGCGCGTCTGGAAAAGAGGCAATGGCAGTAAATGTGTTTATCTTCATCGGCCCCTTATCCCTAAATGTATTATGCTGCTCGAGTATCATGCCATGACCGGCCATTGCAGTACCTATCATGACGCCTATGCGGTCAGGATCTTCTTCGCTGATTTTAAGGGCAGCATCTTCCACTGCCATCTTTGCTGCTGAAACTGCAAGGTGACTTGTACGATCCATCCTCTTTAGCTGCTTATGCGAAATAAAACGCGCTGGGTCAAAATCTGCCTCGCCTGCAAACTGCGTAGGAAACACTCCAGGGTCAAAACGCGTTATGCGACGTATGCCAGATCGGCCCTCTTTCAACGCATCCCAAAACGCACGTTTACCCACACCATTCGGCGCCACAACTCCAAGACCTGTTATAACAACTCGCCTCTTCATATAGTTAAGTGTTTGAGTCTTTGTTCAAGGCCGGGCCCTGAACAGGTATGTCTCCTGCCTTGTCTATGTTAGAAACCTCTAGCTTTGGATCTATCCTGCGCAAGAGCCCCTTCAATACCTTTCCAGGCCCTATTTCAAAAAATGTATCAACGCCTATAGAAGCAATCCTTCTTATGGATTCTTCCCAACGGACCGAACTATACAACTGCTTAACAAGGTTTTCCTTGATCTCTTCAGGTGTTTTTTCATAATCAGCAGTTACATTACTGACAACACCTATCTCTGGCTTTGAAAAATTCACCTTATCAAGTTCTGCCTTGAAAAGCCCTGCAGCCTCTTTCATTAATGAAGAATGAAAACCTCCGCTTACATTCAAGGCTATGGCCTTTTTCGCGCCTTTTTCTTTTGCCAGTAACATTGCATTCTCTACCAGTTCTTTTGCTCCTGATATCACTATTTGTCCAGGGCAATTTAGATTTGCTATCTCAGCACCTGTTTTTTCACAAACAGGTCTTAGATCCTCGAGTGAAAATCCTATTATAGAAGCCATGCTGCCTGGATTCTTCGTCGAGGCCTCTTCCATCAGCTCACCGCGCCGCTTTACGAGTCTCACGGCATCCTCAAAGGATATGCTCTTGGCAGCCACAAGTGAAGTCACTTCACCCAAACTCAATCCAGCACACGCCTCTATCGTGAATCGTGGCTTAAAGGCTCGCAGTACAGCTACGCTCGCCACTAGTATGCATACTTGGCTATTGGCTGTCTGGGTCAACTCCTCGATGGGCCCTTCGAAACAAAGCCTTTTTATATTAGCATGCGGAAGGATATTTTCTGCTTCATCAAAAACGCCTTTAGACTCAGGAAACCTACTATATAGCTCCTTACCCATGCCTACATATTGTGCTCCTTGTCCCGGGAATAAATAACAAGCCTTTTTCACCATTGTATTACCACTGCCCCATAAGTGAGACCGCCGCCAAATGCGACCAGCACTACATTGTCACCTTTTTTAAGTCTCCCCTGCTGGCTGGCTTCGGCCAATGCCACTGCTGTTGAGGCAGCTGACATATTCCCGTATTTCTCTATATTCATAAATATCTTGTCTTCGCCCACTCCTAACCTCTTTGCAACTGCCAATAATATCCTGATATTTGCCTGATGCGGTATAAAAAGTTTTATATCTTTCAGCTCCAAGCCTGCCTTCTTAATGGCCTTGTTTGCAGCATCTACCATTATCCTTACAGCAGTCTTAAAGACCTCATTACCTTCCATCTTAAGAAAATGTAATCTATCCTTAATAGTCTCCTCTGTTGTAGGCAATCTCGAACCCCCTGCCGGAACGCTTAAAAGATGTCCTCCTGAACCATCGGCACCCATAAAACTGGAAAATATCTTTCTGTCTTTACTTCTACCAACGACACACGCACCTGCTCCATCTCCGAATAATACGCATGTAGAGCGGTCTTTCCAATCGACAATACTGGTAAGTTTTTCTGCCCCTACTACCAAAATATTCCTATAAAGACCGGTATTTACAAACTGTTGCGCCAGGACAAGAACAAATACAAACCCTGAACATGCAGCATTTATATCAAACGCTGCCGCATTCTTTGCTCCTATCTTATCCTGAACAATGCATGCAGTGGCAGGGAACGCCATATCAGGAGTAATCGTGGCTACGATGATCAGGTCAATGTCTTCGGACTTTAGCCCTGCGTCACTGATGGCAAGCCTTGAGGCCTCTACCGCAAGGTCACTCGTTGCTGTTTCCTTGGAAGCGATCCGCCTCTCCTTGATGCCAGTGCGCGTCATTATCCATTCGTCCGTAGTCTCCACCACTTTCTCGAGGTCTTTATTCGTCAATTTCTTTGACGGCAAATAACAACCCAATCCCAGGATCCCGGCCTCTCGCATTATTTCTCCTCTCTATGAAATCTTTTCAATGATATGCTGGTTTACGTTTTTCGTGACCTCTTCTCCAGCTACCCTGATGGCATTTTTTATTGCCTTGGCATTTGAAGAACCATGACAGATTATGCAAGTCCCGTCAATACCTAAAAGCGGGGCGCCCCCGTATTCGGCATAATCCATCTTTTTCTTTAATGAATAAAAAGCACCTCTACCTAATAAACCAGAAAGCCTTGCAGCAAAACTACTCTTAAGCGCTCTCTTAAGCATCTCCATCATGGCATGCGAGGTGCTCTCTATAACCTTGAGCGCTACGTTTCCTACGAGACCGTCACAGACTATGACATCGCAATCTCCTACAAACAGGTCCCTGCCTTCGATATTGCCTATAAAATTCAACCCGGAGGTCTCCAGAAGTCCATATGCTTCTTTCAAAAATCCCGTGCCTTTGGATTCTTCTTCTCCGATATTCAAAAGCCCCACACGCGGCGAAGGCTTATTTAATATATATTGTGAATAGGCGCTGCCCATTATTGCATACTGCAGGAGATGTTTTGGTTTTGCGTCTATGTTCGCGCCACCGTCTATCATCAGGGCAGTCCCTTTCAATGTAGGCATGATCAGACCTATGCCTGCCCTTTCTATACCAGGCAATAACCTGCATTTTAGCGTAGTAGCACATACCATCGCGCCTGTATTCCCACCGCCGACTATGGCATCCACCTTTTTCTCTTTAGCAAGATTTGCCAGGGCTACTATCGAGGACTGTTTTTTTCTTCTAACGCTTAAGACCGGCTGTTCGTGCATGCCAATAACTTCTTCTGCATGCTGGATCGCTATGTTCTCCGGAACAGGCCTGTGCTTTTCGAGTTCTTTTTTAATAAGATCAGTCTTACCGACCAGGATAATGTCATGATTAAATTCCAGCGCAGCAAGAACAGCACCCTCGACCTCTGCTGCAGGAGAATTATCCGACCCCATCGCATCCAGTGCTATCTTTATCATCGCGCACCTTCGTTTCCTTAACTTGGCACTTTAAACAGTACCCAAAGTACCTATTTACTTTTTCTCTTCTTTTTCTTTTTGCTTTATCTCGACGACCTGCCTGCCCTTGTAATGCCCGCATACCATACAGACCCTGTGTGGTAGTTTTGGAGATTTACAATTAGGACACACAGAAACACTTGGCACGTGTATCTTTTGCTCGCCTCTTCTTTTTCCCTGCCTTGAACTTGAATGTCTTCGTTTTGGTAATGCCATTATGCTAACCTCCTTAGATTATTTTTTGCAATCGCAATTCCCTACATTAAGATTTTGACCACAATTAGGGCAAAGCCCCTTGCAATCAGCCTTACAAAGAAGTTTCATCGGGTAATCCACCATCATCTCCTGCCTTATGTCCTCATTTATGTCCAGGACATCTCCGGGCTTTACTTCACGGCTCAGATTAAAAGTCTTTTTGAAAACCTTCTGGAACTTGGCAAGGCAACGGCTACACGTATACTCGAGGGGCCCCTCGAGTTTGACTTCGGCAAAAACCTCTGAACCTGACTTTAGTATCTTTGCCTTTGTATTTACTGGTGCGACAAAAATTATCCCTTGTGAGGCCAAATCCAGAGAGATCTTCCCAGGAGAAATCTCTTCAGTTAACTCTAAGCCTTCTAGCGGTATATCCTCAACATGTACCTTCACGATTCCTCCAACGCTTTCGAACACTAACTAGAAACTATACTGAGTGTGTCGCGCGCGATCATCAATTCTTCATCCGTGGGTATCGAGAGTACCTTGATCTCTGGTGCAAGAAGGCCTTTACAGATATCCTTCATGAAATCCGGATGATTTTCTCCTATGCCACCTGTAAAGACAACTACATCAACTCCATCCAATATGCCTCGATAGGCACTGATATATTTCTTGATCCTGTAAGTAAAAACATCAAGTGCGAGCCGCGCTTTTTTACTACTCCTCTTCTCTTTTATTATCTCTCTCATGTCATTACTTATCCCTGAAAGACCCAAAAGCCCGCTCTCTTTATTGAGCAACTCTATTACTCGCTCTGCGCCTATATTTTCTTTTTCCATAATATACGGGACTATTGCTGGATCCAGGTCGCCTGAACGAGTGCCCATGACCAGGCCTTCCAGCGGCGTAAAACCCATACTCGTATCAATGGCTTTGCCATTCTTTACAGCAGTTATGCTACAGCCATTTCCAAGATGACACGTGATGATCTTCAGCTCAGTTATCGGTTTCTTTAAAATCCCTGCAGTCTGATTCGCCACATATCTATGGCTCGTGCCATGAAATCCATACCTTCGGACCTTGTGCTTCTCGTAAAATCTGTAAGGCAACGCGTACAAATACGCGCGCTCTGGTATTGTCTGAAAAAATGCAGTATCAAATACCGCAACGTGCGGAATACCAGAAAGTATTTTCCTGGATTCACTTATTGTCAAAAGTGCCGGAGGATTATGAAGAGGCGCAAGCTCGCTAAAATATTTTATTGCCTTTACCACTTCTTCGTCGATTAAAACAGATTCCTTGAACCTGTCTCCGCCATGCACGACCCTATGGCCAACAGCCTCGACATCTACCTTTATCTTACTTAATATAATACCAAGTGCTTCTTTATGACCAGGAACTGCCTCTCCTATTTTTTCAACAAGGCCCTTGTCTAAAAGTTTCTCACTCTCGCCAGAAATATCAAAGAGCTTATATTTTATTGAAGAACTTCCGCTATTCAGTACAAGTATCTTCATTCTTGTGTTCTCAGGGCTGTTACACTAACAGCATCGATGATATCCTGCGCTTCGCATCCCCGCGACAGATCGCTGGCAGGCCTCCTAAGCCCCTGAAGAAGCGGACCAATGGCACGCGCCTTTGCAAGCCGCTCTGTCAATTTATAAGCAATATTGCCTGCGTCCAGATTTGGAAATATAAAGATATTTGCCCTGCCTTTTATCTTACTTTTAGGATCTTTTCTCTCGGCAACCTCTGGTACTACAGCACAATCGATCTGCACTTCTCCGTCTATAAGTAAACTCGGCTCTCTTTCGATCACCAGTCTTGTCGCCTCCTGGACCTTTTCTACGCTCTTTCCGGAGCCTCCGCTTCCTTTTGTAGAATAACTCAGCATCGCTACCCTTGGCTCGTCGTCCAAAAGCAATCGTGCCATACGCGCTGCAGCTATCGCAATATCGCATAACTGTTCAGCTGTGGGATCCGGGATTATACCTGCATCAGCGTATATAAAAATACCGTTCGATCCAAAGCCCTTATCCGGTAAAATGATAATACTGGAAGAAGAAACCGTCTTAGTACCTTCCATGGGCCCTATGCAATAAATAGCTGCCTTTGCAACATCTCGCGTGGTAGTCGAGGCACCTGCCACAAAACCATCGACATCGCCAGAGCGCACTGAAAGCGCTGAATAAAAAACAGGGTTTTCGGTGATCAACCTGCGCGCCTCCTCCTTACTTACCTTTTTGTGCTTCCGTATCTCGCAATAAAGCGCTATATATTTTTCAAGATTTTTGCACTCTTTAGCGTCTATGATCTCTACGCCCTTTAAAAGAACTCCTTCTTTCTTCGCAATACTTGATACCCTTTTTGCGCTGCCCATAAGAACAGGAACGCATATGCCATGCTTTAATATGAAATCCACTGCCTTTAATACGCGGACTTCTTCTCCTTCTGGCAGTAATATCCTTTTTTTGGCCTTTCGCGCTCGCTCGTATATCCTCTCGATGAATTCCACTTTATCCTATCTTAACTTTTCTTTGATTTTCTTTTCTACGAAACGAGGGACAAATGCCTTTAGGTTTGCTCCAAGACTGGCCGCTTCCTTGATCAATTTGGAAGAAAGATATGAATACGACTCTGAGGGCATCATAAATATCGTCTCGACATCGCTAGAAAGCTTTCTATTGGTCAGCGCCATTTGGAATTCGTATTCAAAATCTGAAATCATGCGCAGGCCCCTTACCACAACAGTCGCTTTTTTCTTTTTTACATACGTTACGATGAGGCCTCTGAAATCATCGACCTCGACCCTCTTGATACCCTTGAGCGATCTTTTAAGAAGCGCAACCCTCTCCGAGACTAAAAAAAGCGGCTCCTTTTCAGCATTATGCGCAACCGCTACAATGACCTTGTCAAATATCTTAAGCGCCCTCTTTATGATATCCATATGGCCGTAAGTCACAGGATCAAAGCTACCAGGATATACCGCTATCTTTTTCATTTTTATAAAACTCCAGTTTTGTATCTCCGTACTGGGCAGTACGAAATTTCTTCATTGCCCCTGTCTCTAGAGGCAACTCTTCTTTCTTATATACCTCTGCTACTATAATTGCATTGCGAGCCAGTATATCATAATTCGAAATGGCTATCAAGGTATTTTTGGCAAGGTCCTTATAGTAGGGGGGATCCATAAAAACAAGGTCAAAAAACATGCTTTTGGCCTTAAATGTCTCTAGCGCCCTTACTGTATCTCTAGTATATATATCTATGCTAGATAAACCCGATATACCTAGCTGTTTCAGATTCTTTTTGAGCGTTCCGATGCTCTCAGGGCTATCATCTACAAATGTGACTTTCCTTGCGCCACGCGAAAACGCCTCTACACCCATCGCTCCTGAGCCACAGTAAAGATCCAGAAAAGAGGCACCTTCTATATGAGCCTTCAGTATCTCAAACAGGGCCTCGCGCACTTTATCCGAGGTAGGCCTGATCCCCCTTGGCATCTCTATACCCCTACTTTTAAACTTCCCTGCAATTATCCGCATATTCTAAAGCCCAAACTAATGTTTGTATTAAAATTACGCTACTGAACCTAGATTTAGGTCTCCTGCAGTAAACTTCTTTTTTAGATTCTCGCGAATATGCCTGTTTTCTGGCCGGCTCAGAAACCTGTCTTTCTTGACCAGTTCAAATGCCTCTCTCTTTGCAAGTTCTAATAAAGCCCTGTCTCTGATAATATTTCCTATCTTTAACTCCGGCAGACCATGCTGTCTTGTACCAAAAAATTCACCAGGACCCCTTATTTCCAGGTCCTCCTCTGCTATCTTAAACCCGTCTTGAGTGTCAAGCATGGCTTTTATGCGACTCCTTGCCTCATCGCTCTTGGGCCGTGCAACAAGAATGCAATACGAAAGGTATTTCCCTCTACCGATCCTGCCCCTGAGCTGGTGCAACTGGCTCAGGCCAAACCTCTCTGCGTGTTCTACGATCATGAGTGAGGCATTTGATATATCTACCCCGACCTCTATGACTATGGTCGAGACCAAGATGTCTATTTTTCTGTCCCTGAAATCTTTCATGATCTTTTCTTTTTCTTTAGACTTCATACGGCCGTGCAAGAGGCCTACTCTTAGATCAGGTAATAAATCTCTCAATTCCTTATGCATCTTTGTAGCTGCCCTGAGATCAGATTGCTCTGATTCTTCGATTATGGGATAGACCACATATA
The DNA here is from genome assembly GCA_964652265.1 of uncultured Planctomycetia bacterium. Taxonomy (GTDB): domain Bacteria; phylum Omnitrophota; class Gorgyraeia; order Gorgyraeales; family Gorgyraeaceae; genus JAHIUV01. The sequence goes on from CAZZAL010000014.1 coordinate 17,948, forward strand.
CCTGCCGGCCGATCTTTACCTGTTCTTCGGCAATCCTGTATGCCTTAACTCTATTCTTTTCTTCAAAATAAAGGGTCTTTACTTCTCCCCTGCCAGGCGGCAGCTCATCTATTATAGATATATCCAGATCTCCGTAGACAGTTAAAGCAAGTGTCCTGGGTATTGGCGTAGCTGTCATAATAAGGATATCGGGATTTTGTGATTTTGATTTCAAAAGCGAGCGCTGCAGAACACCGAATTTATGCTGCTCGTCTATCACTGCTAATCCCAATTTCTTAAAGCGTACACCCTGTTGGATAAGCGCATGCGTTCCGATAACCAGATCGGCCTCGCCTGTGGCTATCATATGTCTACGCCTGTCCTTCTCTCTGGGTTTCAGATCACCTGAGAGCAAGACTACCTTTATGTTAAAATTCAAAAGTCTTTTCTCTATATTTTTATAGTGTTGCTCCGCAAGTATCTCTGTAGGCACCATCAATGCGCCCTGGAAGCCATTCTCTATTGTAGTCGCAAGCGCGCACAAAGCAACTATTGTCTTCCCACTGCCCACATCACCCTGAAGAAGCCTGTTCATCGGCTTCGGACTACTCATATCCTTTCCTATTTCCTGTATTACTTTTAACTGGCTATTTGTGAATTCAAACGGCAATGTCTTTTTGAATTTTTGAATCAAATAGCCCTCGAGAGAATGTGCATAGCCATTCAAATCTATCTTTACACTGGCCCGCTTCATGGCAATGCCGAGTTGCAATAACAAAAACTCATCGAAGATAAGCCTCTTCCGTGCCTTTTCTAAAACTACCTCTGAAACCGGAAAATGCACGTTCTGTATCGCTCCTTTTAAAAGCATCAGATCATTGCGCTTTCTTACCTCATAGGGCAGCATATCGCAAGCACCACTTGCATATTCATCTGCTACGAATTTCAAAATATTCCTGAGCCAGCGCTGCGAGAGATCCTCTGTAAGCGGGTATACAGGGACTATCCTTCCCATATGCGCAGAATCTTCCTTTGTCCCTTCCAACAGCTCATATTCTGGATTGGTAATCTGCAAACAATTGCGGCCTTCTACTTTTCCGTAAAGCACGAGCTCCTGTCCTATCTTGAATTTGTCCTTCATGTATGGCTGATTAAACCAAATCGCGTGAATCACGCCTGTAGAATCTCCCATGGCCACCTTAAATATATTCATGCCTCTTCTTGTAGTGTGATCTCCGAATGCGAGCACCTTCACCTTTATCGTCTCAAATCTCCCAGACCTGGCCTCAGCCACTCGTTTTATCTTACTCCTATCCTCATATCTTCGGGGAATGTAATACAGGAGGTCTTCGACCGTATCTATACCGAGTCGACTCAAAAACTTCATCTTCCTCGGACCCACACCTTTGAGGTACCTAGCTTTTATCGATAAATCTCTCATATAGCCTTCTTAAGGTCATCAGTCCATTCAGGAACCCTGACCCTGTCAATGGTCTTAAGTACCTGCTTAAAACCCCCTCGAAGCCCTTTTTCTTTTGCAAGTTTCAAGGTATCTACGTATTCGCGATGAGTTATACGTCTTGAGATCTTTGGAAATTTAAACGCCTGGTGACACGGATAATACTGTGCCATTATATTTACATATGTATCCGGCGAGAGTTCTTTTACAATAAAATCAAACATCTTTCCCGACCCGCTAAGCCCCTCCGGCATAACAAGGTGGCGTATCAGAAGACCTCTCTGGGCAATCCCCTTGGCTATCTTCAGGTCACCGACCTGCCTGTGCATCTCTTTTAATGTTTCTCGCGATACCTCAAAATAGTCCGGCGCAGACGAATATTTTTTTGAAACATCTTTATTGGAATATTTCGCATCCGGCATATATATATCAATCACACCGTCCAGGATCTGGAGGGCCTCCATGGATTCATAGCCGCCACAATTATAAACCAGGGGCACGTTCAGCCCCTTTTTCTTTGATGCTACTACTGAGTTAAGTATCTGCGGCATATAATGAGTAGGTGTGACAAAATTTATGTTGTGGCAACCCTGGCTTTGTAGTTCCAGCATCATGCAAGCCAATTCTTCTATGCTGGTCTCTCTCCCTTCTCCCAGATGACTTATAGGATAATTCTGGCAAAAGACACACCTGAGACTGCAGTGTGTGAAAAATATAGTGCCTGAACCATCTCGTCCTGAAATAGGCGGCTCTTCTCCAAAATGCGCATGGAAACTAGAGACCATCGGTGCGAGGGGAGCCTTGCAGAACCCGACCTCTCCTTTGAGTCTGTTTATGCCGCAGCGGCGCGGACAGAGCCGACAGCCATCTAACAGCTTATAAGCTTCCTTAATTTTGTCTTGCATAGTTTCTTATATTATGCTATTATTTTAGCTTCAATTCAATAAAATTATAAGGAGTAAATTATGTCAAGGATATGCGCAGTTTGTGGAAAAGGACCGGTAGCTGGGAATACAATCGCCCGCCGAGGTCTTGCAAAGAAAAAAGGCGGCGTTGGTAAGAAGATAACCGGTATAACAAAAAGAAGATTCCTGCCAAACCTCCAGACCATTCGCATCGTTCGAAACGGAACCGTCAGGCGAACTAAGGTCTGCACTTCCTGCATCAAAGCCGGAAAGATCCAAAAAGCTTAGCTTGGCGCTTTTGGTATTGCTGAAGGTCATACGCTCATGAAGGACGTATGTCTTTGATCTTGAGCTGGATGGTATTTAAGCCCTGCCATGAGTTAAAAGAAACCGTATAGGCGAGATCGAATAGAGGGCTTTTTCTGAGCGTCAACTCTATATCGCTATCCTTCGCAAGGCCAAACCCTATTGCCTCGAAAGTCTTACCACTTTTATCTGTAACATGCAGTTTCATATGTTCGCCTTTCAATATCCTCGGCGGATAGACCAGCTTCAGATTTCTGGAACAAAAAACAGGGCAAGGATTGCCTTCACCAAAAGGCTGGAGCCCTTCGACTTCTTCGACAACGCCCTCATCCAGTAAACCCAGATCCATATCCACATCAATATCAAACCGCGGTATCAGATCATCGGAGGCAAGAACGCTAGAGGCTATCTCATTTATTGTCTTTTTGAACTGGCCAAGGTTTTCCTCAAGGATCGTAAGGCCACAGGCGTATTTATGACCTCCGTACTCTTTTAAAATATCTTCGCAGCCTATAAGCGCCTCTAATAAATGGAAATTTTCAATAGACCTGCCAGAGCCTCTTCCAACACCGTCCTTTACTGAGATAAGTATCGCAGGCCTGTAAAATTTGTCGGATATCCTGGATGCCACAATACCTATCACGCCATTATGCCAATCCTTTTTATGCAGCACTATAACCTTGTGCTCCTTAAAATTGACATCCCTTTCTATCTTAGAGAGGGCCTCCTTTAATGTAACACTCTCTATCTTCTGCCTCTCACGATTTGCCTCATTTAACCTCTTTGCTAAAAACTCGGCCTCGTCCATGTCCTCCGTCAATAAAAGCCTGACGGCTGTATCAGCCGAACCGATCCTGCCGGTCGCGTTTATCCTTGGCCCCAATATAAAACCTATCTCAAAAGATCCGGGTTTTCTTTTCTTTAAACCACTCGCCTTGATAAGCGCCTTTAAGCCTTTATTGGAACTACCATTTTGAAGCTGCTTCAACCCCTCTTTGACCAAGATCCTGTTCTCGCCGATCAGAGGCGCAACATCAGATACCGTGCCAAGGGAAACAAGATCCAGGTACCTCCACGCATCCTTAGTGTTAAATACAGTGCAAAGCGCCTCGCAAAGTTTAAACGCAACACTCACCCCTGAAAGATTCTTGTCAGGATACGCGCAGTCATGACGATGCGGATTCACAACGGCATAGGCAGGAGGCAAAGCCTTTGGTACCTCGTGATGATCTGTGATTATAACGTCGATTTTATGCGCATTAAGGGCCTTGACTTCTTCATAACTTGAAATACCACAATCCACGGTTATAACAAGCGAAGCGCCTATCTCCACTGCCTTCTTTATCCCTGCCTCGCCTAAGCCATAACCTTCTGTGATCCTGTCAGGTACGTAATAATCCGGATCCGCCCCAAAATTTCGCAGCGTAGAGATGACTAGCGCAACAGATGTTATACCGTCCACGTCATAATCTCCGTGGATAAGAATCTTTTCTTTATCCTTGATAGCTTTTTTTATACGCGCTACTGCTTCATGCATACCTTCCATCAAAAACGGGTTATAAAGTTCTGAAACCCCGCCTCTCAAAAACGCCCTTGCATGTTCCACGTCGCCGAGAGAACGATTTATCAATAGCTGTGCGATGGCCGGAGAAATATCCAGTACACGACTCAGCTCTTCCTGCTGGATCAGGTCAGGTTGTATTATGTTCCACTTTTTCATTTGCTGGGTTCGATGTGCACGATTACATCTGTCACACCGGATATGTTTTTCTTAAGGGCTTTTTCTATCTTATGGCTTACATCATGCGCATCGTCAACATGCATCGATGGGTCAATCCTTACATGAAGGTCTACGTGTATATCGTCCCTTCGACCTCTTGTCCTGATATTATGCGTGGATTTAACTCCAGAGATATTACTTACGACAGAAGCAATGAGAGAAGCTGCCACTACGCTTCCGTCGCATAAGACATTCGAACTCCTTTTTAAGATCTCAAAACCTGACTTTGCAATTAAAAGCGCGATCAGTCCGGCAACGATAATATCCAAAAACGCGAAACCTAATTTTATTGAAACTAGTGTGCCGATTACAGCCATCGATGCAAAGATATCGCTCCTGGTATGCATGGAATCGCATACTAAAATGTCGCTGGATAGCTCGTGTCCTTTTTTGTGTTCATACCGCATGACAAATACATTTATAGTCATAGTAGTGAGCATAACTACAAAGCTAAATATTGTCACATCAGGTACTACAGGATGGATTATCCTCGAAAACGCATCCCTCAAGATATCAAACGCAGCAACAAAAAGTATGACTGCTATGCCAAGGGTAGCGATGGTCTCGAATTTCTTGTGGCCATACGGATGATCCTTGTCTTTTGGCTTGCAGGCAACCCATATGCCTATAAGTCCGACAATATTTGACGCACCGTCTCCAAATGAATGTACGCCATCAGCAACCATTGACGCACACTTCGTAAGGAGACCGTAAATAATCTTGCTGAATGCAACCAGCCAGTTAAGGGCCAGGATTATAATAAGTATCTTTCTTATTTGCAAGAATTTGTCCATACTATTTATCTGGTTTTCGCTCTTGATGAGCATTCCTCTATCTTGCGCGCTTGGCGTGCCAGAAGATTACGAGGGGCGCTGCGATGTAAATCGTAGAATATATACCCGAGATTATCCCTACCAAAAGCGTGAATGAAAAATCCCTTAAGACCTCGCCCCCGAAAAAGAAAATCGAAGAGACTGCCAAAAGAGTCGTGAACGTCGTAAGCACTGTTCGCGAAAGCGTCTGGTTCACGCTCATATTAATGATCTCTTTCATGGACGCCTTGCGGTAGAGCTTGATGTTCTCCCGTACCCTAGAATATATGACGATCGTATCATTGATGGAATAACCCGCGATGGTCAAAAGCGCGGCTACTATCGTAAGGTTCAGTTCCCTTCCAGTCAGCGCAAGAAAGCCCAGCGCAACGAACACGTCATGAAAAAGCGCGATTACGCCAGCAACAGCAAACCCGATTCTCTTGAATCTAAAACCCACATATATCAATATGCCTATAAGGCTCCAAAGCATCGCGAGGCGGGCGCTCTTTCTCAAATGCCTACCTATAGACGGTCCTACCTTTTCAACACGCAAAAGATTGGAAGGATTATCACTGAAGCCGTCCCTGAATTTTTTGCTTACCTCAGAAGCAACATCATCTGAAGTCTTTATCAGGATCTGGTTTTTGCCTTCAACGTGCTGGATAGTCATATCTTTTATACCGATATCTGTAAGCGAGCGCCTCACATCTTCTACTTCGATATCCCTGGCAAAAGAATATTCCTGGAGCTGGCCTCCTGTAAAATCAATACCATAGGCCTTCTCACCTCTTGAAAGAAAAGACCCTATGCCGGCTAAAAGGACAATTGCCGAGAGGGCATACGCGATCCATCTTTTTCCTATAAAATCAATGTTAGTCTTTTTGAAAAATTGAAGCATTGGAAGTCTTTCGAATTTTTTATTGGAAGTAACGAGGTCAAAGATGATCCGCGTTACAAAGATAGCAGTGAACATGCTAGCCAGTATACCTATTGAAAGTGTTACACCAAAACCTCGGATAGGTCCTGTGCCAAACTTAAACAAAAGCGCGGCTGCAATAAGCGTGGTAATATTTGAATCCAGGATCGTAGTAAAGGCCTTGTTATAACCTGCTGCCACGGCACTGCGTATATGCTTACCTGTCTTAAGTTCTTCGCGAATACGCTCATATATTAAAACATTTGCGTCAACTGCCATGCCTATGACAAGGATCATGCCTGCTATACCAGGAAGGGTCAATGTCGTATGTAACCAGCCAAGCGCCCCAAGCACTATCACAAAATTCAGTATCATTGCAATAGTCGCTACTACTCCTGCAAAAAGATAATATACTAACATGAAGCCAAGAACCAGTCCTGCCCCGATCAAAGACGCCCTTATTCCGCTTTCTATGGAATCCTTTCCTAAAAGCGGGCCGACTGTTCGCTCCTCTTCAATATAGATTGGAGCTGGCAATGCACCAGCGCGCAGTACAATAGCCAGATCTCCTGCCTCTTCAACAGTAAACCTGCCTGTGATACTGGCCCTGCCTGACGGTATCTTCTCGTTTATGCGCGGAGCTGAATGGACCTTTCCGTCCAGGACAATCGCCAGTCGCTTGCCAACATTCTCTGCTGTGACCTCAGAAAATATAGAAGCGCCCTTGGAATTGAACTCAATCGCTATGTAAGACTCGTTGAACCTAGACTGGTCAAATTTGACCTCTGCGTTGACAAGTGTATCGCCTGTTAGGGCAGCGTCTTTATGTACAAGAAATGTCTCTTTCTCGACAACTTTTAATTCATATCCATCCGGGATATCACCGCTCTTAGCCCTCGTGATTAATTCCTCGTCGTCTTCCACTAATTTAAATTCTAAAAGTGCGGTCTTGCCTATGAGCTCTATCGCCCTGTCTCTGTCAGTAATACCGGGAAGTTGCACCACGATAGAGTTTTTTCCCTGCCTCTGTATGAGCGGCTCGCGCACACCAAACTGATCGATCCTGTTTCGTATTACCTCCAACGCCCTGTTCGGCGCGTCCTCTCTTGCTTCCTCAGGGACCTTATCAGTATCTACCTTTAGCACGAGATGCATGCCGCCCTGTAAATCAAGCCCGAGATTTATCTTTTCATTCAGGGGCAACATACCTGCCAAGGCAAAGACCACGACACCAAGGGCAAGTAAAACCCTCCATTGTAGATTCTTCGTCATTAATGCCTCCTATCGACTCTTCTTTAAATACGCTACTGTACTCTTGTTGATCTCTATTTTAACATTATCGTCGATCTTCAATATAAGCGTAGTATCTTTTACATTTACGACAGTCCCGTGTATACCGCCGTTTGTAACGACTTCGTCATTTTTCTTTAACTCTGAAGTCATCTTCGCGTGTTCTTTCTGTTTCTTCTGCTGCGGCCTTATGAGAAGAAAATAAAATATTCCGAATATAAATATAATCGGCATCAAACTAGCTATTGCATTTGGTTGCGCTGCTGTAGGATTCATCATCCCCTCCTTTTTTAAAATACCCTGTTTTTAAACTCTTCCTTTAACTCGCGGAACTTATCTTCCTTAATCGCCTCGCGGATCCTTTTTAATAAGTTTACATAAAAATACACATTATGTAAAGAAGTAAGTCGTAGTCCTAATATTTCCTCTGTATTAAATAGATGCCTTATATAGGAGCGTGAATAATTTTTACAGACCACACAGTCGCAGCTCTCGCTCAAAGGCCGCAGGTCCCTGGAATATTCCCCGTTTCTTATGATGAGTCTGCCCTCGTTTGTGTACGCAGCGCCATTCCTGGCGTTTCTCGTCGGTACAACACAGTCAAACATATCCACGCCCATCTCGACGGCATTAAAAAAATCCTGCGGCATACCGATTCCCATTGCATAGCGTGGCTTATCCTGGGGGAGGTATTTTACTGAATCCTCCATCATCTCGTATATCAGGTCTTTTGGCTCCCCGACACTCAAGCCACCAATCGCATAACCATCAAATCCAATATCTAAAAGTCTTTCTACAGCCTTCTTGCGCAGATCCGGATATGTACTACCCTGTGTTATTCCAAACAAGAGCGGCCTTGGTCCTTTCCTCTCAAGCATAGAGCTAAAAGCCTCTTTTGAACGCTTTGCCCATCTAGTAGTAACATCAAGTGAACGGCTTGCTTTATCTTTCGGGCACGGGTATTTCAAACATTCATCCAGCACCATCAGGATATCGCTGCCCAATTCCAACTGCAGCTTGATGATATCTTCAGGTGTTAAAAAATGCCTTGAACCATCGATGTGGGATTGAAACCTGACGCCCTCGTCTTCTACTTTAGCAAGTGTTGCAAGGCTGAATATCTGGAAGCCTCCGCTATCAGTCAGTATCGGTTTATCCCACGACATGAATTTATGCAAGTCCCCTGCGTTCTTTATTGTTTCCATGCCAGGCCTGAGATAAAGATGATAAGTATTGCCCAAAATAACCTGGGCGTTACAATAATGCAAATCCTCATTAGAAAGAGCCTTTACAGTGGCCTGAGTGCCAACTGGCATAAACTCAGGAGTCTCTATGGTGCCATGCAGCGTCTCCAATAAACCCGTCCTCGCTCCAGTGTATTTGTCTTTATGGGTTATCTTAAACATAATTATAGTATAAGCATCGCATCGCCGTACGAATAAAACCTGTATTTTTTATCAATGGCTTCTTTATATGCCCGGAACAATAACTCTCTTCCGCAAAATGCGCTGACGAGCATCAAAAGCGTTGTCCGAGGTAGATGAAAATTTGTTAAAAGTACGTCGACTGCCTTGAATTCATACGGCGGATAGATAAATAGATCTGTCCAGCCTTCTGTCTTTAAACTTTCAAGGCTTCGGCACGTGGTCGTGCCAACTGCAACCAGCCTGCCTACTTTAGCGTCTAATTTTTCAGTAACTCTCTTCTCTATCTGGAAATATTCCTTTTCCATTTGGTGTCCTGCTATATCCTCGCATTTTACTGGTTTAAACGTTCCATATCCAACATGGAGCGTAATGTAATCAACATCCACTCCCTGGTTTACAATCTGACTCAAGAGAGGTTTTGTGAAATGTAGCCCTGCAGTAGGAGCCGCGACAGCGCCTTTTTTAGCAGCGTATACAGTCTGGTATCTTTCACTGTCTAAGGCAACATTGTCTCTTTTTATATACGGTGGTAATGGCATCTCGCCCACTTCGTCCAGTAATTCTTCAAAATTACCATTACACTCAAACCTTAAAAACCTCCTGCCATTCTCTATCCTGTCTACCTGTGCCTTTAATCTTCCGTCTCCAAAAATAAGCCTGCTTCCGATCTTACATCCCTTTGCCGGCTTCAGTAAAACTTCGTGTTCGCCTTCACGACCCTTACCTAACAGGAGCGCCTCTACCTTGCCACCTGTCTCTTTCTTTCCAAAGAGCCTCGCGGGTACGACCTTTGTATTGTTTAATAAAACCAAATCACCCTTGGAAAGATATTCGACTATGTCCTTGAAAATCTTATGTTCTATCTTTCCTGTCTTTCTATGTAGGACCAAAAGTCTTGAGGAATCGCGCTTCCCGCTCGGATACTGTGCGATCAATTCCTTTGGCAAATTATAGTCAAAGTCTGATAGCTTCATCATTCCATCCGCGTAATCTGGGAACCCGGATAATAATAATCCAGGATCTCTTCTGCCTTCCAGCGTTTTCTTGCCATGCCATAGGCGCCCCACTGACACATGCCTATCCCGTGACCCCAGCCATTACCATGGAATGTAATATACCTGCCTCTGGCATTGATCTGGAAATTAGCGCTCTTTATTACATTTGGCCCTAAAAGTAACCTAAACTTATTGCCACTCAATATTATACTATCGCGCTTTCCCTTAATCTCCAGCTCCAATATCCTGCCTGATTGGTCCCTGTCAAGGATCTCAAAAGAAACAGGTTCTATGTTATAACCGCCTTTCTGAAATCTATCCTGTATATCATCCAACATCAGCTCCTTCTTCCATTTACAATGAGGAGATATCTTACAAAAATCGCAAGGCCTACCGATAAGCGCTGGTACATCAATATTCCACAGCGTAGTAACTGAAGATGTATGGCCTGCGCACGTAGCATGAAAATAAGAAGGGAAGACTTTGTCATCATAAGTCAAGACAATACCTATGGTCAGGTTTACAGCCTTTGTGGTACGCCAGGTCTCGCTTCTCTTTCCGCCGTAAACCTGAGAATATACATCTGAGGTAAGATCAAAATACTTGTTCTTACTGACAAGCTTTTGGTAAAGCGCGTATGTCCTAGAAACTATTGCCTGGGCCTTTAAAACCTCTATGGGCCAGCGGTGTGAGACCTCATGATACAGGACGCCGTAAAGATATTCCTCTATATCGATATGATTGACCACCATGAGCAACTCATTCTTATCTTTGATGATATCAATATCACCGCGAAATTGGCGTCCGTTAATATAAACACGGGATTTACCTCCTGTCAATATCTTCATGCCCTCAGAATAGATATCTTTTTTAGATAAAGATTGTTTCTTTAGATTCCTGCCTTCTATTAAAACCTGTCCGCCTTGGAGATCAACTATCTTATAGGGTCCTTTTATGCGCAAGGTGACCTCAGATCTACCGCTTACAACCAGCACCCTTACGGGGATATACTTATGCGGTGGAGGCGCACCCATTGCATAGAGCCGCACAGGGAATATAAATAATGTCAGGATAAGGAAAAAATGAAAGAGAAATTTAGAGATCATTGCCTGCGACCTATGAAGACAAAGATCAAAGAGATGATAATACTTAAAAGGATGGATGTAGCTAATGGAAAATAAAATAGGAAATTTCCTTTTTTGATATATATGTCTCCCGGGAGTCTTCCTATCCATGGGATATTATTTGCAAAAGTTAACAAGGTACCGAGTAGAATCAATATAGCGCCGAATAAAACCAAGATCTTTCCGAAACCACTGATCCCCATAAGTCTATATTTTAACGCGTTCTAATTCTGAAAACACGCAACCGCAATATCTCTGCCTGTATAGGTCCTGGTTTTTTGCCTCTTCTTGGGATTCCCTGAAACCCTTACGAAAATCCGCGTAATAAAAATTCACGCCTTTTTCACGAGCCACATCATACCCTATCTCTTTAATAGCTTCGTGGTTCTGATACGGGCTGATTAAAAGGGTTGAAGAAAAAGCATTAAAGCCATTTTCTTTAGCAAACTCTGCTGTCTCTGAAAGCCGTAATCTCCAGCAAAGACCGCATCTCTTCGGTGAATCTTCTTCTGGTACAATCTTTTTAAAATACTCCTCTAATTTGTACCGAGGATATATAACTTCGAAGTTTAATCTTTTCTCAGCACCAAGTAAGGCATCTCGACGCTTTTTATATTCACTGGGTGGATGGATGTTGGGATTATAATAATAACCTACTATTTTTTTAAACTTATTGGCTGCCAGCTTTCTTATCGGATACAACGCGCACGGCCCGCAGCATATATGTAATAAAAGCTTCATAACATAGGGTCAGAAAAGTTGGCTCTGGGAATCTTTTTTGTACGGGATCTTCAAATGCTCGTACGCCCGCTTTGTGACTTCCCTGCCTCTTGGCGTACGTTTAATAAAACCTATTTTCAATAAAAAGGGCTCTACGACGTCTGCTATTGTGTCGGTTTCTTCGTTCAGTGTTGCTGCAAGAGATTCTATACCTACGGGTCCGCCATTGTAAAAATCTACCACCGCCTTCAAGACCTTTCTATCAACATCATCAAGACCTGCTGAATCTATGCGGTGCGATTTCAATGCATCTATAGCAATATTTTTAGTTATCTTCTTATCTCCTTTTACATCACTATAATCTCTTACCCTGCGCAGGAGCCTATTTGCAACTCTTGGCGTCCCACGGGAACGTCCGGCAATCTCTATGGCAGCCTCCTTATCAAGTTCGACCTCCAAAAGTTTGGCAGAACGCTTGATTATCTTTACCAGGTCCTCTGTTTCGTAAAAGTCCAGATGATAAAATATACCAAAACGGCTCCTTAACGGCGCACTCAAGAGCCCTGAACGCGTTGTGGCGCCAATAAGGGTAAATCTTTTAAGGTTAAACTTGATGGTCTTAGCGTACGGGCCTTTATCTATTAAAAAATCTATCTGGAAATTTTCCATCGCAGGATAAATAAATTCCTCGACTACCTTGGAAAGTCTGTGTATCTCGTCGATAAAGAGTATATCACCATTCCCAAGATTAGTAAGTATGCCTATTAGATCTCCTGCCCTTTCTATCGCAGGGCCTGATGTAGCAGTTATCTTTGCTCCCATCTCATGGGCAATAATATGGGCAAGGGTGGTCTTTCCCAGGCCAGGAGGTCCTGAAAGGAGCACATGCTCAAGGCTTTCTTTTCTTTTTTTGGCTGCCTTGATCGCAATCTTGACATTATCAACAGTATGTTTCTGTCCTACGAAGTTTTCTAGCTTATCTGGTCGAAGCGAGATATTAAATACCGCCTCTTCCTCTGTCGGTTCTCCTGTTATCAGGCGCTCGCGATCATCTTTTATCTCTTTTTTTGCCATATCTTGCCTTTTATTTCTTCGTCTTCTGTTTATATACCTCGTTTAAGAGGTCTTCTGCTGTTTTTACCTCCGGGTTGCGGTTCAAGGCCCCCTGTATCATGCTACTTGCTTCGCTCTTTTTATATTGAAGCTGTAAAAGCACATCCATTGCTTCTTGCTCTATATTCTCTTTTCCTTTGCGTAGCGCAGATACGCCAGCGCCCTTGTCCTGAATAAGCCCAAATTTTCCGACCTTACCCTGAAGCTTTGCTACGATCTCTCTCGCCCTCTGTTCTCCGATGCCAGGCAGGGATTTTAAAAACGAAACATCTCCGATATCTATCGCCCGGGCAATCGCAGATATAGGCATCTTGAGTGCTCTTACAGCAGCCTTTGGCCCTATGCCTGAGACTGTTATGAATTTTCCAAAAAACTCCTTCTCTACCTCATTCAGAAAACCTATTAAAAAAGGGAAACTACGAGACGGCTCTACCTGAAGATAATGATAGGTAATAAGCGATATCTCGTTATTTTCCTGCAGTTGACTATCCATGGAACTCATTACAGCTCCCGGGATCAATATCTCGTATGAGATGCCTCCTACATTCAAGATTATCGAATCCTCTCGCCTTTCTATTAATCTTCCAGCAATCCTAGATATCATAACTTAACCCCTCATGAAAGAAACCGAAAGTTAAGATCTGTTATGGGCGCATATGTTCGCGTGAGTCAGCGCCAGCGCCAGGGCATCTGCCACATCAGGCGGCTCTGGTGTCTTCCCGAGATTCAGCAAGCTTGTAACTGTCCTCTGAATCTGTTGTTTTGACGCGTGCCCCCTGCCCGTAATCGCTTTTTTCACCCTGGTACTCGCATAATTTACTAATTCAACACCCTGCTCTTCTACTGCAAGGCATATTGCCCCACGCGCATGCCCCATTAAAATAGACGTGCGCGGATGTTTATAATGCGAGTAAAGCTCTTCTAAAACAGCGACATGTGGCTTTGTATCTTTTATTAAAGTTTCAATATTCCAGTAAATCTCTGAGAGTCGCTTCTCTATCTTATATTTAGCCTTAGACCGGATAACCCCTGCTTCAATTACCTTTGGCTTTTTTCCTGAAACTTCAATTACACCGTATCCTGTAATACCTAATCCTGGATCTATCCCGAGAATCCGCATACCTATCCTATAGCTTCATCTGGTATATCAAAATTCGCATACACGTTTTGCACATCGTCCGAGTCTTCCAGTGCCTCGACAAGAGCAAGGATCTGCTTCGCGTCATCACCTGTGAGCTTCATGGTACTCTTCGGAAGCATCGTGACCTCTGCGCTTTTCGGCTTAATATTATTCTCGTTAAGCGCCTTTCTAACCGGGTCTAAATCTCTCGGGTCTGTTGTTATCGAATAAAGATCATCCTCTGTCTGCATATCCTGCGCCCCTGCCTCAAGCGCAACAGACATCACATCATCCTCAGAAGCAGCAGATTTATCGACCTCGATATAGCCTTTCTTTTCAAACATCCAGTTTACCGAGCCCGCACCAGCAATATTGCCGTTCTTTTTAGAAAAAATATTCCTGATGTCTGCAGCAGTACGATTTTTATTATCGGTCACGACCTCTACTATTATTGCGACTCCGCCAGGACCATAACCTTCCATGGTAAACTCTTCATAAGTAACCCCCTCGAGTTCACCTGTACCTTTTTTTACAGCACGATCGATATTATCCGCGGGCATATTCGCCTGTTTTGCCCTGTCGATCGCTGTCCTTAATCGTGGATTTTTATCCGGCTCTCCGCCTCCTCTGCGCGCAGCAATCGTTATTTCCTTTATCAGCTTCGTAAATATCTTTCCACGCTTTGCGTCTGTTGCTGCCTTTTTATGTTTTATACTTGCCCATTTTGAATGCCCTGACATCGTCTCTCCTTTATTTTTCCTGTTCTGCCTGTTTTTGCTCCTGGTATTTTGCTACAATACCCTGCGCTATTTTATGAGGTACCTCCTCGTAATGAGAAAACCTCATTGCATACGAACCCCTGCCGCCTGTCATTGATTTCAATTCCGAGGCATATTTGAACATCTCAGCAAGCGGCACCTTTGCCTTTACGATCTGGCTTTTGCCCTGGACATCCATGCCTGCGATCTTGCCGCGCCTTGAACTTAAATTTCCTGTAATATCTCCCATGAATTCATCAGGAACAATTACATCTACGTCCATTATAGGCTCCAGTAAAACTGGCCCTGCTTCCAAAGCTGCCTTTTTAAACGCGCCAGAACCTGCTATCTTGAAAGCCATATCAGAAGAATCAACATCATGATACGATCCATCGTACAGGGTAACCCTTAGATCAACCACTGGATAACCTGCTATTATCCCCTTTGACATTGATTCCATGACACCTTTTTCTACGGCTGGTATATAATTCCTTGGTATCGCGCCTCCTACGATCTTATCAATAAACTCAAAGCCATTACTTCTTTCCAAGGGCTCGAGTTGTATCCATACGTCGCCGTACTGACCATGACCACCCGTCTGCCTCTTATACTTATTCTGGACCTTTGCCATTTTTTTAATCGTTTCTTTATATGCGACCTTTGGGGTGCCTTTTTCGACCTCTACATGAAATCTCTTTTTAAGGCGGTTTATCATGATATCAAGATGAAGGTCCCCCATGCCAGAGACAATGAGCTCCTTTGTCTGCTCGTCTCTCGTTGTCACAAAAGTCTGGTCTTCTGCCGTAAGCTTGTGAAGGGCAGTAGATATTTTGTCCTCATCCTGCCGCGTTTTTGGCTTTACTGAAAATGACATGGCCGGTTCTGGAAAAATAACATCAGGAAAAATAACCTTTCTTTTTTCATCGCACAATGAATCTCCAGTAGCAGTATTCTTTAGCTTTGCGACAGCCACGATGTCTCCAGCTACTGCTTCTGTCAGGGCATGCTGCTCCTTGCCACGCAAACTCAAAAGCGGGCCAAATCTTTCTTTTGCGCCTTTTGTCACATTATAGAAATTCGTATCCGATTTAAGACTCCCTGAAAATATCCTGAAAATAGTGAGCTGACCAACATAAGGATCCGAGATCGACTTGAATACACTGGCTGCAAACGGGGCAGAAGGATCTGGCTTCAGCTCCTTTTCCTCGCCCGTCTTTGCGTCTTTGACTTTCCTCGCCGGGCTTTCATCTGGAGAAGGCAAAATATCCACTACCGCAGAGAGGATCTCCTTTGCGCCAATATCCAAAACAGTCGCGCCACAGAAAACAGGAAATATCTCACCATTAGCAACACCTTTTCTGAACCCTTTCTTGATCTCATCCGGAGTCAGTTCATTCCCTTCCAGATACTTTTCCAGAAGCTCGTCATTGTTCTCAGCGATTACCTCTATCAATGCATTCCTGAGTTTTACAGCGTTATCCTTTTCCGCACCGCTTAATGCATCGATGCTAGAAGAATCCATAAGATTTACAACGCCTTTAAAGTCCGCACCGCTCCCGATAGGCATAGCCGCAAGCACACAGCCCTTGCCAAACCTCTCTTTTGTCGCACTCAAGATCTCATCAAAATTGATATTCTCCTTGTTCATCTTGTTAATCAGTATCAGACGGCTGAGTTTGTGTTCCTCAGCAAGGGCCCATACCTTTTCAGTACCGACTTCTATGCCTTCACCTGCATCTATAAGCACAATCGCGCTATCAGCCGCAGTCAAGCAACCAAGCACTTCTCCAATAAAATCTGCATAACCTGGCGTATCTACAACGGTTATGCTCTTCCCGTTATAATCGAAGCTCAACACGCTCGAATTAATCGAGACCTTTCTCTCCTTCTCGTCTTCAGAGTAGTCGCTGACAGTAGTCCCATCTTCAACCTTTCCAAAACGACTCGTTACTCCAGCATTGTGCAGAAATGCCTCTGCCAGAGTGGTCTTTCCGCTCCCTGCGTGGGATATTAATGCTATATTCCTTATATCTTTAATAGTATGACCAGCCAAGACCTACCTCCTCGTATGTTGTTCATGAAAGGTTTTCTTATTTTTGTAGATTTTTATTGTAACATAAAAAACGTAGGGAGTAAAGGAGGAATTTTTACATCCTCAGGATACACTGCCTTGGGAACAAAAGACATAAAAAAGGGACGCAAAAATAAATTTGCGTCCCTTATATTAAACCGGAGCAACTACCTACTCTCCCCCACCGTTGCCAGTGTAGTACCATCGGCCTTGGAGGGCTTAACTACTGTATTCGGAATGGGAACAGGTGTATCCCCTCCAGCGATGTCACTCCGGAAATTTTCAAAGAAATTAAATAAAATGTTTCTAGTTAGACTGAAAAAGTAATACGCGGTCAAGCCGTTCGGCAGATTAGTACTGGTCAGCTGAAGCCATTACTGGCCTTACACCTCCAGCCTATCA
>CAZZAL010000015.1:0-30602 GCA_964652265.1 uncultured Planctomycetia bacterium
CATGAATTGTATTGGGTAATATAATATCAATAGTTTGAGTAGGCTCTGGATTGGGTAGCCATGGTTTATGATCCCCTATATCTCTAGAGATATAGGGGATTTTTTTGTCCTCTCTCGCGCCGCCATTTTTGGCAGCGGCTGCCAAAAATGGCCACCTCTTCTTTTTCGCAATCTACGTTATAATAAAGGGTTATAGAAATCTCCTCTTTTGAATAATCTATCTTTTTTATGAATTTTTTGACCCAAAGATTTTCTTGTTCATATAACACGCTTAACTTACTTTTGCCCAAAAAAGACTTGACTTTACATTAAAATATGTTACACTTGTAACAGATATGTTACAAGGAGGTTCGAGATGAAATTCCACGCTTCTCTACTCGACGTATTGAGCTCTAAAATAAAATTAAAAATTGTAAGTTTTTTACTAAAACATAAGGCCTCTATGAGCGAAAGAGAGATAGCCTCTATCTTGAAAATCTCTCACATGAGCATCAATAGGTCTATGAAAGAACTTGCTGATATAAACTTTGTAGATTATGTTACGGTTGGAAAAGCCCACTTATGGAAAGTAAATACTAAGAGTTATGCTTATAAGATGTTGTCCAATCTTATTGGGGGCGCTTCACTTGCTAAATCGCCGTTGGAAGATCTTAAAAATACAATTTTAGAAAATCTACCTAAAAATTTAATCAAAAAAGTTGTATTATTTGGTTCTATTTCAAAAGGGTTAGAAAAAACAGATAGCGATATTGACATATTTATTTTAGTTTCGGATAAAGACGCAAAAGAAGCCCTCGAACCATCTATAGAAAAATTATCAGGAATATGTTTTGAGCTTTATGGAAATAGGCTAGCTCTTTATATATTGACAGAAAAAGAATCAAAACAAAAGAAAAGATCAAAGATTGTTTCTGAAGTTGAAAAAGGCATTCAAGTCTTTCCAAAAACGAAAGGATAAATCATGGCCCATAACTTGAAAACTAGCGATGTCACAAAATCATTATATACAAACTACCTTAAACGGTCTGAAGAATGTATGCATGCAACAAGACATTCATTTGATATTCAGGAGTGGAATGCATCTACTATTAGTGCTATCCATTCTTGTATAGCAGCATGCGATGCCATGTGTGTATACTTCTTAGGGAAACGCTACGCCGGAGAAAGTCATGGAGATACAGTAAAGCTATTTAAGTCAATTAGGCCTGATGATAAAGAAATAAACACAAATGCAAATAGAATCTTAAGAACAATACGCATTAAAAGCATGGCTGAATACGAGGAAAGATTAGTTTTTAGGTCCGAAGCTGAAAGAGTTTTAAAAGACTGTGAGCGACTCCTTGAGTATGTTAAAAAAGAGCTTCCAATAACATAAAGAGGTGCTATATGAAATGCGCCATTTATACAAGAGTGTCTACAGACAATCAAGCGGAAGTAGAGTTTAACTCCTGCGAAGCACAAGAGGAAAAGATTAAATCTTTTATCTCTAGCCAAGAGAATATAGAAGTTTTTAAGGTCTATTCTGATCCTGGTTATACTGGTGCTAATCTGAATCGCCCTGCTTTACAAAAAATGCTCAATGATATAAAAGAGTATAAAATCAATCTTGTTATCTCATATAAAATAGACCGACTAACAAGATCTCCTAAAGACTTTTATCAATTAATTGAATTATTTGATAAGTATGGGGTTGACTTTATATCCGTTACAGAAAGATTTGATACTTCTACCCCATCGGGCAGGCTCCTACGCAATATTATGCTTACATTTGCGCAGTTTGAGCGAGAATTAGCCAGCGAACGCACCAAAGATAAAATGATCCAACGGGCACAAAAAGGGATGTGGAATGGTGGTACTGTTCCCTTTGGCTATAGGGCAGAAAATAAAAAACTAACCATTGATGAGAAAGAAGCTAAGATTATAAGAAATATTTATGAATCTTATATATCAACTGGATCTCTTTTTAAGGTTCATAATGAATTAAAAGACAAAGGATTAAAATCCAGGAACGGCCTTCCTTTCTCCAAGACTAATATTTATAATATCTTGAGAAATATTATATACACCGGAAAGATTGGTTATGCTGGAATTGTATATCAAGGAATTCACGAGCCAATTATATCTATAGATTTATTTAACTTAGCTCAAGATATACATAAAAAGAAAAATATATCTAATAGAGCCCATAAGAATTCCCCATTGGCAGGGCTCTTAAAGTGTAAAGACTGCAATGCTTATATGACGCTGTCTTATGCAAGCAAAAAGAAAAAAGAAAAACAAAGCGATATTACTATTATCGTTGCACAAAAACACTCAATAGGGACTGGAATGATTGCAGAACAAATCAGGTAAGCGCAAATAGATTAGAGGATTATATATTCGATAACCTAAAAAGAATCTCTATCGATAAACACTACATAGATAGTTTGATATTCAAATTCAATAATTCTGTCTCGGGCGGCCAAAGAGAATTCGAACCATCATCTAAAGTTTCGGAAATCTCATCCTATGACTTCCAACAAATCCTTAAATTTTTTACAAAAGGTCTCGGTGAAAGAAAAGGACAGGATAGAAATCTTTGGGTCAAAAAATTCATAAAAAAGATAGATTATTCAAAAGAGGAGATTTCTATAACCCTTTATTATAAAGTAGATTGTGAAAAAGAGGAGAGCGCCATTTTTGGCAGCGGCTGCCCGCACCCAGCCGCTGCCAAAAATGGCGGCGCACCACAGGGCAAAAAAATTCCCTCTATCCATATGGATAGAGGGAATCATAAACCATGGCTGGAGGAGATGGATTCGAACCATCATACCGGGTTCCAGAGACCCGTGTCCTACCATTAGACGATCCTCCAAATTAATTACTTTGTCTTTCTTTGCTGTATTTCGTTTTCAATACAAGTCTTGAGGCGTTTACGGTCTTTTGAGTCCACATCTGTAAAAATAACTCCGACATCAAACTTCTTCTCGTGTTCCTCGCCAATATTCCTGATCCACGCAACCCTCGCCTTAACAAATATCGGTAATGAGTCAAAGGGAGTTTGGATCTGCATGTCCAAAGCCATGCCTTTTGCAAGTCTTTCGTATACAGTAAAGGAAACTCCTCCCTCACTCACATTCTTTCCGATAATCTGGTCTCTGGTAAATGGCTCTTCAAGTGTCCTGTATTGCACGAGGACAGGCCACGAGATCCTTACGAATTTTCGCTTTTCTTCCATAAAAGAACCTTTTCTAATCTTTTACCGGTCTTTTCTTTCCCAAGAATCGCCAGAACCTCAAATATCCCTGCTGAAACACTTTTTCCTGTAACCGCAACCCTGAGGGGATGTATAAGGTCTCCGCCTTTTATACCTAACTCCTTTATAAGTGCCCTTGATTCGGCCTCGATATTCTCCGGAGTAAAATCTTTAATCGTCTCTAGTCTCTCTTTTGCCAGTTTTAGTATACCCAGAATACTTTCTTTTTTCAAAAATTTTTCCACTGCCTCTTCATTATAATGCACTTCGTCTGATACAAAAATCTTAAGCTCTTCCTTGAATTCTACCAGGGTCTTTACTCTCGGGTGATAAAGCCTAGCTATCTTTCTGAGCCACGTCGCGTCATACTCCCCTTTAACAAAATGCGTAACCGTCTCCACAAAGTTATCCAGGTCCATTTTTCTTATGTGCTCGCCATTAAGCCATCTTAGTTTATCTTCATCAAATTCAGCGCCGCGTTTATTTACACGCTTTAAGCTGAACTTCTTTACTATCTCAGAGGTCTCCATAAACTCCCTGTTATCTCCCGGAGCCCATCCTAAAAGCGCAAGATAGTTGACCATTGCCTTTGGAAGATAGCCTTTTTCTTTATATTCTGAGATGGCCACTGCTCCAAATCTTTTTGAAAGACGCGACTTGTCAGGAGCAAGTATCAGAGGAATATGCGCAAATTTCGGTGGTTTTACTCCAAGTGCATCATATAAAGCGATCTGCTTATTTGTATTTGAGATATGGTCATCACCCCTTATGATGTGTGATATCTTCATGTCGATATCATCGATTACGCATGCAAAATTATACGCAGGTGTCTTATCGGATTTTATCAGGACAAGTTCCCCTATAAGAGAATTATCAACCTCTATCTCTCCGTGCACAAGATCGTATATCTTTATTTTCTCATGAGGGACTTTAAATATAACCGCATCTCCATCCTTATACGCCATGCCCTGTTTTATGAGCCTGTCTGCGTAAGATAAATATACGTCCTGACGCTTGCTCTGAAAATAAGGCCCTTCGTCCCATTTCAGTCCAAGCCATTCAAGACTTGTAAGTATCTCCTGAAGATAGGTATCACTTGATCGCTTTTTATCTGTATCCTCTATCCTCAAGATAAGCTTTCCAGACTGCGTCCTTGCGTAGAGCCAGTTAAAAAGAGCTGTCCTGGCACTTCCTATATGTAAATTCCCTGTCGGGCTAGGCGCAAACCTGACTCGAATCATACTCATATCCCTTTTTTATTGCCTCCTGGTTTAGCAGTATCATCTTACGCCGGCTCTCTGGAATCACGGATTTCAGAGAATCTATTAAAGACTCTACAGGTAAAATATTCCTCTTAGCTAAAAGCGCTCCAAGAACGATCATATTCGCTACGCGGGAATTCCCAAGGCTTGAAGCCATATCTGTAGCCGGAATCTCTAATGTGTCTATGTCTTTTCTTTCTGAAGCGATCTCTACCAGAGACTTATTGATAATAAGTAGGCCATTTTTTTTAACCTTGTCTTCAAACTTGCAAAGTGAAGGCTTATTCATAGCCACACATATACTCGGCTGCCTTACGACAGGAGAACCGATAGGAGAATCTGAAATAATAACCATTGAATGCGCAGTGCCACCTCTGACCTCTGCTCCATATGAAGGCATCCATGTGACAAACTTACCGTGGTTCATCGCAGCATAGGAAAAAGCCTTACCCATAAGCATTATGCCCTGTCCGCCAAATCCTGCAAAAATAATATCTTCTCTCATTTAAATATTCCTAACGGATATTCCTTTATCATGGCCTCACCTATCCATTTCACAGATTCCTCTGGAGAAAGCCCTAAGTAGGTCGGGCATGGCGAAAGCACTTCAACAATAGAAAAACCTTTTTTATCAATCTGATTCTGAAAAGCCTTTTTTATTGCCTTCCTTGCCTTTAAAACATGCGCCGGAGAATGAACAGAGACCCTTTCCACATATGAGACTCCCGGCAATACTGACAAAAGCTCGCATACCCTCAAGGGAAAACCATCTCTTTTTTGCTCTCTACCTAAAGGCGTGGTGCTTGTCTTTTGCTTTAACATCGTAGTCGGAGCCATCTGACCACCAGTCATGCCATAAACCGAATTATTGACAAAGATAATCGTTATATCCTCTCCCCTGTTTGCCGCGTGTATTATCTCGGCAGTGCCTATTGCTGCTAGGTCTCCATCACCCTGGTATCCAAAAACTATATTTTCCGGGTTTACCCTTTTTATACCTGTGGCAACAGCAGGAACCCTGCCATGCGCTGCCTCTGTAACATCAAAATTCCAGTAATCATACGCTATGACCGCACACCCAACAGGCGCTATCCCTATGGTCTTCTCTCTTATATCAAGCTCGTCAATAACTTCGCAAAGAAGTCTGTGTACTATTCCATGACCACAGCCAGAGCAATAATGAGTGATCGCATCCTTCATGCTTTTAGGTTTAGAGAATACTTTACGCAATTTTTTCTACCTCTTTTATTATCTCGTGCTCTGTAGGTACTCCGCCTCCGGAACGACCATAAAAATAAACCGGTTTCCTGCAATCTATGCTAAGCTTGACGTCTTCGATCATCTGGCCACAGCTCATCTCTATTACTAAAAACGCCTTGACCTTCTGCGCCAATGTTTTTAACTCTTTCTCAGGAAAAGGCCACAGGCTTATTGGCCTTACAAGCCCTACTTTCTTGCCCTGCTTACGAAGTTCTTCAACAGCATTATTACATATCCTACTAGTAGTTCCATAGGCTACTAGCATAATTTCACTATCATCGCCGTATAAGACTTCGAACCGCACCTCTTTTTCCTTGATTTCATTGTATCTTTTCTGTAACTTTTGGTTTAACCTCTCAAGGGCGCCTTCTTCCAATAAAAGCGAACGTATAATCCTTGGTTCTCTTCCTTTGCAGCCATCCAGAACCCAATCTTTTTCGCCTTTCTTTGAGCCTTTATCCTTAGGCGTTGATGGCATTTGTACCGGTTCCATCATCTGGCCAAGCAGGCCATCTCCCAAAATCATTACAGGCATCCTATATTTGTCCGCCAGATCAAATGAAAGCATCGTCAGATCCACTATCTCTTGTAGCGACGCTGGTGCAAGGACTATCTGTCTGTAATCTCCATGGCCCCCGCCTCTTGTGGCCTGAAAATAATCGCTCTGGCCAGGAGCTATGTTCCCAAGACCAGGTCCGCCTCTCATCATATTGACTATTACCGCTGGAAGTTCGCATCCTGCCAGATACGATATGCCTTCCTGCTTAAGACTGATACCTGGACTTGAAGATGAAGTCATTGCCCTTGCCCCTCTAAGAGAAGCTCCGAAAACCATGTTTATCGCAGATATCTCGCTCTCTGCTTGTATAAACACTCCACCGACTTCTGGCATACGCCTCGACATATATGCCGGGAGTTCATTCTGAGGAGTAATAGGATAACCGGCGTAGAACCTGCAACCAGCCATTATAGCTGCCCCTGCCAAAACTTCATTGCCGCACATCAATATTTTCTTTGTCATAGCTATTTATATACTGTTATGCACAAATCAGGACAAATAATCGCGCAAAAAGAACATCCAGTGCATCCTTTGTCTTTATCTGAAAATATAGCCGGGTATACGCCTTTTTTATTGATCGCGCCTTGCTGCACAATACACGCCTTTGGGCAGTATAGAACGCAAAACCCGCATCCTTTACATTTCTCTTTTTCGATGTCTATTTTAGGCATGTAAGTATCTTTTCTTTAATCTTTTCTGAGGATAATCCATATCTATCGAGTAAAACCTTTCTGTCGCCATGCTCAATAAACCTATCCGGTATCCCTATATTCCTTATTATACTGCCATCGGGCATTTTATCAACTATCGATTCTAAAACAAAAGAACCGAACCCACCATCGCACACGCCCTCTTCAATAGTAAATAACCTCTTTGTCTTTGAAAGAGATTTTAATATCGATTCTAAATCCAGGGGTTTAATAAATCTCGCGCTTATTACCTCACAATCTACACCTCTATCTAATAATAATCTTGCCGCCTCAAGAGAAACTCCGGACATATAACCAACACTTAATATCGTAGCATCCTTACCCTGTTTTAAGATCTCTGCCTTGCCTAGATCTATAGGCTCTCTTGAAGGCAGAAAATCTCCGGAAGAATGCCTATAACTTGACCCGCGCGGATATCTTATTGCTATAGGGCCTCTATTATAAGAAACAGCGAATCTAAACATCTCTTTCAGCTCTTCTTCGTCCCTTGGCGCCATACATGTCATATTTGGTAAACCTCTAAGATATGCTATGTCAAAGACTCCATGATGAGTAGGGCCATCTTCCCCCACAAGCCCTGAACGGTCCAGCATGAATATGACGTTTAGGTTCTGGAGGCATACATCGTGTATTATCTGGTCGTAAGAACGCTGCAGGAAAGTAGAATAGATCGCTGTTATCGGCTTTAATCCAGCCCTTGCCATACCTGAGGCAAACCCCACTGCATGCTGCTCTGCCATTCCTACATCAAAAAATCTGTCCGGAAAAACATTTGCAAATGTATCAAGGCCAGTACCCTCTGGCATCGCAGCGGTTATAGCAATGATTCTTTCATCATTTTTTGCAACATCCACAATAATTTCGCTAAATGCCTTTGTAAAACTGTTTTTAGATTCCGAGCCCTTTTCCCGCAAGGTTGAACCTTCCCCTGTCTTTACATCAAAAGACCCTACGCCGTGAAATTTTTCAGGTACATCTTCCGCATATGAATAACCTCTTCCCTTTTTTGTAATGACATGTAAAAGAACGGGCTCATTCATATCGACAATATTCTTTAATGTACTGACCACTGTCCGTACATCATTACCATCAATAGGGCCAAAATACCTGAATCCCATCTCTTCAAAAAGCATGCCAGGAACCAAGAGGTTTTTAAGGCCTTCCTCCAGTCTCCTGGTCGCTCGAACCACCCTGAAACCAAAACGTGGCACACGTTTCAAAAGACCTTCTATATCTTTTCTGATCTTATTGTAACTAGGCGCCGTTATGATCCTGTTTAAATACTTGCTTAATGCGCCGACGCTTCTGGATATGCTCATTTCATTATCATTAAGTATGACCAATATCTTTTTGCGAAGATGCCCTGCATGATTAAGTGCCTCGAAAGCCATGCCTCCTCCAAGAGATGCATCACCTATGACAGCTATTACCTTGTACGATTTTTTTTCAAGATCACGGGCAGCGACCATGCCAAGGGCACAGGATATAGACGTAGAACCATGGCCTGTCGTAAAAACATCGAATTCGCTCTCGTAGATATTTGGAAAACCGCTTAAGCCGTCAAGTTTTCGCAAGGTGTTGAATCTTTCCTTCCTGCCAGTCAATAATTTATGGGCATATGCCTGGTGTCCTACATCCCAGATGATCTTATCTTGAGGGGCGCTTAAAATATAATGGATCCCTGTTATAAGCTCTACAGCGCCAAGGCTTGACGCCAGATGTCCGCCTGAAGAAGAAACAGTTTCTATGATAGTATTCCTGATCTCCTGCGCTAAAAGCGGAAGCTCATCCATGCCTAGCTTCTTCAAATCATCTGGATTATTTATACCATCTAACAATCTAGCCATAATATTGATTTAAGAATGCCTTTTTAAAATCAGGTCTGCGATCTCTGACAAGCGCCTGGCCTTTTTCCCGAAAATATCCAAGTGCCCCTTAGCCCTGTCAGTCAAAAGTCCAGCCATCTTCCTTGTATGCTCCTCCCCATAAGAAGCGACATATCCGTCTTTATCTATTAAATCGTCTATAAGCTGAAATGTAAAACCAACGTATTTGCCAAAATTAGAAAGACTATCTATCTTTTTCTTACCAACTCCCTTAAAAATACCAGCAATCTTTACCGAGGCTTCAAAAAGCGCGCCTGTCTTATGGGTAGCTATGTAATCCAGGTGCTTTGTTTTCTTTCCGCTCTCCTGAGACTTAATATCAACAACCTGTCCACCTATAGTACCGCAGCTACCTATAGCCCTTGAAACTACTCCTACAATATCAGCATTGCCCGTGTCTGAAAGTAGCTGAAGGCCCAGGGTCAAAAGTGCATCGCCTGAGAGAAGCGCAAGATTTTCGTTAAATTTTTTATGACAACTTGCTTTTCCTCGCCTGTAGTCATCATTGTCCATGCACGGCAAATCATCATGGATAAGCGTATATGTATGTATAAGCTCTATAGCGCAGGCAACAGGCAAGATCTTGTTTCCCTTGCCTCCGCATGCCTGGAAACCCGCAAGAGTGAGTATCGGCCTTATCCTTTTCCCTCCAGAAAACACGCTATACCTCATTGCCTTATGGATTATTGTTGGTTTCCTCCTGAGGGATGGAAGAGACTTGTCTATAGCCTTATCAATAAGTCTCTTATTATTTTTAATATATGCCTTGATATTCATTTTTCCATTGCCTTCTTCGATCCTACTCTTCAAAAAGCTCTGTTGTGGATTTCCCGCCTTTTTTAACCAATATCTCGACCTTGCGCTTGGTCTCATCCAGGCGTTTTCTGCAAAGCCGAAGAAGCTTTACGCCATCTTCATACCTTTTAAGTGATTCCTCGAGTGGCATCTCGCCAGTTTCCAGATCGCTTACTATCCCTTCCAGCTTTTTCATCATCTCTTCGAATTTTAATTCCTTTGTCATAAATCCTCCTTTATCTATCCGGCTTCTTCTACCTTGCTTCTAAATACCCCTTTCGAAAGCCTTGTCTCAACAACATCTCCTTTTTTAAGAGACTCGGCGTTTTTAAGTATCTTCCGACCAGGCATCTTAAAACTAACACTATAACCCCTGTTTAAAATACTCAAGGGGCTCAATATCTCTATCTTTTCGGAAAGAAGCTTAAAATTTTCTTCTTTTAACTGCAAGTAATGCCTGAATCTCAGATCCAGATCCTTCTCTATCTCGTCCAGACGCTGTTCATATTCTTTTACAGCCTCCAGGGGATAATCTTTAAGCCGCTTTTCAATATTATCCAGCTTTTCAATGATGTCGCTCTTTTTGACAATGACGCGTTCTGCGGCAACAGATGGCGTAGGCGCCCTTAAATCAGCTACAAAATCACTGATCGTCCAATCAACCTCATGCCCTACTGCGCTTACAATAGGTATCTTTGAAGCAAAAATAGCCCTTGCAACTACCTCTTCATTGAAAGCCCATAGATCCTCAAGGCTGCCCCCGCCCCTTCCTACTATTATCACGTCTACGCTATCTAACTCATTTAAATCCTGTATAGCACTTGCTATTTCTTCACCAGAACCCTTACCCTGTACCCTTGCCGGAGCTATAAGGATCTCTACATTTGAAAACCTCTTCTCCAGCACATGAAGCATGTCTCTTATTGCAGCTCCTGTCGGAGACGTCACTATTCCTATTCTATTAGGCAGCACTGGGATAACTTTTTTACTAGCTTCGTCAAAAAGTCCTTCTTTGAAAAGTTTTTCTTTTAATTGTTCAAATGCGAGCTGCAGTGCTCCTATGCCCTTTGGCTCTACCCTTGCGACAATCAATTGATACATGCCCCTTTGCGCATATATTCCGATTTTTCCAAAACAAACAGCCTGCATCCCGTCTTTTATTTCAAATTTTATCTTCTCATTATAACCTTTGAAAAAAGCACACTTTATCTCACTTCTTTCATCCTTTAATGTAAAATAAAAATGTCCCGAGGAATGAGAAGTAAAATTTGATATCTCACCTTCGACCCATATATTGGAAAATGCGCTTTCCAGGACAGCCTTTATACCTTGAGTCAGCTCTCCTACCTTATAAATATGCGTGCCTTCTTTAATCATATTACATATAATCCTTTAATCTTTCCCTGACCCTCTCTATAGACAATGCCTTTCCGCTTCCCTCATCTACCTCGACTATGGCCCCCTGGAGTTCTATATCCTTATCCGCCATCTCAAACCTGGTGGGCATACACGTGAGAAAATGTTCTATGATTGCATCTATCTTACGCCCTATGACCGAATCCTGAGGTCCTGTCATGCCCAAATCAGTTATGTAAGCCGTACCTCCGGCTAAGATCTTTTCATCTGCTGTCTGAACATGCGTGTGTGTACCGAAAACAAGGCTTACTTTTCCATCCAGAAATCTGCCCAGGGCTATCTTTTCACTTGTTGCCTCAGCATGCATATCTACTAAAATAACCTTTGTATCTTTAGAGATCTTTTTGATCTCTGTCCCTGCTGTCTTGAAAGGGCAACCATCAATATGATTCATAAAAACCCTTCCAACGACATTCACCACCCCCACCTTTTTTCCAGATGATGATTTAATAATCGTTGCGCCTATCCCAGGACATATCTCTGGATAATTTGCAGGCCTTAAAATCCTGCGGTCTTTATCCAGTCTTTCATATATATTTTTTTTCTTCCAGATATGGTCCCCTGAAGTCAATACATCTACCTGGCTATTCAATACCTCATCAGCTGTCTCAGGTGTTACGCCTGAACCGCCTGCAATATTTTCAGCATTACAAACTACAAAATCTATACACCTGTCCTTACGCAACACTGGGACAATCTTTGCAATCGCCTCTCTTCCAGGCCGTCCGACTACATCACCAATCAAAAGTATTTTCAATATTACCCCTTTCCTTACCGTAACTTCACAGATCTTTCACAGCGAGAAACGCGAAATTACTTAGCATACTCGATTGCCCGGGTTTCCCTGATTACGGTCACCTTTATCTGTCCAGGATATTCAAGACCTTCCTCGATCTTTTTTCTTATCTCTCTTGAAAGGCCTATTGACTGCAGGTCCGTGACCCTGTCAGGCTGCACAATCACTCTTATCTCTCTGCCTGCCTGTATGGCATATGCCTTTTCAACTCCCTTGAACGAATCTGCTATTGATTCTAACTTCTCAAGACGCTTTATGTAATTTTCCAGTGTCTCTCGCCTTGCGCCAGGTCTTGTGGCACTAACTGCATCAGCTGCTTGCAGAAGTACAGCATAAATAGAAGTCGGCTCCTCTTCCTCGTGATGGGAGAGTATCGCATTGATGACTTCCTTTGATTCTCCATGCTTCTTCGCAATATCTGCGCCTATCCTAGCGTGAGGTCCTTCTACTTCGTGCGTTAGCGCTTTTCCTATATCATGCAAAACACCTATCCTTTTTGCCAGGACAATATCCAGGTTTAACTCCCCGGCCATAACGCCCATGATAACGCTGACTTCTTTTATATGCTGTAACGCATTCTGGCCATAACTGGTTCTATATTTCAACCTTCCTATGAGCCTTACAATCTCTGGATGCACGCGCTGCAGTCCCAGCTCAAACACAGTATGCTCGCCCTCTTCTTTTATAGTAGCGTCCATCTCATGTTTGACCTTGCCTACTACCTCTTCTATGCGACCAGGATGGATACGGCCATCCTGCAAGAGTCTCTCAAGACTGACCCTGGCTATCTCGCGTTTTACCATATCAAAGGCGGAAAGGATAACGGCTTCTGGTGTATCATCGATGATCACGTCCACTCCTGTCGCGATCTCGAGAGCCCTTATGTTCCTGCCCTCCCTGCCTATAATCCTTCCTTTCATCTCGTCGTTCGGCAGGGCCACCACAGACACCGTAGTATTTGTTACATGTTCTGCTGCGCATTTCTGCATAGCTGTAGCAAGGATATCCTTGGCCTTCCTATCAGCAGAGAGCTTGGCATTATCAAGCACCTGTTTAGAAATACCCTGCGCCTCAACTTGGGAATCATCTTCCACCCTCTTTAAGAAAAGTTTCTTTGC
This sequence comes from uncultured Planctomycetia bacterium, assembly GCA_964652265.1. GTDB lineage: Bacteria > Omnitrophota > Gorgyraeia > Gorgyraeales > Gorgyraeaceae > JAHIUV01. Next base: position 13,038 of record CAZZAL010000015.1, read on the forward strand.
TTCTTCAACACTGAGACCTGATATCCTTTGAAGCTTTTGCCTCTCTTCTGCGATAAGTCTCGAAAGTTCATTTTGGCGGCTTTCAATAGACTTTTCTTTATCCACCAGAAGACCTTCTCTCTTTGAAACATCCCTTTCTTTTTTATCAAGTATATCTACCTTACGGTCTATATTTTCCTCTTTCTGAGCCAATCTCTTCTCAATATTCGCAAGCCCCTGTCGCTTATCCTTTGTCTCGCGCTCAAAATCCGAACGCATCCTGAATTTCAGGTCCTTTGACTCGAGCTCCAGCTCTTTCTTTCTATTATCGAACTCCTTTTTTGACTCTTCAAGGATCCGTTTTGCCCTCTCCTCTGTCTCTCTCAGATGCCTCTCGGAAAAAAACTTCCTTATAAAATATCCTGCGAAAAAAACCAGAATAAAAATAAGGACTTCTATAATAGAGACTACTGTCTTCATGGTTAAGTCCATATCAACACCTCCTGATTATATTTATTTAATAAAAAGGTAGGTCGCCTAATTAGTAATGACCTTAGTAAGAGAAATATCGTACTGCGTAGTAGGTATCTTTTTTAACAGTTGAAATCTAAATCCCAGACCTATTTTTGGCGTGTCCTTAGGCAAGGTCTTCAGAAAACTATCATAATAACCTTTGCCATGGCCAAGCCTGTCATTTTTTCTATCAAAGGCCAGGCCAGGAACTATCACCAAGTCTATGCCCTTTATCCTGAAGCGCCCTTGAGATCTAGATCCTTCTGGTTCGTAAATACCATACAGGCCTTTCTTAAGACCTTGTTTAAGATCTTTAAAATGCACTGGTCTGATCTTTTTTTCTCTTACTGAAATAACCGGCAAAACTACCTCTTTGCCCATATTCAGGGCTTTTTTTATTATACGCCCGGTCTCTACTTCACCGGTGCCTTTGGAAACATAAAGCATTACACGCTTTGATGTCAAAAATTCTTTTTCACTAAGTAATTTCTTTTCTATAACGCTACTATTTGTTCTCCTTTCTGATTCCTTCTGACGATTCAGCCTTTGTCTCATTTTTTTTCTTAGTTCTTCTTTCCCTATCATGTCATATTACCGTGTTTTTTCATGTAATCATCGATCGCTGCCTTGAGCGCCTGTTCTGCCAAAACCGAACAATGCATCTTAATAGGTGGCAGGCCTCCCAGCGCCTCTGCAACAGCCCTGTTGGAAATCTCAAGCGCCTCTCGAACCGTCTTTCCTTTGACAATCTCGGTCACCATACTGCTCGTGGCAATCGCGGCGCCACAACCAAACGTCTTGAATTTAGCATCAACGATCTTATCATCCTGGACTTTAATGTAAAGCCTCATGATGTCACCACAAACAGGATTTCCGACATTGCCAATGCCGTCTGCATCCTTGATCTCACCCACATTCCTGGGATTTTTGAAATGCTCCATTACTTTCTCGCTGTATTGCGTATTCGAACCTTCCATAGATTACTCCTGTCCTTTTAAGTTTACCTCTCTCGGTTTGTTTAATTTTGAATAATCCTTCGCAGGCCTTGTGTGTTTCAGATTTTCAAGCATGCCTAATTCCTTAAGGCGATTATATATCAATATCCACGCACAATCCTTGTCCTTATCCACTTCGCATTTACCTTTGTCAGAACCTCCGCATGGACCGTTTAAAAGTCCTTTTGCGCATCGCGTTACAGGACATATACCGCCTGTAATATTAAGCACGCACTCTCCGCACATCGCGCATCTCTCGGAAAATATAAGCCCTGTCATATCAAGTACCGAACCAAATAATGTATCACAACCCGTATACACTGGGGTTTTATTCCTGTCATTTTCAAGTACGGATTGGACACCAAGGCCGCAGGCAAGGACCAAAAATGCCTCTGCTTCACTCATTGCCTTCCTGTTCTTGGCTAAATGGGCCTTTATCTGGCTTGCTATACACGGCGCATCAGGTATTGTCCAGCCTGTTACAATCTTGCCTTTTTCTTCAAGAAGTTTCTTTATCTCTAAGATCTCTTTTTCTCCGCCAGTCTTACATGTAGTCGCGCATTCGCCGCATCCTACTATAAAGATCTTTTTCTTGAGGCCGATCGCCTTTAATATCTCTTCAAATAGTTTCTTCTGGCTAACAATCATAATAGCTCCTTTATGGCTTCTTCAAATACCTCTTTATCCCTATAACCTACGAACCGCTTTGTTATCCTGCCATCCCTGTCAATGACAAATGTCGTTGGGATAGACATTATGCCACCGTATAGATCAGTGACATGATTATCTCCTACTAAAAGCGTGTAATTTACCTTGTTTTCTTCTGCAAACGCTCCTACAACCTTTTCTGCATTCCGATCTAAAGACACTCCGATTATCTCAAGGCCTTCATCTTTATGCGCATCATAGAGTTCGACAAAATGAGGGATCTCTGCCTTGCACGGAGGGCACCATGTCGCCCAGAAATCAAGTATCACGACCTTGCCGCTGAAATCAGACAACATTCTTTCGTTTCCGCTTATATCTTTAAGCGTAAAATCAGGGGCTTGTTTAAAGGTCTCCTCTTTTGAGCCCCTAGCGACCTCTAAAGGACTGCTAGATTTCATGATCTTCATCGCCCCGAATATGGTCCAGCAAAATAGTACGACCGCAATAAGGATAAACAGTTTATTTTTCATGCCTTCTCCTTTATAAAAAAAGAGTTGTGAGTCTCGAAAATTGTCCTGAGAATAGTAATCCGCCTATAATGATCAAAAACACACCTGTAATAACAGGGATAAATTTCATAAAACTTCTAAAACGGTTAAAAAGAAAAAGAAACTGATTTATCGCAAGGCTGGCTATAAAAAACGGCACGCCCAAACCCAGGGAATAAAACGACAAAAGCACTATTGCGCGCGGCAGACTTTCAAGTGTAGACGCATAGATAAGTATACTTGAAAGTATAGGACCCACGCATGGCGTCCAGCCCACTGCAAATGCCATCCCGATTAAAAAAGAACCAAGGTAACCGACCTTTTTCCTATGATAAGTGAATTTCTTCTCCAGGTTCAAAAATTTTAGCCTGAAGACTCCTGAGATATTCAGGCCAAGAAAAATTATTACTGCTCCCCCTACCCTTTCCATGAAGATTCTTTTTACTCCAAAAAAACTTCCTAGGTACGCAAATGCCGTGCCTAAGATGACAAATATAACTGAAAATCCGAGTATGAAAAACACCGAATGTAGCACCGTGAGCTTCCTTAAGTCTTTGGCGCCTCGAGTTTTTATATCCTCAAAGGACTTTCCAGTTATATATGTTATATATGAGGGAAAAAGAGGTAAGACACAGGGAGAAAGAAATGTCAGGGCCCCGGCGAAAAAAGATACAACAATAGAGACTTCGCTTCCACTAGTCATGTTCTCTCCTTAGTTTATCGCGAAGCCCTGACCCTTATTATATCCTGCTGGGCCCTTATATCTTCAAGTCGTTCTATTATATCCTGCTGTTTCTTTAAGACTTCATCTATCTTCTCTGAGACCACCCGTATATCCCCGGCCTTTGGAAACTTTTTCTCTTTACAAAAGCCCTTTATGGTAACGAGTCCCAGAGAAAGTACAATCAAAGTCACAAGCGACAAAAGCCATGCCTTTCTCGCCATAAGTCACCTCTGTTTCTTGTCTCATATTATAGCAAAACTCATGCCTATCAGTCAATACCCACTTTTTTAAAGCCTGGACTTCAGGTCCTTGAGGGACAGGGCATTGATTACATCCTTTTTTTCAAGCCAGCCGCGGCGAGCAACAGCTATTCCGAATTTCATTGTCCTGAGCTGCTTCGCAATATGCGCATCTGTATTTATTGCTATCCTGACTCCAAAATCCTTTGCCATGCGACAATTTATATCGTTCAAGTCTAAGCGCTGCGGAAAGCTATTTACCTCAAGTACTGTATCAGTATCCAGGCAGACCTTGAGAATATCTTCAAGATCCACCTCGTAAGGTTTCCGTGCACCCCAAAGCCTTCCTGTAAGATGAGCGATCATATGAACATGCTGATTCTGACATGCCTTTACAATACGCCTTGTAAGTTTCTCCCTGGACTGCTTAAAACCAGAGTGTATAGCGCCTATGACAATATCCATCTGTTTCAATATATCGTCGCTATAATCCAATCTTCCATCTGAGTCTATATCTACCTCTGCACCGCACATGATCCTTATATCCTTATATTTTTTACTTAAACGCTCTATCTCTTTTCTTTTTTGTTTTAGTTTTTGTTTATCCAGTCCTCCTGCTATCTTCAGACCCTGGGAATGGTCAGTGATGGCAATATACTCATATCCTAGCACGATTGCCTCCTTCACAACTTCTTCTATCGAAGAGCCGCCATCTGACCAGTTAGAATGTACATGCAGATCCCCTTTTATATCTCTAGACTCTACCAGCTCTGGCAGTTTTCCCTCTCTGGCAGCTTCAACCTCGCCCCTGTCTTCTCTTAGCTCAGGAATGATATACGGAAGTCCCAGCACCTTATATATCTCTTTCTCAGTCCTGCCACAAACGCGCTTTTTCCTCCTGAATATCCCGTATTCGTTCAGCTTAAGGCCTTTTTTTATGGCTATCTTTCGCAATTTTATATTGTGTGCTTTTGAGCCAGTAAAATACACGAGCGCTGCACCATAAGAATCCTCATCTATCACCCTAACATCCACCTGTGTCCCATCCTCTGCAACTATTGATGACTTCCTCGGGCCTTTTGCCAGCACGTCCTTTACCTCAGGCAGGCCAGCAAATATATCCATAACCTTTCCCGGCTTTCTTGACGAAACCAAAATATCAATATCTCTGATCGTATCCTTCTTTCTCCTTAGGCTTCCTGCTGAATCTGTCCTTTTTACCTCTTTTATTTTTTTAAGCTGCTTCACAAAAATATCAGCCACATCCATTGCTGTCGAGAGATCCATCCTGTCATGACTCCTCTTTAAAAGCTCTATACCGCGAAGGATATTCTCCTCTGTTTTCTTCTTCATGCCAGGAAGATCTCTCACCCTGCCTGCATGGGCTATCCTCTCGAGCATTACAAGGTCACGTATACCGAGTTTTTCATGTAACATCTTTGCTGTCTTCGGCCCTATCCCTGGTATATTTAATATATCCAGAAGCCCCTTAGGGATGTCTTTTTTTAGCCCTTCAAGATACTGAAGTCCTCCTGTAGATACGATCTCTTTTATCTTCTCCTCGAGATCTTTGCCTATGCCAGGGATATCCTTCGCCTTATCATCTTTAATAAAATCCTCTATTGCCTCTGGCATTGACTCTATATTTCGAGCCGCCCGCTCGTATGCGCGGATCCTGAACGGATTCTCCCCCTTTATCTCCAGAATACTGGCAATCTGCCTGAAAATCTTCCCGATCTCCTGATTCTTCATGATAAAATTATTTTAGCATAGATTTTTTCCTATATAAAGTATATAATGTCCTAGTATAAAAAGGAGACAGGTATGCTATTAAAATTCTTCCGCAAGAAAAAAAACATGAAACGCATAATATGGGGACTGGCGATCTTGATAATACCTGCGTTCGTTATATGGGGCGCTGGAAGCTCTAATAAAAAAGGGGAGAAAGGCCCTAATTATGCTGGAAAGGTCTTTGGTAAAAAAATCCCTTTTGACGAATATGTAAATATGTGGCGTGTCACAAGAGATAATGCTATTCGTTCATTTGGAGCCAATATCCCTGTTGAATTTATTGACCAGCTGACATGGAATCGCATCATCTTGTTGAAAGAAGCCGAGAGAGAAAATATAGCTGTGAAAAACGACGAGGTAGTAGAAAGAATAATGTCGTTTCCCATATTCCAGCGCAATGGCTCTTTTGATAAAAAACTCTACAAATCTGCGCTAAAGCAGAACGCCAGAGGTTTTGAGGAAAAGATAAGAGATGACATCCGCATTACTAAGCTTCGTGAAAAAGCTACTTCCGGCATCACTATCACTGATATAGAGGTAGAAGATGAATATAAAAAGAAATTTGAAAAGGTAAAATCATCTTATGTATCGATACCCTTTTCTGACCTTGAAAAAGACGTCGTGTATGAAAAAGCTGACCTTCTTAAGTTTTACGAAAATAATAAAGAAAATTTCAGGAGGCCTGATGAGATAAACGTTAAATACATCAAAATCTCCCTCTCCTCTTTTGACAAGGAAGTGTATATACCGGAAGACCGGATCAAAAGGTATTTTGAGGAACATACCTCTGATTACAAAAAACCTGATTCTGAAGAGATCCCGACATTAAATGAAGAGATAAAAAAGACCATATCTGAAAAACTCGCAATAGAAAGAAAAACCTCTCTTGCGGAAGAATTAGGTTATAAGATAATTGACAGCGTATTAAAGAAAAAGGATCTGGATACAGTTTCTGCTTCATTCGCACTGGAGACAAAAGAAACAGGTTTTTTTAACATGCAACAAGCGATCCCTGGCATCGGATGGTCATACGAATTTACAAAGAGGGGATTCGAGCTAAAACCTGATGAAATCTCCAATATACTTATTAAAGGCGAAAATAGCTTTTATGTCATACAATTAAAGGAAATAAAAAAATCATACATACCTGAATTCAAAGATGCTGAAAAAAAGGTGACTGAGGCCTTTGTAAAAAATGAATCCGGGAAACTCGCTGAAAAAAAGGCAAAAAAAATCTACAAGACCATAAATAATAAAATAAAAAAAGGCGCTTCATTTGAAGATGCCTCAAAAGAAATCGGGCTCTCTTCTCAGACAACAGATCTTATAGCTCGGGACGGCTATATACCTTCCCTGGGACCTGCTGGGGATTTTGTAGAGGCATCCTTATCCCTAAAAGATGGAGCGATCGGCGGCCCCTTAAAGATGATAGAGATATGGGTCATTTTAAAACGCGACGAATACGAGAATATCGATGAAATAAAGTTTATCGAGGAAAAAGCAGATTTTAAAGAAGAGACCTTATCTAGAAAAAAAGATGCTAGTTTTGATGAATGGTTTCAGGAATTAAAGAGTACGTCTGGTTTTGTAAGTTACACTCTAGAATAAGGTCTATTTACTGTGATTCAAAAGCCCTTTTAATTCTTTCATGAACTGATTTATATCCTTGAACTGCCTGTAAACAGAAGCAAACCTCACGTAGGCAACTTCGTCCAGATCATATAAAAGCTCCATCAATAGCTCTCCGATTTGACTAGCATCCACCTCTTTCTCAAACTTGCTCTGAAGCGTATATTCTACCTTGTCTGCTAGGTCTTCGATTTCCTGCATACTTATAGGCCTTTTCTCGCACGCTTTCTGGATCCCGGCCAGGATCTTTTTTCTGTCAAATGGTTCCCGTCTGCCGTCTTTCTTTATTACCATGAGGGATGTCTCTTCTATATTCTCGTATGTCGTAAAACGCCTTTTACAGTTAAGACATTCCCTGCGCCTGCGAATCGAACGGCCTTCTTCAGAAGAGCGAGAATCAATGACCTTGTCTTCCTTATGACCACAAAATGGACATTTCATAATTTCACCTCCGGATAAAGAGGAAACCTTTTAACAAGGGCCGAGGTCCTCTTCATGCATTCTTCTAAAACATTGACATCGCCCCGTTTTGCTAACACAGTATCTATTATATCTCCTATCTCATTCATCTCAGACTCCTTCATGCCTCTAGTAGTGACTGCTGGAGTACCAAGCCTGATCCCGCTGGTTACAGACGAACTATTTTTATCAAACGGTATAAGGTTTTTATTGATTGTTATGCGGACTCCCCCCAAGATATCCACTGCGTCTTTACCAGTAATCCCCTTTGAGCTCAGATCTATCAGAAAAAGATGGGTGTCTGTCCCGCCTGAGACTATCCTGAAACCTTTCTTTTCAAGAGATGCTGCTAATTCCTTTGAGTTTTTCACGATCTGCTTTTGATATTCCTTAAACCCTTTTGATGCTGCCTCTTTAAATGCCACTGCCTTGGCAGCTATCACGTGCATCAAAGGCCCACCCTGAATCCCTGGGAATACCTCGGCATCTATCTTTTTAGCAAATTTCTTGCGGCACAATACAACCCCGCCTCTTGGACCACGCAGGGTCTTGTGGGTTGTAGTAGTCACTACATCTGCGCAAGGTATAGGATTCGGGTGAAGCCCTGCGACAACCAAACCTGCTGTATGGGCAATATCAACAAAAAAATAAGCACCTATAGTATCTGCTATCTCTCTGAACCTTTTAAAATCTATCAAGCGAGGGTAAGCGCTCGCTCCTGCGATGATCATTTTAGGTTTATGTTTTTTAGCCATGGACAACACTTCATCATAATCGATCTGTTCGTCTCGTTTACTTACCCCGTAAAATACGACATTATAAAGCTTCCCAGAAAAATTATGCGCCAGTCCGTGAGAAAGATGCCCTCCACAGGCAAGATCCATTGCCAAAACTGTATCACCTGGCTTAAGGAGCGCAAAATATACAGCCATATTCGCCTGCGTGCCAGAATGCGGCTGCACATTGGCATGCTCTGCGCCAAAAAGTGATTTTGCCCTTTCTATGGCAAGTCTTTCTGCTTGATCAACATACTCGCACCCACCATACCAGCGTTTAGACGGATATCCCTCAGCATATTTGTTCGTAAGAACAGAACCTTGGGCCTCCAGCACCGCCATGCTTGCAAAATTCTCGCTCGCTATAAGCTCAATATTATTTTGCTGCCGTTCCATTTCCTTGCGTACTGCCTCAAAAACCTCTGGATCGATTCTCTTTAATATACTCATTTTTCCTCCACTTTAAGATTACTTTTTTATCTATATTTTTTATTTGGCTGACCCTTCTTCTGTGTCTCCCGCCTAGCGTGCGCGTGCGAAGCCAGACCTTTACAATCTTTTTTGCCTTAAGAGGTGAGGTAACATTCGCTGCAAACACCAGGATATTAGCCTCATTATGCTCCCTGCTGGAACGGGCAATATCTGTCCTGTCGCATAGCGCAGCGCGTATGCCTTTTACCTTGTTTGCGACCATTGACATGCCAATGCCTGTTTTGCATATAAGTATGCCCCTCTGAAACCTACCCTTCCCAACTGCCCTAGAAACCTCATAGCCAATGGGCGGATAATCACAAGCCTCTTCAGAAAATGTCCCGAAATCCTTTACGCTATGTTGCCTCTCTTTTAAAAACTTCTTAAGCGCCTCTTTTAATTTAAATCCTCCGTGGTCTGCACCTATTGCGATCTTCATCTCTCTTTCTCCTTTTTAAATAATTCTAAAAATATATTTTCAACCTTATCCTTTATAATATTCCTGACATACCTGTACTCATCGAGCGTCTTTCCTACAGGATCAGGGATACCCTCTGTTTCTCTCAATAGCATCGTCTTTGAATCAGCATTAGGCAACATACTTAAAACCGCGCTTCTATGCATGCGCTCCATAACAAAAATAAGATCTGACTTCTTTAAAAGCTCTGGCGTCACGGATTTACCTCTATGCAAAGAAACATCTATACCTTCCTCTCTCATGGCCTGTATTGTATTCGTTGCTGCTCTAACAGCTGCGCAAGAACCTGTCCCAGCAGAATCCACGATCACCTTTTTAGAAAATCCTGCCTCCCTGATATATTTTTGTAACATCTCCTTTGCCATAACACTCCTGCAGCTATTTCCAGTGCACACAAAAAGAATCCGATATTCTATCAGCAGGTCTTCCTTTGGTATAGCCCCTGGCCTTACTATTGTAAAAGGATCTTTCGTCACATCCAGCACAGTAGATTCCTTGCCTACCTCTGTATTTCCAGCATCCAATATAATATCAACTAAACCATCCATCTCTGAAATAACGTCTTTTCCTGATAATGGAGGTTTTTTCCCAGAGATATTCGCGCTGGGGACAACTATTGGAAGCTTCGCCTTGCTTATAAGTTCCAGCGCTATCTTATTGCTGGGCATGCGTAGTCCTATCTTTTCCTTTTTCTTGTTAAATGCTACTATGGTCAAAGGCCCTGGCCAGAATTTACGAATAATACGCTCTGCGTGTTCTGACAAAACTATTTTCAGATCCTTCAGCGCCTCAAAACCTGCAATATGAACAGTAAATGGCTTATTCTTAGGTCGTTTCTTTACAGCATAAAGCCTGTCCATGGCCTTTTTATCCAGGAAATTTGCACCAATCCCATAAACCGTCTCTGTAGGGAAAGCAACAAGCTTACCTCTTTGCAAAGCCTTAGCTGCCTCTTTTATAAAAGCTTCCTCTGGAAAATTGGGATTTATCTTTATGATCTTAGTCTGCATATTACTTGCACAAGCCTAAAATCCTAGCGGCCAGGTGTGCTGCGTTTTTGGCACCGGCCTTTCCTATAGCCACACTCGCAACAGGAATCCCTGCCGGCATCTGTACTGTTGAGAGAAGCGAATCAAGACCCTTCAATGCCTTTGTATACATTGGAACGCCTATAACCGGTAAATCCGTATATGCGCTTACCACTCCTGCCAGGGCCGCTGACATGCCTGCCCCGCATATCAAAACCTTTAATCCTTTTTTCTTTGCAGATTTAGCATACGTCCGTACCTTTTCCGGATTCCTGTGCGCAGAAAGCACATTTACCTCATACGATATCTTGTAACCCTTCAATACCTTCCCTGTCTCAGCCATTGTCTCGGCATCAGACTTACTGCCCATTAAAATCCCCACTAAAGCTTTCTTTTTAGTAGTCATTATTCCCTCCCTATTGCTTTATAACCTATGTCATGCCTATAATAAATACCGTCAAATTTTATTTTATCTATTGCGGCGTACGCAACTGCTTTGGCTGATCTTATATCCTTTCCAAGGCCTGTCACACCCAATACTCTTCCGCCGCTTGTAAAAATCTTCCCATCTCTAGACTCAGTACCTGCATGAAAAACTGCCGCATCCCTGAAAACCCTAACGTCCTTTAACCCACGGATCTCTTTGTGTTTTTCGTATGGACCAGGGTATCCTTTCGACGCAGCTACAATAGAAAGACATGCCCCTTTGTCCCACTCTAGCTTTATCTCCCTAAGCCTGCCATCTATACATGCCAGCATGACCTCTACTAAATCTGATTTTAATCTCGGTAGGATGGCCTGTGTCTCAGGGTCTCCGAATCTCACATTGAATTCTAAAGTCATTAGCCCTTTTTTTGTGATCATTATCCCGCCGTATAAAACACCTTTATAAGGTTTACCTTCACCTGCAAACCCTCTAATGATAGGTCTGAAAACCTTATCTATGATCTCGTCGAATATCTTTCCGGAAACAACAGGTGCTGGCGAATATGCTCCCATGCCTCCTGTATTAGGTCCTTTATCGCCGTCAAAAATCCTTTTATAATCCTGCGAAGAGGAAAGCGGCACCATATCCTTTCCGTCACTAAAAACCAAAATGGATGCCTCTTCGCCTTCAAGGCAATCTTCAAGAATTATTCTTTCTCCAGATTTTCCAAATATTTTCTTAACCAGCATCAAATCTATGGCCTCTTCTGCTTCTTCAGTGCTCTGAGCCACTACTACGCCTTTTCCTGCTGCAAGCCCGTCTGCCTTTACGACTAAAGGGGCACCTTTTTGTTTTAAGTAATCCTTTGCCTTTAAGGGATCTCGAAAGACTCTGAAGTCTGCAGTGGGCACGCCAAATCTTTTCATCGCCTCTTTTGCAAAAACCTTGCTTCCTTCAAGCATTGCCAGGTCTTTTGTTGGGCCAAATATCTTTAAGCCATTTTTTGTAAACTCATCTACTATACCTTTGACCAGGGGAATCTCAGGCCCTACCACTGTAAGATCAATCTTTTCATCCTTTGCAAATCTCAAAAGTGCCGAAATATCATCTGCTTTTATATCGACGTTTTCTGCTATCTCTTTTATGCCTCCGTTCCCCGGGGCGCAGAATATCTTATCCGCTTTCCTGCTCTGAGAGATCTTCCAGGTAAGCGCATGTTCTCTTCCGCCTGAACCAATTACCAAAATCCTCATATTATAACCTCTTTATTGCCTTTTACTATCTCTCCTATTACCCATGGTTTTAAACCGCATTTCTTTATCTCAGCATGTGCCTTCCTAGCATCTCCTCTATCCACAACTACTGCCATGCCAATGCCCATATTAAAAGTGTGATACATCTCTTTATCGCTTGCCTTCGCGCGTTCCTGGATCACAGAAAATATCCCAGGGATAGGCCATAATCCTTTATATATCAATGCCGCAGTCTTTGGAGCCAGGACACGCGGTATATTGTCGTAAAAACCTCCACCTGTTATATGGGCCATGCTCTTGATTCTAATCTTTTTCATCAATCCTTGTATCGCCCTTACGTAGATTATAGTCGGGGTCAAAAGTGTCCTGCCGATCTTTCCCTTTAATTCATTTTTCTTAAAAACCTTCCTTGCAAGACTAAACCCATTCGAATGAAGACCATTGGAGGAGATCCCTATGATAATCTGCCCCGGTTTTACAGAACTCCCATCTATGATCTTATCTTTTTCAACCACTCCGACGCAAAAACCAGCGAGGTCATAGTCTTCGCCTTTATACATCCCGGGAAGCTCAGCTGTTTCTCCACCTATGAGCGCACAACCAGCGTCCTTACAACCTTTGACTATACCCTTTATGATATCTTTTGCCTTGCGTCTATCTAATTTCCCTGTTGCGAAATAATCCAGAAAAAAAAGCGGCTCGCCACCTGTAACCACTACATCATTCACGCACATTGCGACAAGGTCTATGCCGACAGTAGCATGATCCTTCTGCAGGCCTGCTATCATGAGCTTCGTGCCTACTCCATCTGTAGAAGAAACAAGCACAGGATTTTTGTATCTTTTTGGGATCCTCATAAGTGCACTAAAACCACCTATGCCACCCAAAACCTCTTGAGTCTTTGTAGAACTCACCATCCTGGAAATATCTTTCACGAACCTATTTGCTGTATCTATATGTACCCCTGCTTTTTTATAATCGATCATCTCTCATGCCTCCTTAAATCTCTAACAGTACGCGGTTAAAATTTTTGCTTCACGTACTCAACACCATTCTTGAAGATCTCAAGGCCGTCGCCGAATCTCTTAAGACCATCACGCGTCCATCTTGGATGCTGCGTCCCGAGAACATGTCTTTCAGGATGCGGCATCATGCCTAAGACTCTGCCTGTCGGATCACATATGCCAGCAATTCCTTCTACAGAGCCATTAGGATTTTCAGGATAGCCAGCCAGCTTACCTTTCTCATCCACATACTGAAATACGATCTGGCCACCTCTTTTAAGGCTACTCAGAACTTTCTTATTTTTTGGAATAAATTTACCCTCTCCGTGCGCTACGGGCAAATAAATAACCTTTTTTATTCCTTTTGTCCAGATGCATCTGGCAGTCCGTAAATATGTCCAGCGGTCCTCGAATTTTCCTGAATCATTAAAACTCAAACTTGCCTCTATGCCATCAGCACATATGCCAGGCAAAATACCTGATTTTACAAGCACCTGAAAACCATTACATATACCTATTATAAGTTTTCCTTTTTCAATGAAATATTTCAGCTCCTCACCAAGACGGTACTTCATCTCATTGGCGAGAATCTTTCCTGAGGCAATGTCATCCCCGTATGTAAATCCTCCTGGAATAGCAAGTATGTGGTAATCTTTTAAAGACTTTTCTCCGGATGAAAGCTCGTTTATGTGTACAAGATCTACTGATACGCCGCACATAATGAATGCCTGGGCAGTCTCTACATCACAATTTGTCCCGCCTGTCCTTAAGACTATGACCTTTGCTTTTTTTACCATCGAAGTGGCCTCTGCCATGCCTCTTTCATCTTGTCTATCTTGACATCCACTATCTTTTTAGAGTCCAACCCATAGACCTTAAAATCCTTTTTATCTGAAATGCACCCTAGGAGCCCAACAGGGACACCTTTCATTGTTTTCTCAAATCTCTTTTTATCTTTTTTATTTACCTCAACTATAAACCTTGTGTTTGATTCAGAAAAAAGCACTGTATGGTCTCCTAGAGAGCTTTTTTTCTTGAATGGGACTTCTTTTAAAAACACCTCTGCCCCTAACCCGCCTGCAAACGCCATCTCTGCCGCACATACGCCGATCCCGCCTTCCGAACAATCATGGCAAGATCTTACAGCTCCGCACTCTATCGCTCTATTTAAAGCACTAAAAACCCTTGCCCCGTATTTAGCATCGACCTTTGGCACATTGTTCCCGATAATACCATTTATCATATTGTAATGCGACCCGCCCATCTCATCGTACGTCATGCCGACTGCATATATCAGATTACCTTTCTCTTTAAAGTCCATGGAAACAGCCTTTGTAACATCATCCATAACGCTCATCGCTGAGATCAAAAGCGTAGGTGGGATCGAAATAGACTTTCCATGCACAGAATATTCATTGTTCAAACTGTCCTTCCCTGATATAAAAGGGACACCGTAACCTTTAGCAATATCCAGACATCCAAAACTTGCCCTCACTAGATCCCCTAATCTATCAGGCTTGTCAGTGTTGCCCCAGCAAAAATTATCTAAAATAGCTGTTTTTTTCAGAGAGCCACCAACAGCTGTCACCTGGCGCAATGCCTCGTCAATAGAAGAAGCGGCCATCCAGTATGGATCTATAAAGCTGTATCTGGGATTTATGCCGTTCGATATAATGATCCCTTTTTTGGAATTAAATTTAGGGCGTATTATGCTGGCGTCTCCTGGGCCATCATTCTTTATCCCAAGGAGAGGCTTTAAAACACTCTGGCCCTGCACCTCATGATCATATTGCCTGATAACCCATTCTTTACTTGAAACACTCCAGCTGGAAAGTATTTTTAATAATTCTCCCGTAAGATTCGCGGAATGCTTTTTCGCCAGCTCTTTATGGTTTGGTCTCTTCCAGACTGCCTTGCGCTGGAATCTTGGAATACCATCATGTAAAAATCTCATATCCAGGTCGCATACAATATTTCCTTCATAACGCAGCCGTAGTCTTTTATCTTTTGTAAATCTCCCTATCACAACTGCCTCAACGTCTTCTTTTCTGAAAATACCCAGCAATTCTTCCAGGTTCTCTCGAGGAACAGAAAGAACCATCCTCTCCTGTGCCTCTGATATCCATATCTCTGTATAAGTAAGGCCATGGTATTTTAAGGGTGCTTTTTCCAGATCTACCTCTGCACCAAGATCCTGGCCCATCTCTCCGACAGCGCTTGAAAAACCACCTGCCCCGCAATCAGTAATCGCATTATAAAGACCTTTATCCCTCGCCTTTAGGAGCGTATCCGTGACCCTCTTTTCTGTTATAGGGTTTCCTATCTGTACTGCGCCGCCGGATACCTCCTCTGATTCATGAGTCAACTCCCCTGAAGAAAATGTTGCGCCGTGGATACCATCCCTTCCTGTCCTGCCCCCGACGCTGACTATAAGATCGCCTGTCTTAGCTTCCTTGAAAGATTTATCCTTAGGCATGATACCTACTGTACCGCAATAGACAAGAGGGTTCCCGATGTATCGCTCGTCAAATAAAACTGCCCCGTTTGCAGTAGGAATACCCATGCGATTCCCATAATCCCTGACACCGTTCACGACACCTTTCATTATCCTTTTAGGATGAAGCATGCCCTTTGGGATTTTCTTCTGCGAGGCATCAGGAGGTCCAAAACAAAACACATCTGTATTCATAATAGGCTTTGCCCCTAAACCAACGCCCAATATGTCACGTATCACGCCGCCTATTCCAGTACCTGCTCCTCCATAAGGCTCCAGCGCAGACGGATGATTATGCGTCTCTACTTTAAAACAGATATTATCTTCGACGTCAAATTTTATAATGCCTGCATTGTCTTTAAAAACTGATACGCACCACGGTTTATCCAGATCCTTCGTAACTTTCATAACTGTCTTTTTCAAAAGATTATCTATTCTTCTGTTACCTACTATCTTTGTCTCTTTGCCATTAACCCCTATCTCTTTATAATCAATGACGCCTCTAAATGTCTTATGCGCACAATGCTCTGACCATGTCTGGGCAATAGTCTCAAGTTCGCAATCAGTGGGATTGCGCTTTAATTTTTTGAAATACTTTTTTATTTCCTTCATCTCTTTTAGATTTAAAAATAGCTGGCCGGCTTTACTAATGTGCATCAATTTCTTATCGCTTGCATCAAGGATATCTATTTTTATTAACTTAAATCTATAACTGGAATCCTCTATCTTCGATCCTGCGACTTGATGTTTTACGACATGCTGTATTACTTTATTATAGAGAAGTTTCTCACATATTACCCTAAACTGGATCTCTGTGATCTTGCCGTCTATTAAATACTTTCTCTCTGTCTTGAGAGACCCTACTCCTCTGATCCCCAGATCCTTTATTGCCTTTTTAGTGCTCTCCTCAACCGGATCCATGACACCCGGATTATACGCGATCTCAGCAACATGGGTCTGTGAAGTGCGAAGCGACTCATGTCTGGCAAACATATATTCCTGAGTTATGGGGTCAGTCAATAGATCTTGCGCGATCCTGTGCGCATCTTTGATAGACAGCTCCCCTGAAATAATAAAGACCTGGGCCGTTGAAACTTTTTTGATTCCAACTATTCCCAGGTCTTTTATATCTTTCTTGATCCCGTTCGCTAGGGGATCAAAAACACTTCTTTTATTCTTTATCTCGATCTTCCATTCCACGCTGCCCCATTCCCTCTAAGATTTTTAAGCTTTGATTCTCTTCAATACTTCCTGATAGGCCTCTTCGATCTTTCCAAGGTCGCGCCTGAAACGGTCTTTATCCAACTTTTCGTTCGTCTTTTTATCCCAGAGCCTACATGTATCAGGCGATATCTCATCGCCCAAAAGCATCTTTCCTTTATGCCTGCCGAACTCAAGCTTGAAATCCACAAGCTTAAGCCCTGCCTTGCTGAAAAAATCCTTCAATATCTCATTGATGCTGAAAGAATAATCTTTTATCTTTTTCATCTCTTTCGGTGTCGCCAGACCGAGCATCTCTATGTGATAATCATTTATAAGCGGGTCGTGAAGCCCGTCGCTCTTATAATGATACTCTAGGAGAGGCTCCTTTAAAACAATGCCCTCTTCCATGCCCAGGAGTTTTGAAAGCCCGCCTGCCGAGATATTCCTTATGGTAACTTCCACCAGGACAATATCTAACTTCTTGACCAGCATTTCTCTATCGCTTAATTTTTTGACAAAGTGCGTAGGAATCCCCTTTGATTCCAAAAGCTGAAAAAGCGAGCATGAGATCTCGTTATTGATAACGCCTTTCTGCTTTATCGTACCCCTCTTCGTGGCATCAAAAGCAGTGGCATCGTCTTTAAATTCCTGTAAAACGAGATCTGGCTTATCTGTATCGTATAAAATCTTTGCCTTGCCTTCGTAAATCTTCTTTCCTTTTTTCATATCCCAACCTTTCTAAAGATTTTCCCAACGTGCCTTGTGTAATAACCGAGGTCGAATAATTTTTCGATCTCCCGCGGCTTTATCACTTTGATAAAATCCTTGTCCATCCACAACGCCTCTTTAAAATTCATGCCCTTATTCCAGACCTTCATAGCACATCTCTGGATGATATCGTATGCC
>CAZZAL010000016.1:0-28692 GCA_964652265.1 uncultured Planctomycetia bacterium
GCGGACATATCACATGTTACAAAAAGCGGACATCTTGACATGTTAGCTACAATAAAACGGCCCCTTCTCCATTCGAAAAACGGGCCTAAATACATGCTTTTTTGCCTTTGGCAGCTGACAACCATATCCACCACAACGACGGATTTAGGCTCTAAAGCTTTGTGCCCCATTCTTTCGAATGGTTTACCCTTACAAGGGTACTCCTACTTCTAATACAATTATATCACAAATCGCCCATAAAATCAATGCGCGATTAGCTCTGTCATCTTAAACACAGGCAGAAACATTGCTATTACTATGCCACCTATCACGACGCCTAAGAATGCTATTATAAGTGGTTCGATAAGGCTGGTCAATCCGCTCACAGCAGCATCAACCTGGTCATCATAAAAGTCAGCGATCTTTCCCAGCATCTTTTCAAGCTCGCCGGTCTGCTCCCCAACACGTATCATCCTCACTACCATTGGCGGAAACGCGCCAGACTTTGCAAGCGGATCAGCAATGTTTTCTCCTTCTTTTATGCTCTTTCGCACATCACTGAGCGCCTTCTCTATGACCGTATTCCCAGCAGTCCTGCCTACGATATCAAGTGAAACCAAAATCGGCACCCCGCTCTTTACGAGCGTAGCGAGCGTTCTTGTAAACTTTGCAACCGCGATCTTTCTAAAAAGGATGCCAAGAATAGGTAATCTCAAAATTATCCTGTCAAAGACTGATCTCCCCTGTGGCGTCTTCATATATGCCTTCGCAGCAAAAGCGAGCGCGGCAAAAATAACAACAACGTAGAGAAACATGCTGCGCAATGTATCGCTGACCAAGATCAATATCCTTGTCGGAAAAGGCAGTGTCCCGCCAAGCATCGCAAATATACCTTTGAATGTAGGAATAACCTTTAAGAGCATGACCAGGGTTATCAGCATCGCCATCGTGACCACGACAGCAGGATAGATCAGACTCGATTTGACCTTTCTTTGTAATGTATTGGTCTTTTCCAAATAAGTAGCCAGCCTGTCCAATATATCATCAAGTGCTCCGCTTGATTCGCCCGCCTTCACCATATTTATATAGAGTGCTGAAAAAACATTCGGGTGTTTTGAAAGCGCCTCTGAAAAACTTGAGCCTACCTCTATATCGTCCCTTATGGTAGCGACAACACTCTTGAAATACGGCTTTTCTATCTGGTCATATAAAATATCTGCGGCCTGTACAAGCGGGATACCGCTATCAACCATAGTAGCCAGCTGCCTTGAAAATATCACGATATCTTCAAGCTTTACTTTCTTGGCGCCTATACCGGACCTTTTCTTTACCGCCTCGTTTATGGAAATTATAATAAGCCCTTTTTTCCTTAGGGCATCTATCAAAAGCGACTTATCAGAATAATCCAACACTCCGCTGACAGTTTTTCCTGTATTTTCTTTTGCTACATACCTGTATGTCGGCATATTTTATTCTTCTGAGGTGACACGCGTCACCTCTTCCATTGTTGTTACACCTTGCTCGTATTTTTCCATTGCGTCATCACGCAACGTCTGCATGCCATGAGAAACCGCATAATTCTTTATATCATCGGTGGAAGCCCTGCCTATTATCATCTCCCGGATCTTATCATCGATGACCAAAACCTCCAGCACTGCACGCCGGCCATAATACCCCGTCGAGGAACACTTTTTGCAATCTTCTTTTTTTCCTTTGCAAACCGGACATACCACCCTGCACAACCTCTGTGCAGCCACAAGTATCACTGAAGATGCTATTAAAAATGGCTCAACGCCCATATCCTCAAGCCTGCTTATAGCAGTGACTGCGTCATTTGTATGAAGTGTACTCAAAACAAGCTGTCCTGTCAGCGACGCCTTTATCGCGATATCCGCTGTCTCGGAATCGCGTATCTCGCCTATCATTATAACATCAGGGCTCTGCCTCAAAAGAGACCTCAGTCCGCTGGCAAACGTCAAACCTATGTCTGGGTTCGCCTGTATCTGCGTTATTCCCTCTACTTGGTATTCCACAGGATCTTCAACCGTTATAATGTTCTTGTCAGCTGTGTTTAATCTGTTTAATATCGAATACAGTGTCGTGGATTTTCCGCTTCCAGTAGGACCTGTCACAAGTATCATGCCAAAAGGTCTTTGGACCGCCTCCTTAAACTTCTTCAGCGCATACTCTGAAAAACCCAGCTTATTTAACCCAATAGACAGATTGGACTTGTCCAGCGCCCTTAAGACCATTTTAGCGCCGAATGATGTCGGAAGCGCCGACACCCTGAAGTCCACTTCTTTATTCCGCATCCTTACCTTAAACCTGCCGTCCTGCGGGATCCTGGATTCTGTTATGTCCATCCCAGACATGATCTTAAGCCTTGCCAATACTGCATTTTGATTTTTTTTGGGAAGCCTAAGAGCATCATGAAGACTACCGTCAATCCTGTATCGCACCTTGAGATTTTTTTCTTCAGGTTCTATATGTATATCAGATGCCCTTTTCCGCAAGGCCTCGAAAAGAATCAGATTTACCATCTTGACTATAGGCGGGGTCTCGCCTTCGAGTGCAGCATCAGTTATATCAAATTCTTCTTTAAGTGCTCCTACGATCTCGAGTGCGCTATCATCTTTTGCATCTCCGCTGATCACATCTGAGAGCGCCTGGCCTTCAGAGGCAAAAAGCCTATCAATCGTCAGGGCTATATCTGTCTGGGTAGCCAAGACAGGTTCTATGTTAGATTTGGTAAGCATCTTTAAATCATCTATTGCAAGCACATTTAGCGGATCAGCCATTGCGACCACAAGCGTGGTGCCAAGTTTACATATGGGAACAGCCTTATATTGCCTCGCTGTTTTCTCGGGTATGACATTCACTAAATCTTTTTCTATCTTGTACCTTGAAAGATTTATAGCCGGTATACTAAAGACAGTGCTCATCACAGTCACTAAATCCTTTTCAGCTATAAGACCTTTTTTAATAAGTATCGCACCCAGGCTACCGCCCTGTTTGCCCTGCTCCTCTCTCGCAGCCTTAAGGTCTTTTTCCGTGAGGAGCTTTTGTTTTAGCAAAGCCTGGCTTAAGCTGTCGTGCACTTTATTCGGCATATATTTTACCCATCAGCTACTGTTACACGCAGTATCTCTTCGAGACTCGTAAGACCTTCTATTGCCCTTGCGAGCCCGTCCTGTCTCAGCGTCCACATTCCCTCTTTCCTTGCCATGTTCTTTATATCGCTCTCCATGGCCTTCTTTAAAATCATGCTTCTTATTGACGGGGACATCGTCAATATCTCACATATGCCCAGCCTTCCGCTATATCCTGTATTAAAACAATGCTCGCAGCCCTTTGGCCTGTAAAAAACTTTTTTCTTTTCCTCAATACCAAGATTGGAGATAATCGTCTCCCCTGGATCATATTTTTCCTTACACTTCGGACACAACTTTCGTACCAGCCTCTGCGCGACTATAGCTATAAGTGAAGCGCTTATCAAAAACGGCTCCACTCCCATATTCACAAGCCTCACCAACGAACCACACGCTGTCGTAGTGTGAAGGGTCGACAGCACCAGGTGCCCGGTGAGCGCAGACTTTATGGCAATATCCACTGTCTCAAAATCACGGATCTCACCTATCATGATCACATCCGGATCCTGTCTTAAGATAGACCTTAGAGCGCCCGCGAACGTAAGACCGACTTCGCTCCTGACCGTTACCTGATTCACGCCCTGTATCTGATACTCCACGGGATCTTCGACTGTTATAAGATTTTTGTCAGGATCGTGTACATGTTTTAATAAAGAATAAAGCGTGGTAGTCTTGCCGCTTCCGGTCGGCCCGCATACAAGCACCATCCCGTGAGGACGCGATACGCATTTTTTAAGTACCTTCGTAGTCCTTCCTTCAAATCCTAATTTTTCAACGTCAAGCATTGCCTGCGATTTATCCAGCACCCTGAGTGCTACCTTTTCCCCCCTGGCTGAAGGCAATACAGAGACTCTAAAGTCCACCTCACCGTTATTTATTAGCAACTTAAATCTGCCGTCTTGAGGCAGCCTCCGCTCAGCAATATTTAACTGAGACATGACCTTTATCCTTGAAACAATAGACTCACTCATATTCCTTGGCAGAGATTCTATTTCCCTTAGAATGCCATCTACTCTATAGCGTACACGCAGCGACTTCTCCATCGGCTCTATAAGTATGTCGCTTGCCTTTGCCTTGATCCCATTCTCCATAATCGCGTTTGTCAGCTTTACAACAGGTGCCTCTTCCACAAGCTTCAACAGATGTCTGGAATCGACTTCCTTTACTTCTCCCCCTGTTATAATCTCGAGATCAGCATTCTTCATATCCTCCATCAACTCTACGATCGCCTCTTGCGTGTATTCGCCATAATACTGGTCGATTACCTCCTGTACTTCTTTCTGAGACGCAATGATCGTACCGACATGGAGCCCTGTGACTGCCCTCAAGTCATCCATTACAAATACATTCAGCGGGTCTGCAGTCGCCACTGTCAGCATGTTCCCGACCTTTGAGACAGGGATGATCTTGTACTTCTTCGCGATATCGCGAGAGACGAGCTTTAAGATTTCAGGATCGATTCTAAAGCGGGAAAGTGTTATTGGAGGAATCCCCAGGCCCTGGCTTAGCGCTGCCATCAGGTCTTTTTCGTTTACAAATCCAAGTTCGACCAGGATATCTTTTACCAAGCCGCCTTTTTGCTTCTGGATCTTCAGTGCCTTTTTAAGCTGCGCCTCGGTGAGGACCTTATTTTCTATCAATATCTCTGTTAGGCGTTCTTTTAAGGAACTCATGAGTAATATCTTTCTATTGCGTTTCGTATGTCAGTGGCTGTGCTTACGAAAATCTGAACACATAACCCTGAAACCAATTCTATATCCTCTACTGCAAGATTGTTCAAAGGATTCGACATGGCAATAGTAAGATTACCTCCGATCTTATCGACCGGTATCAGGCAAAACTGCGACGCCACGTTCCTCGGCACGATCTTGACAACAGCTGCATCTATCTCGTAGTTAGCTAAGGGAAGATAAGGAAAGCCATACTGTGCTGTCAGCGCCTGCGCAATAGCTTCCTCTGTCGCATATTTAAGGTCGACGAGCACCTGACCGATAAGCCCGCCTTTTTCTTTCTGGAGGCCCAGTGCTTCATCAAGCTGCTTCCGGTTGATGACCCCTCGCTCTATAAGAAGCTCCCCTAATTGTTTTTTTATTACCCGCCTCGCCATTTTTTTAGACTTTGCTTATTATTTACTTAAGCATCCTCTCTAAATCCTGCAACTCAGTTGTCCTGGAAAACGCCTCCTCTTTTGAGATATCGCCCTGCGTAACAAGTCCGCACAGCGACTGATTCATAGTCTGCATGCCTTCTTTCTGACCTGTCTGTATCGTAGAATATATCTGGTGTACCTTTGATTCCCTGACCTGGCTCCGCATGGCATGATTTGCCACCAGTACTTCTACGCCAAGCGCCCTGCCTTTGCCAGAAGAGCGTGGTATCAACTGCTGCGATAAGATACCAGTCAGCACAAAGGAAAGTTGCGCCCTGACCTGAGGCTGCTGCCTCGCAGGAAACACATCTATGATACGGTTTACTGTCTGGACACTGTCTGATGTGTGCAGCGTCGCCAAGACCAGATGCCCTGTCTCAGCTATAACAAGTGCTGCCTCTATTGTCTCTAAGTCTCTCATCTCGCCAACCAAAATAACATCCGGGTCTTCCCTCAAGACATGCTTTAGCGCCTGCGCAAAAGAACTTGTATCGCTTCCGACTTCTCGCTGATCCACTATTGATTTTTTATTGGAGTGGACATACTCTATAGGATCCTCTATCGTGACTATATGGCTATCCTTTCGTTCATTGATCCAATCTACCATAGAGGCCAATGTTGTGGATTTTCCACTGCCAGTAGCGCCAGTGACCAAGACCAAACCTTTTTGTTTGTTGCAAAATCCTTCCAGTACATTTTTGGGCAGGCCACACTCTTGGAAACCCATTATCTTAAAAGGTAACGCCCTTATCGCAGCACCCACGTATCCCCTCTGCCAGAACACATTCACCCTGAACCGGCCTAAGCCTTCTTTGGAAAACGCGAAATCCAACTCCCTTTCCCTCTCGAATCGCGCCTTCTGCTCATTGGTAAGCATAGAATAGACAATGTCTTTTGCTGAATCTGCCTTCAGTGCTTCGCCTCCAGCATCCACGAGTTTTCCACAAACCCTGAAATGAGGCACTGCCCTGACCCCTAAATGTAGATCCGAGGCCTCCTGTCTCATCATCTCTTTTAATAATTGATTTATATCTATCGCCATGAAATTCTCCTTTCGTCTCTCTCGTTCAAATATCCAAGGCTCGGCCTTGGAGAGAGACTAAACTGCAATGCGATTCTTTCCCAGCGCCTTTGCGTTCTTTACTTGCCTCTCAGCCTTTTGCATGAGCTCCTGGGCACTGGAACCATCTATAGGATTCTCGCTTACACCTATACTGACAGTCATCCTCTCGTTACTCTTCATGATCTTTCCAAGGTCGGTATCGATTTTCTTTCTTATCTCTTCTGCTATAGTGGCTGACTGTTTTTTGTTCCTCTCGGGGAGCACGATGGCAAATTTATCTCCTGAAAGACGCGCAACTTTATCCACTTCGCTTACCACGCCTTTAAACACAGCGCCTACTGTCTTTAAAAGCTCCTCTGTTTTTCTCTCGCCCAGCCTGTCGTGCAATTTTTTAAAATCATCTATATCCACAAGGAGATAGCCGCAGGGCCTCTGATATATACAGGCCCTCTTTATTTCCTCATCCAGCCTTGTCTCTATGTAGCTCTGGTTATAAAGACCTGTTAATTCATCTTTTACTGCAAGTTCTTTTGTCCTTCTTATCAATAGATCGTTCTCGACTGCTATGGTGGCCTGTTTAAGAAATACCTTCAGGAGCTCTTTTTCATCTTCTTTAAATACAAAGTTATCCTTTTTATTTCCTGATACAAGGATCCCGTACTGCTTGCCTGAGATGATTATCGGTAAAAAGGCGATATTTTTTAAACCTAATAATGCGAGGATTTTTTTAAGCACGTCTGTCTTTGCCGAGCGACTCCCGTCCACAAAAAGACTTTGTGAGGAAGCCTGACCTACCTTCATCCTGAACCCATGCAGCTTACCCTCTTCTATGTTGCAGCTTGAAACTACCTTAAACTCGTCCCCCTCTTCACCCAGCATCATAACAAAGGCCATAGAATCATCTTCAACGTCTACCAGTTTCCTTGATATAAAATTCAATACTGTCACTAGTTCGGTTGATGAAGATATAAGGTTCCCTATCTGCAGAAGCCCTGAAAGGGCAAGCACTTTCTTGTTTATCTCGATATTTATAAGCTTTGTCTTTTCGCCATATGCCTTTAATTCATCTATGTTTTCTTTGATCTTTTGGCTCATAATGTTTAAAGATGTACTGATGTCGCCTATCTCGTCTTCACGCCCGATGCCCATTATCCTAGCCTTATTTCCTACTGCGATCTCTTTGGCCTCGCCTGCTATCTTTATGACAGGATCTATCATCTCCTTTGTAACGTAAAGCCCGAGGACCGATATGAATATACATATCCCCAATATAAAACTTATATTGCCCAAAGATAGCCCAAAGAAGAGATTTATGTTTGGGAAAATATAGCTTGTGATAAGCCACACACACACCAAAAGTGGGATAAGCGACATAAGGGAAAAAGCGATCATGGTCTTATACCGCAGTCCTGCTGGAACTAAAGACATTTTGTCTAAAAAACCTCTCATAATAGGCCTCCATTGTTGATGTCCAGGGTCAAATCCCAGACATCAACAGTATACATTAGAACCTTTCCAACTTCAAGCCCCTCTACTCCTTACAAGGCTCGCTATTCTATAAAACTCCAGGGTACTTTAGCCCTTTCGTCCTTTTTCTTCAAATAATCTTCCGGGTCTATGCCAGTTTCCTGAAAACACTTCATCCAGAGACTATAATCGAAATGCTCTGACCATGCCTGGAGCCTGGCGCCCTTCTGCCATGCCTTTTGTATGACCCCTCCCATCCTCCGGTCGCCTCTTGAGAGGGCCGCCTCGATCACACTTGTCTCTGGATCGTGAAAATCTATTTTTAGATTGCGTGTTCTCTTTTGCGCATTAAACCTTGAGCGCAGGTACTCCCTCTTGGCTTTTAATGCATCCAATCCCTCCATTGACTCCATCTCAAATCCAGAATGCGGCTTTGGTATAAAAGGTGATACGCTTAAGCTCGCCCTGCTTATTTCTGAAGAAAGCCCCACTATTGCATCCAGATCTTCTTGCGTCTCACCCGGCAGACCTATCATGAAATATAATTTTACTTTTCTCCATCCGGACTTAAGTGCGAGCCTGGCTTTTTGAACGATCTCATCATTGGTCATATCCTTGCACAATCTTTCTCTGAGCCGATCACTTCCTGCCTCTGGCGCAAACGTAAGGCCTGCCCTTTTTACAGCTCCCCCTGAATCACCGCCCTTAAAACTCTGTGCCCTTATAGAAGGTAAAGACAATTTTATACCCCTGCCCCTGAACATCTCTTCTGACCTTCTAACAAGTTCCTCGAGATAAGGATAGTCACTTGTAGAAAGAGACAAAAGCGAGATCTCCTCATAGCCAGTATTCTTCACTGATTCTTCTGCTATCTCTAAAAGCTTTTTTACAGAACGTATCCTGAGCGGATGAAAAATCTTTCGCGCCTGGCAAAATCTACACCTATTGGGACAGCCTCGCATGACCTCGAGGCTGATCCTGTCGTGAACGATCTGTATATACGGGACAATTGGTTTCGTTGGAAAAAACGCATTGTCAAGATCTGCAATAATACGTTTTTTTACCGGGCGACTGGGGTCGGGTCTAGGATATCTCGGAATATATATGCCGTCGATTCTAGAAAGTTCTTTTAAAAATTTATCTCTTGAGCCATGGGCCTTGAGCCTCCAGCCTTGAGCGAGGCGTGCGATCTCCAGCACCACCTCTTCTGCCTCGCCAATAACAAAAACATCTATAAAGTCTGCCAATGGCTCAGGGTTAAAACAACACGGCCCTCCGGCTATAACCACTGGGTCATTATCTTCTCTTTCACTGGCCAAGACAGGAATCTGCCCGAGGTCCAGCACATTCAGGACATCCGTAAAATTCATCTCGTACTGCAGGGAAAAACCAAGGATATCAAATTCCTTTAGTTTCCTCTTGCCCTCGAGAGATAAAAGCGGATCTTTTCTCTGCCTCAGCACCTTTTCCATGTCGATCCATGGCGCAAAAACCCTTTCACAGATAACGTCTTTCTCCTGATTTAAAACACCATATATTATCTTCATCCCCAAATGGCTCATTCCGATCTCGTATATATCAGGAAAACAAAGAACCACCTTAAGCATTCCATCAGTCCACTCTTTATGGACAGCGTTCCACTCCCTGTTTATATATCTCCCTGGTCTTAATACAGTATCCAATCTTCCTCTTTCCTCCCTTCCCAGGCTGGACAATGTTGATAATAAAATATAAAATTTTGTCTATTTACCATACTTCTTTAACAAGTCAGGAATTATACTATCGGCACTTGCAACCAAGTTAGCTTCCCCTTCATCAAAAAGAAAAGGTCTTAATACATCGGCCTGCTTTCTTAATTGCTCACTTGAAAAACTCGCTATCCGGTCGGATATAGCTTCTAAGGGGTCTTTTTTTATCCCAAGTCCTGATAAAAACTTTCTATCAATAGAGCATTTACTTGAAAGCATAAACATAACATCATAAATATGCCTGCCTCTATTCTTTTTGCATAATGCATCTATTTTATCCGCGAATAAAATTCCTTTATCAGTACATACACACGGGTAAAATTCTCCAAAACCGGAGACCACCCTTGTTTCAGTCTTTATGTCAAATTTTAGTTTGTTTACTTCAACCTTAATCACTATACCCTCTTTCTTTGAATATTTTGATATAACGTCGTAGTTTTTTTCTATTTCAGGAAAAACCAACTTCGCAACGTACATGTTACCCCAATGCGCAAATGTTATTTTTGTCTTTATACCGCTCCTCTCTAATTCATCCTTTAGCTTGGCCATAAGCTTCTCAAATCCATCTTTAGTTAAAATACTCGTATTAAAATCTAAATCTTCAGAAAATCTTTTGAGACCGTCAACCAGCCTCAAATATGTACCGCCTGTAAAATAGAGCCTTCTGGCCTCCTTTATCTTATAAAGCTCTTTCAGCATAAGAATCTGAAGATACTCTCTCAAAATCCCGCGGATTTTTGTATATGGCATTTTCCTCAACCTTGCCTGTTCTATAAGAGATTCATAAGTTAGCATATATCTCCTTTACGTTAATATTATATAATTTTGCATATTTGGTAATCTTCTTTTTGTTAAGGCGCAAAATTACATCCCTATCCAAACGTTCTTCCTTGGGATTAAATTTCTTATTGCGGTATGTTTTAAAATACCAATAGTCTACAAGCGCTTTTTCCGGCTCCGCCATAAGAACGCTGTAATCCCTTACTTTTTCAATACAATACCCTTGGAACATCTTTGAATTAACTGTCCTATAAATAAAAAGCCCATGTCTATTTTTAAATCTGCGCGTAGGCTTAGTAGTGACAGATGTAACTGCCATTGA
Source organism: uncultured Planctomycetia bacterium (assembly GCA_964652265.1). Lineage (GTDB taxonomy): Bacteria > Omnitrophota > Gorgyraeia > Gorgyraeales > Gorgyraeaceae > JAHIUV01. Next base: position 10,658 of record CAZZAL010000016.1, read on the forward strand.
CACCTCTGGAATTATGCTATAATTAGATAAAGCGGTTTCCAGCGATACATAGGAAGGACTATAAAGTTTATTAGCAATATACATATCAGAAATAACAAAATCTTTAGGGTATGCTAGTTCATATAAACCTCTTTTTAATGATGAGATCCATCCTTCTTTCTTCCACCTATAAATCATCCCTTTTAAACTATTTCTCTTCTCTCCTGGATAAAATGACAGGATATCTTCGAAAGAAAAAACATAGTACCTATTCTTCTCTAATGTCTTATACAGGTCCTTAAAGTTCATTTCATTAAGTATCCTTTTTTGTCTACCTACTGAAATAAGTATACCTTATGGTTATGCGACTGTCAAGAGATTATCTTGATTCTTTTAAGTAGAAAATAAACAACCAGTCGCAACTTAATATGTTGCAATGGGTTATAAAAATGGCTCCGAGGTTAAGCCTTGGACAATCAACGGTAGATGGAAATACTTTCTAATAATCCCAGCGCCACCATTGTGACCAAAAGCGACGAGCCTCCGTAACTCACCAGAGGCAGAGGTAATCCCACAACCGGCATAAACCCCATTGTCATGCTAAGATTTACAACCACTTGTATCCCTATCATCGCTGCAATTCCTACTGCCAAAAGCCTGCCACACGGATCTCCTGTCTTTTCAGCTATGCTAAAAGCCCTTTTGATCAATATATAATAAAGCGCCAGCATAATCACGCCGCCTAAAAATCCCCACTCTTCTCCTGCCACAGAAAATATAAAATCCGTATGCCTTTCTGAAAGAAAATTCAATTGATTCTGAGTACCCGAAAGCCAGCCCTTACCAAAGAGCCCGCCTGAACCTATCGCTATCCTGGATTGGATGATCGTATAACCCGCGCCCAATGGATCGATGCCGGGATCCATAAACACAAGCAGCCTCTCCTTCTGATAATCCTTCAGCAAAAACCACCCAAGAGGAGAAACAAGCACTGCGCTTACGATCATAAAAACTAAATACCTGAACGGCATGTTCCATATATATAGCAGTATAAAAAGAATCGGGACAAACATAAGAGCAGTCCCCAGGTCAGGTTCTTTTAATATAAGTACAAAAGGGAGTGCTACTATCGCCAGAACAGTAAAAATATTCCTTAAGGAATGCTGTAATTTGTGGCTCGCCAGGTACTGCACCAGGGAAAGCATGACAAAGAGTTTTGCAAACTCCGACGGCTGGATATTAAAAGAGCCTATCGTGAGCCATCTCTGCGCGCCAAGCCGCCTGCTTCCAAAAATAAGCACTGCCAAAAGTAAAAATATCGTAAAAAAATAAAAGATATTAGACACACCCACGATCTTTCTGTAATTTACGTTTATGACCAGCATAAACACAAGCGCGCCAAGCAAAAACCACACTACCTGCCTCAACACATACTCTGTATTGTAAGGGTAAGTGGCGCTGAATAAAAACAAAAGCCCCAGTAAATAAATAGCTACAGCTGCCCCTAGAAGCACCCAATCAAAATCTTTATATTTTTTTAACTTTAACTTGAGCATAAAAAATTAGCTAGCGGTTTTTATACCAGAATTCCACTGCCTTTCTTGCGATCATAGCTGCTGAAGCACCACCTGAGCCACCGTGTTCCAGGAAAATAACAAAACTGATCTGGGGTTTTTGAGAAGGCGCAAAACCTGTAAACCATGCATGCGTCTCCAGCCCGCCACCTGGTTGACTGGTCCCGGTCTTGGCAGAAATAGAAACAATACTACTGTATGCCCTAGCGCCTGTACCGGCCTCATCCTCAACGACACCATTCATAGCACTTCTTATGACATTGAGGTTTTTCTTATTTAGTTTTATATCGGTATTTCTATTATCGCTGTCTCTTTTTTTCAAAACATGCGGTTTTAAAATCATGCCTCCGTTTGCGACAAAGGCGATAAAACGCGCGACCTGTAAAGGCGTAACCAATAAATATCCCTGCCCTATAGAAAAATTCGCTGTATCCCCTGCATACCAATTTTCTCCTTTTTCCATGCGCTTCCATGACCTTGACGGCACAAGCCCTGCTTCCTCTCCCTGAAGGTCGATCCCTGTCTTTTTGCCAAAACCAAACTCTTTGGCATACTCAAAGATCTTATCAGCTCCTAGTAAAAGCCCCAGATTATAAAAATAGACATTGCAGGATTCGATAATCCCTCTTTGGAGATCCATAGACCCATGACCATCCCTGTCCCAGCAATGAAACCTCCCTGCCCCCACCTTAAACTTGCCATAACAGATAAAACTCGTCGAGGACCTGATCTTCTTTGACTCCAGTCCAGCCATCGCAACAGCTATCTTGAAAAGTGAACCAGGCGGATACTGCCCCATGATGGCCCTGTTTAAAAGCGGCGCATCCATGCCATTTAATATTTTAGAAATTGACTCATTCGGATCATAAGAGGGGTTACTTACAAGGCTCAAAACCTCACCTGTATTTACATCCATAAAGACCGCTGCACCTTTTTTACCCTGCATGGCCTTCCATACAAAATTCTGAAGCCTGGCATCTATTGTCAAATGTATATCACTGCCCTTCTTCGGCCTCTTCAGATTCAAGGTCTTTACTTGTCTCCCTCTGTTATCGACCTGCACCTGCATCCCACCAGACTTACCGCGGAGAAGGGCATCCATGGTCTTTTCCACGCCTGCTTTTCCTATCAGATCTTTGACACTATAACCATAGCTCCTGAGCGACTCCAACTCCCTTTTATCTATCTCCCCGGCATAACCCAGGAGATGCGCAATAGCATCCTTATAGAGGTACCTCCTTAAAGGAAACTCCTTGACGAGAACACCCGGCATGTCCAGCTTTGACTCTTCTATCAAAATCGCCTCGCGCTTGGATATATTTTTTATTACTTCACATGGTGCAAACGGCGCATGGTAATTGCGCTTGTAATTTCTCTTAAGCAATGACTCTGAAACACCGAGGATACCAGAAAGCCTTTTTATCTCGCCATCGAGATCCCGCGCCTCCTGCGGCACGATAAAGACTCCAAATGCCAGGGCATTGTCAGCCAGGATACTGCCGTACCTATCGTATATGTTCCCCCGAGGAGCCCTTATGCTCAAGAGACGTATGCTGTTTCTACGGCTTGATTCTTTATACGCGGGGCCTTTTAGGATCTGGAGATAATAAAGGCAGGCTGCCAGCAGAACGAAAAGTATTATAAATGAAAAATGCAGGGACCTGATTCGCATAATTATTTTTCAACGACTCTAAATAGTATCGGCGAGAGGGCCGCGGAAAATAAAGCTGTAGAGAGAACAGGGACATAGACTGCTTTTGTCAAAATAAAATATACGCCATAAAATAAAACAACACCGCAAAATGAAAATATGACTTCCATGAAAATGTCCTCTTTATGGAATATGTGAGCCTTGGCAATTCCCGATAAGAGCCCTACCATAGCGTAAAGCCCTACGTTTAATCCAAACCCTGCCCCAGAGAAAAACCCTGCAAGCATACCTATGGCTCCTCCGATCACCCCTCCAAGCACAGCACCTTTCCTAAGGCCTGCAAAAACCGCCAGCACTACAAGCAAATTCGCATCCTTTAGTATTATCATCTGTAGCACTACTATCACAACCAGCCAAACAAAAAACATCTCTACTCTCCTGCCCTGTGGTTTACAGGCGATCACAAACTAGCGCATTACAAGTGCTTCTTCAATCTGAGCGATATCAACCTCTGGCTTTACGATCGCATTCAGGTAAAGGCCACTCGCATCCTTTTTTACTGAAATGACCTCGCCTATCAATATCCCTTTTTCAAACACTCCACCGAAACCCGAGGTAATAATCTTATCGCCTTGCTTCACCTTAGAATTTAATTCTAAATACCTCATGAGGAGACCATTGCGGCCATTTCCAACTATAGCGCCTTCGTCTCTACTCCGCTGCACTATACTGCTCACGACTGAATCGCGGTCCGTGATCAAAAGCACCCTGGCAATACTCCAGCCAGATTCCCTGACCCTTCCCACCAGGCCATTGCCGCTTATGACCACCATGTCCTTTTTTACCTTCTGTCTCTTACCCTTGTCGATGATAACCGTGTCTTTCAGACCTGAGGGGTCGCGCGCTATAACCATTACAGGTACAAATTTATGTGACTTTTTCTTCCTGAAACCCAAGAGCTCCCTGAGGCGTTTATTCTCCAGGTCAAATTCCCGAAGATTCGATATCTCTTTCTCCAAATTGTCTATATTTTCCCTTAAGAGCCTGTTTTTGTTCTTCAGTTCCCTGAAACCCTTGATATCGCGCAACACATAAAAAGACCCAGAGGCCACCTTAAGTGGCATGCGAAAGATATTCAATATTTTTATCCGGAAATTACTTGAAAAGATTTGCGATAGGAAAAGAATGCTGATTATGCTAATGAATACTACTAAAAAAGGTAGGTGTTTTTCTGGTTTTCCCACACACTAATGCCTATCCACAAAAGGTTAATAGCTTTAAGACTTCAATACTGCTAAAAAATCCCAAGCCATGGGTTAGAAGTCGAGTCTGGAACGTACAGTGACTTTCTTCAGATAGCGGATCTCACTCAGCACCTTGCCGGTGCCGATCGCAACCGCAGTCATCGGATCCTCAGCAATATGAACAGGGAGACCTGTCTCCTCGCTTATAAGTTTATCCATGCCGCGCAAGAGCGAACCTCCACCTGCCAAGACAATGCCGCGCTCGATCAGGTCAGAGGAAAGTTCCGGAGGGGTCCTCTCGAGCGTCATCCTTGTTGCCTCGAGTATCGCTGAAACCGGACCTGCCACTGCCTCTCTTATCTCCTCAGAAGAAACTGTAATCGTCTTAGGAAGTCCTGCGACCAGGTCACGACCGCGCACTTCCATTGTCAATTCCTCTTCAAGCGGATAAGCAGAGCCTATCTTTATCTTTATATCCTCTGCCGTACGCTCACCTATCATCAGATTATAAGTCTTTTTCAGATGTTCGATTATCGCCTCATCCAGCTCATCGCCGCCAATCCGTATAGAACGCGAAAACACAATGCCTGCGAGAGAGATCACTGCGATCTCAGTAGTGCCACCGCCTATATCGATGATCATGTTGCCGCCTGGGTCCTGGATCGGAAGTCCCACACCGATTGCAGCAGAAATCGGCTCTTCCACGAGGTAGACCTCGCGCGCTCCTGCATGCTCTGCTGAATCCTTGACCGCGCGCTTCTCCACTTCTGTGATTCCGGATGGGATCGCAATCACCATGCGCGGCCTGACAAACACGCGACGATTGTGTACCTTTTTTATAAAATACCTGAGCATGTCCTCTGTTATCTCAAAATCAGCTATAACGCCGTCCTTCATCGGCCTTATCGCAATAATATTACCTGGGGTGCGGCCCAGCATACGCTTTGCCTCTTCTCCTACGGCCAGGACGTTACGTATACCTTTCTGTATCGCGACCACTGACGGCTCGCACAACACTATGCCTTGGCCTTTGACATAGACAAGCGTTGTTGCGGTTCCAAGATCGATCCCCATGTCATTGGAAAAAAGACCTAGGAAGTAATCAATGCTTTTTTTCAGTAATTTAAAAAATTGCACCATTCGACACCTCGCTAATTATGTTATGCCTAATTCTACCAAAGGGTTATGTTTTTGTCAATTTAATTTGCTCAACAATTTTTGAAACCCGGGGAAGGATTTATTTATGCAGTTTAATCCCGTTACCCTTACATTGCCTTTTATAGCTATCCCTGCTGTAAGCATGCTCATAGCAGTGCGATGATCACCAAAACTCCCAACCTTTGCACCATGAAATGGCCTCAAGCCTCCTACCTTTAATATGTCGCCTTTTACTCTGATATCCGCACCCATCTTGTGTAGATTAGTAACCATCGAGGCGATGCGGTCAGTCTCCTTTACGCGCAATTCTTTTATGCCACGAATTTCAGTCACGCCTTTTGCAAAGCACGCTGCCACCATTATTATAGGTATCTCGTCGATCGCACGCACAACCTCTTTTGGGGAAATCGTAATCCCGCGCAGCCTGCTTGAGGCAACTATCACGTCGCCTTTGGGCTGGAGGCCTCTGGAGCTATGCCCTATCCGTATATCCGCACCCATCTCTTTTAATATATCAATTACGCCTGTCCTCGTAGGATTGAGTCCGACGTTTTTTAAAACAATCTTCATCCCGGATAAAATACACGCTGCCACCATAAAAAAGGCAGCGCTAGAGATATCCGCAGGTATCTCGATCTTGCCAGGAGATTCTAGTTTCGCTGGACCCTTCACGCTCACCTGGCAGCCTTTTACCTTTACCATAGAGCCAAACAATTTAAGCATCTGCTCAGTGTGATCCCTGGATTTAACAGGCTCTTTTGCTCCTGTAACACCATCTGCAAAAAGCCCTGCCAGTAAAACACAGGATTTTACCTGCGCGCTTGCGATCTTTGATTTATATTTAACTGGCCTTACTTTTCCGCCTTTTATTTTAAGTGGCGGATAGCCACCTCTCTTACCTGAGCCTGAGATCTTTACACCCATTTTCTTAAGCGGGCTTATGATCCTCCTCATCGGCCTTTTAGAAAGTGATGCATCACCTTCTAGCGTCACTCTAAAATCCTGACCTGCCAGGATCCCTGGCAAGATCCTCATCGTGGTCCCGGAATTTCCGAGGTATATCGGCTTTGTTGGTTTTTTCAGTCCGTGCATACCTACGCCGAGCACTAAAATATCTTTACCCTTGCGCCTAATAGTGACGCCCATTGCGCGAAACGCTGCCATGGTGCGCAACACGTCATCCCCCATCAATAGATTTTTTATGAGTGTATTTCCTTCTGAAATAGATGCGAGCATCACTGCTCGATGAGATATGGATTTATCCGGTGGGACTGATATCCTAACGACTTTCAATAATCAAATCGCCTTTCTTCATCCTGCTGATCTTGCTGCCGGGCAGCACTGTCGCAGAAGACATCGTATCGTACACCTTGTCTACCTCTGCCTTACCCAGGCTTTCCCTGACATCCTTGACTTCAAACACCATGCCCTTCTTGACGCCATCATCCTTACCTAAATCAGTGACTATAAAGGTGTATTCTCTGTTTACAACAAGGACCCTTCCACGTAACAGCTCTTTTACAGGCGCCGCTACTCTTGCAGGGACTGGCTTTAGAGCAGGATTGACTACTATCCTGTCCAGATCGACTGAACGCTCTTTCAAATCAGATAATCTTTTTTCTAATTCTTTCTTTTCCTTTTTGAGCCGCGATATATCTGAGGATGCCTTTGTATAATCAAACTCTAGCTCTTCCAGCTTCTTTGAAATAACTAGCTTCTCTTTTTTCTCTTTCTCAATATCTTCCTGTAGCTCCTTGATCGCATCTTCTTTTTCAGTCAGATCCAGGAGCGCGGATTTACTCTTTTCTTTTTCCGCCTCTACTTCAGAGGTGAGTTCTTTGAGTTTGGCCTCGGCTTTCTCGATCTGCGCATCCAGGCCCTCTTTTTCCTTTTTACTAGAACCAATCTCTTTCTCTAAATTCCTTTTATCCTTGAGCGTGGCAGCAAGCTTATCCTCAAGGAGAAGCCTTTTCATGTATTCTCTTTCTTTCCCTACAAATAAAAAAACAGCCGCAACGGCTGATGTAATACTGACAACTACTAGTAGGACTAAAACTATCTTGAAGGTTTTGGACATAAAAAATCCTCTTTTCTTTCAAGAGTATATCTTTAAATAGCGGAATTGTCAAGGATTATGAATTTTTCTGAACATTGTAGGAATTTTCACTTTCCACTATATCAGGGGTGAGGCGTAATTGCAAAAACTGTGATCTCGCCTCTTTTGGGACCGTAATAGAAGAATACCCTGTAAGCAGCGGGTATAAAATATAATGCAAATCTCATAACTCCTTAAAGAACTTATCCAAATCATTGACTTTTTTTGCCTTTCCCTTGTCTGCCTCATCTAAGCCTTTGCGGATTTTTTTAAGGATCTCCGGATTGTCATGTATCCATGCCTCGTTGGCAGGTATAGCTATAACCGGCCTCAGTAAAATATCGCCTTCTTTTCCAATGAAAATCTTATAGGCGTCTACCCTGCCTTTCGAATCAATAGTTTTCAAAATCTTTTCCCCCAGACCTATCCTGTTCTTTGAATCAACTGTTTTAATACCTACTGATACAAACTTCTCCTCTACATTTATTGTCATATCTCCCACCTCCATTATAAGTATATCATATAGTGGAAAAAGTGCCAAGTGGGAAAATGGGAGAAAGAGAGGTGTTTTTTAGGATTGGGATGCTTTTTACTTAGTTCCCTCTAATAGATCTAGCAATTCCTTGGCGCAGTAGATTTTTCCCCACTTTTTCTCGCTTGTTTCAAAAAGTATCTTTGCCTTTTTTAATCTTTCAACAGCAACTTTTGCTGTAGGATAAGTGGTGTTTAATTTCTTGGCCACATATGGAATCGTGACAAAAGGATTAAGAAATATTTCTTCTAATAATCTTAACGTATATAGAGACGCTTTTTCTCTTTGGATAAGCTTACGATATTTATCCAAAAGGCTGAGTATTGACTTAGAAGTTTTTATCGAATCCTTTGCCTGCGTAGCTACGGCGCGAAGGAAAAACTTAATCCATTCATTCCATTCGCCCTTCTCGCTTACTGCTAATAGTCTAGCGTAGTATTCACTGCGATACTTTTCAAAAAAGGCGCTAAGATAAAGCATGGGGTGCAATAGATATTCTCTCTCACATAAAAATAACGTTATTAATAGCCGTCCTATTCTGCCATTTCCATCTAAAAACGGGTGAATTGCCTCAAACTGATAGTGAATCAAGGCACACTGTATTAAGCCAGGGAGGCTCTCCTTATCATGCAAAAACTCCTCCAGGTCTTCTAATGCCTCTTTCATTTCATGTACAGGTGGAGGGACATAAGTCGCTTTGTTTAAGGCGCAACCCGGTGGTCCTATCCAATTTTGACTGCGTCTAAATTCACCAGGGGTCAGGCGTCCCCCCCTAACTCCTCGCATCAGTTCTTTATGAATCCCTCTAATAAGGCGAAGACAAAGAGGAAGTTTTTTTAATATCTTTAATCCGTAATCCATTGCTTTTACATAATTGATTACTTCTATAATATCTGTTTTTTTGGCTTCCTTTTGCCTCTCTTCTTTATTTGCTGCTTCAAAATAAAAAAGATCTGAAAGAGAAGTCTCCGTCCCTTCAATCTTGGAACTTAAAACAGCTTCTCTTTTGACATAAGGCGTAACAAGAAGATATGGATTGGGCAACAACGCTCCTATACCCGAAAGGTTACCCAGCTGGCGATCTGCCTCAGAAAGCAAGCCTACTATATCCTTATTATAGATAATAGATGGCGGCAGAGAATTAGGGATAAATGCCCAGTAATCTTTCTCTGTCTTTATTAGTTTGCCTGCAGGGCTTTTTTTGAATCTAACTCTATCCATTTATCCAACTCCTTATAAGACAACAAAAACCTAACTTCAAGCGCACTTTAAGTATACACCCTACTTTTAAAGAAATCAAGTATTTTCTTTAATTGTTAATATAGCAATTAAAGTATGGCTAAATAGCTTCCTCACTCGCTAACCCGTCTTCAAACTACTCTTTTAACAGCCTCTCCCCTCGCCTATTCTCTCCAAACAATCTAGTCTTTAACCCTGCCTTGCTTGTAGTCTAGGTTAAGACCTCTCCTACAGGACAAGGCCTAAAAACTAAAATAACCTAACCCTAACACTAGAAAGCACTTAAAAGAAATCCTAGGGGTAAGATAAATAGGGGCTTTACTGGCTTTATTAGTTTAGTATAGAGAGTTTTGGCTTTTTTGGGAGGAATTAAATAGCTCTACGAGGAGCGAGGCGGAAAGGCAATCTAACGCGAGACTGCCTCTTCCGCCCGCAACGACACTAGAGCTACTCGCTTTCATAGGCTGACAAGACAATGTCAGTCAATAGCTCCTTGAACTCCTTGGTTAGAGGGTATGCTATGTTATGCCACTTGCCCTCTTTATCCACCCTTCTGGGCATGCCTACAAAAAGGCCGTTCTTACCCTCTACTACCTTCAGGCCTTTTACAAGAAACATACCTGCAAACGACACATCTGCGAAGGCCTTCAGATTTGACTCACCATTGAGCCTGTGGATCTTCAGGACCTCCACGCCATTATTCTCCTTCACCATACCTATCACCTCCTGTTACCCTAGACACAGGAGGTGGTGGTTTTCTTTCAACTTTTTTTTCCTGGGGATGCACACCTTTAAATATCATTATAGCCCGCTTTGCGCCCTCGCCTTCCATCACCCACTTAAATCCCAGGATAGCCGCAGCTACCAGGAATTGCACAAAATATCTTTTGACCACAAACGAAAGCGCAAATAATAAAATCGCAGCAAAAAGCCACTTCAGCTCACGCCTAGACTTTTTCCTTTTCAACCCAAGCTTCATCCTTATTCTATCCTTTAGAAAACGCGGGCATGTCTGCATGGCGCGACGACGCCCCATGTTACCTGCCTCATGAGCCAGTACTATAAAATCAAGGCACTGGTCGCACCCGGATATGTGCTCTTCTATGCTGGTGCGCTGGCTATCTGAAAGCCGCTCATCCAGATATGAGGACAACTGCTTTGCATCAGGACAATTCATATTCATCACCTTCCTATAATATAGACACTTGAGCTACTCATTTTCTTTCAATTTTTCAAGCCTGGCCCTTAAAATCTTTTTCTTCCTTGCAATAATAGTAGAGACTGTATTTATAGGTATCTGCATCAAACAAGCTATCTCCCTGTGCTTTTTTCCATAGATCACGCTCATTTTCAATATGACCTTCTCCCTTGCATCAAAATCTTCTATCATCTCTTCGAGCTTCCCTGCCAGCATTTCCTCATCCTTGCCGCTACCCGGTCCTGGCTCTACCTTTATATTGTCGATCCTGTAAAGCTCGTTCTCGCGCAGGAGCCTTTCCTTTTTCTTGAATACATGGTTTAATGCCCTGGTCTGCGCCACTATGCTGAGCCAGGCCTTTATCTTTTTCCGGTCCCGCACGTCTTGGAGTTTGTTCCCCTGCCATATCTCTACAAAAACAGTCTGTACGACATCCTCTAAGTCCTGTTGGCTGAACGCTATGCCGTTTCTCTTTAGCCTCTCCCGCGCTGAATAAAACAAAAGGCCTGAGAATCGCTCTACGAATTCTTCCCAGGCCTTTTCTTCGCGCTCGATACAGCGCTCTACGAGCCTTTGAATGTCTCCGAACATACCAAAGATACTATCACGACAACGCTAAAAACTCCATAGCCCCACAGTCATGATAAAATGACTAGGGCTATCCTGCATAAAAAAAGCCAGCGCTACTCACAGTAACGCTGGCTCATGATTATTTCGCTTGTAAAGTTAAATACCTTATTCTGCAGGGGCTGGAGGCGGCGGAATAGTGCCTAACGATCTTATCTCCAATGTATCCCTGTTTAAGTCATACATCTTGGTCGGGTCCATCCTAAAGCCAAATTTCTCTTCCATCTGCCTGTCTATTTCCAACAAATTGTTCTGCTCCATCGCAAAATATGCCTGCAGTACGCCCATCCTGCCAAACGTAGCCTGCTTGGAAACATAGAGCTGCTCAAACTCTCCCATTTCCTCTTCACCCTTAAAGCTGTAGATCACCTCTGCTTCTGGCGCTTCTGGCACTTCTTCAGCAACCGCTTCTTTGTCCTTCTTCTTGCCCCATGCAGCAAACCCACTATCGCTAGCAATGAGAACAAGTCCTGCTGCAAACGCAACAAGCACTAATAAAACTATAATCTTCCTCACCTGCCCACCTCCTTATCTTTTTCAGTAATATACCACAAAAATTCTATTATTCAAGTCCTGCTGCAAATTTATTTTATCTCTAGCGACCGAACCAGCCACGTCTCTTTCTCTTCTTTTTTGGTTTGGGCTTTGATTCTGGAGCAGCTTTCTCTTTTACCTCTTCCTCTGGTGCTACTTTTACCTCTTCGGTGACCTCTGGCGCAGCAGCCTTTTCCAAAACAACTGCCTTTGTCTCAACAGCAGCTGCTTCCTTAGACCTTGCATCCAGTTCAGTGATTTTACGCTCTGCATCCTGCTTCATCCAGTCGTCCGTCGTCTTCGCAATTATTAAGCTCAACTCCTTTTTCGCCTCTTTAACCTTGCCGCCAGAGATCAACAAATCTGCCACGCGCATCGTATACCAGAGATTATTCGCATCTATGGACTGGGCCTTTTTATACTGCTGTATCGCGCCCGCGACATCGCCCCATTCATTCAACCTATCGCCATACCTTGATACTGCGCCTGCATCATCCGGCACCTTTGCCAGAAACTCCTGCCATGCCTTCTTGGCCTCGTCTTTCTTATCGGCTCTTGCCAGCATGTTTGCCAGCCGCTCGTAAAGGTAATTATCCTCTGGTTGAGCAGCCATGATCTTTTTGATCTGTGCTACTGCCTTGTCAAAATCTTCTGATGCTTCATATAAATATAAAAGTTCATTATTGACATCTCTGTCAGCAACACCAGCTGTGACTGCTTTTTCATACACCTCGACTGACTTGTCCCTCTGGTCACTCCTCTGGTATAAACTCGCAAGTTTTTTGTACTGGCTGATGTCTTTTGGAGAAGCGCTCAGGTCTCCTTCGAATTTTACAGCGAGCTCCGAGAGTTTGTCCTGACGCTGGTAAATATTCACAAGCTCTGAGTTTGCCCAACTCTTCATCCACTGATCCTTCGCAGTCTTTAAAACGTCTGTGCAGATCGCCTCTGCCTCGGTAAACTTCTCTGCCCTCATATAAAGGGATTCAAGATTTTGCAAATAACCTGCGTTCTCGGTACTAAGCTCCGCTGCCTTTTTTGCCGCTGCGATCGCCTTGTCTATATCTTCAATGGAGCTATAAAAATTCGCAGCCTGCATAAAAGCCTCTGCGTTTTTAGAGGTCTTCAGTAAGCCATCCCAAACCGCGCCGGCCTCGTCATTTTTATCCGCGCTCCTGTAAGCATCGGAAAGTCTCTGGAAATACCATACATTCTCCGGCTTCACGACCGTCAGTTTCTTGTAGATCTCCACCACCTTTGCATGGTCCCCTTTTCTATTATATAGATCTCCGAGTCGGTTCAAAAAATCCTCGTTTCCCGGAAGGATCTTCAATGCCTTTTGGAAAATCGCGATCGCTTCGTCAGTCTTGTCATTACGCGAATATTCATCTGCCATCGAATACACGACATTACGAATGATCTCTGGATCCTTATCAATGAAACTACTGAGTTCAGCCAGGATCGCATCCTTGTCCGCCTTCTCGACCGCAAAAACTGTCATTGGCAATAAAGCTAGTGTCACGACAAAAATAACAAGCACTGCGCAATTCTTTTTAAACATACCCACCTCCTTAGTTAATACAGATAGTTTACTCTAGCCGTTTTAAAAGTCAATTCATTTTTTATTAACTTCTAGGAAAAGCTATCAAAAATCATAATTCACTACATAATCTTTAAACAATAAAATTTTCTTCGCGTCGCTGGGCCTAAAAAGGAACTGTTCTACGTCTCTGGCGAGCTGTTTAAAATTCAATCTTTTGCATTTTAAAAGAAGGGCTTTCTTCAGCGCATCTTTATTTTTTATCTTTAGCTTTAATCCCAGATAGTCAATATTCGCCTTTGTCTTGCCTGAAAGAAATATTACATCATAAAAATCCCTTCCCATGGTTCGTTTGCGAGTAAAAATAGCGCATATCTTCTGACTTAAGAGAATATCCACGGGAACAGCATTAACTCTGATAAAAACGTCGAATCGATTGATAATGGGCTTATCTTGAAGATATCCGAATCCCTGCGACTCCGCATTCCATTTCTCCAAAGTACTGTTTTTAGTACTAATAAGAAATATACCTTGGATTTCAAAAAAAGTCAAGCCTTGGACAATGTTCATTGCGGGCAAAGTGCGGCCAATTTCTTCTGCACACAAGAGCTGATTTTAGGGTCAGGGATCTTTTTCACCCATTCCCTTAGCTTCTTAAAATTAAACGACTTGGGAAAATGCATCTCAGGAAAATAGCCGAATTGTTTCTTTTTGCGGGCAGAAAGATACAAGCTATCGACCAGGGCCTTTTCCGGCTCTGCTATTAAAAAACTACCAGATCCTCTGTACCAACCAAATCCATTAAAAAATGAAGGCGTTATTCTATGTACCGAGAACACCCCTACTTTTGTTCGGATTATCCTGGTGTGAACTGTCGAGGCCAGCGTAACCATTTGAGGAATCTGTTCAATTATCCCGTATAGATGCAATGCGCTTACAAAAGAGACGTAGGCGCGATGTCTGGGAAACAGATACGGTATCACTGCGTTGGGACTCAGTCGCTCATTGCCAGATTCAGCCCAGATGCCCCGATATATCTTGAAAATAAAACCTTCTCTCTCAAGGACATTAAGTGTATGCACCGTGCTCGACAAAGACCTTCCAGAAAGACTGGCCAATTCATGTGTTGTAAATACAGGCCTGTGCAATTTTTTAATATTAATATATGTCGAAAGTGACTGCTTAGCCATCTCCCCTCCGTATCTCATCTATAAAGTTAGCCGCCCTCAACTTTATCTCATCCCACAAAGGCCGGGAATTATACACGCCTTGGTCGTCTGGCGATAAATAAGAAATCACTGTATCGCGAAATCGCTCAAAACTAATTTCAAATATATTTTTATAGGCCTTGCCTATCTTGGTCGGACTCAATGCATTTCCTTTTATGTCAGATGGCTTACATTGAGAACTTAAAATATATAAATCAAAAATATCCCTTGCCTGAACTTCAGACCTGTCGGCCAATGCGCCTATTTTATGCAATATCGTGGACTCCGCATCATAATGCGGAACCAATAAAGGCGGCAACATATACACGCGCGAGATAACAGCTAAAACAGGTTGAACAACAACCTTTCCCTTAAATCCTCTACGAGAAAACTCTACCTTGGTAAAAAGATCTTCTCCTGTAGAGGTAATCAGGTGAATCTTGAATCTCTGGGTTGTTTCAGTTTGTTTTGCACGGCCAATATCCGGCGGCACAACCTTTTCTATGCCAAACGGCTTAAAGATATCCTGAAAGGACGGATCCTGCAATATTTTCATAACAATATCTTTAAGCGCATGGACCTCTACGCCTTTAATATCCAGGTCCATATCCTCTGAATAACGAATGCTATTAAAGAAAAAGCGTAGATTTGCCCCTCCTTTAAGAGCATAGGATTCGGCCTTGATTTTTCTGCCAAACCACCTTAAAAACTCCAAATGAAATAACTCTCTTAATTGCAATGAGTTATACACTTTTTCCTCCATTTAATTATGTTTTGTAGTTTAGCTTATATATCAACTACTTTACATTATAAGTATACCTAATACACACCCTGCTGTCAAGCCCAGTCTTCTCCTTGCTAATATAGACATGTAAGGTGGGGATTTTCTTTCAAAAAATACCCTCTCTCCTTTTTAGGGAAAATGTTGGGTGAAGGGCATCAACTTAGCAATCATCTCTGTTAGTTTATAAAGTCAAGGACTTAATAAGCGTATTTGCTTTTTCCGAATATCTTTTTCTATCTCTGGATGCTCTTCAAGCTCCCTGAGAATGCCTTCTCTGACCCATGCCCTGATCAACGATTGGTAATAATCCCCTAATCTATTAGCGATAATCTTTGCCAAAAGGATTTGACTCTCCTCCATTCTTAATGTAATGATCTTTTTCTTTTCTTTGTGCTCCTTGGCTATTTTCTTAAGAAAATCTATGTCAAACTCAAAAGGCTTCTTGAGCGCTTTGAATTCATCTGGATAGTCCAGCGGGCTATGTTTGCTCCAAAATTCAGCAGCTTCTTTCTCTGATTTAAACTTAGGAATTTTTTTTCGCTTTTTCATATGCTATCACCTTCTTTTTCGATAGTTATGCTTCTCCCTGTCAGTCATCCCTCTTGCCGTAACGCTTCTTATTAATCCATGCCCCCTTGCTATAAAAACTACTAATAAATACCTGCCATCTTGTGTAATCCCAAAAGCCACATATGTATTATCCCGGCTCTTTTGAAAAATTGGCTTTCCAAATAATATAACCTCTTCAACTTCATAATCCCTAACACCATGCTTATCTATATGCCCTAAGTTCTCTTTATCCCAATCAAAGCCATAAATCCGCATAAGGTGCCTTAACCTTGGTTCAATATAAGTATATCATATTGTATTTACACTGTCAATACATTATTTGGCAAAAATAAATTCTGTTTTCAATATAATAGACATACAAGGTTGGGGTTTTCTTTCAAAAAGAATGGTGTCATGTACGCGTATGGCATCAGTTTGCTTATATATCAATGAGTTTTTCCTTAACTTGCTGCCTTTGATACCACTAAAAGCATCAAGTTAATCATCGCGCCTAACGCTAAACCCTATCGGACCCTTTGGCTTTGGCGATGGAGGCATCAACAATTTTTTAATAACTTTAAATACAACGCTAAACTGCGCATCGTATCTTTTCTCCATGTCTTCAATTTTTCGCCTTAAACCAGCATAATTTAACGCTGATCTTTTTAAATCAACAAACGCTCGCATGATCTGAATATTTACCTGAATAGCTCGTTCGCTATTTAAAACACTTGAAAGCATGGCCACCCCTTGCTCTGTAAATACATACGGTACATACCTTCTACCGCCTCTCTTTGAGGTGCCAAATTGGCACCTCAAAAACTCCTGCATGGTCAACTTAAACATAAAATCAGGTGGAAATCTTCTGATGTTCCTGCGAACTTGGCGAGTCAACTGTTTTGTCTCGACCCCATACAGCAATGCCAAATCTTCATCTATCATTATCCTTCTTCCTCTAATCTGAAATATCTTGGACTCTATTTTATCAACAGAAATCGGCCTGTGCGTCATGATTTATCTCCTATTGTTTAGAAATTTTAATCTCAATATAAGAGACATGCAAGGCGGGTATTTTCTTTCAATTATTTTTGGGATTTTTTTGACAGGTGAGAGGAAATCTATGACAACTCTAGCCTCCAAGGCTATGGCGAGCTTTGTTAATGTAGAGAGGCTTATCTGCGCCCCAGATCCCATTATTGAGCAATCCATTCTATGGGCGGTGGAGCTGGTAAATCAGCAACTGCATAATGATCTGAAGTGTCCATATCTTCAAGGATCTGCTGAATAGCTGTTGTCTTCCCTGCCTGTCTTGGACCAGATATAACCTGAATAAAATTCCTTTTTTCCTTCAGGCGCTTAGTAATTGTAACTGTTACATCTCTTTTAAATTCAGGGAGTTGCATAAGTTTCCTCCATTATCTCAAGCTACTGAGTTAATTATACACTATGGTTCGAGAAAAATCAGGGGCTTTAGGCAATTTTTGAGGAATTTCAAATAGGTGACGCCAGACAAGTGCCTGGCACCAGTTTTAGTAATCTTACATGATCAGGCTGGGTATGTCCAGCTATCGCCAATTCCTTGAAAACTCAAATTAAACCTTAGAGATTTCTGCTTGCGCAGGTATAACACTTATGTCTCCAGTAAGGGCAAAGAATGCAATTTTTGCTGCAGAAGTCTCTTGTTGATAATCTTTGTCTTGTAGGCTGCGACTTTTATCGGCAAAATCGACTTGCTCACTGTCATGCGCACCACATCTTCATTCTTTGATTTACAAAGAATCAATCCTACGGACGGGTTCTCTTCTTTCAGTTTAATCTTTTCATCAAGCGCAGCCAGATAAAACTGCATCTTGCCAATATATTCGGGTTTAAACTCTCCTATCTTTAATTCTACCGCCACAAAACATCTTAAGAGTCGGTGATAAAATAAAAGGTCCACCTTATAATCATCATCGCCAACCGTTATCCTGTATTCATCCCCTACAAATGTAAAGTGCTTGCCAAACTCCAGAAAGAATTGTCTCAGATTTGCCATAATGGCCTTGCGCAACTCCTTTTCTGCGAAAGAATCCTTTAGCCCCAGAAAATCAAATACATATTCATCCTTGAAATGCACAAGGGTG
>CAZZAL010000017.1:0-27225 GCA_964652265.1 uncultured Planctomycetia bacterium
GCAATAGCCACCACATCTCCTATGGAAGGGACAAATATAGTATCTCCTGACTGGATCTTTGAATATTTCAGGTTTTCTCCTTCTAAAAGAAATGGGTATAAATCTATCTCTTCCTTGTTTTTGTCCCCATGTATAAGCTTGATCTTTCTAAGTGAACCAAGCTTTGTAGGACCTCCGGCTGCATAAAGCGCTTGGAATATAGTGGACTGAGAATTTATGGCATAAGAACCAGGCTCCTTAATCTCCCCCATTACAAAAACCTGTATGTCGCGTATTTTTCCCATGGAAACATCTACGTTGAAATTTGTGTAGAACTGATTAAGTCTTTCTTTGATCCTGTTTTCTGCTTCTCCAAATTTCAATCCCCAGAGGTAAAGCGGTCCCGCCTTTGGAAGCATGATCTTCCCTTCGCGGTCTACCTCTACTGGAAAAGTTTCTTGGACACTTCCCCATATATTGATTACCAGCGTATCTCCAGGACCAATTACGTAATTTGGCCCAATAGGAACAACTGCTAATTGACTAGTGCTGGTTTGCGTAGAAAAGCTGGTCTGCTGTGAAGAAGCAGGTGTAAATGCAGCTTTTAACATACCTAGAGCAGTTAATGCTCCAGCTGATTCCTCTAAAAGCGATGACTCTTCTTCTTGCTCTCTAGGGTCTTTTTTGGACACAAATAGATCATAGCCAAACTGTCTTAATTCTTTTGAAACTCCAAAAGGTATAGCTTTTGTAAAACTTGACTCTATTACAGAAATTTCTTCTGTAATCGTTCTTCTTAGTAGTTTTCTTGCTTCTATTACTCCTCCTCCAGGAAAAAACCCATATCCGTCATAAGGACAGGATAGTTGCTGACGAAGTTCATATCTTTTTAACTGAGTCCTCTCTAACTCAGAAAAAACCACGGCACTATCGCTAGACACTTCTGCTATTTTCTCCTCCTCAAGGCCATCTTCGGAAAATAAACCCAATAGACCTCTTTCTGGTTTATCTTCTGTATTTGAGCTTGTGCTGGAAAACCTTTCTTCATCAATCTCATAATCTACCCAATGCGAATGGGGGCTTTCTTTTCCCGGCACATAGTAAAATTCCATGCCGCATTGCGGGCATCGGACCTTCTTAAACGTTAAGCCTTCGTAATCAAGTGATTCATCGACCTTTTCAAGCTGAAAATCCTCTCCAGTCGTCTCATAAGAAAATAGACTCGATGGAAAAACTGTGGTTAACAGAAATATTACTGACATTAATAAACTAATACCGGAAATCTTTCTAAACATTTTTTCCTCCTTCTAAAACCTTCTCGTTGCCTCTACGCCAAGGATATGATTCCTTGCTGCGCTAGAGGTATTATTGTAATTTTCTATATCCTCATATTCGTAAAAAACATCTAGCTCTATATTACGTATATTATACACCTTAAAAGCATCTGTTATATTAAATTCTACCCGCAGTTCATTGATAGTTTCTACATTTGCATTGCTGAGTCCGCGACGCTGGTGACTGAATGTAGTGCTCATCCTGTATTCGTTTGGAAAATTAAATATGCTTGTTACGGCGATCTCCTCTGAATCCCCGCCAATTCTGTGCCCTATTATGCTGCCCCTGTGAGTATAACCTGATGCGTATCTAAAATGCGTGTACCAGATTTCGTTAAGTTTAGCAAACTCTATTTTACCATCAAAGCCAGGTATTTTAAAGACATCTGTAAGGTAAATTCCTGTGATAGATGCCAGATGCGTAGGCGTGTTTCCTGCCTCGTCTTCTGCGCCCCACTCTGTGTAAAGCTTTGCACCTGTGGCTATCGGCAGGAATCTATCTATCCTGCGGATAAATAGCTGTATATCACCTGATATAGTGTGGTTTTCGGTTTCTGTCCCTCCGCCAGCAGCACTGAATACTAAAGATGCTGAGCTCCAGTAGTTGGCAAAACCTAATTTCTTTATGCCCTCTCCACCATGCATCATGATATGGCCAAATCCGAATTTTAAAAAATTCCACGGCGTATAATCAAGTCTCCATCCAGTTATAAATGCATTAGGTATGGTCCTTTTATCCTCGAGCCTTGATACAAAAAACTGTGCGTTAAACCTGCCGAGCTTTTTAAGGATAAACGGAAGGCGAAACGGATAGATATTATTCCACCTGACTGCATCCAAAGGAAAGGCATTGTCTGACAAAAGAAGCGCGCCATGAAAACCAGGCCCCCACCACATCGAGGTCCGACCAACTGATAGCTCCATGTTAAAACTAGGGTGACTAAACCTTATGCCGCCTTCTTCAAGATCTACGTCTGTATCTTCTCTCGAATACCTGACGCCAGGGGTTAAGGCTATGGCAAAAAAATTGGCTACCTTTGCCCATGTCCTCAGTCTTGCCCGGATGTTAAATCCATCTTTTAGTTTCCAACCGTCTTTATTTTCAAAGAGCCTTGTGTCTGAGTCTAACTTACTATAAACCTTTTCAATATTGAGCTCAGGGCTTTTTAAGATATACCTCTTGGGGCCACTGTCTCTCACTGAGACAACATCAATGCCTATGGTAACAAGCTCTTCTCTGAACTCGTCTATGAGATTATATAAAAGTGTCTCTAAATACTCCTGCTCATCCCATTCAAAATCTAATTCGTAATCGCGTGAGCGTTCGATGGCGCTTTTTATCATATGCGCCATCTTTATGCGAGAAACTGGCCTTACTCCTATATCAGCTATATCAGCCAGGTCTAATATAGCGAGTTTCTCTATTACATCGTAACTCCAATGCCTAGAAGGCACATCCACTGACGGATTGGCCTTGAGAACAGAAGGTGTTAAAAAAAGAAAACATAGTATTATTATTCCTATTCTTTGAACCACTTTATAGTCTCTTTTAGTCCTTCTTCTAGTCGTATCTTTGGGTTCCATTTAAGGAGTTCTTTTGCCCTTTTAATATCAGGCTGTCTGACCTTTGGGTCATCTTTAGGAAGTTCCTTGTAAACGATTTTACTTTTGCTTCCTGTGAGCTTTATTATCTTTTTGGCAAGATCTATGATTTTTAACTCTACTGGATTGCCGATATTTACAGGCTCGTGCATATCTGATTGACTAAGTAGATATAACCCCTCTATCAAATCTGAAACAAAACAAAAACTTCTTGTCTGATCACCCTTGCCATATATAGTTATTGGTTCATTTTTCAGGACCTGAGTTATAAAATTGGGTATTGCTCTGCCGTCTTTCTTCCTCATCCTAGGACCATAGGTATTAAAAATACGGACTATGCGCGTATCAAGGCCGTGTGTATTATGATAGGCAAAAGTAATAGCCTCTGCAAAACGCTTTGCCTCATCATAAACCCCGCGGGGTCCGATGCAATTTACATGCCCATAATAAGTCTCTGGCTGAGGGTGGATCTTTGGATCTCCATAAATCTCCGAGGTAGACGCCAACAAGAACTTGGATTTTTTTTCTTTTGCTAAACCAAGTGCGTTATGCGTGCCCAATGAACCAACCTTGAGTGTCTGTATAGGATAATTTAAATAATCTATTGGACTTGCGGGCGAGGCAAAATGTAAAATTATGTCTATGTCTTCCGTGACATCAATATATTTTGATACATCATGCTTTACGAATTTAAAATTGCGATTTTTTTCAAGATGCGAAACATTCAAAAGGCTACCGGTTATAAGGTTATCCATGCATATTACCTTATAACCTTCCCTAAGAAACCTGTCGCAAAGATGCGAGCCTAAAAAACCAGCCCCGCCTGTAATTAAAACCTTTTTCATTCTATCTCCTAGCTAACTGACTTAAAATACCCGACTGCCTTCTCAAGTCCTTGCTCAAACCCAACTTTTGGATCGAATCTTATAAGTTTTTTTGCTTTTGTAATATCTGCGAGCGTATGTTTTACATCTCCAGGGCGTATCGGACCTAATTTTGGCTTGATATCTTTTTTGAGGATATTGTTAACATATTTAACAATATCCAGGACGCTATAGGCCTTGCCACAGGCAATGTTAAATACCTCACATTTTATGCCAGGTGCGGTCGCTGCCTTTATATTGGCCTGGACTACGTTTTCAACATATGTAAAATCGCGTGTCTGCTTTCCGTCACCGTGGACAGGTGGATTCTCATTCTTAAGCATGCATGTTATAAACTTTGGTATTACGACAGCGTACTCGTTCTCAAGGCTCTGCCTGGGGCCGAATACATTGAAATAGCGAAGCGAGGCTGTCTCGACTCCATAAATCTCACTAAATATCCTGCAATAGTGCTCGCCTGCTAGCTTTGTAAGGGCATAAGGGGATATTAAAAGCGGTAAGAAATCTTCTTTTTCAGGAAGTCTGTCTGTTTCACCATAAATAGAACTGGATGAGGCAAATGTGACCCGCTTTACTTTAGCCTCTTTTGCCGCAGTCAATATATTTAATGTCCCATTTATATTCACGTCATTATAAAGTTTTGGATTCCCAAGAGATTTAGGTACACTCCTCAAGGCTGCCTGATGCAAGCAATAATCCACGCCATTCATGGCCTTTGAAGCAACCCCCTTATCCCTTATGTCTCCTTCTATAAACTCTATCTTATCTATTACGCTCTCTAAATTCTCACGCTTGCCTGATGAAAGATCATCTAGTACGCATACCTTATCGCCATTTTTAACAAGCGCATCTACTATATGAGACCCGATAAAACCTGCACCACCAGTAACAAGAAATCTCATTCTATCCCCTTTAAAGCGTTATGATATTGCTACTACCCTTAAACTGCCTCAGAGCATTCCGCGTATCAAGAATCAGTTTTGCATTGTCGGCTATTAATTTATAATCCAGCGACGAATGATCTGTCAGGATCACAACACAGTCGCTCGAAGACATATTTTCCTTTGTCAGATCCAAGGATTTCAATTTTAATCCATCAATTTTAAAATCCGGTACGAGCGGATCATAATACTGGACCTTTGCCTCTTTTTCAATCAATGAAGTGATAATAGCAAGCGCTGGAGACTCCCTCATATCATTGATATCCTTTTTATAGGTAATCCCTACAACGAGGATATTTGAACCCTTTAATGCCTTTTTCTGGTTGTTCAGGCCATCTATGACTCTATCGACAACATGTTGAGGCATACATGAATTTATCTCTGCCGCCAGCTCTATCAATCTCGCCTCGATCCCGTGCGAACGGGCCTTCCAGGAAAGATATATTGGATCGCAGGGCAAACAGTGTCCACCCAGGCCTGGACCAGGATAAAACGGCATAAAACCAAATGGTTTTGTCTTGGCTGCCTCGATAATCTCCCATATATCAAGGTTCATCTTGTTGCACATAATAGCTAATTCATTTATAAGTCCTATATTTACAGCGCGAAATGTATTTTCCAGAAGCTTTACCATCTCAGCTGAACGGGTGCTGGAAACACTAATAACGTCCTTTATGATCTGGGAATACAATAACTTGGTAAGTTCAGTGCATGTTTCGCTAACACCTCCCACTACTTTTGGAATATCCTTTGTTTTATATTTTTTGTTGCCAGGATCGACTCTTTCAGGTGAAAATGCTATATAGATATCCTTGCCTACTTTTAGGCCGTTCCCACCTAATTTAGGAAGTATCACCTCTTCGGTAGTCCCAGGGTAGGTAGTGCTTTCAAGAACTATTAATTGGCCCCTTCTGAGATTGGAATTAATATCTTCTGCGGCCTGGAGTATAAATGATATATCAGGTTCTTTGGTCTTACGTAGAGGCGTAGGAACACAGATAATAATAATATCCATCTTGTTTAAAAGTGTCTTATCAGCAGTGGGTGATAATTTCTTGGAGGAGGTTAGATCTCCTACATCCTTAGAAGACACATCAGGTATATAAGAACTACCTTTTTGTATCTCTCCAACTTTGCTGGCATCATTATCAAACCCTGTAACACTAAATCCTGCCTTGCCAAATTCAACTGCAAGTGGAAGCCCCACATAGCCAAGCCCGATTATACCGATCTTAGCAGACCTATCTTTGATTTTTGATTTCAACTGATTAATCATTTTAATCTTCCCCACCAATCTCTATTATTCTTATACCACTCTATCGTCTCTTTTATCGTCGTACTGAAATCCTTTGTCGTCTTCCAGCCGAGTCTTTTTATCTTTGTTGAATCCAGGGAATAACGTCTATCGTGCCCAAGTCTGTCAGGTACATATTTTATCATACTATATGTCTTTCCCAGGAGTTTCAATATTGTCCGTGTAAGCCTTATATTCGGGATTTCATAGCTGCCGCCTATATTGTAGATCTCACCTGGCCTGCCTTTGCGCAAAACAACATCTATTGCTATGCAATTATCCAGGACATATAACCAGTCACGGACATTTAAGCCATCCCCGTATAGCGGCACTTTCTTGTTCTCTAGTAAATTAGTAATAAAAAGTGGTATGACCTTTTCCGGAAATTGATACGGTCCAAAATTATTGCTTGAGCGCGTAACAACAACGGGCGTCCTGAAGGTTGTATGATATGCCAACGCTAGGTGATCTCCGGCTGCCTTGGATGCAGAATACGGACTGTTGGGATGCAAGAGGCTCTTCTCATTAAAAGATCCTCTCTGGATACTGCCATACACTTCATCGGTCGAGACCTGAATAAATCTCCTTACCTTGTTTTTCCTTGCAGCGTCTAAAAGTACCTGCACTCCGTGGACATTGGTACGAATAAAATCCACGGCATTGCTAATAGAACGGTCAACATGAGACTCTGCTGCAAAATTTAAAATAGCGTCACAGCCCTTTGTTAATTTACCTACTAGCCTTGAGTCGCATATGTCGCCTTTTACAAATCTATAGCGCCTGTCTTTTTCGATATCCTTAAGATTTTCTCGGCGGCCACAATAAGTAAGCTTATCCAGATTTATAATCTTATAGCTGCGGTATTTTTTCAGCATATACCTGATAAAATTAGACCCTATAAACCCGCACCCGCCTGTTACAAGAAGTCTCATCTAATACCTGCTTTTTTTGCTACTAAATCACTTGCGCTTAAGAGCGACTCATGCGTCCCGCAATCGCTCCACCAGCCATCCAGCGCAGCAAAAGTCATTTCTCCGCGCGAAATATAATCATTATTCACGTCAGTAATCTCAAGCTCTCCTCTTTCAGAAGGCTTTAATGTCTTTACTATATCAAAAACCCTTGAATCATACATGTAAATGCCCGTGACTGCATATTTGGATTTAGGATTTTTTGGTTTCTCCTGTATATCTATGATCTTATCACCTTTTATCTCAGGCACACCAAATCTTTCAGGATCTTCCACTTCTTTCAAGAGTATCTTTGCGCCTTTTTCCTGTTTCCTGAAATCATCTACGTATGTTTTTATTGATTTTTCAATGATATTGTCACCGAGAACAACGACCACTTTATCCTTGTCAACAAAATGCTCTGTCAGGCCTAGTGCATCCGCAATTCCACCCTGCCCACTCTGATATGTATAGTTTATATGCTTTAGGCCAAACTCCTTGCCATTACCAAGTAAACGCAAAAATTCACCTGCGTGATTACCTCCTGTAACAATGAGTATGTCCTTTATCCCTGCATCCACAAGGATCTGGATAGGATAATATATCATTGGCTTATTGTAAACAGGCAAGAGATGCTTATTAGTAATGCGAGTCAATGGCTCAAGCCGCTTCCCTAGTCCTCCGGCTAATATCACACCTTTCATGCTTGCCTCCTCCAATCATACGGTATGTCATTCTTGAATGCGTCTACGCGGTATTCATCTGGCTCTTTGGCGTTATACGGCAATGTAGGCACATTTATTACTATGGCTTCTTTATCTCCGATACATTTAAACCCATGATATACAAATTTTGGTATTTTGATAAGCTTTGGGTCATCAAGACTTACTGTAAAATCATTCACCTCTTTATATGTAGGCGAATCTTTACGCGCGTCATAAATCGCGACCTTCATTATTCCTGAAATACAGGTAAAATGATCATCCTGCTTCTTGTGATAATGCCACGCCTTAGTTACTCCAGGATACGCAGTTGTCATATATACCTGGCCGAATCTTTGAAATAGCTCCTCGTCAGAACGAAGGATCTCCATAAGCCTGCCCCGTTCGTCAGGAATGATCTTAAGTTTTTTTATCTCTACATCTTTTATCACTTATTGTCTCCCTATCGAAATATACCTAAAACCTATTTTCTTCATCTTCGCGGGTTCAAAGATATTCCTCCCGTCTATAATGAGTGGTTTCTTCATAAGCTTTTTTATGCGACCAAGATCCATTATCTCAAATTCATGCCACTCTGTCGCTATCACAAGTGCATCACTATTTTTCGCGACCTCGTAGGGATCTTTACAAAATCTAACTCCATCCAGAACCCCGCACGCCTTTTTCATTGCCTGCGGATCATACGCCTTTATCCTGGCCCCAGCCTCTTTTAAGGAATTTATAATATCTATCGACGGTGCACTGCGCATATCATCGGTATTTGGCTTAAAAGAAAGTCCCAGCACTCCTATGTTTTTCCCCTTCACGATCCATAAAGCCTCTTCGATCTTACGTATGAAAAACGCCTTTTGCTCCTCATTTACCTTTCTCGCTGCTTTCAGTATGCCAAAATCATAGCCCAGCTTTCCAGATATATGCACAAATGCGTCCACATCTTTTGGAAAACACGAACCGCCATAACCGATCCCACTTCTTAAAAACCCTTCTCTTATCCTCGAATCAAGGCCCATGCCATGTGCTACCTTTTTGATATCCGCGCCTGTGCGCTCACATACGTTGGCAACTGAATTTATAAAAGATATCTTTGTAGCAAGGAATGAATTCGAGGCATGCTTTATAAGCTCTGCGCTTGATATGTCAGTCACTACTACTTCAGCATCAACATCTTTATATAATTCCTTAAGGATCTTCTCTGCTCTCTTAGAGTTCACGCCTATGACCACCCTATCAGGGTGCATAAAATCTTCTATCGCCGTCCCCTCTTTTAAAAACTCTGGATTGGAAGCCACGTCAAACTTTACCTTCTTTTTTATGTTCGCCTTTATCGTATGCTCCACCCATTTCCCTGTCTCGACAGGAACAGTACTTTTCTCGACTATAAGACTATATGAAGACATATTCTTTGCAATCTCAGTCGCAACCTTTTCCACATACGAAAGATCTGCCTCCCCGTTTTGCCTTGGTGGCGTACCAACGCATATAAAGATGACAAGAGACCTTTTTACGCCCTCTTTTATGCTCTCTACAAAGGAAAGTCTCCCTGCCTTTACATTCCTTCTTACCATGTCCCCGAGTGATTTCTCGTAAAACGGGATCTTTGATTTCCTGAGAGTTTCTATTTTTTTCTTATTATTATCCACGCAGACTACCTTATGTCCCAGGTCGGCAAAGCATGCGCCACTCACCAATCCTACATAACCAGCGCCTATAATGCATATATTCATCTTCGCTCCTTCGGATACGCGTAATAATCGCTAAAATCAAACGGCACCTTTGGCGAGGCCTTTAGCTTCATGGTAAACCATACTGTTGTACCACCGTCCCTGTCCACTTCCAGGCTCATCTCTCCGATCCAGCAGTGTAGGTCTTTTATAATAGAGATCTCCTTACCACTGAATCTATTGATAATCTTATGGCCATTTGATTCCACCTCTTTTAAGTCATACCTCCCAAAAAGCCTGAACGCAATGTCCTTATTCAATCTGTAAAATAACTGAGAAGTAAGCTCGTGCTCAGTATCCTGCCAATACCTGGAGCCAAAACCCAGGCTCCATTTTTCATCTTTATTGATATGTAAATCCATATTCCAGCTCTGGAAATCCCTTGTAGCCGGATCATACTGTGTATCGGATTCTATCCTGAGCCAGCTAAATGGCGTAAGTTCCAGGTCTCCTTTTACATTTGAAAGTTTACTGCCGTCTTCTGGTTTATAAAGATAATCTCCGCTCAACAATAAATAACCCAGGTCCCATGTCTTTAATTTTCCATTTATAAGTCTTTTTGTCTGTAGTTTATTCTCAAGGCCCAGGCTGAATGTGCTAATCCTCCCTATAGCGTCGATATCGTCAAACTGCTGGAGATTACCCGAGGCAATAGACGGCGCATGGATATACTCATACTCTACTGTCGGTGTAACAATATGATGGATCTTGTTAAAATCAACCCCTAAAAAACTGCCTTCTTTATCATACGTCTTTGAAAACTTCGTGCTCACATCTATACCTGTATAAAACGCAGTCCGAAATTCATCCTCGTCTCCGTTTGTGTCTTTACTGTAAAAGGTCTCTCTCGAACCTAAAAAAGGTGTGATACTAAGAAAGTTTGCCAGGCGCAGAGGCGCTGATAATTTATTATAAGTGTCGAATCTCGTCACATCGCTATCAGTCGCGCTGTTCGCAGTTTTACTGTTAAGGTTTGTGATGCTCGTATCTGTCTTGAAATAAATCGGGAGACCTGCTAAGACCTGGTCCTTTAGATTAAATCTTGCCTCAGGTAAACGCTCGACAACGCTCTGGAAATGATTCACTCTCTTCTGAGTCAAAAAACTCAAGCTATACTCAGGCTCCCTATCCAATAAATAAACGTAGGATTCCGGAGATAATTCCTTGTCATATTCTTCTCTATAAAAATAATCCTTTGTAAAATCCACGTCGCCCATCTTGTGATATTCTAAAAGGCCAGTAACATTGTCGCTAATATCCCAACGATGCCTCAGCTGAGCCCTGTATCTTTCCTCCTCTGCCCTGGTCCCTGCTTCGTCCCTGTCACGGTCTCTCTGATGCGTAAAATAAGTCCTCAAAATACCATCTCCAAAGTTACCGAAAGAATATTTATAGTCAAGGCCTTCTCCAAATCCCCATTTTTCCCTTTCATCCAGCCTAAGCGTAAAAGTGTTCTCCTCATCCAAGTCATATCTATAGCTTGAAAGAATGAACACGCCCCATTTTTTCTTTTTTCCGGGAATAACATTAAACGTCGGCCAGTCAGCATTTAACGAGTAATCATATCTTGGGAGATACGCAACAGGGATATTGCCGGCCTTGAAAAATACATTGTTTGCAACTACTCTATTGTCCGGGTAGATCGCCACATTTTTCGAAGAAATCTTATAATGCGGGTTTTCTCGGTCGCAGCTTGTTATATAGCTATCCTTCACGCTTATCGAACCATCAGGAAGAAGGTCTGCGGTGTCTCCACCAGCATACCACTCACCTGATTTCACCCTTACTTTTAAGACTTCTCCTTTTTTAGTCTCAAAATTATATCTTACCTTCTCTCCCCTGACATCTCCAGTAGGGCCTTTTAAAACTACATTACCCTCTGCATCAGCATCCTTAGTTTCTGTATATACAGTTATCTTGTCGCATGTAAGCCTGATATTTTCATAATCAACAGACACATTGCCTGTACCAATCACCTTTTTCTCGCGAGGTAAAAATTCGACCTGGTCACCATTTACCTCTACCGGCCTAGCCTCTTCCTGCGCATGCACAATACTAGAACAAAGTAATATGCTGATTAGAATGAAATAAACTATTCTTTTCATAATCATCTATACAAGTAACGACGCGCCTATGATCCCGGCATTACCTCCGAGCTTTGCACGCACGATCTTTACGTGTTTAGCCTGGTCTTTCATTGCCCGGGCCTTAAGGGTTTTCCTCATAGGAGTCAATATCAACTCCCCTGCCTTACTCACTCCTCCGCCAACAATAATCATATCAGGGTTCAATAGATTCACTGCACCTGTAAGTGCAATGCCCAATTTATTGCCAACATCCTGCCATATCCCCAGCGCCTTCTTGTTGCCTGTTTCTGCAAGTTCATCAATACGCTCAAGCGTTATGCCCTTACCAAGGATCCTCCTGGCCCTCCCTAGCACATATCTATTTCCCACATACCTCTCAAGACACGCTATGCCCCTGCAATTACACCTAGGCCCTTTTTCATTGATCGGAATATGCCCGATCTCACCTGCGCACATAGTACTGCCCCTGTATAATCTCCCGTCTATAATAATACCTCCGCCTACACCTGTGCCAAGAGTAATGCAGATTAGGTTCACCGCACCCTTTCCAGCACCGAAGGCGTACTCAGCAAGCGTCATGGCATTCACATCATTATCCAAGACTACCTTTAAGCCTAACCTCTTCTGCAATATAGCCTTGAGAGGTACCTTGCTCCAACCCTTTATATTAGGGAAATACTTCACAATACCTCTTTTGGAATCCACTGGCCCAGGCACACCAATCCCAATTCCAGCCACATCTTTCTTCTTGGTGCTAGATGTCTTTAATATATAAGCTATATTGTCTACTAGGGAATCAATGATCTGAGATCTTTTCGCATTAAATGGTGTATCTATCTCGCGCCTGTAAGAAACCCTGCCACTCCTATCCACAAGTGCCATCTTTATACGCGTTGCACCCAGATCTATTCCTACCTTAACGTGTTTATGCATACTGGATTATATTAACTGAATTGAAGAAATTATGCAACTATTTTTTTCTTGGGGCCTGCAGGATATCTGATATGAAATCTCAAGCAACTAACATACGCGATTGCGGCCTGTTTCCTTTGCCTTATAAAGCGACCTATCGGCTGACTCGATCAAAGACTCGATATCCCCGCCATCATCCGGAAAAACACTGATCCCTATGCTCACAGTAGTAGAGACTCTCTCGTCATACGCCTTGAAAATGGCTGAGGCAACACCCTCTCTTATACGCTCTGCCACCTGGTGCGCTCCGTCCTCTCCAGTTCCTGTAAGTACTATCGCAAACTCCTCGCCGCCATATCTACCAATAATATCGATCTCTCGTAGGTTAGACTTTAAAATCACCGCCACTTCCTTTAAAACAACATCTCCGACCAGATGTCCGAACCTGTCATTGTTCTGTTTAAAGTGATCCAGATCCAGCATAAGAAACGAAAGATTGGTCTTATGCCGCATCGAGCGCCTCACTTCTTCCGCAAATCTCTCAAGAAAATACCGCCTCGTACTGATATCTGTAAGAGAATCCGTTATGGACATCTCCTGCATCTTTTTATACAGACTCACCTTCTGAAACTGAATAGCAAACTGCCCCACCAGTATTATAAAATTTTCAAAATACAGCCTCGGTAAGTTTTCGATGTACAGTACACCGGCTACTTTCCCTTCGGCAAAAAGAGGCATAGCTATCAATGTCTCAAAATCCTTAATGATAGATAGTCTTCTCGAGGAATCATGGTTTTCCTGAGAAGAGATCAAAATCGTCTTTCTTGTGCCTAGTTCGATCTTCACGAGTTCCCTGTCAAAATCATCAGGCGCAACTTTACTTACCTTGCTACCAAGTTCGATCTGATATACTGCATCTACCTCGCTAGAGGCCTTCAAAACAACAAATCTTGCAAGCCTGAACCTAAAAGACTTTTTAACCGTAGAAGAAAATATGTTGAATATATCTTCAAGCGCAAGACAACTGGACATATCCTTTGAGATTTCATATAGCGAAAGGACCTGTTGCATCTTCTTTTCTCTTTCCAGATTCGACTCGATCTCACGCCTATCCTTTGACATCAAGCCTTCATACGATTTTTTCACCTCTTCGAATCTAGAACGCATACCATCCTTATGTCTCTCGAGGTCCTTCCTGAATACCTCTGCGATAAAAGGCACTGCATTTATAAAAAGCACGATAACCGCTGCTTCATATGGAAAAGTCCTCACTTCTTTAATCAAGATAAAAACGCCTATAGACACAGAAAAGATCAGTGCCCTGGAAAGATCAATCCTGTAGCTCAAGAATAAAACCAATATTGATACAAGCGAATACATCAAAAATTTCATGATTTACCCTGCATTACGCCTTACACAAAAAATAACTATACGACTCTATCTTTCCCTTCGTGCTTCGCCTTGTAGAGCCGCTCGTCTGCTTTTAAAATAAGTTCGTCCATTACCTTTGTATCCTGCGGAAAACTGGCAACGCCTATTGAGACAGTGACATTTGTCTTTGTCCTGCGAAGGTCTATTGCCTCTTCCTTTATAGTCTTCCTGATATCTTCTGCGACTATTCTAGCCTTTCGCTTCGAGGTCTCCGGTAAAAACATTGAAAACTCCTCACCGCCATAACGGCAGATAACGCCCCTGTCAGAAAACCCCTCAAGTACCTTTGAAAGCGCCTTTAGCACTATATCTCCCGCCACATGCCCATACTGATCATTGTAGTTTTTAAAATTATCAATATCTAACATAAGAAAAGAGCAATCCATGTCACTGCGTAGAGATCTGGATATCTCCTCTCTTAATCTCTCCAGGAAAAATCTGCGAAGATACAGGCCTGTCAGCCCATCTCTAATCGCAAGCTCAAGGGTCTGTTTATAATATTTTGCGTTCTGTAAACTTGCTGCACCCAGATCACATAATATATCCAGAAGCCTAAGGTCCTCAGATGTATAATTATAAGGCCTTGCGTGTTCCAGTCGGACTATACCTATGATCTTTTTCTCTTCTATCAGTGGACAAGAGATGACTGAACGAAAGACCCTTGGGTATTCTTTAAGCCTCTCTTCACTGAACCTGAAATCTTTCTTTATGTCCTCTACAAGAAGACACTGCCGTTCTTTAAACACCCATTCGTCCAGCACATCGCCTCTTTTTGCCTTTACCTTATCGCCGCTCCCTGTCCTAGAGGCAAACAGATTCAAACCTTGCTCTTTCGTATCTACCAGAAATAAAAGGGCGGATTCCGACTTACCGATTATATTCAAGGCGCTGTTCAATATATATACACCTACCTTATCCATGGAAAGTGTGGAGCTTAAAACAGATGTAACAGCCTTTAATAACTTATATTTTTCTTCTTTCTTCTCTAGAGAAAGTGCGTCTCTTTTGTGCCTCCCGTGTTCATTGGCAAGCAAGTTTGTATTCTCACCCACTTCTTCTATGCGTGTCTCGATTATGCGAGAATAATAATTGCGTTTTTTGATCTGATCGTCGACGATCAAAAATACTACAAAAAATACAGGGACATTCCATACATACTGAAAATCTACGCCAAGAGAAATAAGGATCGTAAGGAATATAGCTCCGCCAAGCAAAAAAAGACCTCTGTAAAAGCCAAGACCTTGCAGGCTCATTATAATAATAAGGTTGTATAGAAAAATGGTCGGGTTTTTAGGAAGACTCGAACGAAATACAAGGTAGGATATTACAACAAAGCTAACGATTGAAAAAATGCCTATTTTGATTTTTCCTGCATTTTCTGATTCCATCTTGCGGAGAGCAACGATCGCCTATTTTATACTATAGTCTCTTCTGTATCATTATTAAAGAAGTGAACTTTGCTCATGTCAAAGACAAGGTCCAGATCCTGGCCAACCTCTGGCCTATCGTGTCCGCCAACGCGTGCTATCAATGAATTGCCACTAGCAGTAATATACAAAAATACCTCTGCTCCCATAGGTTCCACTATTTCAATAACGCCTTTTACGATGTTTTCGGACGAGGCCTCTGAGACAAAAAGCTTATCGTATATGTCTTCGGGTCTTATTCCAAAGGTGACTTCTTTTCCTTCATAAGAAGATAGCTTATCATACATATCCTCGACCACTTTTACGTTGAAACCATTCTTCGTAAAAAAGAATTTTCCGTTCTTCTTGATAATCTTTCCATTTACAAAATTCATGGGAGGAGAACCTATAAAACCCGCTACGAATTTATTTACAGGCTTATCGTAAAGCATGATGGGATCTGCGACCTGCTGTATCACGCCATCCTTCATGACAACAATGCGGTTGCCCATGGTCATTGCCTCTGTCTGGTCATGAGTGACATAGATCATAGTAGACTGAAGCTTTATATGAAGCTTATTAAGTTCTGTCCTCATCTGAACACGCATCTTTGCATCAAGATTACTCAGCGGCTCGTCAAATAAAAACACCTTTGGCTTTCTCACGATAGCCCTTCCAACAGCCACTCTTTGTCGTTGTCCTCCTGAAAGCTTACTAGGGCGCCTGTTTAAAAGCTTCTTTATGCCAAGGATCTCTGCTGCTTCTTTAACACGATTCTCGATCTCACTTCTAGGAAACCTGCGTAATCTCAAGGCAAAAGACATATTCTCGTACACCGTCATATGTGGATAAAGCGCGTAGTTCTGAAATACCATGGCAATATCCCTATCCTTTGCCGGGATATCATTGACCATCTTATCCGCTATCCAGACCTCTCCCTTTGTAATTGTCTCAAGCCCAGCTACCATCCTCAAGGTAGTAGACTTGCCACATCCTGACGGACCTACAAGCACGACGAATTCTTTGTTCTCTACTCCCAGATTCACATCGCTGACAGCCATCACATCGCCAGGATATATCTTTGTTATATTTCTAAGGCTTACCTGTGCCATAGTATAAATATCCTTTGATCTATAGAGATTTAACAGCTTTTAACTGATTTCTCCATAAAAGTCAAGTTACGAAAGGTAATCCACCAGCTGTGTAAGGGTATCCTTTAAAATCTTTCGGCTAACCACCATATCTATAAGACCGTGCTCCAGGAGAAATTCTGATGTCTGAAAACCCTCAGGCAGCTTCTGCCGTATCGTCTGCTCTATTACCCTTGGTCCTGTAAAGCCGATAAGCGCCTTTGGCTCAGCAATATTCACGTCTCCGAGAGAAGCAAAACTGGCTAACACCCCTGCCATGGTAGGATTTGTCAATACCGAGATATACAAAAGCCCTGCCTCATTATGTCTTGCAAGGCAAGCTGAAGTCTTTGCCATCTGCATAAGCGAGATCATGCCTTCATACATCCTTGCGCCGCCGCCAGAGCCTGAGATGATCACAAGGGGCAGGTGATTCTCAGTGGCATACTCTGTAACCCTAGCTATCTTTTCCCCTACTACATAACCCATGGAGCCCATTATAAAGCGCGAATCAGTTACAGCCAGGGCAATCTCCCTGTTGTTGATCCGACCCTTACCAGTCACTATAGCTTCATCCATGCCGGTAGCCAGTGTATCCTGCTCTATCTTTTGCGCATAGCTCTTTGGACCTTTAAAATTCAAGACATCCTGCGGCTTCATGCCCTTGTCAAATTCCTTAAAGCTTTTATCATCGAGAAGCATAGAGATGCGCTCATGCGCGGTGAGGACAAAGTGATAATTACATTTAGGGCACACCCGGGAATTCTCTTCGAGAGTCTTCTTATAAATCAGCTCGCTGCAGCCCTCGCACTTAAGCCATGTCCCATCCGGCACGCCCTTGCGCTTTGACACCTTTACGACTTTATATTTTGGCTTCCTGAATAATATCATTATCCCTGCTCCACCTTAACTTTACACTTCTAATATTGCAAGATTTGTGAAGTTAAAACGTCGTCAAGACTCGCTAAAACACATTTATAACAAGACCCGTCAGCACCTTCGGGTAAAAATACGTTGATTTCTGCGGCATGCGCCTACCAGAAAACGCCATATCCCGAACCTGCATGATCTTCGTCGGATTCAACATGAAAGAAAGAGAATATTTGCCCTCGTCTACCATTTTAACGGTATAGTCTAAATCCTTGCTAAAATCTATCAAAATCTCCTCTCCCTGCGTCTCAGCCTTTTTCTTCAACGGCTCTATAACTAAATCGTGAAGTGCCGTAACATCCAAAGAATCGCTATCCTTTAAACATAGTCCTGTAAATTTACCGAGCGCGTACATTACAAATCTCTTTTCAGAAGGCTTTGCATTAGAAAGAAAGCCTTGAGTCTCTTCTTTTGAAGATATATCCTTAAAATCAAAGTGTTTTTTTAAATCATTTTTTAATTCAGCTAAAATTCCGTTATTTACTCCGGCAATCAGCCTGTACGTAGGTAATATCACCATTCCATCAGCATAGATATCTGTAAAATAGGTAAGTATGCATCCGTACTTGGGGTCTTTTTTGGTCTTGCTAAACTCAAGACCGACCTCATACCGGTGATGCCCGTCTGCGATAAAAAGTTTTTTATCCCTCATCATGTGGACAATTTTATTCACTGTGTCCTTTTCGGAAACCCTCCAGAGTCTATTCCTGATCCCATGATGATCCAACACATCTATTATAGGTTGCGATTTTGTTTGTTGAGCCAGGACTTTATCAATAGATTTATCTTCGTCAGCAAAGATCGCAAATATAGGGCCTAGATTCGCCTCTATCGAACTAATGAGTCTCGTTCGGTCTTCTTTTGGGGCTACAAGCGTGTTTTCATGAGGATGGATACTGGCTTTTTTTGTATCAAAATCTTCTAATTTTAAAAGCGAGATAAAACCGATTCTGCGCTTTACCACTCCGCTGACTTTGAATTCCTGCGAATAAATATAAATACATGGCTCTGTGTCTTTTTTCAAGGTGCTTTTTTCTTGCCACTCCCGCAAAGAGATCTTTGCGCGCGTATATTTATTTTCTTTTTCATTGTCTTTGGGAAAATCCTTGCCTAACAGAAGACGGATTATATTGCACGAGTCAGCATTGTACAATTCATCCTGTTCGCGTGGAGAGATTACATCGTATGGCGGGGCCATTACCTTTGAAAGATCTTTTATCTTTTCCGGATTATAAAGCGTGCCTTTAAACGGGATTACGACTGCCATAAATAAACACTCCTAGGATTCCGCCAATACCATCGGCCATCATATCAAAAACACTGAATTGGCGTTCCGGGATAAAACCTTGATGAAACTCGTCTAAAACGCCATACGCGACCGAAACCAGGACAGCTAATATTTTAAAATTCTCGAACATCGTGCTCTTTGATGAATTTTTAAATGCCCTCGCTGCCAAGAGCCCAAAGACCGTAAATTCAAAAACATGAAGTATCTTGTCAAAAAAAAGAATATTAACTTCAGGTAAAGAGCTTGGTTTACCAGAAAAATAAAATATAATCCCTGCGTATACGTATAGGGGAAGCCAGTATTTTAAAATTCTTTTCGCCAACTCATTCCCCCTTAACCTTCTGTACCGCAAACCTTTTTCTTATCGCATGACTGGCACGGAGATCCAGTTGACTTTTCCTCTTTTTCTTTCTTTTTATAACTCTGGCTTCTGTAATCAGTGGCGTAAAAACCTGACCCCTTGAAA
This sequence comes from uncultured Planctomycetia bacterium, assembly GCA_964652265.1. Lineage (GTDB taxonomy): Bacteria > Omnitrophota > Gorgyraeia > Gorgyraeales > Gorgyraeaceae > JAHIUV01. Next base: position 19,078 of record CAZZAL010000017.1, read on the forward strand.
ATAAGGCCTGCGCCAGGACCTATCAACCGCCTTACCTTACCCTTACATGATTTGTCTGGACAGACTGATAAAGATTTATCACTCATCTTCTGAAATACATCAAAAACTTTTTTGCATTTTCGGCATTCATACTCGTATGTCGGCATCCCTATTTCCTCACATTGTCCAAGGTCTAACCTTGAACATCATTTCCCGAATAGCTTCTTCACCTTGTCCATAAACGATTTGGACAATGGATTGACCTTATCGCTGCATAATTTTGCAAATTCCCCTAATGCCCTTCTTTGCTCTGAATTAAGGCGTGTAGGTGTCTCCACTGAAACCCTGACTAGCTGATCACCTTGGCCATAACCGCGAAGCCTCTTTATACCCTTGCCTTGAAGCCTGAAGATCTTTCCGCTCTGAGTACCCTCTGGTATCTTCATTACCACGTTTCCGTTTAACGTCGGGATTTCTATCTCTCCTCCAAGTGCTGCTGTCGGAAAACCTATAGGCACGTTGCATATTATATCATAACCATGACGGTCAAATATACCATGATCTTTTACGTGTATATAGATATAAAGGTCGCCTTTTGGGCCACCTTTTAAACCAGCTTCACCTTCGCCCTGCATACGAAGACGTGAACCTGTATCCACTCCTGCCGGGATAGTCACTTCGATCTTCTTTGAAACCCTGTTTCTACCGCTGCCAGTGCATTTTACACAAGGATTTTTTATAATTGCTCCCTCTCCCCTACATATAGGACATGTCTGTGAAATACTAAAAAACCCTGCCGATTGTAAGACTTGGCCCTTACCTCCGCAGTGAGCGCATTTTGTCTTTTTTGTCCCAGGCCTTGCACCTTCACCCTTACAAACAGTACATGTCTCGTGCCGTGGAATATTTATTGTCTTTTTGACTCCGAATGCAGCTTCTTTAAAACCTATCTCTATCTCATATTCCAAATCACTCCCACGCTGAGGGCCACCTCTACGCCTTGAAGAAAACCCTCCACCAAATATCCCTAAATCTCCGAATATATCGCCAAGACCCATGTTCTCAAAGATACTGCCAAAATCTGCACCCCTGAAAATATCCTCATGACTATAGCGCGAATCAATACCAGCATGCCCAAACTGATCATACTGGCTCCTCTTTTGAGGATCAGACAATACTGCATATGACTCAGAGATATCCTTGAACCTATCCTCTGCGTCTTTCTTTTTCTCATGAGAAACGCGATCAGGATGATATTTAAGCGCAAGGCTTCTATATGCCTTCTTTATCTCATCGACACTTGCGCCCTTCTGAATACCCAATATCTCGTAATAGTCTCTTTTTGTCGTCATTGTTTTTCTTTGAACTCAGCGTCGATTACGTCGTCACCATCAGCCTTTTTCTTTGGCTCCTCGGCCTTACCAGGAGATGCCTGGGGACCAGCGCCTTGAGCCTGCTGCTTCTTTTGCGCCTTTGCCTGAGCGGCTTTATACACCTCTTCTGCCAATTTGTGAGCGACCTTAGATAGCTCTTCCATCTCCTTTTTAATCTTCTCCGTATCACTACCCTTTATCGCCTCTTTCAGGTCATTCATCTTCTGCTCGATCTTCAGCTTTTCATCCTGCGTGACCTTGTCACCAAAATCCTTTAATGACTTCTCAACAGAATATACTAAAGTATCTGCCTGATTTTTTACCTCTACTGATTCCTTTTTCTTTTTATCCTCTTCGGAGAATTTTTCCGCTTCCTTTACCATCTTGTCTATCTCTTCTTTTGACAGTTTCTTGGGCGCGGTTATCCTCATGCTCTGTTCCTTGCCTGTCCCAAGATCCTTTGCGCTCACATGCACAATACCATCCCTGTCAATATCAAAAGAGACCTCTACTTGAGGTATACCGCGAGGTGCAGGAGGGATCCCTATCAGATCAAACCTGCCCAGCTCAGTATTATCATTTGCCATCTGACGCTCGCCCTGTAGTACCCTAACAGTAACAGCAGTCTGGTTATCAGCAGCTGTTGAAAACGTCTGGCCTTTTTTTGTAGGTATCGTTGTATTACGCTCTATGAGATTTGTAAACACCCCTCCAAGCGTCTCTATGCCAAGAGAAAGCGGCGTCACATCCAAAAGAAGGACTTCTTTTGCATCACCTTTTATAATAGCTGCCTGCGTTGCTGCTCCCAGCGCAACGCATTCCATAGGATCTATGCCTCTCTCGATTTTCTTGGCTACGTGCTCTTCTAAAAATTTCTGCACAATAGGCATCCTTGTGGGCCCGCCTACCATGATAATCTTATCTATATCGTTAGGCGATAGGCCTGAATCCCTAAGTGCCTGATCTACAGGGCCAGTGCACTTCTCTACGATAGGCCCGACCAGTTCTTCTATCTTTGCCCTGTTTATAGACATTGTCAAATGCTTTGGCCCGCTTGCATCTGCAGTAATAAACGGGAGGTTTATGTCCGTAGTCAATGTGCTTGAAAGCTCCACCTTTGCCTTCTCAGCCGCTTCTCTCAATCGCTGCATCGCCATCTTGTCATTCTTCAGATCTATGCCTGTTTCTTTTTTAAACTGGTTGGCGATGTAATCTATCAGGACATTGTCCATATCTGTCCCGCCAAGATGTGTATCGCCGCTGGTTGCCTTTACTTCAAAACCGCTTGCATTATGCTCCTTATCAAACCACATATCCATAATGGTGACATCGAGCGTACCTCCGCCAAAATCAAACACCATTATCTTCATCTCTTTACCGACCTTGTCCAAACCATAGGCAAGGCATGCTGCGGTCGGCTCATTGATTATCCTTAATACCTTAAGCCCTGCTATCTCCCCTGCATCCTTTGTTGCCTGGCGCTGGTTATCATCAAAATAAGCAGGGCATGTAATAACCACCTCTTCGACTTTATCCCCGAGATACGCCTCAGCATCCTGTTTTATCTTCTGTAAGATAAACGCTGATATCTGCTGTGCGGTATACTGCTTGCCGTATACGCTAAATTTATGGTCAGTACCCATTTTTCTCTTTGCCGCGTAGATCGTTCCCTCTGGATTTATCGCAGCCTGGCGCCTTGCTGGCTCACCGACCAGCTTCTGCCCGTCCTTTGTAAATGCTACAAAAGACGGAAACGCCTTTCCGCTAGATACACCTGCACCTTCTGCGCTCGGTATAATAACCGGACGGCCACCTTCCATTGCAGCTGCTGCTGAATTTGATGTACCCAAGTCTATTCCTATAACCTTTGCCATTTTTTATTCCTCCTTGTCTTTTTTTTGCGGATGCTTCGAGACCTTCACCTTCGATGGTCTAACGATGCGTTCGTTTAACTTATATCCTTTTTGAAATTCCTCCACAACATGATCCTCTGGATGTTCATCTGTCTCTTCCTGCATCATTGCCTCGTGCTCATGCGGATTAAAAGGCTTGCCTTTAGCATCGATCTCCTTCAAGCCCTTCTGCTTTAAAAACTCCTTGAGATCCTTATATATCATCTCAACACCTTTATATAAAACATCGAAGTCGTGCTTGGTTTTCCCTGCCTCAACCGCACGCTCAAAATCATCTAATATCTTTAATATCTCGATTATTATCTCCTCGTTAGCAAATTTAATAAATTCTATTCTTTCCTTATCAAGCCTCTTTTTGTAATTATCAAAATCTGCCTGTATCCTGAGAAGCTTATCAAAGTACTCCTCTGCCTTTCCGGCCTTTTCTTTTAAGCCCTGAAATTCGCCATGGCTCAAAAGTATTTTATTCTTTTTGGGTGTGGATTTTTTATCAGCCAAGATCTTCCAACGCCTTTCCTAAAACCTCGGAGAGATAGCTTACGGCAGATATGACCTTGCCGTATTCCATTCTGGTGGGACCGATCGCGCCAATCGCTCCTATCGTCCTGTGTTTTATCTTGTAATTACAAGTAACTATAGTACATTCATGCATGTACTTGAATGCATTCTCTCCGCCTATATGCACTTTGATGCCGTCCTTCTCCATGTCCTCATTAAATAAATCCAGTATTTCTTTTTTGTCATCCAGGAGCTTTAAAAAAAGCCTTGCCTTTGATATATCCCTAAACTCGGGACACGACATAATACTGGTAGCACCTTCAAAATACATCCTGTCTTCCATCCTTAAAAGGCTCGGTATAGATAATACCAGCATGGCCTTTTTCAGAAATGTATAAAAAGAATCTTTCTCCTGAAGCAGTCTGCGAGTAAGATAATCCTTGATGTCACCTAAAAACATGCCTCCCAGCTCCTGATTTAAAAATTCAGATATCCTTACAAGATCTGATTTACTAAACTCGTCTTCTATTTCCATTATTGAATTCCTTACAATGCCAGAACTTGTCATGAGCACTGCCAGGACGCGCGAAGAATCTATAGGAATAAGCTCTATATGCTTAAAAACACTCCTTTTAAGCCTTGGCGTGAGTACTATACCAGCCACATTTGTTATCATACTGATAGCCCTTGAAGAAGCATGCATCAAAGAATCAAAATCCTCAAATCTCCTTCCGAGAAGACGGTTGATAACAGACTCTTCTTCCTTGGTGAGGTGTTTTGGGTCTAAAAGAGTATCAACATATAAACGATACCCTCTGTCAGTAGGCATCCTGCCTGCCGAGGTATGAGGATGCGTAATAAATCCTGCCTCTTCCAGATCCGCCATTACATTGCGAATAGTCGCAGGGCTCATAGACCACCTGAACCTCTGGGAAATAGTGCGTGACCCTACAGGCATAGCAGTATCTATATAAGATTCAACTATGGCTGAAAGGATCTTCTTTTGTCTTTGTTCTACATCGACCTTTTTCATATTATTAATCCTATGAGGCCGGGCGCAAAAGCTGCCCGGCAAAGTAGATTAGCACTCTAACACCCAGAGTGCTACTTGTCAAGCAAAAAAATTCCCTAACTTTGACGCTTTCAGAAACACCAAGAGTATCAAGTTAGAGCTTTTGTTTCAATCTTATTGGAACGCTCGCCTCTATATAAACAGAATCAGCACGGTCTTCTCTATATCTTACCTTGCCGTTCTCGTAGATAAGATTCACCTTGTCCATTCTATTGTTCGGTATCTCGATTTTTATCTCCACAACAAACCCGGACAATAACTTTGAGATCTCATTCACAAGAAGATCTATGCCCTCTCCGTTCAGCGCAGAGAGGACCAGTACATTTTTAAACTCTTTTTTGATCCGATCTAGATAACGCACGCCCTTAACCAGATCTGCCTTATTAAGCACATTGATTATTGTCTTATTCTCTGCCTCCAGCTCCTTTAATACAGTATATACTGCCTCATCCAGTTCATGGATCCTTGGATTAGAAGCATCAAGCACATGTATAAGTAAATCCGCGGTTCTAACCTCTTCAAGCGTTGCCTTGAATGATTCAACCAGATGATGAGGAAGGTCATATAAAAACCCTACTGTATCATGAAATAATATCTTCAGGCTATTTGGCAATACATAACTTCTTGCAACAGGATCAAGGGTACTGAAAAGCTTGTCAGCAGCCAATCTATTGGAATTGGTAAGTCTGTTTAAAAGTGTGGTCTTGCCTGCATTGGTATAGCCGACTATTGCGACTGTCAAAAGCATTGCATCCTTGCGCCTCTTTCGCAAGGCCTGGCGCCTTTTTTCCAGATCCCTTAATTCTACCTTTAATCTTGCGATACGTTCTCTGATCCTCCGCCTGTCATACTCAAGGATCTTTTCTCCTGGCCCGCGCGTGCCTATGCCTCCGCCAAGCCTGGAAAGTTGCACCCCTCTTCCTGTAAGCCGTGGCAACAAATACTCCAACTGAGCGAGCTCTACTTGTATCTTGCCTTCCATACTCTTTGCGTGTTGAGAAAAGATATCAAGTATTAACTGGGTCCTGTCAAGTACCTTAGTATCTCCAAGCCCTTTTTCCAAATTCCTGAGCTGCGTTGGAGTAAGGTCACTATTAAAAATAACTGCATCAGCTTTTTTCTCTCTTGAAATCGAGACCAGTTCTTTAAACTTCCCCTTGCCGATAAATAAATCAGGCGTGGGTTTTTCTCTCGAGCACACGATCTCGCCTTCAACCGAAGCGCCGCTTGAACGAGTAAGATCCTTGAGTTCAGCCGCGCGATCTCCTGCAGACCACCTGCGCTCTCCCTTTAAATCAACTGTCACTAATATTGCTTTTTCCATAGTATGCGTTTATCAGCGCGAAACCACGTCAGCTGGCGTTTGGCAAAATGCCTGGTGTTGCGTTTCAAAAGATATTTTGCATCTTCCAGGGAACACCTCCCCTTTAAATAACCCAAGACTTCTGCATATCCAAGTGCACCTCTTGCTGTAATGCTCAATCTTTTCTTAGAAAGCCTTTTTACCTCCTCTACAAGGCCCTGCCGAAACATCTCTTCAACCCTTTCATCTATATTACTATAAAGCCTCTCCCTTTCTATTTCCAGGCCAAATATCTTAAACTTACGTCCTAGTGGTTCTGTTTTACGTTTTAACTCTGAAGGGCGTTTTTTCTCAGTATGATATACTTCGAGTGCTCTTATAACACGTCTTAGATTATTCGGGTGAATCTTTTTAGCACTCGCAGGATCTATTCTTTTCAATTTATTATGTAAATAGGTGTTTCCGTATTTTCTGGCAAGCCGATCTTGTCTCTTTCTGAACACCAGATTCTTTTTGCCAGAAGGAAATAATCCATCCACGATCGCCTTCACATAAAGCCCGCTTCCCCCTACAAACAGTGGAGTCTTGCCCCGTTTGAAAATATCATCTATTGCCTTAAGCGCCAATCTCCTATATTCAGCAACGCTAAATTCTTTACTGGGAGAGATTATATCTACGAGATGATGTTTTACTTTTCCCCTATCTCTCTTGGTGGGCTTAGAAGTGAGTATATCCATGTCTTTATATACAGACATGGAATCGCAGGATATTATCTCTGCATTGAGTTTTTTGGCTAATTTAAGCGACAGGCTGGTTTTGCCTGATGCGGTAGGACCGACTAAAAAGACTACTGGCATCTTTTTTTGCGCGATATCCCTCTTTGTATTTCCAGAAGAAGGGCATGGCGTTCTTCTTTTTCCTCTTTCGAGACGTTATCTTTAAACTTATTCGCCTTTGTAAAAGGTCTTGGTGAATATTTAAATATATACGCAGCGTCAAACTGGATCTCCTTGGCTGCCTTCAAGGTATCATTAAAGTCTGCTTTCCTCTCTCCTGGGAACCCTACTATAAAATCTGAGGAAACTTTTCCATCTTTGACTATCCTTCGAAAATCCCCTACAAGCTTCTTATACTTCTCTATAGTATAGCCTCTCTTCATGCGATTAAGCACCTTATTAGAGCCAGACTGTAAGGGTAGGTGCAGCTTTTTTGAAAGAGAACTGAGTCGACTGATTGCCTTAAAAAGATCGACTCCTGCATCCTTAGGATGAGAAGTCATAAAATCTACTTCAGCCCTCCCGCTAGCCACCCTGTCTATCTTTCTCAGGAGGACTGTGAATGTCACATTCTCTTTCAGTCCTCTACCATAAGAATTAACGTTCTGACCTAAAAGGGTTATACGCTTAACTCCCTTATCAATAAGATGTTTGATTTCTCTTAAAATATCTTCTGAAGGCCGACTCCTTTCTCGACCTCGGAGATAAGGTACGACGCAGTATGAGCAAAAATTATCGCACCCTTCCATTATCTTTACATATCCCGTGTCAAGGCTTCTTTCTTTTGGAAAATCAGGTATCCTCTTTGATTTGTAAGAACTTACATAAACAATCTGCCTTGCGCCTTGTCTTACCTTGTCTATGATTTCCGGGATCTTATCCAGATCGCTGGGTCCGCACAAAAAATCCACATAATCCATTCTCTGGAAAATAAACTTCCCTTGCGCCTCCGCCATACATCCCATTATCCCAAATATAACCTCTGGACGCATGCGCTTTAGTCCCTTGAGAGAGCTAACGGCTCCGAAAACCCTGTCCTCTGCAGATTTGCGCACGCTACAGGTATTAAAAAGCAGGACATCTGCATCTTGAGCCTTACTAGATACACTATACCCGTCTCCCAGGAGCAAATCCTTCACTCTTCCTGAATCATACTCGTTCATCTGACATCCAAATGTACGGATATAGACTCTGGGCGCAGATTTTTCATAAGTCTTTGATTTTTCAAGCATTT
>CAZZAL010000018.1:0-24332 GCA_964652265.1 uncultured Planctomycetia bacterium
TTAAAGTATAAGAAAGAGAGCTATAATGTTACTTGACTATGAAAGTATTACATATTTGAACAAAAATGAAAGGAGGGCTGTATGTTTCATGAAGTGACTGAAGCAAAGATCACAAAGGCGATTCTAAAAGAATTTGCCGGCTGGTTCGAAGAGTATATTACATCTGATGTGATAATCATCGGTGGAGGGCCAAGCGGCCTTACAGCTGCCAGGGATCTGTCAAAAGATGGGTTTAAGACCTTGGTTATTGAGGCGAATAATTATTTGGGTGGTGGTTTTTGGATCGGCGGATATCTGATGAATACCCTGACCTTTAGGGCACCGGCAAATGAGATCCTGAGCGAATTAAAGATACCTTATAAAGAGGCTGAACCGGGACTCTTTACTGCAGACGGTCCGAATGCATGCTCAAAACTTATCTCAGCAGCATGTGATGCAGGGGTCAGGATTTTAAACATGACCAAATTTGACGACGTGGTTTTAAGAAATAACAAGGTAGAAGGTGCTGTAATAAACTGGACTCCGATATCAGCTCTTCCGCGACAGATCACATGTGTTGATCCTGTTTCTTTAGAGGCAAAACTTGTTATTGATGCTACTGGGCATGATGCGCATGTCTGTAAGAGTCTGGAAAAAAGGGGTATCATAAAGTTAAGCGAATTTGGACCAATGGATGCAAATAGTTCAGAGGGTTTGGTAGTGGAGAAGACCGGAGAGATATATCCAGGCCTTTTGGTCTGTGGTATGGCGGTTTCTACTGCTTATGGCATCCCGCGTATGGGTCCGACATTTGCTGGCATGTTGTATTCAGGGAAAAAGATTTCCGAGATAGCAAAGGCTAAGATTCTTGGCGCAAGAAAAGAATCATCCCAATTGGCAGCAGTTAGTAACTGATCAGCAATTTTTACTGTTTTACCAAAGAATCCCAGGCAGGTTTTGTTTGGGATTCTTTGTTTTTAGAGGTATAATATGTACAGTGTTGGATATGAGAGGTCAATAGAAAATGAAGTTAATAAAGAACAAAATATGCAGGACTAGATACAAGACACAGATAAAGATCAGAAAGTGGTTTTGGAATAAAAAGAAAACTGTCCAAAAGGTCCAGACCGCTAAAACAAAACCTTAACTTTACATTTTTAACATTGTAAGAATTATTAGGTTAAGAAAAGGTCGTAGATAATTTTTTTGCATTTTTTGTTTTTAAAGGTATGTTTTTAAATATATGGTTATAAAAAGACTTACAGTTACTGAACATCTGGAAGAACTTAGGCAGGCTGTTATAAAATCTGTTGTTTTTATAATTACCGCATCTGTCTTTGTGTATACTTTTACTGACAAAGTATTTTCTCATCTGGTAAAGCCTCTTGGAGGCACGCTTGTATTTATTGCCCCGCAAGAAGCCTTCATCACCAATATAAAGATCGCGCTTTTTGGAGGACTATACTTTTCTTCGCCGTTTATACTCTATCAGCTTTGGGATTTTGTATCAACTGGCTTAAAGAAAAAAGAAAAGAGATACGCGTCTATCTATACGTTTCTTTCCTTTATCTTTTTCGCTGCAGGTAGTTATTTCGGATATTTTATTATTGTGCCGATAGGCATAAAATTTCTTTTAAGCTTTGGCACCTCACATGTCATTCCCATGATAAGCGTAGGCAAATATGTCTCTTTTGTCTGTATGCTGACGCTTGTATTTGGCCTGACCTTTCAGTTGCCTTTAATAATGCTTCTTCTTTCCAAGATAGGTATCGTATCTCCTGAAGCCTTGGCAAAGAATAGAAAGTACGCAGTACTGGTAATGTTTATCATAAGTGCGATCCTTACCCCGCCTGATTTGATTACGCAGTGTCTTATGGCTATACCTTTGATTGCCCTTTACGAGTTAAGTATAGTCCTTTGTAAGTTATCCCGCAGATAGCTTAGCAAATCTTACAATGAAAGAATCTAAAGCTTAAAAAAATACTTGACAAATCTCTTTAATGATACTAATATAGTATTATTAAAAGGAGCCGTGATTATGAATTTTATCTCTAGAGATACGGATTATGCAGTAAGGGCCTTGACGTTTATGGCCAAGGTTTCAAAAAAAGACGTAGTTACGGTAGATGAGATTGTGGAAGCTGAATATCTGCCTGAGAGATTTTTAAGAAGGATACTTCAAAGGCTAGCTAAGACTAAAATCCTTTCTTCGCATAAGGGGAAAAAGGGCGGTTTTTCTTTTTTGAAGCGTCCTAGCGAGATAAAGTTGACAGATATAATAGAGGTATTTCAGGGAAATCTAGAACTTACAAATTGCCTCCTAAAAGGTCGGATATGTCCTAATGTAAAAACATGTCCTTTGAGAAAGAGATTGAGAAAGATGGGGCAAGAAGTGGATAAAGAATTAAAGAAGATAAATATAGGATTGTTGTCAAAGGAGGGATGATTATGGCCAAGAGAAAGATCGTAAAAATAGACGAAGATAAATGCACTGGTTGCGGGCTATGTATACCTAATTGCGCTGAAGGGGCATTGCAGATAGTGGATGGAAAGGCCAAGCTCGTGAAAGAGATCTATTGCGACGGATTGGGCGCATGTCTTGGTCATTGTCCTGAAGATGCGATAACTATAGAGGAAAGAGATGCAGAGAGTTTCAATGAGAAGGCAACAAAGAAACATATAGAGGAATTAAAGAAGAAAGAGAAGGATTTACCTTGCGGGTGCCCTGGGACAGCGGTGAAGACTTTAAAGAAAAAAGAAACAACCAATAAGGGGCAAGGAAAGAGAAAGACCATATCTGAGCTTGGGAACTGGCCTATCCAATTGATGTTAGTACCCACAGAAGCCCCATATTTAAAGGGAGCTGATCTATTGATAGCTGCGGATTGCGTGGCTTTTTCATATCCGGATTTTCATCAAGATTTTTTAAAAGGCAAGGTTTTGCTTTTGGGATGCCCGAAATTGGATGCAGCTACTATATATGAGGAAAAGTTGGCTGAGATCTTTAAATTAAATAATATAAAGAGCATTACTCTTCTTCACATGGAGGTGCCTTGCTGTTTTGGGTTGAACCAGATTGTTAACGAGGCATTGAGATTATCTGGCAAAAAGATACCTTTAAAGGAAATCACCATAGGTCTTAAAGGAGATGTAAAATAATGGGATTTTTTGATGGTTGTCCTGGTTCCAAGAGAATACGCGAGCCATTTCCAGAGACTATAAAGTGTAAATGCGGTAAGGATGTTGAAGTATGGTCTGATGAAGTAGAAACAGTATGTCCACATTGCAAGAAAAAAGTTTCCAGGGATATACCTCAGTCTTGTCTTGACTGGTGCAGTATGGCAAAAGACTGTATCGGCCCTGAAAAGTACAAAAAATACAAGCAGCATAAAGAAAAGGAGGAATAACATGTTTTGTTATCAGTGCGAGCAGACAGTAGGCGGAAAAGGATGTACAAAGGTAGGTGTGTGCGGGAAGAATGAAGATATACAAAGCTTACAGGATATCCTGCTTTTCGGTTTAAAGGGTATAGCAGCATACGCATATCATGCGAGGGAATTAGGCTCAAGAGACGAAAGCGTGGATGCGTTTATGCACGAGGCATTATTCAAGACAGTAACGAACGTAAGTTTTGACCTGAATCAATACTTAGGGATGGTTTTAAAGTGCGGCGAGATGAATATAAAGGTAATGGAGCTTCTTGACAAGGCACATACAGAGAGATTCGGAAATCCAGTGCCTGTAGAGGTGGAAACAGGCACGAGAAAAGGCCCTGGGATACTTGTGACCGGGCATGACTTACTGGATCTTTATGAGTTATTGAAGCAGACAGAGGGAACAGACGTTAATATCTACACTCATAGCGAGATGCTTCCTGCGCACGGCTATCCTGAGTTAAAGAAATTCAAACACCTGTCAGGTAATTATGGTAACGCGTGGCAGGACCAGAAAAAAGAATTCAAGGAATTTTCCGGAGCAATTTTAGCTACTACGAATTGCGTATTGATCCCGCCTCAGGATACTTATTTGGACAGGTTGTTTACAGTAGGGATCACGGGAATTCCAGGAGCTAATCAGATAAAGAAAAGGGATTTTAGCGCATTGATAGAAAAAGCAAAATCTTTGCCGTCTTTAAAAGATTCGCCTGGCAAGAAAATAATGACTGGTTTTCATCATACGGCAGTACTTGGCCTGGCAGAGAAAATAGTTGGAGCTGTGAAATCAGGAAAGATCAGGCATTTCTTTTTGATCGGCGGATGCGATGGCGCAAGACCAGGTAGAAACTACTATACAGAATTCGCTGAGTCAGTGCCAAAAGATTGCGTGATACTTACGCTTGCGTGTGGTAAATATCGATTTAATAAGCTTGATTTTGGAACAATAGACGGCATCCCAAGACTTTTAGACATAGGGCAGTGCAATAATGCCTACTCTGCAATACAGATCGCTCAAGCTTTAGCAGGAGCATTTAAGACAGATGTAAATGGCCTACCGTTGACTCTTGTGCTATCATGGTTTGAGCAAAAAGCAGTTGCAATACTTTTGTCATTGCTGTATCTTGGTATAAAAGGTATATATGTGGGGCCAAGCGCGCCTGCTTTTATTTCTAGCAATGTGTTTAAAGTGCTCCAGGATAAGTTTGATCTGAGATTAATTGGAGAGCCAAAAAAAGATCTGGAAAGCATCTTAAAGGTTCAGGTCCAAGGGGTTTAATAAAACATGGATCCGAATGTTTTGCATAATATTGGCTACGGCATGTATGTGGTAGCTTCTAATAAAGGGGATTTGTCAAACGGCCAGATAGTGAATACTCTGTTTCAGATAACAAGCCAGCCTGTAACAGTAGCAGTCAGCATTAATAAAGAGAACCTGACACACGAGTTCATAGAAAAAAGCAGCAGGTTTTCAGCATCGATATTGTCTAAAGATGCACCGCTTAACTTTATAGGCAGATTTGGTTTTAAATCAGGCAGGGACGGAGATAAATTTAGCGGCGTTAAGGTAAAAAAACTTGCCTCTGGTTGTCCTGTGGTATTAGATCATGCGATTGGTTATCTCGAGGCAAAGGTGATAAATAAGCTCGATTGTGGTACGCATACGCTTTTTATAGGAGAGATGACAGATTCGAGTATTTTAAAGACAGGTACGCCCATGACTTACGCTTATTATCACGAGGTCAAGCACGGCACAACACCCAAAACAGCACCTACTTTTATTAAAGGCGAGGGCATGGCTACAGGAGGTACTAAGATGCAGAAATATCGATGCGAGGTTTGTAATTATATTTATGACCCTACAGTTGGTGATCCTGATAATGGCATCCAGCCAGGAACGGCATTTGAAAGCATACCTGAGGCATGGGTATGTCCTATATGCGGAGCCGGAAAAGACCAATTCGTAAAAGAAGGTTAAGAACGTGAAACCATTAGAGATCAAAAAGGGCATATATTGGGTCGGGGTTATTGATTGGAAACTAAAGAATTTCCATGGATATCTTACGCAGAGGGGCTCTACCTATAATGCATACCTGATAATAGACGAAAAAATAGTGCTTGTGGATACTGTAAAGCATTATCTTTTTGATGAAATGCTAGAAAGGATTAAAAAGATAGTTGATCCTGAAAAGATAGACTATATTATCTCAAACCATACTGAAATGGATCATTCTGGCAGCTTACCAGATATGGTGAATATTTCAAAAAATGCAACAATTGTATGTTCTCCAAACGGCGAAAAAGGATTAAAGAGACATTTTAAAAAGGATTGGAATTTTAAGGTAGTCAATACAGGTGACTCTATAAATATAGGAAAGCGAAATTTAAACTTTGTATGTATACCAATGGTACATTGGCCTGATTCAATGGTGACCTATGTTCCTGAAGAGAGACTTCTTTTGTCTAATGATGCATTTGGCCAGCATATTGCCTTGGATGAGCGCTTTGATGATGACCTCCAGTGGGATATAGTTAAAAAGGAGTCAGCAAAGTATTATGCAAACATTGTTTTGCCATATGGCACGCAGGTACAGAAGGCCTTAGAAGTGGTTGGTTCATTGGATATAGACATGATAGCTCCGAGCCACGGCCTTATATGGCGGAAGAGAATAAAAGATATTATAGGGTATTATAAAAAATGGGCTACTAACACATGTGATAAAAAGGCGGTTATTGTGTATGATACGATGTGGAAGAGCACCGAGAAGATGGCGCGTGTCATAAGAGATGCGTTTAAAGAGAAAGGCGTGGATTGTGCAATGAAGAATCTTCAGGTAGATCATATATCAGATATCATGAGTGATATCCTGGAGGCAAAGTATATATGTGTTGGTTCACCCACTCTTAATAATGGGATCCTGCCGGGCGTAGCGTCTTTTTTGACATATTTGAAAGGTCTTTCGCCAAAGAATAGAACAGGCATTGCCTTTGGCTCATATGGTTGGGGTGGCCAGAGTATAGGCGAGATAGAAAAGATATTCGAGATGTGCAAATTTAATGTGCCTTTGAAAGGTTTAAGGATGCAGTATATACCGGATGAAAGAGAATTAGAGGATTTAAAGGAGAAAATTAAAAATATTATTTCTTGATACTAAAAGGAGGAGTTATGAAGTTAAAGGGCTCTAAAACTGAAAAGAATCTCCTGGCGTCGTTTGCAGGAGAGTCACAGGCGAGGAACCGTTATACCTATTTTGCGAGCGTTGCGAAAAAAGCGGGATATGAGCAGATAGCAGCGATATTTTTAGAGACAGCTGACAACGAAAAGGAACATGCAAAGCGATTTTTTAAACTCTTGCAAGGCGGAGAAGCAGAGATTATTGCAAGTTATCCGGCCGGTGTAATCGGCAATACAGCTCAAAATCTGGAGGCATCAGCTGCCGGTGAAAATTTAGAATGGACAAAACTTTATAAAGAAGCGGAAAAGATAGCGAGGGAAGAAGGTTTTAATGAAGTGGCAAACCAATTTAAGGAAATAGCAGAGGTCGAGGAACAGCACGAGAAAAGATATAGAAAGCTCTTAGAAAATATCAAAACTTCTACTATATTCAAAAAAGACAAGGTTGTAAAATGGAAATGCCGCAATTGTGGATATGTACATGAAGGAAAAGAGGCCCCTGAGAAGTGTCCTGCGTGTGATCATCCGCAGGCGCATTATGAACTTTTATGTGAGAATTATTAATATATGAAGATATTAGCTATTAACGGAAGCCCTAGGATAGGCGGGAATACAGACATTCTCTTAGATAAGGTTTTGGAAGGTGCAAAGAGCAAGGGCTCCGAGGTCGAAAAAATAAGCCTTAATAAGCTCAAATTTTCTCCGTGTCAGGAATGCGAGAATGCGAAGGATGATGGCAGTTGCATAGTAGAAGATGACATGCAAGATGTTTATGAAAAAATTAAAGATGCAGATGCGATAATCCTTGCATCTCCTGTATTTTTCGGATCGCTCAGCGCTCAGGCCAAGATGATGATAGACCGTTTCCAGTGTGTATGGAGAGCGAAATATAGATTAAAGAAGGCGGCGGGGTATAAAAAAATAAAGGGAGTGTTTATTTCCGTAGAGGGATCGGATAGAAAAGATTTTTTTGAGAATGCAAGATCAATAGTAAGGAACCTTTTTGCAACTATCAATGCGGATTACAAAGAAGAACTTTTTTGTCCAGGTGTAGATGGAAAGAAAGCCATATTAAAACATCCTGATTATTTAAAAAAGGCATTTGATCTGGGAGAAAGACTTACAAAAGGAGGATAAAGTGGGTAATCTTTTTTCAGCGAGCGATGTCGTAGAGATAGGCGTACAGATCGAGAAGAATGGAAAGGATTTTTATGATGGCGTGGCAAAGACAGCCAAAAACCCAAAAGCAAAAGAGACATTTGAATTTTTACGCGGGGAAGAGGAAAAGCATATAAAGAGATTCGAAGGGCTACTTTCACAGGTTAAAAAATACGAGCCGTCAGAGGCATACCCGGGCGAGTATTTTGCCTATCTTAAGGCACTGTCAGAAGGCTATGTGTTTACAAAGAAAAATAAAGGTGCAGAGCTTGCCAAAGATATTAAAGATGAAAAACAGGCCGTAGAAGCAGGCGTGGGTTTTGAAAAGGACTCGATTTTGTTCTATCATGAAATGAAGAAGTTTGTTTTAGGAGGCGAACAAAAAATCGTGGATAAGCTTATCGAAGAAGAACAGGAACACTTGAGGAAATTAACTGAGATAAAAAAAGCCCTGTAATGGGAGGAAGTATGCCTAAAAGCGTAAAAGTTTATTCTACATCAAGTTGTCCGTATTGCCATAGAGTAAAGGATTTTCTCAAAGAAAATAATGTACAATTCGAAGACATAGACGTAGGCGCAGATCCAGATACAGGCAAAGAGATGATAGATAAGTCGGGACAGATGGGTGTTCCGGTTATTGATATCGACGGTCAGATCATAGTCGGTTTTGATAAAGAGGCTATAGAAAAAGCACTGGGAACATGAAAGAACTTCTAAGAGATTACAGAAAGAAGAAAAAAGAGATAAAAAGGAGATTGCAGGATTTTAAACACGTTTACAAAAAAAAGGACGAGGATATATTTTCAGAGTTATGTTTTTGCATTTTGACGCCGCAGGCAAAGGCAGTCTCCTGCGACGCGGCTATCAGGAGACTAGAGAACAGGAAGTTACTTTTTGACGGGGCCCAAAAGGAGATCAAGACCTGTTTAAAAGGTGTACGTTTTCCAAATAATAAGGCCAGGTATTTAATAGAGGCAAGAGAGTTTTTTAAGAATGGCAAAGGCCTGGATGTAAAGAACAAGATCGACACAAAGGACGTTTTTAAAACAAGAGAGTGGCTGGTAAGGAACATCAAGGGTTTTGGATATAAAGAGGCCAGCCATTTTTTAAGAAATATAGGTTTTGGCAAGGATCTAGCGATACTTGACAGGCATATCCTCAAGAACCTGAAAAAATACAAAGTAATAAAGGAGACACCCAGAGTATTAACTAAAGCAGAGTATACGCGGATAGAAGGCAAGATGAGGAAGTTTTTTAAACGAACGAATATCTCCATGGAGGAGATAGACCTTTTGTTCTGGTCTATGGAAACAGGGATGATATTCAAGTAAACACAGGAGGTATAGCATGAATATTATAGTTAGATATATGCTAAGGCCTGTAGCCCGTTGCAAAGAGGGCTGCAGTATCTAGTCCTGGGCAAGACCTAAAAAAGCCCTTAACTTGGCACTTTTGACAATGTCAAAAGTGCCAAGTTAGTTAGTTTTTGGCTTGCTAAATACATGCCTATCTGTTAAAATCTATCCATTATGGACAAGAAGGTAAACTATTATATAGACCCTAAGGGCGATTTTGTAATAGAGAACTATAATCTCGCAGGGCCTTTTGCTAATTTTCTGCCTGGTATAGCAGGTCTGTTTGGTATACCAATGTGGGCTTTCTATGTCAACAGGGGCCAGTGCATGTGCAGTTTTGGCGTAAAGAGTAAAGATAGCCCTATAATGGAATTTCTACCTGCTAACAGGGCCTTTCAGCTTACATCTTCCCAGAGTTTTCGTACATTTATAAAATTGAAACATAAGAATAAGACCATACTTTACGAACCTTTTCGCCCTCATCCTGAAAATGGTATTTTCCCGACGCAGCAGAAGATGTTTATAAATTCTTACGAGCTCAGGATCCAGGAAATTGTTCCTGCCATAGGTCTTGAGGTAGAGGTGAACTACTTTACGGTTCCAAATGAACCGTTTGCTGCCCTTGCAAGGACGGTTTCCCTGAGGAATACTTCAAGAAAACCTTTAAATGCAGAGATACTTGATGGTACCCCGCTTATAATACCTTACGGCGTGTCCAATTTTTTCCTTCAGAAGATGAGGCGCACGGTTGAGGCGTGGATGAGGGTCGAAAACATACAAAAACACGCACCGTTTTACAGTTTAAATGTAGACCCCAGCGATATATCTGAAACAGCTTTTATTGACGAGGGCAATTTTTATTTAGCATCGCTAACGGATACTCAAAAGAATAGCACCAGGCTTCCTGTTTTTGTTGATCCAGATTTGATTTTCGGACAGGCAAATGATTTTTCACATCCAGTACATTTTGCAGATGATAAAGGATTCAAGGTGCCTTCTGGACAGATAGGTCAGAATAAACTTCCTTGTGCCATGTCTCATGCAAGATTGAAGATAGGAAAAGGAAAGAAAGTAGAAATTTCTTCTCTCTTGGGACATATTAGTTCCAAGGAGAAGCTGAATTCCCTGATTTCTAGAGTGAGCAAAGAGCAGTTTTTTATAGATAAGAGGGCTCAAAATAAGGATATTATTCAGAACTTGCAAGGAGATATCTTAACTGCTTCAGCTGAGAAGAGATATGACCTTTACTGCGCTCAGACATTCCTTGATAATTTGCTGCGAGGAGGCTATCCGATAACAGCCGGAGAGCACTCGAAAGCGTTTTATGTATATTCAAGAAAACATGGAGACCTTGAAAGGGATTATAATAGGTTTTACATCGACCCTACTTATTTCTCGCAGGGCAATGGCAACTTCAGAGATGTGAACCAGAACCGCAGAAATGATGTATTATTTAATCCAGAAATAAAGGATTCTAATATAGTGCATTTTTATAGCCTGGTACAGGCAGATGGTTTCAATCCTCTTGTTTTACATGGAACAAGATTCAGGCTGAAGAACTACAATACGCTAAGGGATGCGTTAAAGGGCAAGGTCGACGAGAAGGATTTTAAAAAGGTCGAAGACCTCCTCTATGATTTTAGTCCTGGAGAGCTATTTGTAAAAATAGAAAGACTGGATATAAAATTGAAGAAGTCTTGGCATGAGTTTTTATGGGAGATACTGAAGAATTGTGAAACTATCTATGAGGCTGAGCATGGAGAAGGCTATTGGATAGACCACTGGACTTACAATCTTGATTTAGTGGAAAGTTATTTGTCGGTATATCCAGAAAAGCTTAGAGAGATACTTCTGGAGAAGAAGGAGTTTACTTTTTATGATAATTTCTACTACGTGAAGCCGCGTTCAGAAAGGTGTTTATTAAACGAGGAAGGCAAAGTCAGGCAGTATCATTCTTTGAGTTGCGATCCTAAAAAAGAAGACCTTATAAAAGCACGCAGGAGGGATCCGCATATCGTCAGGACGCAAAAAGGTAAAGGAGAGGTCTATAAGACTACGCTTCTGGTCAAGATGCTCTGCTTGATAGTAAATAAATTGGCGTCATTGGATCCATTCGGAGCTGGAGTAGAGATGGAAGCTGACAAGCCTGGATGGTGTGATTCTATGAATGGCTTGCCAGGACTTTTTGGCTCTTCTATGCCAGAGGTTTTTGAGTTAAAGAAACAAATCGTCTTTATCTTAGATTCATTTAAGGAGTTAAGGCCAGGCGGTGCCTATAAGATTAAGGCATTTGAGGAAATCTATGATTTTTTGAAAAAGCTCCAGGAGCTTATTAAGTCGCAGTTGAAGTCCTCTTCAAAAAAGAGGGATTTTTATTATTGGGATAAGGCTAGTTCCATAAAGGAGAAATATAGAGAGAGGGTAAAGCTTGGATTTAGCGGGCTTGAAAAGGCCTTCAGCGTAGAGGAATTAGAGAAGATCCTTCATGTTTTTCTTTCAAAGATAAACCAGGCTGTTAAAAAAGCGTATATGCCATCTAAAAAGACATACTCTACTTATTTCATAAATGAGGTTTCAAGGTTTAAACATATAAAAGGGGCTGATCCAGTCAATGGTCTTTCTCTTGTGAAGCCATTGGCATTCAAGAGCAGAAGGGTTCCTTTGTTCCTTGAGGGTATCGTACGTGCGATGAAGATAGAGAAAGATAGAAAGAAAGTAAAAGGCTTGTGCTCGGCTTTAAAAAAGACAGGTATCTACGATAAAAAATTAAAGATGTATAAGATAAATGAATCCCTGCGAGGCGTTTCAAGGGAAGTGGGACGTTCCAGTGCATTTACACCAGGCTGGTTAGAAAACGAGTCTATATGGCTGCACATGGAATATAAGTTTCTTTTAGGTGTTTTAAAAGCGGGTCTTTATAGAGAATTTTTCGAAGAATTTAAAAATCTCTTGGTGCCATTTCAGAATCCTGAGGTGTACGGGAGAAGTATTTTCGAGAACTCATCTTTTATTGTTTCAAGTGAATTCCCTGACAAGAAATTACATGGAAGGGGTTTTGTGGCTAGGCTCAGCGGCTCCACGGCTGAGATGCTCAGTATATGGCTGTTGATGAATGTCGGAGACAAACCGTTTTTCCTGAACGAAGAAGGCGAGCTGAATTTGAGATTTACCCCAGCGCTGCCTTCATGGCTTTTTACAAAAAAGGCGCAAAACGGTTTTCAGAAAAACAGTTTCGCATTCAAGTTTTTAGGTAGGATCATGGTTATCTATCATAATCCAAGGATGAAAAATACAGTTGGCGCTAATGCTGTAAAGACTCGTTTTATTATTTTGAAATACGAAGATGGAAGAAAAGTAGAGGTAAAAAGAAGCACGATAGGTTCTCCTTATGCAAGGGACATAAGGGACAGAAAAGTTAAAAGAATAGATATATATTTAGGATAAAAAATATGCACAATAGTTTAATACCTTTGTATATTACTGCAGCTACCATAGGTTTCGTGCATACCCTTTTTGGACCTGACCATTATCTCCCTTTTGTCATGATGAGTCAGGCAAGGAAGTGGTCTCTTGTTAAGACCGGAACAATAACTTTTCTCTGTGGGCTTGGCCATGTCATGAGCTCTGTTATTTTAGGGGCCGTAGGCATTATTTTTGGTATTGCGGTGATGAAACTGAAAGCCTTTGAGGCCGCTCAAGGAAACCTTGCAGGCTGGGCTTTGATAGCATTCGGATTTACTTATTTAATATGGGGCATACACAAGGCAATAAAAAATAAACCACACAGTCATTTGCATATTCATTTAGATTCGCAGCCTCATTCTCACTTTCATTCGCACGCAGATAAGCATGCCCATGTTCATGGAGAAGAAAAAGCGAACATTACGCCATGGGTGCTTTTTACAATATTTGTACTTGGTCCATGTGAGCCATTGATACCTATTTTAATGTATCCTGCAGTAAAGAGTAGTGTCTCAGGCGTGATTATAGTAGCAGCGATATTCAGCGCAGTAACTATTGCTACCATGCTTAGTGTAGTATTGATTTTATCATTTGGGATAAACCTTGTTCCATTAAAACGAGTAGAACGCTATAGTCATGTTATAGCCGGGGCTACAATCCTAGTTTGCGGGATAGCTGTTCAGATGGGTTTATAATTAGTAGCCAAGATTTTTGATCGCAAAAGGGTCTTTGCGCCAGTTTTCATAGATCTTGACCCATAGGTCCAAAAAGACTTTTTTCTGCAGTAAATTTTCTATTTCTTTCCTAGATTCTTCCCCTATTTTTTTAAGCATGCGACCGTTTTTTCCTATGATGATACCTTTCTGACTTTTCTTCTCTACGTATACAAAGGCTCGTATATAGCATATTGCGTTATTTTTTTTGTCTTTTTTATCTTTCATCTCTTCAATCTTTACTGCTATTGAATGCGGTACTTCCTGATGTGTTTCCTGAATCACTTTTTCTCTTATAATCTCCTGCGTGAGAAAACTTTCGTTTTTATCACTTAACTGATCTTCGGGGAATATCGGATATCCTTCGCCAAGGTATTCGAGGATTTTTTTAAAAACTATGTCAGTCCCGTCTTTTTTGGTAGCTGAAATCGGTATGATCTCCTTAAAGGAATATTTTCTAGCCCGTTCGATGACTGGAAGTACCTGGCACTTTTTTATTTTATCGATTTTATTTATTATCAGGAAATTTGGTTTTTGCGAGGGGAGCTGTTCAAAAACTCTTATATCCTCCTGCGTAATGCCCCTATCTGCGTCTATAAGTGTGAGTATAAGGTCTACTTCGAGAAAAGTAGAGGAGGCCCTGCGTACCATTGATTTTCCAAGAAGCGTTTTTGGTTTATGCATCCCAGGCGTATCTATAAATACCACCTGAAAGTCCTTGCCGGATATTATACCTTGTATGTTATCCCGCGTGGTTTCTGGTTTTTGCGAGACGATGCAAAGTTTTTCTTTAATAAGGGAGTTGAGAAGCGTGGATTTCCCGACATTGGATCTCCCTATTATAGCGACCTTACCCGCTTTAAACATAAGTATATTATATAGAATTTTTAGTGTAATTAAAACTTTTTTGTGCTATTTTATTAGATATAATACAAGAGGAGGAGATAGTGAAGGCGTTTTATTTTGCGTTAATGACAGCGATTATTTGGGGAATCGTGCCTATTCTGGAAAAGATGGGAGTGGCTAGGATAGCGCCACTGGCAGGTGTTTTTATACGCTCATGTGGTGTAATAATAGGCATTTTTGTTTTAGCTATATTCAACAACCAGGCGCTTAGGATGGCTTTTAAGGCAGACCTACGCACAATATTTTTGTTGGTTGTAGGCGGATTTATGGCAAGTATCCTGGGCCAGATATTTTTTTATAATGCGCTTAAGACTGGGGAGGCGTCAAAGGTTGTTCCTGTAGCAGGGATTTATCCTTTGGTCGCGTTTTTGTTGGGAGTTGTTTTCCTGGGAGAGGCTTTTACGATTGCAAAGGTCTGCGGGGTTATATTCGTGGTATTAGGACTATTCTTGTTGAGGTAGGTTTTCTATTCTTTGCATTATGTTGGTTTCTCTGTCGCTTATGTCAAATATGGTTTCCAGCTCGCCGTCAGAATCAGTATCTCTTTCCAGTTTTATAACCTTACCGTTACGGTATATACTTCTCTGATCTATAGCTCCATCGTAATCTGAGTCTATTTCGAATTTTGTACGCTGTCCGTATTCATACCATGAGTACATATCTGGGATCCCGTCAAAATTCATGTCTACTTCTATATGTTTTTTTCCTTGGTCGCTGTAAGATATCCATAGGTCTAGTTCTTTGTCGTAATTTCTGTCACTTTCCATTTTTACAGGCCTTTTGTTATCGAAATATATCCATGAGTCTATATTTCCATCATTGTTCCTGTCCTCTTCTTTGATCTCAATAGCATTTGCCATTGAACTTAAGAGAACGACCGATATCAATATAAATAAGAGTGGTAGTTTGTGCATAGTTGCCTATTTCTGGAAATTGTGATAAAATCTTTCTTATACATATTATATAACATATTAGCCAAGTTTCAATAGCGGTGATTTTATGAACACTATCAGGATAGCCCTAGCGCAGATAAATACGATCGTAGGGGATCTGGCAGGCAATACAGAAAAGATAGTATTCTGTATAGATCAGGCTGTGCAGAAGCAGGCTGATCTGATCGTGTTTCCGGAACTTTCTATAACAGGCTATCCACCCGAAGACCTACTTTTAAAGCCTCATTTTATAGAAGAAAATCTTAAATGTTTGAATGCTATTGCAAAGTTCACAAAAGACATAATAGCAATAGTAGGATTTGCAGATGCGGATCGCAGCGGGATTTATAATAGCGCAGCTATTTTACATAATAAGAAAATTACCTCTGTGTATCATAAGGTTAGTTTGCCTAATTATGGCGTGTTTGATGAGAAAAGGTATTTTAAATCAGGCGATAGAAGCATTCTTTTAAAGGCTAAAGATTTTTCTTTTTGCATCAATATATGTGAAGATATGTGGGTATCGGATAATCCTGTAACGCGAAAACTCTTACAGCAGTCTCAATTGTTGGTAAATATTTCTGCTTCGCCGTACCACCTGCAAAAATATAAAGAAAGACAAAGTGTCTTTGTCAAAAAGGCTAAAGGGCTCAATGTCCCAATAGTTTGCTGTAATCTCATAGGCGGCCAGGATGAATTGGTATTTGATGGAAGGAGCGCTGCGTTTGATAAAAGTGGAAAGGTTATTTCTCAGGCAAAGGCATTCGAAGAAGACCTATTGATTGTTGACCTTCCTTTTGACTCTAAGAGAAGCTTCAGAAAAGGCACAAAGACTAGAGTCGTAAAATTAGATTATAAAATCAAGAAGGGTAAAGAAGCATTGCCTAAACATAAGATTAGGTGCATGGAAACTCCCGAGGAAGTTTATCTAGCGCTTCTTCTGGGCGTGCGTGATTATGTAAAGAAAAATAATTTTAAAAAGGTCGCCATAGGCCTTTCAGGTGGCATAGATTCAGCGCTTGTGGCTTCAATTGCTGTTGGAGCGCTAGGTAAAGCAAATGTCTTGGCTATATCTATGCCTTCAAAGTATTCTTCCAAGGCTACGCAGGATGATGCAGAGAAGGTTGCCAGGAATCTAGGCATAAGATTCGCAAAGGTACCCATAGACGGTATTTTTGATGTGTACAATAGTACACTTGGGCCTCATTTCACCGGTATGGACCCTGATATAACAGAGGAAAACCTTCAGGCGAGGATCAGGGGCAATATTTTAATGGCATTTTCGAATAAATTCGGATACCTGGTACTTAATACAGGGAATAAAAGCGAGACAAGTGTCGGATATTGCACGCTGTACGGTGATATGGCAGGTGGTTTTGCCGTGATAAAGGATGTCCCTAAGAATCTTGTTTATAGACTGGCAGGATTTATAAATGAAATCAATGTAAAGGAGATTATACCTAAGAGCGTCTTAGAAAGAGAACCATCTGCAGAATTAAGACCTGATCAAAAGGATCAGGACACGCTTCCTGCATATGATATGCTTGATAAGATTATCGATTTATATATTGAGAAAGGCAAATCTTTTGATGACGTTGTAAAGAAGATAGAAAGAAGGGATGTTGCCCGAAAAATATTGAACATGATAGATGTGAATGAATACAAGAGACGTCAGGCACCGCCTGGAATAAAGATCACGCCGAGGGCGTTTGGAAAAGATAGGCGCATGCCTATTACGAATAAATTTGTGGAGGCGGAATATGGGAAAGATAACAAGCGATGAGGTTCTTATAAAGGTAGTAAAAAGGATTAACAGATTGTTGATATTTATGGGTGTTTTTTATCTTGTCTATTTTTTGTTTCAGCCAAAGGTCAATGTATTTTTAATTTTACTGGCTCTTTCGCACCTAAGCTTCGCGCTCCTTTCTCATAAACACCTTATAGTAACCGATACGCTTGCTATTGAGTTAGAACGCGCAAAGACAGCCCTTGGTGATGTATCAAAGGAAATGCGCGAAATCCACTCTGGTTAAATGCCCAAACGCTTTTTTTTAATACCTCTTATATCCTTTTTATTTTTAAGTATTGTTGGTTGTGCAAAAGAGGTTTCTGTAACCGCACAATCAGCGATCCTCATGAGCCCGCTCACAAAAAGAATCGTATATTCCAAAGATCCGCACGCGAGACTTTTGCCAGCCAGCACCACAAAGATAATGACAGCTCTAGCGGTTTTAAAAAAGTCACTCCCTAAAAAAAGAGCAGTTGTAAGTAAATTTTCAAGTTCTATGGAGCCTTCCAAGGTATATATAAAAGAAGGCGAGGTCTATTTTATCGAGGATTTGCTTAAGGCGCTGCTTTTAAATTCCGGAAATGATGCCAGTGTTGCTTTGGCTGAAAACGTGTCAGGTTCAGAAGAAAAGTTTGTCGATATGATGAATAATATGGCAAGGGCTATGGGCGCGCGTGATACTAATTTTAAAAATTCAAACGGTCTGCCGACAAAGGACCAATACTCTACAGCGTATGACCTTGCCATTATAGTCAGGACAGCGATGAGAGACAAAAGATTCGTAGATATCATGAAGACAAAGCGTTCAGAGATAAAAGAAATCAAGAGCGGAAGGCTCATAAAGTTGAAAAATCATAATAAGAGTTTATGGAAAGGCAAATCGTATTCGATTTTTGGAAAGACCGGATATACTAAAAAGGCTGGGCATTGTTTTGCCGGATATATAGAGTATAGCTGGTGGCGCAGGGTGATAGTGGTGATTTTGAAGAGCAAAAAGATGTGGTCAGACCTTGATGTCTTGGCCGAATCTCTATTGTGATGTTAAGCAGAGGATGTATGGTTAGAAGATTTTTACCATTATCGAGCATTTTAGTTTTATTATTTCTTGTTTCCGGAGTCAGTTATGCTGCTCCAGCTTATGGTACACATATGCCTGAGGCAAAGCATTGGAGGGGAGGGTTGGAGGCTGGTTTTATAGTAGACAGAAACCTGGATAGCGAAGAAGGCTCAACAAGTGGGAATAGATATTTTGTAACCCTTTCTTATGGGGTTTTTCCATGGTTATGCTTTGACGGAAAGATAGGCGTTGGCGATGTATATTGGGATAGGACCAGGGGGAATGGGGACATAGACTACAGCGCTAATTTTGCAGGGGCTTATGGTTTTAGGATAAGGGGATATGAACACGAAGAATGGGGGATAAAGAGCGCTATAGGTTTTCAGCATATAAGTGTACACCCTGATGCAAAAAATCAGGGCAGCAATAAACACGAGACTATAATAGATGAATGGCAGGGATCTTTAGTTATTTCTAAGGATATCGGAGATATTGTTCCCTATGTCGGCACGAGGTATGGGACAGTTGATTTTATAAAATGGGTCGACGAAAAGGACCGTAAGCGCATTCAGTCGGAAAAATATTATGGTCTTATTATCGGCATGGATTATTGGCTGAACGATAGGACAAAGATAAATCTAGAGGCTGCGTTTCTAGATGGTGAAGAACTGGCGGTTGGCATTAGCCGCGATTTTTGATAAGGATTTTAGAGAAGCTGTTCTTTAGGCGGTATATTTTAGGTTTCTTTTTATAAGTTCTATCTATAAATTTATATGCTTCTTTCATATTTTTGAAAAATAAAAATGGAAGAGGCATATTTTTATATAGCCGTGCCTTCTTTGAAATAAACCCCAGTCTAGCCTTTTCAATTGCTTTTGCTACCATATACGCCCTGTGTTCTCCTGCGAGGCAACCCCCTTTTTTTATATCTCTTATCAGTTTTTCAGGATCATTTAATCTAGATAACGCGTGCATAAAACGTTTTTCTCCAAGGCCTCTCCCGAAACCTTCTTCCAGTCCGGCCTTTATGAGAATAAGGGAGTTATTTTTTAAGATATTTTTCTTTGTATTTGCAACGTAATTAAATGCTCGTGATGCCTGATAAATATTTACACCTTTTGACTTTGGGATGTCGCATATTACAACATCAAAAGCGCCATGGATTTTTTTCTCAAATATTTTTTGAGCATGGCTTACAGCTTTTTTAAAAGATGGCTTTGGTTTACCTTGGAACACCCTGGAGAGACTGCCATTTTCATTATTTATTATGTTTATAGAATGTTTTATAGGTAGGAGGGAACCCACTTCTTCTATAAATTCCCTAAAGTGATTTTTGTTTATCGAGCATATTCTTGTTCCGGGATGGTCAAGGAATCTTGGATGGTGCGTTGTATTTATTGTTTCCTCACCTGCAAGACCTATTGCAACGACTTTTACTCCACCACTATAGCCCGCATAGAGATGGGGCTCTACGACTCCTATAGTTACTATCGCCTTAGCATTTTTTATTTTTTTATTGAGATATACAGGTGTTCCCCCTTTTTTTCCAAAATATGTCACTGAGTTTTTTCTGTGGTCATGAATAGATACCTTTATTTTATCTGTGATATTGCCTAGGCCGCGTCTTATCTCTTTTTTTGTAGGAGGTCTGTGCAGGCCAGTGGCTATTATTATCTCTATATCTTTATTGACAATATGTTGCTTTTTCAGCTTTTTTAAGAGAGGAGGGATAATTTTTTTTAGGTGAGCGTCTCGCGTAAAATCAGGAACTGCGATTATAGTTTTCATAAGAGTTATTTTAAGAGTTTTTTAGAAAATATATTGTCTAGACCAAGGATGCATGCCGGGTCCAGAGATTTTTTGAGCATAGCCATTTCTCGTAGAGCCTTTTTTCCGTACATTGCCTCCAAATAAGCGTGTTTTAATTTTCCTATGCCATGTTCTGCTGAAACAGTTCCGCCTAGCTCTATAGCCTTTTTTACAAACTCCATATATACACAACGGCTTTTTGTAAAGTTTTTTTCAGTATCAGGAAGCATATTTACATGCATGTGACTTTCACCTATATGACCGAATATTACAAATTCGATCTTTGTCGAAGAGAGCTTTTCCTTATAAAACTCAAGCATCTCAGGGAAGGCTTCTCTGGGAACAGCTATATCAGTCCCGACCTTTGGAAGCTTATTTCTTTTTACGATCTCATTTATCATCTCTGGCAGGGCGTGCCTAAATTCTTTTAATTTTTCCCTTTCCTTTTCAGAATCTGCGAAATAGGACTTTTCCATGAGGGATTTATGTTTTTCCAGGAGGGCTGTCCATGAATCTATAACTATAGCTTCTGTCTTTTTTTCATAATCTTGTTCAAAATAGATCATAGCTTTTGCTTTATCCGGTATATGGGGATATTTTTTTCGCAGTAGATTCAAAGAATTAAGGTCCATGTATTCCAGAGAGAGAGGATTTTTTGACCTCGCCTCCTGTACGAAATCAAGGGCGTGTTTTTCGCTTGGGAAAAAACTGAAAAAACTCATAAGACCCTCTGGTTTTTTTCCTATAGCTATTTCGGCTTCTAAGAGGAGGCCAAGGGTACCTTCTCCGCCTATAAAAAGGTCTATTATATCCATATTGTTTTTTATGTAATATCCTGCAGCTGTTTTTATATCCGGCATAGAATATTGAGGGATCTTTATTTTCATTTCATTGTTTTTTGATTTTAAAGAAAGATATTTTCCTTTATTGACAGAGCCTTCTCCGCGTTTTATATCTAGTATGTCCCCTGTTGATAGCGCGATCCTTAGTCTTTTTACATAGTTACGCGTTGGACCATATTTGAGGCCTTTTGCGCCAGAGGCATTTGTGGAGATTGTCCCGCCTAAAAATGCATTTGGCTCTGTGGGATCAGGAAGGTAGGCAAGGCCTTTTTTGGAAAGCTCTTTTTGTAGGTCAGACAATCTTACGCCCGGTTGGAGCGTTACTAGAAGATTTTTTTCGTTAATATCGACGATTTTATTAAGCGAGTCTGTGGCTAAGACTTTACCCCCGAAAGGAACCCTGGCTCCGGTTACACCTGTCCCGCCGCCTGAAATAGTCAGGGGAGTTTTTTTGCTAGAGGCGTCTCGCATTATATTGACCACATCTTTTTCATTTTCGGGGTATATTACCTCATCTGCAGCACCGCCCATGAGTCCTGATTCATCTTCAAAATAAGACTTGATAATGTCTGGATCTCTCTTTATAATCATATTTATAATCTATCATAATGGGGGAATATTTACAATGCCTTCTTTCCTGAATGTGTTAATAGGCGTATTTGCAGGTGTATTTAGCGGATTTTTTGGTATAGGAGGAGCTGTAATATTGGTGCCGCTTCTTGTATATTTCTTTAAATTCTCCCAGCATTATGCTCAGGGTACTGCGCTTGTCGCGCTTCTGCTTCCTGTTGGAATATTAGCGGTTATAAAATATTATCAGTCAGGAAATGTGAATATAAAGATTGGATTATTGATAAGCCTGGGTTTTTTTATAGGCGGTTTTTTAGGCGCCCATCTGGCGCATTTAGTGCCTCATGTAATCTTGAGGAGACTTTTTGGTGGTTTACTTTTATGCGTTTCTGTATATATGCTGTTAGGGAGATAAAATGATCAAACCTAATCCTTTTACGCCTCAGTCAGGATGGGAACCGCGCGTGTTTGGCGGAAGAGAGCAGGATCTCTCTCTTTTTAAATCCAATCTGGACGATGCAATCTCAGTAAAACCCAATCATCTTGTAGTGCTTGGAGAATGGGGCATAGGCAAGACGTCTCTCTTGAAACAATTCAGGAGGATGTCACAGGAAGAGGGTTATCCAGCGTGTTTTTGCTCCATCTCAAGGTTTACAAAAAAGGATAAACCACTCGATGCCATGTATCTTGTTGCAGAAGAGATGCTCATGGGGCTTGCGAAACCCGGTACAGATACAGAAAAGTTCTTAAGCGCTTTCTCCAGGAAAAAATCTCTTGCCCAGGCACAAACCCAATTTACAAAGTTCCTACTTGAATTATGGAATGCATTGGACGCAAAATTAGCAGTGGTGCTCCTGGATGACCTGCAGAATCTTTTGGCTATATCAAATACGATTGATATCTTAAGGGCAGTCTTAAGTAAGGAAGAGATCATTTATAATACCAGATTTTTATTTATTCTTTCTTCTACGCCAGGTGGCTGGTCAAGTTTTTTGGACAAACATGATCCTGTTGGCAGGTTTTTCAGGAAGCGTTTGAGTGTCAGCAATTTAGGTAAAGAGGAGGTCATAAGAACTGTAACTGAGACCTTGCATGGGACAGGTGTGGATTTCGAGGATATTGTGAATGAAAAGATTTTTGAATATACACACGGACATCCTTACGAGGTGCAGTTGCTTTCGAGTCACTTGTACGATGGCCAGATAGAAGGCAGGGTGGGAGATGAAGCATGGGAAGTTGCTCTTACGAATACCCTAAAAGAGCTGGGTAGGGATTATTTTAATACCTTGTTTACAAAGGCGAGCGATAGAGAAAGCGATCTATTAAAAATATTAGCAGAAGAGAAGAAAGCCCTTTCTATAAAGGATTTCAGGGAGATGATGATTGTTGGGAGGCGTGCCAGGAAGTTTCCTATTGCCAATATAAAGAATTTTCTTTACAGATTGTCTGAAAAAGGTATTATATGTAGAGACCAGAATGGTAATTTTGACATTCCTGATCGCATGTTTAGAGAGTTTATTTTAAGACGTAGTCGATAAAGTGAAGGAAGGGAGAAATAATGAAAGTTAAGGTAGATTCGGAATTATGCGTTGGCTGTGGCTTGTGTGTCGATACAAGTCCTGAGATCTTTGAGATGAAAGATGACAAGGCGATTTTAAAACTAGACACGATTCCTGCTACACAGGAAGATTCTTGCAAACAGTCCAAAGACGAGTGTCCGACAGAGGCGATTATTATAGAGTAGGTTAGTTTTTCTTGGATAGGATTCTTCGGAAGCAGAATATGACAAGCGATATGATGCTTATCCAGGATATACTGAGTATTAACCATCCGAATATATTCATTTCTTGGTCCTTTTTCTCCACGCAATCTTGACCATTATGGCAAGGGTTACAAACATGCCTAAAAGCATAAGTCTTATGCCCAGCACATATGGTTTGTCAGCGTGATCTACGCCATGCATGGCTATAGTAGGTATTCCTTCTTTCCAGAACCAGCTGATAAGAATAGAAAATAGAAACAGAGGTGTTACGTATTTTATAATGAATTTATAGATCCGAGGAATCTTCAAGTTTGCTCCGTGATGCATTTCCTCCCAGGCTTTTTCAATTCCGAAGACCCATGCGAATAGAATCGTTTCCACTGTGGCGAAAAGTACTAGGCAAAAGGTGCCACCCCAGAAATCCAACTCGTTTATTGCGCCGTGCTTGAAAAATAATATTGCCGGTTGGCAGAGTATAAACGAGACTATGCCAAATATTATAACGGCTTTTTTCTTTGATATATTGAACTCGTCTTCAAGGAATGCGATGCTTGGCTGGGCGAGCGAGACCGAAGAAGTAATGCCTGCCAGGAACAAAAGTGAAAACCACAGACAGCCAAAGAAGGCACTGAGCGCGATCTTCTGGAATATAAGGGGCATTGTCACAAAGCCTAGATTGAACGCACCTCTGGCAGCGATATTTTGTATCTCTATCGGACCAAAGAAAACAAATGCAGCTGGTATTACAATGGAAGCGCCGAGTATGATTTCTGCGAATTCATTGGTGCTGGCAGCTGTCAGTCCGGAAAGCGCAACGTCGTCAGTCTTTTTAAGGTAACTCGTGTAGGTCAATATTACTCCGATGCCGACGCTAAGCGTGAAAAATATCTGGCCAGCTGCTGCCAGCCAGACCTTTGGCTCTTTGAGAGCTGTAAAATCAGGATTCCACAAAAAGCCCAGGCCGTTCAGTATATTCCACGAGGGCCTTGATGGATCAGGTGCGCCGAGCGTTAAGACCCTCACAGCTATTATTATCCCGAATACAAAAAGCGCAGGCATTGCGAACTTACACAATTTTTCAATGCCGCCCGAGATACCCTTATAGATAATGAAAATATTGATCACGAATGTTATAAGGAAGAAAAGGTAGGCGTATTGCAGGCCTGAGAAGAAATTATTTTTTTCAACTCCCTGGAATCCCCTGAGTAGCGAGAACATGCTTTCCTGGTTAGCCCCTGGCCCGTATTTTCCGACTGCAGAGAAAAAGGCATAAGCCAGTGTCCATGAGGCGATGTAGTTATAGTATATGAAGATGACAAGGGGACCGAATATGCCTATCACACCAAAGTATTTTATAAACCTGTTTTTCTCCCACATAGTGTGAAAGAT
>CAZZAL010000019.1:0-17340 GCA_964652265.1 uncultured Planctomycetia bacterium
GTCCTTTTTATTTAGTTTTCAATAAGAAATTACACAGAATATTTTACGTTACCAACTGTATTGTCCAAGGCTTAGCCTTGGACAATACACGTAAAGTTATTTCGTAGTGTCAAAGTATTCGAGGTAT
Organism: uncultured Planctomycetia bacterium; assembly: GCA_964652265.1. Taxonomy (GTDB): domain Bacteria; phylum Omnitrophota; class Gorgyraeia; order Gorgyraeales; family Gorgyraeaceae; genus JAHIUV01. The sequence goes on from CAZZAL010000019.1 coordinate 128, forward strand.
TCGTTATCCGAACCGAAGATCACTGTTGTCTCTGCATCTATCGTACCTTTGTATGTCTCAAGTGCTTTCAGAAACGAATAGAATTCCGGGTCTTTATTGTAGGCTTCGGCATAGATCGATATTGCCTTTGCATCTGCTTTCCCCTGTATCTCCAGAGCACTCCTTTTGGCCTCTGAGCGTATCTGGCGCAATTCCTTGACCATCTGTCCTTCTATCTCTCTTTTTTTACCCTGGCCTTCTGAACGATATCTCTCAGCAGCTCGTTTTCTCTCAGATATCATCCTCTCATAGACCTTGTCTCGGACCTCTTTTACATAATTTATCCTCTTTATCCTTACATCTACAAGTTCTATGCCATATTGCGGCACTATCTCCTGAGCCTGTATGAGTATACCTCGCGTAATAGCGTCCCTACCAAAGTTTATCCTTTCAAGCGCTTCCTCAGTCGCCCTTATCTCATCATCTTTAAGATCTTCCTGCGATTCCACAAGCCGGTTTGAATCACGCACCATCTCTACCAGATTATGCCTTGTAATATAATCCCTGGTGGCAGAATCCACTATATCGTCAAGCCTGGCGTGCGCGCCGACTTCATTGGTCACCGACTGCATAAATTTAAGCGCATCCACTATCTTCCATCTAGCTGTCGTATCAACCCATATATATCTCTTGTCCTTTGTTGGGATCTGGTTCGGATTACCATCCCACTGAAGAATCCTCTTCTCAAAATAATTAGCCTGCTGTATAAAAGGTAACTTAAATCGAAGCCCTGCCTTGGTAATAGGCTTCCCAATAGGCTTTCCGAACTGCGTAATAACAACCTGCTGCGTTTCATCAATCACATATAGCGCCCCGCTTCCAAAAAGTAGCATCATAAGCACTACAATAGCTATTAATATACCCATCATTGTCTTCATCTCACACCTCCATCTTTATTCAATTTAAGAAGAGGCAAAATATTATGAGTAGAAGAGTCGATGATATATTTCTGGCCTGCCTTTGGCAATATCTCATTCATTGCCTCCAGATACAGCCTTTTGCGCGTAACCTCTTTCGACTCTTTATATACCTCCCAGGTAGCTATAAATTTCGCAGCATCTCCTTCTGCCACATTCACCCTCTGCAATGCATAGCCCTCTGCCTCTTTGATAGTCTTTTCTGCCTGACCCTTTGCAGCGGGAATAGCCTTATTATATGCCTCCCACGCCTGATTTATTACCTTCTCTTTTTCCTGCTTTGCCTCATTTACCTCGTTAAAAGACGGCTTTACCTCATCAGGTGGATTCACGTCCTGCAGTTTCACTGTTACAACTTGCACGCCGCTTTCATAAAAATCCAATATCTCCTGCAATTTATCCTGCATTTCCTGATTTATCTCTATCCTTCGCGTTGTCAAGGCCTCAGTCACTGAAGCATCGCCCACGGCCTGCCTCATCACTGCCTCAGAGATACTACGTATGGTCTCACGTGGATCTCTTATATTAAACAATAGTTTCACGGGATCCTTTACCTTAAACTGCACGATCCACTCTACAACCAGCACGTTTAAGTCACCTGTGAGCATAAGCGACTCATCAAAGTATTCCCTTGAGGAATACTGTGTCTTTATGCCGGGTTTCAACGTCTTGAACCCGAATTCCTCCTTGAATATATACCGCACCTTTACCTTATTAGCCTTTTCTATTCCCATCGGGATTTTAAAATGAAGGCCCGGGTCTGTGGTACGGACATATTTTCCAAAACGCCTTATGACACCCACTTCATCAGTCCCGACTGAATAAAGCCCTGAAAAGATAAACGTCAAAATCAAAAACCCAGCCACTGCTGGAAAGACATATTTTTTAATGTCTGATATTCCAGTCCCGCTGCTCAGCTTCTTAGCTCTCCCCAATAGTTCATCAGGTGTATTAAAATCCATAATTACCTCCCTTTCTTTAAGTCCTTACATTCTACTGCTAAGGGACTATTTATGCAAGGGGAAAAAAAATCCAAAAAAATTTTATTTTTTTCTTTTTGAAAAATAAAAAAATGTGTTATACTGATTTTAGATTTAAAAGAAAAGCTTTTATAAAAATAAAACAGCGAAAGGAGTTATATCATGAAATTCAACGGAAAATTATTAATCATAGGGTGCGGTAGCGTTTCTCAGTGCGCCATCCCTCTCGCACTAAAACTTATCGAGATGCCCGCAAATAAGATTACCATCATGGACTTTGTCGATAACCGCCATCGCGTTAAAGACGCTTTGGATAAAGGCGTGAATTATGTCATGGACAAAATAACTCCTGAAAACTATGCAGGGCTCCTTGGAAAATACATCGGACCAGGAGACATGATCATAGACCTGGCATGGAACATCGACTGCGTCGCAATGGTCAGATGGTGCAGGGACAATAAGGTATTATACGCCAACACATCTGTCGAAGAGTGGGATCCCTATAAAGACGTTGAAAGAAATGACCCGACAAAATATACGCTTTACTCCAGACATATGGAGATCCGTAGAATATTGGCTTCCTGGAATGATACAAACCCTATCACTACTGTTGTCGATCACGGCGCAAACCCAGGGCTTGTTTCTCATTTTACAAAACACGCCCTTATAGAAATAGCTGAAAAAATCTTAAAAGAAAAACCAAAAGATCCTAGGAAATCCTGTTTAGAAAAAACGCTTAAGGATAAAAATTTCGCAAAACTGGCACAGATTGAAGGAGTAAAGACTATCCATATAAGCGAACGCGATACACAAATTACTAACAAGCCAAAAGAAGTCAACGAATTTGTCAACACGTGGAGTATCGAAGGATTCTTTGAAGAAGGCGTTGCGCCAGCAGAGCTAGGATGGGGGACACACGAACGCCTTATTCCAAAAAATGCGTTCTTTCATAAGGTCGGGCCGCAAAACCAGATATGCCTCGGCACCATTGGTATGAAAACATGGGTACGTTCATGGGTGCCATGTGGAGAGATCACAGGGATGGTTATCCGTCACGGAGAAGCATTCAGTATATCAGACAGGCTCACGGTATGGGAAAATGAAAAAGCTGTTTACAGGCCTACCGTGCATTATGCGTATTGCCCGTCTAACGCTGCTATAAATTCCTTACATGAACTTGAAATGAGACAATTCAAGCTCCAGGAAAAACAAAGGATAATGAGCGATGAGATTATAGATGGAAAGGATGAATTAGGCGTACTTTTAATGGGCCATGACTTTAATTCATGGTGGTGTGGAAGCATCCTGGATATACACGAAGCGCGCAGGCTTATCCCGCATCAACAGGCCACTACGCTACAGGTCGCTATTTCTGTCATAGCAGCTGCCATCTGGATGATCAAGAATCCAAACAAGGGCTTTTTGTTCCCAGACGACCTGGACCATGAAGAAATACTTAAGACCTCCATGCCTTACATAAAACCGTTTATCTCAAAAGCAGTTGATTGGACACCTCTTAAAAACCTAAATACGAAATTTACCAAGTTTGACATCTCAAGACCAAAAGACGAAGATGTTTGGCAGTTTACGACATTTCTGGTAGACCAAAAAGAAAGGTTAAGCGCATATGAAGCGAGCAATGCACCACAGCCCGAAACCGCAAAAGTCTAAATCTGATGTAAGCGGAATAGAAAACCTTATACGGGCAATGCTAAAAAAACACTCATCACCCCTGATGCTCATTAGACAGTGCGTCCTGGAAAAACAATATAAGCGCTTCCGGAAATGCCTACCTGAGATAACCCCTTACTACGCCATAAAAGCAAATCCGAATCCAGCCATAATCAAGACTTTTATCAAGCTAGGGGCCTCTTTTGACGTAGCAAGTGCCAATGAAATGAAACAGGTACTGCGCCTGGGAGCTTCCCCTTCCAAGATCATCTTTGCCAACACCATAAAAACTCCTGAAGACATAGAGATTGCCAGAAGGCGACGCGTCAGATTAATGACTTTTGACAATGAGCCAGAACTTTATAAGATCGCCAAATATTTTCCAAGAGCCCATGTCATTATCAGGATCAAAGTAGCTAACGAAGGTAGTCAGGTAGAACTCTCTTTAAAATTCGGGGCTGACTCAGAACAGGCATTCTTTCTTCTCAGAAAGGCAAAGACACTTGGATTAAAGCCTATGGGTGTTAGTTTTCATGTAGGTAGCCAGTCTAAGAATGTTGAAAACTATATGCAGGCTCTTGAGATCTCAGCAAAAATCTTTGACGAATGCAAAAAAAATGGCCTACCCTTAAAGATCATGGATATAGGCGGAGGGTTCCCGATCCAGCACTTTGATAATGAAATGGGAATAAACTTTGAAAGGATGGCTGGACAGATAAGAAAACAGATAAAGGAACTTTTTCCAAGAAATATCAAATTTATAGCTGAACCAGGGCGTTTTCTAGTTGGGCCTGCCGGAGTTCTGGTCACGCAGGTCATAGGAAGAGCCTTTCGTAATAACAAAAACTATTATTATCTAAATGACGGCATCTATGCGGATTTTTCAGGCATGGTGTTCGACCACTGTAAGTACGAGTTTAAGACTTTCAGGAGAGGCCAAAAATACCTGAGCGCGCTTGCCGGGCCTACTTGCGACTCCTTTGACACTCTTACCACTAACGAAGAAGTGCCTGAACTTTACGTGGGAGACGTGGTCTATGTAAAAAATATCGGAGCTTATTCATGCGCAAGCGCCGTACCTAATTTCAACGGATTTCCACCTGCAAAAATTCTCCTTACCTAATCCTTGATCCACTCTTCAAATATTATAAAGAAGTCTATTATTCAATTGCAAAAATACCCCACTAGCGTTATAATATATATAAAGATAGGGGGGATGTAAAATGAGTAGCAAGGAAAAAAGGCGATTTTTAAGGGTCAATTATAATAAACCTCTGACCTATAAAATAATAAGCGCTCCAAAAGAAGACTTCGCGTCAAAATTTCTGACAGCTATATCTAAAAACCTTAGCGGCAGCGGAATATTATTCGTAACTAATGTTGCAAAGGTCCCTGAAATAGCCAGTGTCCTGGTGCTTGACCTTGATTACAGCACAGCTAACGTATGTCAGGAAATAGAAAACGAGGCCATGATACTAGATAACAAGCTTATAGGAAGGGTTGTAAGGATCGAAGATAACGAAAATGATACGTGCGGTGTTGGCGTAGCGTTTGTCAGGAAATCTGATCCGCTTTTAAAAGATATAAAAGGTCTTCTGTAGAAATCTCATAACCTGATGCTTTTTGATAATACTAAAAGTATCAGGTTATTTTTTTCTTTCCTTCCCAGAATCTCTCTGCCTCTTCTTCCATCTTCTCCAGGCGGTCGTAATAATCCGGAAATTCGTTCAGGTGAGCTAAAGCTATCTTTCCTGTAGTCAGCATATCGTCATTACTGACATTTGTAGCAGCATCGCATAGACCATGTTCCAATTCTACATCCATACCTCTTCTAAACTGATCAACATTAAACTTATCCCATTTAATGCCTAATTTTTCTCCGATTGATTTTGTGTCTTCCAGGCTAAACTTTTTCCTGCACATACTAACCTCCAAAAACATCCGGCGTAGGATAATCGCCGTGCTTTTTTCTGCAGTCTTCTAAGCGTTTCTTCTGATCATCCAGGGTCTTTATCAAAAGATGGGGGGTATCAAAAACCTTGGTGTGGTATATTTTTTTAATCCTCTCTATCTTGGCTATGCACTCAGGGATCCTTATCTTAAATTGTTCATTGTAATCTTTTTTTGTATACTCTTTATCAAGAACTTTTTTAAATAAAGTTTTTACGTCATCATACTTGGGGATATGTCCTATTGGCGTCTTTATGGCTCCTACATTGTCATTGACCCGTAATTCCATCCATTTTAACCACACGTGTTTATCCTTTATGCCATTTAGGAATTTTTTATCCTTTCCTCTGAGAAAATAATTTACGTGAAATACCAGAGGTGGGTTCTTTATACCTTCGACTATATCAAGATTATTCTGGATATATCTACCTATGGGTATTGAAAGAAAATCCAGGTTTGCCATAAGATTAAATGTCCTCACGCCTTCTTGGCCCAATGTAGCTGCTGTTGTCTCTGACTCTATCGCAGCTCCCTGGGCAAGTATACCGTGCGCCCAATCAAATGATTGCGCAACAGGAACACTTGTATCTGAATCACGACCTCCGTATATCACTCCTCCTACTTCCACGCCTTTTGGGTCATCTAAACTCTCATCGCAATTTTCAAGGTCACCCAACCTTACTGTATAACGCGCGTTCTTGTGCGCATAAGGAGCTTCCTTCCCGTCAGGACCTTTTTTGCCAGGAGACCACTTCCCTGAAAAATTAAAGCCATTTGTAGGAGCCATCCTTCCATCTCCAAGCCAGCGCGTATTATTATTTTCATCCACCAATACATTGGAAAATATAACCTCTCCGGGAGATGTGAGTGCTCCAAAAATAGCAGGATCGTTTTTCTCACTTACATCCTGTATAATGCCGAAGATCCCTCTTTCCACATTAACTGTGCGGATTTTTCCATCTATCCTGCGTAGATACGCGATATCATCTCCTATGATTTTTTCACCACCAAGCATCGCAGTAGCAGTCTTACCGCATGCAGACGGAAAAGAACCCGTAAAATACGTAACGCGTTTTCTATCAGGGCCGTATACACCCATGACAAACATATGTTCAGTAAGCCATCCCTCTTCTGATGCTCTCTTGATCGCCAGACGCATCGAAAGCTTCTTAAGTCCTACTGTATTACCGGCATATTGCGTATTTGTACTCAAGACCATCTCTTCTTCAAGGTCTATATATACGCGACGCTTATCAACGTTCTTGCTTACTGCTCCATCCAACTCGCCTGCAGTATGAACTGCCCTGAAAAAACTTCCTTTGCCATTGAGCTTCTTAAACTGTCCATAACCACTGCGATAGAGCATGTCCTCTGAATGCGAGACATAGCTCGAATCAGTTATCTGAACAGCAGGAAGAGAAAATAAAGAATCAGTAGGACCAAGACAGTAAAAACATACGTACATCTCTTTGCCCTTCATGGAATTTTTGAAAAAATCATGTATCTCTTTAAGCCCTTTTTCTCTATCAACTGATTTTATATCAGAACCCAGGACTTCATCTGGTCTTAAAAGATACTTTGTATTGGCCTTATCGCGTGCCTGATCAAAATATCCGTCAAAATGTATAGTGTGGCCTTTTGTGGTAAGGGATTTTTCCTCACCGTTTTCTACAGTCTTTTTGCGTATATACTCCGCATCCTCTCTAGAATCAGTACGCACAAATACTGAGTCAGGATTACAGAGCTCTGTGTATTTAGCCACAAAATCCATGACCTTTGGATTTTTAAGCGCTTCGAGTCTTTTATAATTTTCTTTCCCGCATTTTTCTTGGACTAACTTCATATTCATATTATCCATCCTAATAAGTGTCCTATATGTTACCATAACCTAAAATTAAAGGCAAATTATTTTAATGAGTTTCGAGAAATGATAAAATGTGGATTTTAATCTGATCCAGTATCTTTCTGAATTCCTTTAAGACCTCTTTCTCTGTTCCTTGGACCATGGCAGGGTCTTCAAGCCCCCAGTGGATCTTTTCATGTTTACCGGAAAATACTGGACAGGATTTTTTCGCATTGTCACATACAGTAATGACATAATCGAAATTTTGCCCTGAAAACTGTCTTACAGATTTTGAGGTATGTTCTGATATATCAATCCCTTGTTCAGCCATAACCTTTACAGCCATAGGATTTACTTTTTCTGGTTTAACGCCTGCACTAAATACCTCAAACCTATCCCCTGCTATATGCTTTAAGAAACCCTCTGCCATCTGGCTACGACAAGAATTTCCGGTACATAAAAATAAAACTCTTTTTTTCATTACTATTTACTCCTGCCTCGTATCTTTATCCCTTTTTTTCTCAAGGCATCTGTCCTTTCTTTAGAACATTCAAAGCAAAAGAATTTGGGTTCAGAGTCTCTTTTGTCATACTTGGGCGCCATGACTAACCTCCACAAGCTTGTCTCTTTTCCGCAGGCATCGCAAAGGCCTTTTTCTTTGACATGCCACATCTCAACCGCCTTGGAGGTGAATATAAACTTATCCACCCAGAAAAATATAGTCCCACCAATAAAATTAGCCACTATGGTCTGCCACAGGCCAGCTCCTAATTGCCTCACGACCAACCAGAGTATAGGAGTGCTAAGCTGCCATCGTATTAAATAGAGTATAAATCTTTTCATAGAATTCTACTTACTTTAAAAAACTTCTATTGGTTTAAAGTTATCGTCTAACCATAGTGGAATTATCTTCTTTACTGGAAATCTCCATGAATCAACAATTTTTACAGCCTTTTGAAGCTGTTCTTTTTGCACATCTTCATTTTCAGGATTACCTGCACAATCATAATGTGCTGCGATAATGATAATCCGTGAATTATGTTTTTCTATAGAAATCTTTACTTTTTTCTTTAACGATTCGATAATATTTACGTCTTTTTCTTCCGATAATATCCTATTAGGTCCTGGCTCTGTAATCATATCAACATAAGCTACCCCTAACCTCTTCTGAATATACTCTGCAACTGGTTTTTGAACACGGCCATCTATGCAATTTATAGCAGTAGCAAATTCTCTATCCATATATTTATCCTGTATAATCTATTCTAAAACATAACCCTATGCAAGAACTTCTCTTCGCATAGGGCTGTGTTTTAGTGGCTCCCCCGCGAGGACTCGAACCTCGGACAACGTGGTTACGATCTGACTCCGATTACTCGGAGAGTCGGACTATACCTTTGCCATAACCATTTCTGGTCTTAGGCAGCGTGTGTCTAGTCTCTGCACCTTCCCAGCATCTACTAAAAAATCCTGGGCTTGGCTCAGGATTGACCCGGTTTTCCGGGCTTTCCCTGAATTTACACGCTTTTTCACTCCAGAGTTTCCTCTGGAGGCTGCTAACCTTACATGAAGCTCTCGATGACAATTGGCACATACAATTATGCACTTGTCTAATTCTTCCATTACTTTCTTCCAGCTTCTGGTATATCCCTTTGCAGATATCCCAAAATCTTTACTAGAAATACTCTTGTGATGGAATTCAAGTGCCTCTATACACCGATCATAGCCACATATTTCACATTTGCCGCCTTTATACTCGACTGCCATATGTCTGACTTTTTTACGTCTCGTATGAACAGCTCGTATCAAATATTGACGACGATCGCTATATTTTCTCTTCTCAACTTTGGCCAATTGTCACCTCCTTTCTTCATGTTGCGAAACATTTTACCCTCGCTTCGCTTGCGCACAGCCACGCGCTCTACCAACTGAGCTACAGGGGAATATTGCTTTTATATTTTATGCTACCTTGCAATTGGCCTCGCACATGCGTTCTAGGCGGGTCCAATTATCGTCAATGTCTTTTTGGATCTCATCAAGAATTGGTTTATTTTCTTCCTTAAAGAGATGTTTGAATCTGCCCTGGGGTTTTAAGAATTCCACTACAGGCTTACGTTGTTTCGGTTTATATGTAAATTTCCATACACCCTTTTCTACTTCGATCAATGGCCAGAAACCTGTCTCTACTGCTAATTTTGAAATCTTTATTGTATCTTCCTGTGGAAACCTCCATCCCCTGTGACACATCGCGATTACATTTAAAAATGCCGGACCATCTATTTTAAATGCCTTTTCTGATTTTGTAACAAGGTCGTTCCAATTAGATGCTGAAGCCTGCGCTACATAAGGTATTTTGTGCGCAGCTACGATTGAAGTAAGGTCTTTTCTGAACTGCTGTTTTCCATAACTTGCCTTTCCTACAGGAGCTGTTGTAGTAGATGCTCCTTTAGGGGTCGCGCCTGAGCGCTGGATCCCAGTATTCATATAGGCTTCGTTATTGTAACAGACATATACAAAATTGTGGCCCCTTTCCAATGCACCTGAAAGCGCTTGGAGACCGATATCATATGTGCCACCATCTCCACCGAAAGCTACAAATTTTATATCTTTTTTAATCTTTCCCTTTTTCTTTAGCGCACGGTATGCGGTTTCAGCACCAGTTATTGTTGCAGCAACATTCTCGAACGCATTATGGATAAAAGATGTCTTCCATGCAGTGTATGGATAAATAGTTGTTGCCACCTCTAGACATCCAGTAGACGCACCTACCACCACAGGATCTTTTGTCGCCATTAAGACCTGGCGCACTATGATTGAAGCGCCGCAGCCTGCGCAAAGACGATGCCCGCCTGATAAACGTTCTGGTTGTTTCGCCAGTTCTTTAATGTTTGCCATTATTCCCTCGAACCTAAATAGTTTAGAGGTGTCTTTACCTTTTTTTCTTTTACTATGGTCTGTAAATCACTGTAGACCTTGTGAATATCCTCTGGAAAGACATCTCTTCCTCCAAGGCCATATATGTAATTCGTAATCAATGGTTTTACAGCTGAATCATATAACGCTGCCTTTATCTCTGTATAGAGCGGTCCGCCTTCTGCTGAAAACGATTCGCTTCTGTCAAGAACAGCTACTGCTTTTATATTTTTTAAACTGGCCATAAGCCTTTCCTTTGGAAACGGCCTGAATATCCTTGGCCTTAAAAGCCCTGCCTTTATGCCTTTTGCCCGCAATTCATCCACTATAAACTTTACTGTGCCTGCTGTCGAAGACATCGCGACAATCACAATCTCAGCATCATCTAATCTATATGTTTCAATAAAATCATATTTTGTACCGAATGTCTTCTCGAACTCCTTCAATACTTCAGGTATTGCGCTCAGGGCAGACTTCATTGCTTCTCCCTGTTGGCGTTTATGCTCAAAGTAATAGTCCTGCAAGTCTAGAGGTCCATATGTCACAGGGTTATCAACATCCAATAAAGGATTTTCTATTTTGTACTCTCCGATAAAGTCTTTTACCTTTTTATCATCTAGGATTTTAACACCTTCTACTCCATGCGATGTTATAAAGCCATCCTGACACACCATTACAGGAAGGAGTATATTTTTATGTTCTGCTATCCTTACTGCAAGTATTGTATTTTCATACACCTCTTGAGCGTTCTCGCAATATATCTGTATCCAGCCTGAGTCGCGTGCGCCCATTGTATCTGAATGGTCACAGTGAATGTTTATCGGTCCTGATAATGCGCGGTTTACAACAGGCATTACCATGGGCAAACGGGTTGACGCTGCAATATAAACTATTTCCCACATAAGGGCTAGACCGTTCGCTGATGTCGCTGTCATTGTACGGGCGCCTGCTGCAGCTGCTCCCACGCATGCGCTCATCGCGCTATGTTCGCTCTCTACAGGGATGAGTTCTGTCGAGACCTGTCCATTTGCCACGTAGTTTGAAAAGCTCATCACGATCGCTGTCTGTGGGGTAATCGGATACGCTGCCACTACATCCGGTTCTATCTGTTTCATGGCATACGCAACTGCCTGATCGCCTGTCAATGGAATGATCTTACTCATTTTATTTCCTTCTTCATGTCAATGCACTTTACAGGGCATACTTTAGCGCATATGCCACAACCCTTGCAATGCTCATAATCAAACCCTGCCATCTTTGAGTCTTTTACTTTTATAGAGGAATCAGGACAATATATCCAGCAGAAAAGGCAGTTTATGCACTTCTTCTCGTTTTTCTCTGGCCTGAACGTCCTCCAGCTGCCGGTATTGTATTTATCAGCATTACCTGCTTCTATAATCTTTCCGCCTATTGGGATCTCTTTCCAGGCCTTTTTCTTCTCTACCATAATTATCCTATCTTTACTTCGTTATACGCCCTTTTTATGCCTTCGAGATTTGCGTTTGTCTTTTCTTCGCCGATCTTTTTTAAGAACTTCGCCTTTACCCTTTCAGAAAGTTGACCTATCGTAACAAGTGGATTCGCCTTTAATAACGCGCCAAGCATTGGCAAGTTTGGCATAGGAAGTTTCAACGTCTCAAGAGCGATCTTTGTAGCATCCACTGTGCCGACTTTGCCTTTTTTAAAATTTGTTATCTTTCGTATCTCTTCCGGGGATTTATCTGTGTTCACAAGGAGTATGCCGTCATCGCCCAAACCCTCTGCTACATCTATGGCTCCGAGGAGCGTAGGGTCTATCACGACCACTACCTCAGGATTAGTGACAGAAGAATGAATATATATAGGTTTTTCACTTATGCGGTTAAAGGCCCTCATCGGAGCGCCTGCCCGCTCAGGCCCATACTCTGGAAATGACTGTATGTATTTGCCTGTATCAAGCGCGGCTTCACCTAAAAACTGCGAAGCTGTCTTTGCGCCCTGCCCGCCTCTTCCATGCCATCTTACTTCTATCATTGCCATAATATTGCCTCTTCTTAATAAAATGTCTTATTATTGTATAATCCTAGATCCTTTTTGTCAAGCCTTACATGGACTGGCGACCCTCGAGGGCCTTGATAAGCGTTGCCTGGTCTATATAGTCAAAATTTTCGCCTACAGGTATACCATATGCAATGCGGCTTATCTTGATCTTAAACGGCTTTAGCTCCCTAGAAATATATAAGGCTGTTGTCTCGCCCTCTGCATCTGAATTTGTCGCGAGTATGATCTCTTTTACTTTATCCTCTTTAACTCGCTTCAAAAGCTCCTTGATCGTCAATTCCCCAGGTCCTATCCCATCCAGAGGAGAGATGGATCCAAAAAGCACGTGGTAAGTGCCTTTATAATGGCCTGATTTTTCAACCAATATCAGATCCTTTGGCTCTTCCACTACGCACACCACCGTCTTATCTCTACGCGGATTATTACAAATACTACACAACTCCTCCTCGCTCATATTTCCACATTTCTTGCAGAATTTAACCGATTCCTTGACCATCCTTATTGCAGAAGAAAAACGTTCTGCTTCCTCGTTAGGAGACTTCAATACATGGAAGGCAAGTCTCTCGGCTGTCTTTGGACCTATGCCTGGTAATCTCTTGAAATGATCTATTAATTCCTGCATTGACTTTGTATAAGCAGCCATTATGTGCTCCTGGTCCTCATGATCTTCCCGCCAAATATATTTAAAGCAGTACCTATCAGCGGCTCTTTCTTTTTCAATTCTTCCTTGGTTAAAGTCTCGGGTTCAATCGCTGCTGGCGCTGGCTCTTCCAGTTTTCTATCAGTCAATACAAACTGAAGTTTTACAGATACATCCAGTATCTGCGAAAGCGCTACTTCTATAGAAATCTTATTATGCTTTTCCTCTAAAACCTCCCTGTGAAAATTTAATTCCTTTGGAAATCCTACAAAGACAGTATCAGATTTGATAGACTCAGGCTGTCCTTCCGCCAAATAAGAAGATATGGACATCTTTTTAACAGCCATTGCCTTTACCAGAATAGGCCATGCGTTTTTCACCCTGATCATATCTGTCGATGGTTTTGCGCTTCCGTGTGAAACTATTTTTTGCGCCTTTTCAAAAGGTGCTGGTTTTACGGCAGGGCTGTGATGATGGCCTGGCTGCATCTTTTTAGCAATTACCTGCTGTAAACCCTCGCGTTTCTCTAATCTCTTATGTTCGGGATTAACCTCGGCTCTGTAAGAAGCCTTACTAACCTCGGGTAATTTCGAAAGGATCTCTTCTATGGACGAGATAGAATCTCTGGATGCAAGCTTTATCATAGAAAGTTCAAGCACGATCCTTTCAGGAAAAAGTTGCTTTATCATCTTCATGCCATTTGAAATCACATTTATAATATAAAAGATATCGCCTCGCGAAAGCCCTTGTGCCTGTTTCTTAATCTGTGCTATCGCCTCACCAGAAAGATCTATCAGTTTCTCTGGCGTAGCACCAGATTTCACGATCATTATACTTCTGAAATGCTCAAGGATCTCGGAAAGAAACTGTTTAGCATCTTTTCCTAAATTCAGGATCCCGTCTATAAAATAGAGTAGGCCTTTCGCATCTCTACTTATAATCAAATCAGCGCATTGAAAAAGTAACTCCTCCCCTATCATGCCAAGAGACTCGACGACATCTTTCAGTTTGACCTTTCCTTTGGAAAAAGAAGAAACCTGATCAAGGATACCTTCCGCATCCCGCATACTACCATCAGATATCCTCGCGATATACAGAAACACGTCGTCTTCTATATTAAGTTTTTCCTCTTTTGCAACTTCTTTGAGTTTTGCAGCAATCTCTCTCGTAGATATGCGCCTGAAATCAAATCTCTGGCAACGGGAAAGTATGGTTGCTGGAAGCTTGTGCGGTTCTGTAGTGGCAAATATAAACTTCACGTGTAGAGGTGGCTCTTCAAGTGTCTTTAAAAGCGCGTTAAAGGCTTCTGTCGTAAGCATGTGGACTTCATCTATGATATAGATCTTATAACGGCCTCTTGAAGGCGCAAACTTTACTGTCTCGCGGAGGTTTCGTATCTCATCTATGCCACGGTTTGAAGCACCATCTATCTCTATGACATCAAGACTGTTACCTTTTATTATTTCCTGACAAAAAATACACTTGTTGCAAGGCTTTGGAGCTGGACCCTTTTCGCAGTTTAAGGCCTTTGATAAGATGCGTGCTGTCGAGGTCTTTCCTATTCCACGCGGGCCTGTAAATAAATACGCATGATGAACACGCTTCATGGAAATAGCATTCTTGAGGATAGTAGTGATATGCTCCTGCCCTATTACCTCGTCAAATTCTTGCGGTCTGTGTTTTCTGGCTAATGGTAGATATGTCATATATCTAATGGCGGAGAGGCAGGGATTCGAACCCTGGGTACGACTTTTCAATCGTACAACGGTTTAGCAAACCGCCGCACTAGGCCACTATGCGACCTCTCCCTCTTTTTTTTCTAAAAAACTCCTTTAGAAGCGAGCTCGACTCGTCCTCCAAGATACCTTTAGTGACTTCTATCCTGTGATTCAATTTCTTGTGATTGGCTAAATTTACAACAGAGCTGCATGCGCCAGTCTTCGGGTCATCTACCGCATACACAAGTTTATTTATCCTCGCCAACACAAGAGCGCCTGTACACATGCTGCAGGGTTCAATTGTAACATACATCAAACAATCTATCAATCTTTCATTTTGTAGGCTACTTGACGCCTGCGTGATAGCAATCATCTCTGCATGGGCAGTAGGATCTTTAAGCATCTTTATTTGATTATGGGCCCTGGCTATTATACTGCCTTTATATACTATAATAGCACCCACAGGCACCTCGTCCCTTTCAAATGCCTTCTTTGCTTCTTGCAAGGCCTCGTGCATATAAAATTCATCGTTTTTCATAACTCTACTCTCCTCATACCACGCACTGAATTTACAACATAAACTTCATCAGCTCTCGCAATGTCTTTCTTATATAAAACTTTTTCTTTTATAGGAAAACTTCTTTTCTTAAACAAGCTCTTTCGGAAAACCCCATCCAGGAGACCGCAGGCAACCGGAGGCGTATAATAAAACCTCCTTTTTTTTACTACTATATTGGATATAGCCCCTTCTGTAATCTGATTTTTTTCATTACTAAAGATAACGTCAAAATAACCTTTTCTGCTCCACTTTTTATGTTCGTTATTATACAAATCTCTGTTCGTGGTCTTGTGATACAAAAAGATGTCTTTAGAAAAAACCTTTTTATCTGAAAACTTCACCCTTGCTGCTTCGCTAAAGCCATTTATCCTTGAAAAATCTATTTCTGTTTCTCCCTTTCTATCGAGGAGAAGCCTTATTCTATAATCCTGGTCATTTTTAAACTCTCGCCCCAAACGCCTTAACTGTCTCCCTATATATTTTCCATCAAATCTAAAATTAAAATACTCTGCAGAAGACCTAAGCCTCTCAAGATGCGGCTTTAAAAGAAAACAGCCTTTATCAGGTTTCCATAGCATTGTTTCAATAAGCTTGAAATCTCGTCTATTTTTTGTTATAAAATTTGCCTTAAGATAGCATTCTTCAAATTCCCTATCTGCGTCCGAATCTATCACGATCCCGCTTCCTATCCCCATTTCTCCTTTTTTTGTCTTATTGTCTATCAACGCTGTTCTTATGGCTACGTTAAAGACACTCTCGCCGTCTGGCGCAAAAAAACCGACGCTGCCCGTATAAATTTCTCGTGGCTCATCCTCGAGTGAATTGATTATCTTCATCGTACTTATCTTTGGTGCGCCAGTGACAGAGCCAGACGGAAATATCGCCTTGAATAAATCGTAAAGAGAAATGTCCTTCTTGAGCCTAGATTTAACAACTGATATCATCTGCAAAAGTGTCTCGTAGCGCTCCACTTTAAATAAGGTCTTTGTTCTGACTGTCCCTGCCCTTGAGATCCTACCAAGATCATTTCTTAACAAATCTACTATCATCACATTTTCGCTTCTATCTTTAAGGCTTTGGTTCAATCTATCCATGTTGCGCCTGTCTTCTCTAAGATCCCTGCCACGATCAAGAGTTCCCTTCATGGGCCTTACTTCTATATAGTCTTTGTGTTTTCTAAAAAATAACTCTGGGGAAAGCGACAATATAGAATGATCAGCTGTCTTTATCAAGGCGGAGTAAGAAACACTCTGTTTTGCTTTAAGATCCTCATAAAACTTGTAAATAGACCCTGAAAAATTAAACTTATATTTAAATGTATAATTTACCTGGTAAGTCTTTCCCTTTTTTATAAAATCTTTGATCTTCTTTATATCTCTCGTATATTTACCTTTAGATATATTCGAATGTAAATTCTTAATAGCGTAAGGTCTATGTTTATGCTCAAATAAATCCAGTTTTTCCTTATGAGTAAAAATAGTAGGTTTTTTATATATACCAAACCAGAGAAAAGGAAAACCGGAATCTATTTTTATACCCCTCAATGTCTCTTCAAATGAAAGCCCAGCTTCGTAGGAAATAAAACCAGCTGCATAATACCCCCTGGAGATATAACTTTCCAGTTCTAAAAATGCGGTCTTGACATCTTCCAGCTTATGACATGAAATCACTGCTATCGGATTAGAAAAGAAATACGAATGCAGATTATCCCCGTCAAACCTGTTCGTCTCGAGAAAAACAAAATTATCTTTTGGAAATTTAAACATTGGGAAATCGTTAATATAATATTGTGGCGGAGGAGGAAGGATTCGAACCTTCGAGGGCCATAAGACCCTAACGGTTTTCGAGACCGCCCCATTCAACCACTCTGGCACTCCTCCGTAGAAAATGGCGCGCCCACCCTGGTTCGAACAGGGAACCTACGGCTTCGTAGGCCGGCACTC
>CAZZAL010000020.1:0-15192 GCA_964652265.1 uncultured Planctomycetia bacterium
GTTAAAGTATAAGAAAGAGAGCTATAATGTTACTTGACTATGAAAGTATTACATAATTAAAAAGCTATCTTACAATTTTCCTGCGGCCATCAAGATAAACACCATCACAAAAAGAGCGACTGTTTCAATCACGCCCAGAACTATGAGGTAATTTCCAAAGCCCTTGCCTGTCTCTGCCATTGCATCGCTTGCTGCTGCGCCTGCCTTTCCCTGCATCCATGCAGACATCCCCATTGCCAGACCACAGAGTATGCCAGCTCCAGCCATGAACTGTCCTTTTTTTGCAAGCTCTACAAAAGTATTCATTACGATCATGCCGTAGATAGTCTGTGAAAGCGGAGCTCCAACGAAAACAGTAAGAATAAAAGGAGCGCTTTTGTTCTGCGCAAAACATTTTTTCCAGGAGCCAATAGCAGCCATACCAGCTGCGCCTGAACCAAGTGCAGAACCTGTCGCGGCTAAGGCAAGCACTGCCGCAGCGCCTAAATCCTTTATTTGTAACAATGCATTCATATCCATCTTAATCTCCTTTCGCTTTAAAGGGTGAATACTCTATCCCTGACCACTCCATGTTTAAATGACTTGAAAATTCCAATACATTCAGTCGTACGCCATGCACCAGTACAGCCATCGCACCAAGTAAGATATTTAAAGTATGTCCAAATAAAAGCACAATAGCCGTTAGAAATCCCGCCAAGATGTTTCCGTGACCTATGCCAGCCGCCATCTGATTGAATGCATCTGCTACAGCAACGGTTGCCGCCCCTACAGCAAATAATCGTATGTATGAAACAAGGTCTGTAAAACTATTTATAATATGAAGGAGTAGATCCCCTACGCCTGATGTGATCATCTTAAAAATATTCTTACTTGGATTCGTACATAAAATAATCAAGGCTGCGCCTATAGCAAAAAGCCATGTGCCTTTATCAGGGAAGACCTCGCTTAATATCAACGACCTTGCAAGAAAATATGCTCCCCATAAAACACATATCCATCCTGCCTCGGAAAATGCCCTTACCGACGGCATCTTGCGGATAAATCTCCACACATGCGCAATGCTCAGATGAAGTGCGCCTATAAAAAAACATATCGCTTGGAGGAAAGTATCTCTCCTTAAAAAAGGAAGGAGTGGCTCTACTTTCTGTGGAAGCCAGGCCTGGCCAAAAAAAGTCCCTGTTAATACTCCCCAGATAATCGTACAAATACTTAAAACATACATCAGGAAAAATATAGACTTATCCGCGACCTTATTCCTGAACTTTATATGACAGAATAGATTTAAAAAGAAAAACACTAGCCCGTAACCTGCGTCACCCACTAGCATCCCAAAAAATACAGAAAAGAAAAGCAAAAACCAAAGACTTATATCCACCTCGCTGTAGCCAGGGATAGTCTTTATCATCTGGAACATTGGCTTTACTATGCCTACCCATCGAGGATTTTTTATAAGTGTCGGCACTTTATCGTTTTCATCAGGCTCTTCGATCAAAATGCCCCATCTTTCTTCTTCTGCTAGCTTTTCAAGAAAACTAACCTTATCGACCGGGGAATATCCTTTTAAATACGAAAGCTTCTCAAAATTTCCTTTTCCTGCAATGGCCTTATTGAATTCTATAAGAGATTCGATGTGCTGCTTGTGAGACAGAAGCGCATCTTTATACTCTCCGATCTCAGACAATCTCTTATCTATCTCTTTGAGTCTTTCTTCCCCCTTTTTCTGCCTCGTAAGCATCTTCCCTAAACCCTCTTCTGGCAGGGGCAATGCCTTAAAAGGTAACGGAATCTTTTCCCTTGATATCGCTAGGCAATGCAGGATATCCCCTTTTCTGAATAATTCCTCCAGTATTACACCCTCAGGAATATCTTGGGCCTGGAATTTTCTTATCTTACAAAGCCTGACTGAAACCCCTTTATCACTTAGACCCTTTATAAGCCCTGAATCAAAATCACCCCATCTCTCCCATGTCTCTATATTCTTCCCTATGTTCCTTAAGCTCTCTAAAACTATTTCTTTTTCGTCAAAAAGAGATAGTATCTCATGGACGACAAGGGTCTCTACTTCTGAGATATCCTTTTGATTTTTTACATCAGGCAATATGCCTATGGCATTTGAAAGAGACCTGTGTTTTTCCTGGAGCACAGCAATATCTTCGCTCCTAGGGGCTTCCTCGTGTTCTATATGCAAAACCCCTGCCTTTCCAAGACCTTTAAGAGTAGGGGCAACATCTTTTGACTGCACCAAGACTGTAATTTTTTTCATGCGCACTATCATACTGGAGTTGCCTCCATGATCATAGCTTCTATCTTGAGTTTAGCAATCTTGGAACGGCCCACTGCGTTTGTCTGCTGGTCCCCAAGATAGATCCTGATAAGGCGAACGTTTTCCTTGCACTCTGGTATCTTTACCTTCTCAAATAGATTGACCCTCTGTGCGGTTATCCTAAGCTCTTGCTCTAAGATCCCAAGCTGCTCTTTAAATATCTTTTCTTCCTCTAATAGCACTACCAACTGCCTGATCTTTTCAATAGCAATATCCACCCATAAAGGCGTCAAAAATAAATCATACTCCATGCTCTCAAAACCCATCCCCTCAAATATGGGTATATCTACACCAGCAATATTTAAAAGACTCTTTGAGATATCTTTCGGCCTGATCCATCTGACAACATGATCACCCGACTCATTTAAAAGATTCGCCCAATCGTTTATCTCACTCTCCAGATTGTCTATTTCCTGGACCTTGAGGCTTAATCTCTCGTGGACATGTTGTATCTCGATCTGAAGTTGCTGTTTTTTGAGTTGTAAAATAGGCAGGTAATGTTCAAATTGCTGGAGCGCGTCACGTTGTTTCTTAAGTTCGCCTTTTGTAAATTTAATCTTTGCCATATCACTTCTTTGGCCAGAATTCGTCTATGAGTTCTGTCTTTATGCCTATCTCGAATGGCTCGAAGTGCTCAGCCATTATCTCCCATCCCAGATCCAAAGCTTTTTCAAGAGTTATGTTTACAGATAGGTCCATCATCTTTTGCTCAAAGGCCTTTCCGTAGCGCAAGAGCTTATTGTCCCACTCGCCCATGCGAAAACCCATTGCCTGTTTCTCAAGGGTTGAGCGGTAATCTGCAAAAAGCTGTATCATCCTGTTCATGAGGGCCCTATGGTCTTTCCTGGTCTTACCGTTTACTTGCTGTTTGAGACGACTGAGTGAACCAAACGGCTCAATGGATTTATTTCTCAAGTAAAACTGGCCCTCTGTGATATATCCAGTATTATCAGGTACAGGATGAGTAACATCATCCCCCGGCATTGTAGTGACAGCAAGGATCGTGATAGAGCCGGCTGTATCAAAGTCAACTGCTTTCTCATAGCGACTGGCAAGCTGACTGTATAGATCTCCTGGATAGCCTCTATTGGAAGGGATCTGCTCCATAGTAATAGATATCTCCTTAAGCGCATCAGAAAAATTTGTCATATCAGTCAACAGCACCAGCACACGCTTTCCTTTAAGGGCAAATTGCTCTGCAACAGCAAGGCTTACATCAGGCACCAATAGACATTCCACCGTAGGGTCTGAAGCTGTATGCACAAAAAATATTGATCGCGAGAGAGAGCCATGTTTTTCCAATGTATCTCTGAAGAAAAGATAGTCATCATATTTTAGGCCCATGCCTCCGAGGATTATTAAATCCACCTCTGCCTGCATTGCAATCCTGGCAAGGACTTCATTATACGGCTCTCCTGGGACAGAGAAGATCGGAAGTTTCTGCGACTCGACAAGGGAATTAAATACATCTATCATCGGTATGCCTGTGCGTACCATATTACGCGGTATGATCCTTTTAGCAGGATTTACAGGCGGACCACCGATCTCTATCATGTTTTCTTCAAGGGCTGGGCCATTGTCCCTTGGAAGGCCTGCGCCATTAAATATACGACCCATGAGATTCTCACTGAAAGACACCCTCATCGGATGTCCTAAAAATCTTACCTTATCTCCTGTCGAGACACCACGACTCCCGGAAAAAACCTGCAAGTATACGCGTTCTCCGTCCATGCGGATCACCTGCGCAAGAGATCTCCCTGTCCTTGAAGAGATCTCTGCGAGGTCTTTGTAGCCTATATCCTTCGCCTCTACTGTCACGACATTACCTGCGATCTGAATTATGCGGTTATATATTTTTTGCATTCCTTTTCCTTTTCGAAAAATGCATCACTTTTCCATTCAATAGAATTCCACTCGATGAATTTCTGCTCCAGGTGCTGGAAAAATTTTCTTGCAGCATTCTTGTTTTCAAAACTAAACTCTTTTTCCAAGACCTCGTAAATGACATGAAAAATATATTTCTGCCTCTCTTCCTTAGTAGCTGCATCGACTTCATCAAAGGCATTCTGTTGTAAATATACAGAATCTATAAACTCTCCTTTTAAATATACTATGAAATCTGCCAGGCCTGTGCCTTCCTCGCCTACCACCTTCATCATCTTGTCTACTTCATTGCCTTTTTGTAGCACCGCCTGTGTTCTTTGTATCTCTTTTTCATCAACAAAGCTCCTGTATTTACTCCAGCTCTCGAGCGAATCGATCGCAGGATACTTTCTCGCATCTGAACGAGGCTTTGAAAGACCATGGAATGCACCTACTACTTTAAGTGTAGCTTGCGTAACCGGCTCTTCAAAATTTCCTCCTGCAGGGCTGACTGTACCGCCTATCGTCACTGAACCATTGCTTCCATCGCGCAGTTTCACCAAGCCTGCGCGTTCATAAAAAGAAGCTATCCTTGTCTCTAGATACGCCGGAAAGGCTTCTTCCCCAGGAATCTCTTCCAGCCTCCCTGACATCTCACGCATTGCCTGCGCCCACCTGGAAGTAGAATCAGCTAATAAAAGTACATTAAGGTTCATCTGGCGATAATACTCTGCTATGGTAACAGCTGTATAGACGCTCGATTCCCTGGCAGCAACAGGCATTGAACTAGTGTTACAGATAATCACTGTGCGCTCCATTAAAGGTCTCGATGTCTTTGGGTCTATTAGTTCTGGAAACGTCCTTAGTGTCTCGACGACTTCACCTGCCCGCTCTCCGCACGCCGCGATGACTACGATGTCTATCTCTGCATGTTTACTGATCAATTGCTGCAGGACTGTCTTTCCTGAACCAAAGGGGCCTGGTACGCAGTAAGTGCCACCGAGAGAAACTGGCATCAATGTATCGATTATCCTGATCTTTGTAACAAGCGGAGCGTTTGGTTTTAATTTTTCAGCATAGGCTGTTATCGGTATCTTGACAGGCCACTTCTGCTGTATGCTGGCCTCATGGATATTTCCATGCTCGTCTTTTAACTTTGCGATTGCATACGTCAGGTTATATTTACCTTTCTTTGCTATTGCTTCTATTTCCAATTCACCGCTTAACCCAAAAGGAACCATGATCCAGTGATCAATAATACCTTCTTTGACAAAACCGAGTTTCGTGCCAGATCTGACCTTGTTTCCTTTTTTAAGAGAAGGAGTAAATTCCCATTTTGCCTCATCAGGCAATGCCTCAAGATACACGCCGCGTTTTAAGAAAAATCCGCATTCTTCAGCTAATTGCGGCAGAGGATTCTGGAGTCCATCGAATATCTGCCCCAGAAGGCCTGGCCCTAATTCAACTGAGAGGAGCTCATCTGTAAATTCGACCTCCTCGCCAATCCTAAGGCCCTTTGTATCCTCATAGACCTGTAGCTCAGCCCTGTTCCCCCTTATGCGTATCACCTCAGACTTCAGCCGCTCGTCTCCATATATGATATAGGCGACTTCGTTCTGCACAACATAGTCATTAAACTCTACGATCACCATATTGCCGTTTATTCCAACTATCTTTCCCTGTCTCTTCTTAATCATACTAATCCCCTAAACCTTGATCATATCCTGTAAAATCTCAGTGCCGGCTCTTTTATTGATATTCTGCCAGCGCTCCAGGATCTGAAGCTTTAACGCATACGTAATCAAAAAATCAATATCAAAATAATGGCCCTTGGAAAATTCTTCTATTTTTTCCCATCTCACGCGATCCAGGTAAAGCTCTGCTCCCATAGGAGAATCCTGGCTTACTGCCCAATGCGCAAAGACTGACTCAAACGGATTTGAATAGTCCTCTCCGCGTATATATTTTGCAGGGTCCTTTGTAAGCCTCAAGGCCCTTTGCCTTGCTATTTCATTTCGAAGTGCTGTCTCAAAACCTTCCCATTCTTTTAATACACCACAGGATTTGCCTCTCTCTTCCGATGGCTCTATCTTTGCTTTTCCAATAATACGCATATCATCGCTACATAACTGCCCATGACACTTCTTCAGAAAATCCATGTATGACATAGGCGGCTTTGTGCCAAATTCAAGTATTGGTAAACTAGCTACTAAGTAATAATATTCTCTCATTTCAGTAATCTCGTGACTTCTGGGTTAAGATACGCGCAAAGCGCTTCCTTTAAACCCTCGTCTGTAAAATCAAAAAATGACTTTCCCTTATCAAAACTTATAGAGAATCCATAATTGATATTTGGCGACGGCCTGAATTCCACTCCGTCTTTAAGTCTATCCTTTAATTTTGCAATAAATGACTTTTTAAGTCTTTCTAGATCCTCTTTCTTCAGTAATACTTTTATATCAGAGGCCTTGCCGTCCTCCTTGAGATATGCCTCTATCAGATCTTTTAAGATATCTGCCATGTTCTCAGAAGACATGGCCTTTGAAATCTCGCCTGAGACAATCTTATGAAACATCTTTTTGATCTCATCTTTGAGCGAAAGCACAAGATCCCTTGCCGCCTGCTTCAACGCCAGCTCTGTAGCCTGATCTTTCTTAGCTGCTTTGCTCTTAGCATCTTCTACTATTCTCCTGGCCTCGCTCTTGGCATCCTTTAAGATCTTATCCGCATCCTTCTTGGCCATTAGCTCTATGGCCTTGGCATTTTCTTCTGCCTTCTGTACACCTTCTTCGTTAATCTTATTAAGAAGTTCTTTTAACTTTTCCGACATGATTCACGCCCCTCCTCCGAGGCTGATCTTAGGACAATATACGCCTGAAGAAAACTACCTCGTTCCTGGTTTTGTAATCTCTATTCCTTTCTTGCACAAAGGACAATTCTCCGGGGGGAAGACTGGGAGATCCAGATTTATCAAACTAATTGATTTTACACCAAAATCTATATCTTTTCCACTTCTATTTATAATACTCCCTACTCCTATTATTGAAGCGCCTGTGGATTTTACTACGCTCAAGACTTCTTTTGTTGATAGTCCTGTAGTAATAACATCTTCTACCACCAAGACCTTGTCATCCGGTTTTATTTCAAAGCCTCTCCTTAAAACCATTTTCCCGTCTTTACGTTCTGTAAAAAGTGAACGCACGCTAAGGGCCTTCGCAATCTCGTAAGAAACAACCACGCCTCCCAAAGCAGGCGCCACTACACATGTCGGTTTATCGCCTTTAAAATTATCCGCTAATTGCACGCACAATCCTCTAGCATGTTCAGGATGCTGCAACACAAGAGCGCACTGCAGGTAATCCCCGCTATGCAGGCCGCTTGACAGCTTAAAATGACCCTTTAAAAGAGCCCCTGTATCCTCAAAAATCTTTAAAATATCTTTTTTATTCATCATTAACTCCTTTATACTCTTAGCTTTAGATAGTAACATAGAAAAAGAGGTAAGACAATTGAAATAATGCATTTTTTGTGGCATACTTTATATAGGACATATATAGGGGCTAAATCCTTACATACGGAAAGGGGAAGCCGTTTTTTTGCCCAGATTATGATAAACATTAAAAAAGGCTCTAATCTTAAGCTTATATCACTCGCTATAACTGTGCTGTTTTTATTCACAGGTACTAGCTATTCTTCTATATCAAAAGACTTGCTGCGGGTCCCGCTCGAAGACGATTATAGTCGCATGGAAGAAATCATGCAAGATGGAAAGCCCCAGGAATCACAAACACCCACTAAGCTACTAACAAGGCCTTTTCTTATACCTGGTACAAATATCCGCTTTAATGTAACTGAGATAAGAGATCACGAGAAAATGCAGGAAATTGTTGACGAGTGGTTCCTATCAAAGATAGAGCGAGATTTTAACGAAGAAAATAATGTCTGGGAAAAAGATATAGAAAACTTAAAAAAATATCCTCGAGGATCAATGATAATACTTAGATCTGAAAGAGGAGAAATCCTTGGTATATCTATCCATCACAAAGAGACCGATTACATGCTTTTTAAAGATAGCGATACTAGATCTGAGCATATAGGTGATTTTTATTTTACAGATCATACAGAAATCTCCGGCCCGTTTAGGGGGAAAGAACTAGGGTTTAAAATAGTGGCTAAACGAGCTGAAATAATATTAAATGACCCCGACATGAAAGATGAAGATTTAATGCTTGTGGCACGTCCTGCCACAGTAATATCTGACAAGTATTTGGAGAAAATAGGCGGAGAAAAGTATATACTGCCTCGCGAACAATTTGGATACTCACCAGAAGAAGAATTTGACCACACTAGGCGTATTCTTGGAAAAAATACCTTGGAGACAATACTAGAGAATGCAAAGAAACAACAAATCCCTCAACAGCTATCACTATTTGAATCTATAGAAGATATGGAAAAATACCGGTCTGATATTTAGATTATCGTATGATTGATGTAATTGCCCTTAGAGGATCTTTTGCTTTTGTGACAGGACGACCGATCACGATATAATCGGCTCCGGCCTGGAAAGCCTCTTTAGGAGTGGCTATTCTTTTCTGATCGCCTTTTTCACTTCCTTCTGGCCTCACGCCTGGCGTTACTATTAAAAAATCTTTTCCTATCTCTTTTCTGATCAAAGCTGCTTCTTTAGGAGAAGCCACTACCCCGTCTAACCCTGCTTCCTTTACTGATTTGGCAAGGCTTAAAACCTGTTCCTGTGTTGCCTCCATGCTAGTAAGCACTGTTACACCTAAAATCCTTGGCCTATCTATGCCCATCTTCTCGCTCTCTTCTTTTGCACCCTCCAGGGCAGCCTTCATCATATCTCCTCCGCCAGAGGCATGGACATTGAACATAAATACGCCTAATCTAGTTACAGACTTTGCAGAATTTTTGACAGTATTTGGTATATCATGAAACTTTAAATCCAGAAATATCTCTTTATCATATTTCCTGATAATATCCAACACTTTTGGGCCACATGAATAAAATAACTCCATCCCTACTTTGAAGATCCTCACGTGAGGACCCAATATACTAAGCAATCTCTTTAGGTCTTTTATTGTATTTACGTCCAGTGCTATTATTATTTTTTCCTTGTCCATTCCCTAACCCCTTTTATTATATCCTCACAGACTCCAGGTACCACAAAATTAGCTGTACCTATCTGTACTGCCTTTGCGCCTGCGAGCAAAAACTCGATTGCGTCCTCTTTTGTCATTATACCACCCATGCCTATGACAGGTTTCTTGATGTTCTTTGAGACCTCCCAGACCATCCTTAATGCGATCGGCTTTATACATGGTCCACTTAATCCTCCAGTAACATTCCCGAGTCTTGGTTTTCCTGTCTCTATATCAATCGCCATGGCCAAAAACGTATTTACTAGGCTCACTGCATCAGTCCCTGCCTTACACGCTGCCTTTGCAATTGCCACGATATCAGTCACATTAGGAGAAAGCTTCGTGATCAATGTTTTATCTGTGGCTTTTCTGACCTCATCCACAAGATCACATGTTGCCTCAGGGCATTGTGCGACCAGGCCCTTGGCCTTGACGTTAGGACAGGATATGTTTAATTCTATGCCATCTACGGCTTTTTCCTTATCAAGTCTCTTTGCGAGTCTAGAAAATTCCTCGATCGAGTCGCCGGATATACTTACGATAATCGGCACACCGATCTTTTTTAGATATGGTAATTTCTCATCTATAAAATTCTTTACGCCTTCATTCTCAAGGCCTATTGCATTGAGCATGCCTGATGCAGTCTCGCAAACCCTAGGCATTGGATTGCCCTGTCTCGGCTTAAGCGTGATCGTTTTTGTAACGATCGCCCCGAGCTTTTTTAGATCCACTAGATCCTCAAACTCTTTTGCATACCCAAAGGTGCCTGATGCGACCATCACTGGGTTTTTTAACTTAATCTTTCCTATTATAATCTTCATATCAATTCCTTTACAAGACTAGATCAGTTGCCTTAAATACAGGTCCGTCTTTACAGGCAAGCTTATTTCTACCAGACTTGACCTTAACACTACAACCCAGGCACGCTCCAATACCGCATGCCATCTTCTCTTCCAGGGAAACCTCGCAATCTATTCTTTTCCTCTTACACATACCAGCAATACACTTAAGCATTGGATTCGGCCCACAGACATACACTATCGTTCCTGTCTGGGGTTTGAATAATTTTGATACAAGACCTTTACAGCCACGACTACCATCATCAGTAGCAATGTAGATTTCGAAGCCCAGTTTTTTAAAATCCTTTTCGCATAATATAAGACTTTTTGTGTTTGCTCCGATTAAAACCGTTGTCTTTATGTTTTTCTTTTTTAATACTTCTGCGAGAAAAACAAAAGGCGCGACCCCCATACCACCTGTAATAATAGTAGCTGTGCTTGACCGAGGCAATGTAAATCCTTTTCCAAGAGGACCTAAAACATCTAGATGCTCCCCTTTTTTCTTCATGGATAAAATCTCCGTGCCCCTGCCGATCACTTCATATAAAATCTCAACTCCTTGATTACTCGCAAGGCGATGTATACTAAAGGGCCGCCTCAATAAAGGATCAAATCCGTCGCTACATCTTACCTGTACAAACTGGCCCGGGGTTGCATATCTTGCAATATAAGGTGCATCCAGAGTCATCTTATAATAGCTATCTCCCACCTTTATATTTGATAAGATTTTAACCTTTGCGTCTTTCACTTTTCACCTTTCGTTAAAAAAGCTTCATCTGTTTTTCGCCGGACGGGTCATCTTTTTTTAATATCTCTATTTTTCCGTATTCGCCGTCAAAACCCGGCAGTATATTCACGTTGCCATTTCTCACATTTATGATTGCCTTCGCTATTTTTTGCGGCAATTTTTTCAAAAGCTCATCCTCTCTGACTTCTGTAAGCACTTCAAATTCTGTTCCAAGACGTGGTACGATACTGGAGTATTCTGCTATGACTTTTTTAGAAGCGCTCGAAGCAACCCCTAAGACATCTGAAATGATCTCAGAAAGAGGTATCATGCGCTTGTAGGGAACAGCTCCCTCTGGTACAAAGCCTTCTGGCCTATCTGCAAGCGTATCAACCCTGTTCATAACACCTACTGTCAAAGGCTTCTTGCACACAGGACAGATGTTTTTATTCTTCTTTGTCTCTACAGGGCTAGAACGAAGTTTGCAATTCCTGTGCCCATCATAATGATACTTCCCTTCTTCCGGGAAAAACTCTATAGTATAAAGAAACTTTTTATTATCCTTTACCTTTAACGCGTCTATTATAGATCTATAGCTCATCTCGATATCAAAGACATTTGCTTCTCTTCCAATCTTCTGCGGGCTGTGTGAATCAGAATTAGATATCAGGTTGAATCTATCAAGCTCACTCCATCTCCAGTTCATGCCAGGATCAGAGGAAAGCCCTGTCTCAAGCGCATAGATGTCCTTTGCATATTCCTCGAAACATTCCTCTATTGAATCAAATCCTGATTTTGAGCCGAACAAGGAAAACCAAGGCGTCCATATATGTCCCGGCACTAGAAATATATCCTTACTGATGCCGAATAAAACCTCTGCCAGGTCTTTTGCATCTATTCCGATAATAGGCCTTCCATCACTGGCAAGATTCCCATATCCGGAAAGTTCAGTATTTATCTTCTCGGCAATATCAAAACTGGGCACAAAAATAACATTGTGGATCTTGCGCACCTTTCCGCCCTTGGAATATATGCTCGATATCTCTCCTGTGAGCATAAAATTTACGCCATTATATTCAAAAAGGCCATTGCCTGAATCCTTTAAGGTATTTCTTAATTCTTCAAACCAGAGATAATGTGTAAAATCTCCTGTGCCTAAAAGAGATATGCCTTTTTGCTTTGCATATTCTGAAAGCGTCTTTACCTCCATCTGTGGACTTGTGGCCCGGCTGTATTTGGAATGTATGTGGAAATCAACTACAAACTTCATGCCTTATAAACCACCTTTCCTTTGTGAATCGTGCACTCGACTACGCCTTTTAATCTTCTACCCAGAAATGCAGAATTTTTGGACTTAGATATGAAATCCTTTTTCTTGACCATCCATTCCTTTCGAGGAGAAACTATTGTGATGTCTGCGTCGCATCCGATTCCCAGTGTCCCCTTGTCTATACCTAAAATTCTCGCAGGGTTATAACACATCCTCTCTACTAGGCTCTTCCAATCCAATAGCCCGCTATGAACCAGCTCAGTTATACTCACTGCGAGTTCTGTCTCCAGTCCAATGCTTCCTGATTCCGCATATTCAAACTCAATATCTTTTTCGTTTTCTGTGTGCGGTGCATGATCAGAAGCAATGGCGTCTATTACGCCGCACTTCAAGCCCTGTTTTATCGCCTCTCTATCATCCTTACTCCTCAAAGGGGGATTGATCTTCATGTTTGTATTATAATCTATTAATTCATCTTCAGTTAAACTAAAATAATGCGGCGCCGTCTCAGCAGTTACTTTTATGCCTTTTTCCTTGGCCTTTCTTATTATCTCCACTGACTCCTTGCAGCTTACATGCGCAATATGAACAGATGCGCCTGTCTTTTCTGCTAATTTAATGTCGCGCTCGACCCTCTTATATTCTGACTCATTCGAAATTCCTCTTAATCCAAGCCGCGTAGAAGTAAAACCAAGATTTACCACTCCCCTGCCAGAAAGCGCTTTGTCTTCACAGTGGCATATCGTCACGATCTTTTCTTTTTTTGCCTTTGTAAGCGCCTTTAACATTACTCCAGCATCATCCACAGAAGAACCATCGTCAGTAATAGCAATAGCGCCCTGTTTCCTTAAGAGGGCTATATCGCATAACTCCTCGCCCAATCGTCCGATAGTAATCACGCCGGCAATAAACACATCTACATTTGCTGTTTTCTTTATAATGCTTGAAAGTATCTTTACTTTTTCTTCGCAGTCAATCGCAGGCAATGTATTCGGCATTGCTAAAACAGTTGTCACTCCACCTTTAGCTGCTGATCTTGTGCCACTAGCAACAGTTTCCTTGTCTTCTCTGCCAGGTTCTCTTAAATGGACATGCATATCCACGATGCCAGGCATTACTATCTTGTCACTGGCATCTATTATTGTATCTGCCTCAGCACTTATAGATTTTGCCACTTTGGAGATCTTACCGCCACTGACAAGGACATCCACTACGCCTTGTATTTTATTAACAGGGTCTATCACGAGACCGTTTTTAACCAGAAGTTTCATTTTTCATGCCTTTCTCTCTTGCCTGTGACAACCAGAAAAGTACTGCCATGCGCACAGCTATGCCATTAGTAACCTGCTCGAGTATGACAGAATTAGCACCATCCGCTACCTTGCTTGATATCTCAATGCCCCTGTTTATCGGGCCAGGGTGCATCACTATAATATCCTTTTTTGCTCTTTTAAGCCTTTCTCCTGTTATGCCGAATTTCTTAAAATATTCTATCTGCTGAGGAAACGCCCCTTCTTCATCGCGCTCAAACTGCATCCTCAATACATTGATAGCATCGGCATTGGAAAGTGCCTCGTCTATACTGTTTGTGACACTTATGCCCATCTTTTCTATGCCAGGCGGGATCAACATGTCCGGCGCACAGACCGTAACATTTGCGCCCAGCTTGGTCAATCCCCAGATATTTGAACGTGCCACGCGCGAATGCGCAATATCACCGACTATGCTGACATTCAAGCCTTCTATGTGACCTAGTTTTTTCCTCAGCGTAAATATATCCAAAAGCCCTTGGGTAGGGTGCTCATGCCACCCATCCCCTGCATTGATAACGCTTATATTTACGTGGCTGGCAAGCATTGCAGCTGCGCCTGAACAATTGTGCCTAACTATAATAACATCTGCCTTTAATGCTTCTATGTTTTTTCCAGTATCGTTTAAGGTTTCACCCTTCTTTACGCTGGAGGTCTCGGTGGCAATGTTTATTACATCAGCAGATAATCTTTTGGCAGCGATCTCAAAAGATACCCTTGTCCTAGTAGAAGGTTCATAGAAAAGGTTTACAACTGTCTTCCCGCGAAGAGCAGGGACCTTTTTTATAGGTCTATCCAGTATCTCCCTGAAAGAATCTGATGTATCCAGGAGCAATTCCATGTCTTCTTTTGAAAGATACTCCAGGCCCAGAAGATCTTTGTGTGCCCATTTTGATTTTTTCTTTGTCACCTTGGTCATGCCCCTTGCCCTTCTATAAAGACGATATCCTCACCGTCTATCTCTTCTAATTTCACCTGCACCAATTCTTTCTGGGACGTGGGTAGGTTCTTGCCCACATAGTCAGCCCTTATGGGAAGCTCCCTGTGGCCCCTGTCCACAAGAATTGCGAGTTGGATACTCCTTGGCCTTCCAAAATCTATAAGCGCGTCTAATGCACACCGTATAGTCCTTCCTGTATACAAGACATCATCTACAAGGATTATCCTTTTACCCTCTATGTCAAAATCTATCTCTGTCTTATGTATCACTGGCTGTTCAGATATGACACTTAAATCGTCCCTATAAAGCGTTATATCAAGAGCCCCTACTGGTAATCTTGTACCGTCAATCTGGTTGATTTCTTCCACAATCCTCTCTGCAAGTACATAGCCCCTCGTCCTGATGCCTATAATAGCCAGGTCTTCTGATCCCTTGTTGCGCTCCAAGATCTCATGACTGATCCTTGTGACTGCGCGTGCGATTTCTTCCTTTGTTAAGCTATTTGTCTTCTGATTAGTCCCCATATCGGTCTTCTCCGGTCAAAAAAAATACCTTTCCGCTTAGTTTAAGCAAAAAGGTAAAATTGTATGGTCTGCACTCTTCATCTTTAACTCCCTTTCCAGCCTCTCAGGGCTGATTTAAAGGTTTATTATTATATATATTATACCTGCCTGCCCTCTTCCTGTCAAGCTATATATAACGTGAGGTTATAATAAATGAAAAGATAGGTAACACTTCTAATGGTGAAGAAAAGTATCTTT
>CAZZAL010000021.1:0-15110 GCA_964652265.1 uncultured Planctomycetia bacterium
AGCGGGCGGTGCATTCAATCATCAAATCAGCGGAATATTATATATTGTAAAACCTGTATAGAAGGTCATCCGAAGGTACGAATGTAGACTTTTTTCATCGTAGCTTACTTCTCATTATTAAAATATAGGATAGCTTTTTTGGTAAGATTATCGCATTTATCAATGCCATTGTCTGCCAAGTCTTTGAGGATTGGCATAAGTTGGAGACTATACCTTTTAGCTATTCTTTTTGGCTCTAGACCTGGCCAGCCCCAGCAGGAAGTATGATAGATACCATTAACTAAATAGTGTAAATCATCTAAAGTGGTCGGACGCATTGTTTCAATTGGCGCATGGTTTCGAGGATTAGAAACCAGATCCACGATAACCGATCCAGGCTTAAAAAACTTTAACATCCCGCGGGTAACAAACGGAGGCTCTTTGGAAACCTCGCGACGATAAGGGCGGTTAACCGCATCTACTAAAATATCCGTTCCAGGGACATGTTTGTCCATCTCAGAAAAATCTCTTTTATTTAAAACCGTGACTCTGGCAGATTTACGCGCAGCGCACCGGATAGCGCCTATACCCATATTGCCATACCCCATGATCTTGACATTGGCAGTCGAAGGATCCTTTCCCCAGAGCTTGAAACTATACTCCATCCCAATCCTAGCAGAATCTTGAACCGCCTCGACCTTTCTCTTACCTAAACAATCTTTCAGATTTTCAAGAGGGATCGCTATTAATTTTTGCTTACGCAAGGCCTCTTCTAATTCTGGACGACAGCGAATATGCATCATGCTCATTATAATACTGCCAGGTCTCATCATCCTAATCTCTTCAAAGCTCGGTTCTTTGATGCGCACCACTAACTCGCAAGAATAGACTTCTTTGCTTGAGCCAATTTTGCAGCCCGAGGCAATAAAAGCCCTATCCGGGATATCAATGCCCAGCCCTGCCCCTTTCTCAACGATTACCTCATGCCTGGTTGAGATCTCATCTACCTCAGGAGGCTGAATAATAATCCTTTTTTCCTTTGGTCTATTTTCCGCTGCTATACCAATATTCAAATGCTTTCTCCTTCTTATAGAAAAAAATGCCTCGCGTAGAGAAACCCGCAAAATCTAACTATGTCAAATTAAGAAAGGAAGTATTGTGCTGAAGTTATATAAAATTATTTTCCTTGAGGTCTTTTTCTAATGCAAGCACTGCTTTTTTTAATTCAGAATATAGTTTTACATTTATAGATATACCTTTTGAGGTACGGATTTTCTCTTCACTTCCCTTTGGCTGCGACCATGTTCTTATATCTATAAGATCGTTTCCTTCGTAATGCGCAATGCCCACTCTTATCTCTTGGAATTTATTTTTTTGAAACGTCTTAATCGTCTTTTCCATTTTTTCCTCTACTTCTACTATTTTACATCTTCAAATAACCAGAAAGCTTCTCTACCATCCTGTCGCAATAGTATTTCAAAAACCTGGCCTCGTCTGTTTTAGGCACCTGCATTAATCTCACGCCATTAAGAACTTTCTTCTTCGGGCCTTTGCTCCTTAGTTCCTGCGACCACATTATTTCTCCAAAAAGAAAAACAGGCGACTTTTTATCTCCTAGGTCCACCTCTAACTTTACATTGCTCCCGGTGCCTATTTTTTCTTCGGCTTCGAAACATACTCCCTCTGCAGATACATTTGTTATGCTACAGCATTTTAACGCTTCCTTGAGACTCAATATCTCATACTTTGCATCTAGCTTCAATGTAAACCTTGGGTACTTTCTTCTATCAATCATAACACCTCCATAATCAGCTTTCTCGCATCTTTAGGGGTTGCTACGAGAAATTTATGCTTATGTTCTGATATGCCCAGCCTGCTAAGGCAATCTTCGATATAACTGATAATCTCCTTGTTCTCTCTATCAAAAGATAAAACAGAAACAAAGCTTACTAGTGCTTCTTTGAACTTACTTTGCTCAAAAAGAATCCTTGCGGCTTTAAAATAGGCCTCACGATTTACAAAAGGTCTGTCGCAGTTGGATTCTATGACCCTGCTATAGAATCTATAGGCCTTTTCAAGATCTCTTTCTTCATAATACAAATCGCCTATGCGCAAAAAAACATGGGCAATGTCATACAAATCTATGTAGTCTTTTTCTTCCGGTCCTAAACCATCGATAAACTCTATAAATTCACGTATACCGCTTTCAATCTTCAGCTTCTCGCCTGAAATCCTTAAATTAAAAGCATTATTGACATGCTCTTCTATAACATGGTCCACTCTATCCAGGATATCCCGAAAATAATATCTGGGATTCAAACTCAACGCGGTTTTGTAATTTTTAATAGCTTCCCTGTAAAAATTTGCAGCCTGTTCATACTTTTTCCAGCGTGCCTCAGCACGTGCCTTGTTGTGAAAACCAACAGCAACATCAATAACTGGCTTGATCTTTCTCCGTTCTTCGTTCCATTCTTCAAGATTCTTTATCTTATTTTCTATGTTATCATCCATATATTTTCATCAAAAATAATCCGAGGATCTAAATACCAGTGGCCTCTTCTTGTCATCTACTGATTTCTCTAAGACTTCTCCGACAAATAAGTCATGATCTCCAGCGTTTGAAACATTTTTTAGCTTACATTCAATATACGCATATACATCATTCAAAACAGGCAAGCCAGATTTTGAATTAGTAAATTTTACCCCTTTGAATTTATCAGAATTCCTGCCTGAGGAAAACCCAAAATGCTTGCCAAGATCCTTCTGGTCATCCGCTAGTATATTCACGCCAAAAATCTTCGATTCTTTTATAAGAGAATAAGTGTACCTCTCAGGAGCAATACTCACTACAATAAGCGCGGGGTTAAACGCTGCCTGCATGATCCAGGCAACTGTCATCCCGTTCATCTTATTCTCGCTCTTCACAGTCACCACTGTAACAGGACTTGTTACTATATCCAATATTTGCCCAGCCATAGAAGCCCTCCTGAACATGTAATATAACTTGGATTAATATACCACAGAAGAGGTGAAATGTTAAGCAGTTTCTATTAGATTTTGACTTTGAATGTCCATTATGCTATATTTATGCTATATGTTTCCTATAATAATTAATTTACTCTATCCAGCTCAATGCCGCGCATGTGGGCAAAAGACCCGTTCATGGAACCAGAATATATGCGAAAATTGCAAAAAAAGAATAAAAAGAAGGTTCCCTCCGTTTTGCGTAAAATGCGGCAGGCAAATATCAGGTGCGGCGCAAATGCAAAACATGTGCCCTGACTGTAAAAAGGAAGGACTTTATTTTGATCGTGCTCTCTCGGTATTTCACTATGACGGTATATTGAAAGAATTGATACATGATTTTAAATATAAAAAAGCAACCTCTCTTGCGGCTGAATTTGCAGATCTTACTGTAGATTTTATAAAAGAATACGGGGTAGGGAAAGACACGAACATAATCCTGTCCATCCCGATGCATCCCCGGAGACTGTTCAAAAGAGAGGTAAATACCTCTGATATACTGGCAAAAAATATAGCAAAAAGATTGGGGCTCAAATATTCTGCCAAAGTCCTTAAAAAGATCAAAAATACCCCTCCGCAAAGCAAGCTCCCACGGTCAGAAAGAATAAATAATATAAAATATAGCTTCTCTTTTCGCAAAAACAAAGAAGCTGAAATAAAAAATAAAAATATACTGCTCGTGGATGACCTGCTCACCACAGGAAGCACTGTTAACGAATGCGCGAGGTTGTTAAAAGGTGCGTCTTCGGGGAGGATAGAGGTCATAACATTGGCGCGTGGAGACAGATTGCCGTGAAGATATTGCGAATATACCTTTTAAAAGAAATCTCTGTAATGTTTCTGCTCTCGCTTCTCATCTTTACGTTCGCACTTGTCGCGGGAAACCTGATAAAATTAGCAGACCTTGTTATCAATAAAGGAATCGATATCTTCCTCGTAGGCAAGCTTTTTCTGTTTCTTATTCCCTTTCTCCTGAGCTACACCATACCCATGTCAACATTGAGCGCAACATTGATTGTATTCGGAAAACTATCTTCTGACAATGAGATAACAGCGATGCGGGCACACGGTATAAATCTATACAGGCTCTCTATTCCCCTGATAATAGCAGGTATCGCATTAAGCCTTTTCTCTGTCATATTAAACGACAGGATCTTGCCCGAAGCGCATTTTGCCTCAAGAAAGATTGTAAAAAATATAGGGGTAAAAAATCCTGCCGCATATCTTGAACCAGGGACATTCATAAAAGACTTTAAGGGTTACATAATATTCGTACACCAGGTCGATAAAAACAAATTAAAAGGTATACGTATATACCAGGTCCAGGAAGATCGCCCCACCAGGACCATAATAGCCAAGAAAGGCGAATTTATAACCTTAGAAAATCAGAATGCGGTAAAATTAAAACTGATAAACGGCACCAGCGACGAGCTAAATCCAAAAAACCCCATGCATTTTTATAAACTGAATTTTAAAACCTACTACCTTACTCTGCACCTAGATGAGGTCTTATCTTCAAGCGAACACATATCAAAGAAACCCAAGGAAATGAACTTCCATGAAATAAAAGAGGAGATAAAAAAGTTAGGCCAGCATCACATAGATACACCAGCCCTAATAGCAGAATTCCACAGGAAGATCTCGATATCTTTTGCAAGCCTGATATTCATCATTATCGGAATCTCTCTCGGGATATTTGTAAGACGCGGAGAAAAAACAGTCCAGTTCGCCATCGCACTGGCTGTTATTGTAGCATATTATTTGCTGATGGCTGGAGGCATGGCTATATCCTTAAAAACTGGTAAAGCTATTGCCCTGTGGATGTATCTACCTAATATCATCATCGCGATCATAGGGATCGCCCTATTTAAAAATACAGTGGAAGGCTAAAAGATATGCGAATACTGGATAAATACATAGTAAAGAATTTTTTGGGGCCATTTTTCTATTGCCTTGCTCTATTTATCTTTCTTTACATAATAATAGACCTCTTTGGACACCTTGACGAAATCCTGAAACACAATATCCCTATCCTGATATTACAGGAATACTATCTCTCGATGACAGCCTTTATCGTCATAAATACCGCGCCCATAGCCAGCCTTATATCGACGATCTACGTAATAAGTGCGATGAATAAACATGACGAAATCACGGCCATGCGCGCAGCCGGCATCAGCATACTCAGGGTGTTAAAGCCTTTTATATACGTCGGCCTGGCCATAAGTATAGGCGTCTTTCTTATCTCTGAAAAGATCATGCCGCTCAGTATGAAAAACGCTCAATCTATAAAAGAAAACTACATGGAGAAAAAAAATGAGGCTAAAAATAAAGAAAAAAACATATCGATAAATAATATAGCACTTTATGGAAAAAATGACAGGCTTATATTCATAGAAAGTTACTTTAGCCGCGAAAATATCGCAAAAGGCATTACCCTGCTCAAGCAAAACAAAGATGGTCACGTGATAGAAAAAACTAATGCCCAGGAAGGAAAATGGTCAGGTGAGATATGGGAATTCTCAAACATCTTGATCTACGAGCTCGAAGAAAACGGCGCAGTAGCAGGTAATCCCTTGTTTTTTGAAAAAAGAGAGTCTGATATGGAGTCTCCTGAGGAACTCATATCAAAGGGCACAAATTATGGCTTTATGAGCTTTAGAGACCTCTCCATCTATGTCAAAAATTTCTCCAACGCTTCCCCTGATATAATAAACCGGTTGCGCGTAGACCTACATCAAAAGATAAGCTTTCCATTTACGAGTCTTGTTGTCATCTTGATAGGAGCTGCGTTTGCCATGAAGATAAAACGTAGAGGGAAAACTGCGGCGATCATGGGAGTTGGAACGGGTATCGTGATTGGATTTGTGTATTATGCCTTAATGGCAATGTGCATTGCGCTTGGAAAAGGCGGGATGCTCCCTGCCTATATATCAACCCACCTTGCAAACATTCTATTCAGTTCTATAGGGATTATACTAATAATAAGAAACTAATGTTTGAGGTCAGGCCTCAAACGCGATTAATAGCGATAATGGTCTGACTTATAAGGTCCCCTTACAGGTACACCTATATAACCAGCCTGTTCCTTAGAAAGCTTTGTAAGCTTCACTCCGATTTTATCCAGGTGCATCCTAGCTACTTCCTCGTCAAGGTACTTGGGCAATCTATAAACTGCCTTTTCGTATTTGTTCCTGTTTTTCCATAAATCTAATTGGGCAAGGACCTGATTTGTAAAAGAATTAGACATGACAAATGAAGGATGACCTGTAGCGCAACCAAGATTAACCAATCTTCCCTCTGCCAATAAATATAACTCTTTACCATCAGGAAAAACATACTTATCCACCTGAGGCTTAATATTTATCTTTTTGATCCCAGGATATTTTTCAAGAGAATAGACTTGTATCTCGTTGTCAAAATGTCCTATATTGCATACAATAGCTTGGTCTTTCATCTTCTTCATGTGTTCTATCGTGATAACATCCTTATTTCCAGTGGCTGTCACGTATATGTCCCCGATACCGAGAGTATCTTCTAAAGTAGCCACCTCGAAACCTTCCATGGCTGCCTGTAAAGCACAAATAGGATCTATCTCAGTTACGATAACCCTCGTACCGAGCCCTACCAGAGAATGAGCAGAACCTTTCCCGACATCGCCA
Organism: uncultured Planctomycetia bacterium; assembly: GCA_964652265.1. Lineage (GTDB taxonomy): Bacteria > Omnitrophota > Gorgyraeia > Gorgyraeales > Gorgyraeaceae > JAHIUV01. The sequence goes on from CAZZAL010000021.1 coordinate 6,666, forward strand.
TAACCACATACTACCGCAACCTTGCCTGCGACCATGACATCAGTCGCCCTTTTAATACCGTCTACAAGAGACTCCCTGCAACCGTATAGATTATCAAATTTAGACTTGGTAACAGAATCATTTACATTAATGGCGGGGACAAGGAGCTCCCCTTTTTTCATCATTTGATAAAGACGACTGACTCCGGTAGTAGTCTCCTCTGAAACACCCCTCCATTCCTTAGCTATCTTACTCCATTTACGCGGGTTTTTCTTTAATCCCTTTTTCAATAATTTGATAAGCTCTTTTTCATCTTCCCCGCCTGGTTTTTTATCAAGAGTTGACGGGTCTTTTTCAACTCTAACTCCCAGATGTATCATTAAAGTCGCATCTCCTCCGTCATCTACGATAAGCTGTGGCCCTTTGCCTCCGGGAAAAGTAATGGCTTGTTCTGTGCACCACCAGAAATCTTCGAGCGTCTCGCCTTTCCACGCAAACACAGGAACACCAGCCTTTGCAATAGCAGCTGCAGCATGATCCTGTGTGGAAAATATATTACAGCTTGCCCATCTGACTATAGCTCCCAACTCAACAAGGGTTTCTATGAGTACCGCTGTCTGGATAGTCATGTGCAGGGAACCCATTATCCTGACTCCGGAAAAAGGCTTAGTTCTGGCGTATTTTTTTCTTACCGCCATAAGTCCTGGCATCTCATGCTGGGCAATCTCTATCTCTTTTCTTCCAAAATCAGAAAGACTGATGTCTTTTATCTTGTAATCCTTGGACATCTCGTGCTCCTTATTTTATATGCGCCGCCTTTTTTAAAATCTTTACCTTGTCACATCTCTCCCAGGTAAAACCCTCATCCTCTCTTCCAAAATGGCCATACGCAGCTGTCTTTTGGTAAATCGGTTTTAATAAGTCTAACTCTGTTATTATACCTCTCGGTGTCAGATCAAAATGCTCACGTATTAGACCTATTATTTTTTCCTCAGAAATCCTACCAGTGCCTCCGGTCTCTACCAAAAGTCCCAATGGTTCGGCCTTTCCTATCACATACGCAAGCTGTATGGTGCACTGCCTAGCGATTCCTGCTGCAACGATATTTTTGGCGACATATCGCGCCATGTAAGCAGCAGAACGATCGACCTTTGTAGGATCTTTTCCTGAAAACGCACCACCGCCATGCGAAACAGTACCGCCGTAAGTATCGACGACTATCTTTCTTCCAGTCATGCCTGTATCTGATTGCGGGCCGCCTATCAGAAATTTTCCTGTCTGGTTGACATAATATTCTGTCTTTGAATCAACTAATTTTCCAAGGATCGGCTTCGCGATTTTCTGTATCAGCTGTTTTCTGGCCTTTTCCGTTATGCGCTCGCCTGTCTTATCTAGTATCTCTTCTGTATGCTGTGACGCAAGCACGACAGACTGTACCCTTTTTGCTATTCCATTCTTATACTCAATCGTTACCTGAGATTTACTGTCAGGTCCGAGATACCTCAAGACCCTCTTCTTTCTCAGGTCAGCCATTCTCTTTACGAGCTTATGTGCGAGCATTATAGGTAAAGGCATGAGCTCAGGTGTCTCGTCACAGGCATAGCCAAACATTAGACCCTGGTCACCCGCCCCTCCTCTATCTACGCCCTGAGCAATATCAGGCGACTGTGAATGGATCGAGTTTAAAATAGCGCATGTCTGATAATCCATGCCATATTTAGGATGCGTGTATCCGATGTCCTTGACCACGTTCCTTGCCACGTTAATAACATCGACGTAAGACGTAGTGGTAATCTCGCCTCCTACTATGATAAGGCCCATCGTCACGAAAGTCTCGCACGCGACACGGCCTCTGGAATCCTGGCGTAAAACGCTATCAAGTATCGCATCCGAAACCTGATCACACAATTTATCAGGATGCCCTTCTGATACTGATTCTGAAGTTAAAAAATATTTCCCGTTCGGCATTTACTTTTTCTCCTTCCTAAAAGCCCTGTCAGCCTCTTCATAAGACTCTATATCTCCTATGTCAAACCACTTCTCATCCTTAAAAACATAACCAAAAAGCGTATCCCTCTTGTAAAGCCACTCCAGAAAATACCCGGGTGCGTCCTTTACTCCGTCAATACCTAGATACTCCTCCATAACATCTATCTTTTCCTTTGGAAAAAAATAAAGGCATTTTGCTGCGAGTGTTGAAGAAGGCTCTTTTGGCTTTTCCTTAAACTCTATCACCTTGCCCTCAGAATCGAGAGAAACGATACCATATTTCTTTGCTAGAGTCAAATCTCTTACATCGTAAAGCCCTATGGAAATCGACGGCCTCTTTGAAATTGAAGATTTCATAAAATCTTCCAGCGGTGTCTTGAATATATTGTCACCTGCAAGAACCAGCAGGTCATCCTTCAGCTTCTTTTCTCTTATAACAAATCCTATGTCTCCGGTAGCTCCGAGCCTATCGTCATTGTTCTTTGTGCCATCATTAATAACAGTTATCTTCTTTGCGCTTTTATAACCGACCTTCCAATCCTCGAAGCTAGTGTGGAACTTTTCGTTAGTTACAATAAAAATCTCGTCCACATCTTTTAACGGCTCAATAATATCCAAGATAAATTCAAGGACAGGCCTTCCTGCTACAGGTAAAAGTGGCTTAGGCTTATTTAATGTCAACGGGTAAAGTCGCGTAGCATATCCTGCTGCGAGAAGCAATACCTTCATATCTTGGCCAGCTCCCCTTTCAGATAATCTACCTGTTTTACGGGCGTAGGATCGATATCATTCAATATCGCAAGGTAAAAACTTACAAAATCACCTATATATATAAGAGAAAACACCCTCGCCAGAATAGAAGGATCCTTTCTTTCTAATTCAATGATCTCTGCTCCAGATTTTTTTATGACCGCCTTTGAGATGTCTATGCGTTTTTGAGTCCTAGGGTGGTCATTTTTATCACGAAGTATAATAACCTTGATTTGCTTCAAGACATCTTTAGGGAATTCCCAGCCAACGATCTCGTTATGATTCATCTCAGGAAGCACGTGGCTGGAGGAAAGGGCTTTTGAATTTTCCGCGATCTGGCCTCTCCATCTAATAGCTGCTGCCTCGCTGGTATCGCTCGTCCCGTATATGACACAATACTTATTGCAAAGTTTTTCAGCCAACTGTTTGGAAATATTCTTACCTGTTGCAACATCAATGCCCACTTCCTTATCCCTTAAATCTGAAAGCGCAGAACAAAGCTGGATAACCTCTTTTCCTTTATCCTTGATAAATCCCATCTTCTCAAGAATCGCAAGCACGGTAACTGACATGTACCCGACAGCTGTCCTCGGAGGAAATCCTGACGGTATATCGATATGATTGAAGCTACTTTTAAGAGATCTTTCTTTTAGTTTGCCCCCGGAACCCATGGTGATTATACTGGCGCCTCTCTTGAGTCCGTCTTCAAAAGAAGACAGCGTCTCTTCTGTATTTCCAGAATAGCTCGCGCAGAATAAAAGCGTATTTTTTCCAACAAAATCAGGTAATGTATAATTACGGGAGACAATCACGGGCACCTTTATCTCATTTTGAAGGTAAACCCTGATGATGTCCGCGCCTATAGCAGAGCCTCCCAGACCTGCAAAGACTATATTGTCAATTTTAGAACTTGGTTCTGATATATCAGCTTTTTTGCCTATGTCATACGCATGACGGCATTGTTCAGGAAGCCCTGATATAAGCTTTAACATGTTTGACGCATCCAGCTTGAATACAAGTTCACGGTTGTCCAGTTTGCTCATATGGCTATTATCTCCTAATCTTTTTTAGCGCAGGAATAAGTTCATCCAGCCGCCTATTTACAAAACTATCGACCTCTTCCGAGGTGGGCAGGCTCAATGCCTTTTCAGCCACTTTCTTGGCGTCGCTAAAATTCACATTCCTTATCGCATATTTCATTTCAGGAACAGCTGCAGGGCTCATGCTGAACTCGTCCAGTCCAAGCCCTAATAATATAAGGCCAAATCCCGGCTCACCTGCCATCTCTCCACACATACCAACCCATATCTTTTCTCTATGGCCTGAATCGATTACATTTTTTATAAGTCTTAATACCGCAGGGTGAGTAGGTTTATAAAGATAGGCAATTTTTTCATTTACCCTGTCCACGGCGAGCGAATACTGTATTAAATCGTTGGTACCTATACTGAAAAAGTCTACTTCCTTGGCTAACAAATCGCACGTTAACGCAGCAGAAGGTATCTCTATCATTGCCCCAACTTCAATCTTATCGTTAAATTTAGTCTTCCTAGCGCGTAATTCCTTTTTTGCCTGGTTTAATACAACGATTGCCTGTTTTAATTCTTCGACACCTGATATCATGGGAAACATGACCTTTATGTTTCCAAGCGCGCTCGCGCGTAATATTGCCCTTAACTGCGCTTTGAATATCTCAGGCTTAGCAAGACAAAATCTTATAGCACGCCACCCAAGAAACGGGTTCATCTCATGGGGCACTTCAAGCTGAGACAAAAACTTATCTCCTCCAAGGTCAAGCGTGCGTATCACTACAGGGTCTTCGGGAAATTTTGCTATTACTTTCTTATAGGCATCGAACTGCTCATCCTCAGTAGGCAGGTCACGCCTGTTCATATATAAAAACTCTGTGCGGTATAGACCTACGCCCTGTGCGCCGTGCACTATAACAGAATTTATCTCTTCCGGCAATTCGATGTTCGCCGATAACTCTACTGTATGACCATCTATTGTCCGCGCAGGTTCGGTCCTTAGGTTTGTAAGGGTCTTCTCAAATTTTACAAACTTATGCTGGCGAGCATGGTATTTTCTAAGAGCGGCTTTATCTGGGTTTACTATTACAACTCCAGATATACCATCAACGATAATTATATCCCCTGCTTTTATCCTGGCCGTTGCCTTTTCAAGACCTACGACAGCAGGAATCTCAAGGGACTTTGCCATAATAGCCGTATGAGAGGTACGACTTCCTATATCAGTAATAAACCCCATAACATTTTTCTTATGCATTGTCGCGGTATCCGAAGGAGAAAGGTCATATGCTACTACGATAACCCTCTGTTTTAACTCGCTTAACGTCTTGTCCTTGGCACCCAGCAGATTTTTTAAAACCCTCTTGCCTACATCATCTATATCGCTGATCCTCTCTTTCAGGTATTCGTCATTCATCTTGGCGAAAACATTTATATATTTATCCAACACCCTGGCAAAGATATATTCAACGCACTTGTGTTCTTTTTTCAGCCCATCTATTACCTCTTCTATAAGCATCCTATCTTCCAGGACAAGTAAATGTGCATTGAATATCTCTGCATGATGCGAGCCCATTTCCTTTGTTATCTTTTTCTGTATATCTAATATCTCTGCCCGGGTCTTTATTAGCGCTTCTTCGAAACGAGCAATCTCCTTAGGTATGGCGCCTCTTTTGATCTTTTTCGCAGACACCATAAACCGCCTGGTATCGAATAAGAATGCCTTACCTACTGCTATGCCCGGCGACGCCGGTATACCTCTCAATATCATTCTGTCTTCTCTCCGGATATTATCTTCTCAAGCTCCTCGGCTGCCTCTTTTGCGTCAGGGCCATTTATTTTGAGATGTATCTGACTACCCCTTTCAGCCGCAAGAGTCATAAGACCCATTATTGACTTCCCGTTAACCTCGTCCTTGCCTTTTCTGACCATCACTTCGCTCTCATATTTATTTGCTATCTGAACAAATAACGCAGCCGGACGAGCGTGAAGCCCCTGTTTATTTTTTACAACTATTTTTTTTTCTATCAACATCATCTTTACCTAGTGATGGTTCTTGCCCTTTACCTTTAAAGCAAGGTCTACTATTATCTTCGAAAGTCTCTTTGAATCATGTCGTACATAATCTTTGGCATTTACAATATTCTCTTCTATTACGCTATATCCCTTTCCAACAACCTTATCTGAATCAGCAAGAACAGGATACGCGTTCTCTTCTTCATATTTTTTGAGCACTTCCGGTGAAACAGTACCCGTATTTACAATACAATGATTTACGATGTCTGATGTCGTATGCATGATAATAGCATTTAGATGGTCAAATGCCGTATAATTATCTGTCTCGCCAGGTTGACTCATTACGTTACAGACATAAACCTTTGGCACTCTGGATCTAGAGATCCTTTCACTGATCCCAGTTACCAGAAGATTCGGTATAACACTAGTGTATAAACTGCCTGGGCCTAGGACTATCACATCAGCATTGTCTATGGCCTCGAACGATTCCTTGCTAGGCTTACATGTCGCAGGATCCAGAAAGACTCTACGTATAGGAAAATGCTGCTCTACTATTTTTGTCTCTCCCTTTGTCTTTTGTCCATTCTGATGTTCTGCAACAAGTTGAACCTTGTCAAATGTGGAAGGAATGACCCTGCCTCTTATAGCAAGGACTTTACTTGATTCCTTTATCGCCTTTTCAAAATCACCCGTGACCTTGGAAAGTGCTGTTATAAAAAGATTTCCAAAGCTATGGCCCTTTAGCTCTGACTCGTTTCCAAACCTGAACTGGAAAAGATCCCGCATCAATGGTTCTGCATCTGCAAGTGCTACAAGACAATTTCTTATATCTCCAGGGGGTAAAATGTCGAATTGTTCTCTCAATCTCCCTGAAGATCCTCCATCATCTGCCACAGTCACAATAGCCGTGATATTACTCGAATGTTCCTTTAATCCGTGAAGAAGGACGGAAAGGCCTGTCCCGCCTCCGATTACGACTATCTTAGGGCCTTTTTCAAGCTGCCTGTGATGATACATTATATTCACAAGCTCTTTCTCTCTTTGCGGCAGAAATACCTTGATAAAAGATTTCACCATCCTCTTTATGCCATAAATAACAACCAGGGATCCCAAGACAAATACGGATATTCCGAGAGGGCCTGAGCCTGGAAATTTTTCAAGCATCCATATGATCGCTCCAATGGCAACAAGAAGCACGCCTGCACTACAAGTAATAATCCAGCGCTTTATCTTCATCCCAGGATACAACCACTTCAATGTTTGCATATTACGACCTTCTCTGGTCCTCTTCTTTGATAATTCTAAGGACAACCTTTTCGTTTTCAGCGCTCTTTAGGGAATCTCTAAAATATTTGTCTTTTAAAAGCTTTGATATGCGGGCTAGCGCCTTTAGGTGAGGGCCAGAAGATTCTATAGGCGCAAGCAAAAGGAAAAATATATATGCTGGCTCGCCATCCAGTGAATCAAAGGCTATACCTTTTTTTGAGACGCCAAAAGCACCAACGAGCTCTTTTACGTATTCGCATTTTCCATGAGGAATGGCAACCCCCTGGCCTATGCCTGTCGAGCCAAGTGCTTCTCTGTTAAGCAATATCTTGACTACGTCTCCATCCATCTTAGGTTTTAATTCGCCTGCTTTGATAAGTAAATCCGCAAGTTCTCGTATCACCTCTTTTTTGTCCTGCGATTTCAAATCAGCTGACACTGCCTTCTGGTTTAAAAAATCAAGAATCTTCACCTTGAAGTTCCTCCTCTTAATATTTAATAAAAATTGCGGTTAAAAAATGGAGCGAGGGACGGGGCTCGAACCCGCGACGACGTGCTTGGCAAGCACGCATTCTACCGCTGAATTACCCTCGCACGCTCTCTACAAACTGCTCTATCCACGTTGCCATTATCAAACGCGAATCTTTGCCTGTTACATACAAACTACAAGTTCCGTGTGCTAATTTATTTTTTGTAACAGAACTACGTCCAACTGAAATATAAGATTTAATAAATTGATCTGATGAAACATTTAATAACTCTGCCCAAAACATTTTACACTTATCTTCATTTAAATCTGGATATAAAAATAACCGAATTCTAAGTGCAGAATCTGCGACATTGAGATACTTACGTAAGAAACAACCATATATCTCTAATAGCTTGGGATTAGAATTATTTAGCTCTAAATTATATCTATCTTTTTGCGTTACTTTCCCTTCTGCCCAATAAAGCATTATACCTGCAACAAATAATGGGTCATTTTTATATTTCTCAAAGGAAATCCTTGCTTCTTCCTTTATCTTTTCGTCATGCTCAAGTCTATATTTTGCTCGAGCTTTATTCATGATAGCAACTTTATCTACTGTCTTTATCATATAATGCCTTCATAATAAACATTGGTGGGCGGAAGAGGAGTCGAACCTCCACGGATTGCTCCACTAGCTCCTAAGGCTAGCGCGTCTTCCAGTTCCGCCATCCGCCCCTTAAAGATCTGGTACCCCCACCAGGGCTCGAACCTGGGACCTTATCATTAAGAGTGATCTGCTCTACCAACTGAGCTATGGGGGCCTGATTTTACAGACGTTTAGTGAGTAATAATACCATATACGCTATATATAGTCAATTATATATTTACTCAGCGTTATAATAAATGAAAAGATAGGTAACACTTCTAATGGTGAAGAAAAGTATCTTT
>CAZZAL010000022.1:0-13894 GCA_964652265.1 uncultured Planctomycetia bacterium
AAAGTATAAGAAAGAGAGCTATAATGTTACTTGACTATGAAAGTATTACAAAAATTAAAGCCTATCTTCTCTCAAGGACCAGTTCGCTCTTTTCAGTATCCACCTTAAAAACAAAGTTATTCAGGAAAGACATGCCAAGCAGCCCCGTACCTTGTTCTTTATCAAGTACAACAGCCCTTACATTGGTAACTCTTGCCCTGCCCAATCTTACCTCTCTAATATTAACTGCCTTGCCTGTTACTACGCGACCGTCTGCTAGCTGGCAGGAGACATTATCTGCGCCACGCGTATTTATTCCCAGTTTATTCGCCACATCTGAAGATATCTGCGTATCTGTACAGCCTGTATCCAGTATTAATTTGGTCTTTAGCCTGCGGTTTAAAACCGCATTGACATAAAGGCTGTTGCTCTTTTTCTCGAGCCTCACCACCTCTTTACCCCTGATCATATTGACCACTGTCTTGAGGCCCTTGCCGGTTAATTTGGCTGTATTGAAGGCTACCTTGCCAGCTATCTTGGCTGTTGCAAAAGCTGCTTTTCCTGCAACGCCTAAAGTCTTTCCGGTAAGATTGACTGCTGCGCACCCGCTCAATAATAAAACCGCCAGAAAACTACAAAATATCTTTCTCATATATCAACACAGCCCTTTCTATACTATTATAACAGATAAAAATGCCAAGACAATTAAAACGTCTGACCGAGAAATAGGTATACCTGGTCTTCTTTGTTGCCCTCTGTATGACCATAGCCCAAATATAATGGCCCAAGGATAGTATCTATGCCAATAAAAACGCCTCCGCCAAAAAGTAAATCATCTATATCGACATCGCTGCGTCTCCTCCAGGCATTACCTGCCTCAAATGATCCGCCTATATAGATATTATCTATGAATCCACCGTGAAGCTCAGCAAGTTCATAATAATATATAAGCCTGCCTAATCCTGTATGTTGACCTCTTAGCTCCCCCTTTCTGTAGCCGGAAAGATTTAAAAAACCACCCATGGTCAACTCATCGTAAAAAGGTACATCATCATCTATGCCTGTGCCCCCGATAAGACTTGTTAAAAATGTATGCTTGTTATAAGTAGTCGCTTTTGTTACGCTGAAAATCAGCTTGTCATAGGACTCATCAGCTCCTAAATCTTTGCGTGACAAAAAAGCGTCTATACTGGCATAAATCCCATATCTGGGAAAATTAGAATTATCAATCTGGTCAAACTCAAGACTTCCTACGAATGCAGCCCAATCGATTTCAAAACTAGGTAAGCCCTCCCCTCCAATAAGAGGACCTGCTGAGACATCGCCTCTCTCGATCCCGACCCTTGCCTGTGCAAAAGTCCCAAAATTAATACCTGCGTCAACGCCTCCACCAAAAGACCTTACGCGATACTGCGAATCCCTGACATGGCCTGAATATACATCCTCCACTCTCCGCTCATACTTGAGCCTCGGGGCAACAAAAAATCTCTCTGCGTAGTCTAATGGTTGATAAAATTCTGTGAAAACGCTGCGGGTTCTTCCTATCTGGATCTCGTTTTTCCATTCTGCACCCAGATCATTCACCTGTGATTTCCTGTAATTTAAAAGAAAATTATAAAAACTATCCCCTTTAAAATCATCGGTAATGTTTAATCCGAAACGCACATAATCCGGACCCCACACCTTTTCCTTTGCGTTGATTAAAAGCCCTTTCTCATCTTCTTCCTCGATAACCCCAAAATCGACCTGCTCAAAATCGCCAATGGCATAGATACGTGTCAAATCATCCTGGATGACATCTCTATCTAGGGTAGTACCTGCCTTTGTTTTAATCCTTTTCTTAATCGCTTGAGGCGCTACCCTGCCGGACGACTCTACCTTTACAAAATCAACCTCCATGGGTTTAATATCATGCTGGCGGTGATGCGTCAGAAAAATCTTGTACTCATCTGTAGTCACAGAATAACTTTTGATCTCTTCTAGTAACTCGCTGGCCACTGCTTCACCCAATCTAATAATCTCCGATGACTTTGAAAAATCTGAGGTAGAGATATTTTCCAGATCAGGAATAATAAGCAGATCTTTTTCACTTAGCAGGGCTATCTGTTCCTTGACATTCTGTAAAGTCATAACGCCAATAACCTGCATTGTAACATCGACAGCAGATTCCAGTTTGTCGCGTTTAAAAAGCGGCATTCCTACATCTACTGCTATAATAACGCCTGCTCCCATTTGTATGGCAACATCAATAGGTAAATTTTTGACAATCCCGCCATCGACCAATATGCGATCATTGTTCTCAACCGGAGAAAACATGCCAGGCACTGACATACTGGCCCGTATGGCTTCTGCAAGATTTCCATGGTCCAGCACTACTAGTTCTCCGGTTTCAATATCAGCTGCCATGGCGCGAAAAGGAATAGGCAATAAATCGAAATCCTCGATCCCTGTAACCTGCAAGGTCATTGATTTTAAAAGAAAACCAAGTTTCTGACCTGCAACAAGCCCCTTTGGAAATACAAGCTTTCCCTTTTTAAACCCCATCTCAAAATCTATAAGCCTCCTTTGTTCGCTCTTGCGACGAAAAGGCAAGTCTTGTTCAAGCGGCCTGTCTGTAAAGAGATCTTTCCAGTCAATCGCCACAATGTTCTCCTCTATCTCTTCCGGGGACATGCCTGAGGCATATAGCCCGCCAACAACCGCACCCATGCTGGTCCCTGCAATATAATCAATAGGCACGTGGTTTTCCTCAAGGACCTTGAGGACTCCTATATGAGCAGACCCACGCGCGCCTCCCCCGCTTAAAACCAGTCCTATTTTAGGCCGGCGGCCCTGTTCTCTAGCTTCCAGGGAAGAGTCAAACTCTGAGATAAGCATCACATAAAAACACGCGAATATAGCTATTGCAATAAATTTAAATGTCTTATTATTCATTATTTTCCAAAAGGTAATATACTTTTTATAACATTGGCTGCCTTTTCTGTTACTTCCTTGGCTACATCCCCTGTAGTCTCTAGTACTTTTCCAGCAGTCTTACCAGTAACCTTTAAAGCAGAACCCAAGGTATCGCCAAGGCCTTCCCCAAGAGAGGCTACATCAAAATTGGTAATATTGGATATGCCCGTATCGACAAGCGCTTTGAATAATATCAGCCTGGCGAGCATCCTGATATCTTTTATATCTTGATATCTTTCATTTATATTTAGGTCATATTCTCTCACCTTTGGCGTCCTGCCTGAAGAATAGTCTTTATACGTGACCTTTCCTATCTTTAATTGCAAAACGCCTATCTCTAGGTTCGAACGCTTACGCCCTGCTTTAGCTTCGGCACTCTGTTTTTTCTTCACGACCTTAAGTGAGTTGATGTTTAGCTCACCTTCTCTATTTTTTACCACTACAAGTTCCTTGAGATCCAGCCTAATCTCACTAAAATGTACCTTTTTCTTTAATAAGTCCCCTATGTCGTAATCTGCATATATCTCAGGCGCATCTGCCATGAGCCTCTCTTCAAACCCTTCAGGATTAAATATCTCAAGGCCTTTTATGTCTATCAATGTCTCAAAGATGCCTATATTGACGCTTTTTATATTGAGCTCCAGCCCGGTAATAGCACGGATCCCTGTAAAAATCACAATTTTAGCCACAAAGTTTTTTGTAACTGCAACAATCGCAAACAAAATTAATATTATGATGATTAACTTTTTCATAGCTTCTCCTTATGGTCTCTAATTAGCTGAGCTCTGGCCTGCTAAATATCCTGTAGAAAACGCTGCCTGCAGGTTAAATCCTCCTGTATTTGCGGCCACATCTATTGTCTCGCCAGCAAAATACAGGCCTTTTACAAGACGCGATTCCATTGTCCTGGGATTTATATCTTTTAAAGAAATTCCTCCGCGTGTGATCATCGCCATGTTCATAGGCCTTGCCCTGGAAATATTAAGGCGCAACGCCTTAAATAAAGAAGATATCTTTCTTCTCTCCTCTTGCGTAATATGATTCGCTATTTTCTGCGGGGAGATGTGCGAGATATCCATAAATACATCAATGAGCCTCATCGGCAAAAAGTCTTTAAGCAGGTTCTTTATGACTTTTTTAGGATTGTCCTTAATCTCTCTTAGGATCCTGGCTTCTATTTTTTCTTCTGATAGCGCAGGTTTTAGATCTATGTCCATATATACTTTTCTGCCTTCAGCAAGCCAATCAACTACTCCTCCACTCAAACTCAAGACCAGCGGCCCTGATATGCCAAAATCAGTGAACAATAATTCTCCTACCTCGGAGATTATTTTCTTTTTACCGTCGGTAAACACCACGCGGATATTTTTTAATGCCAGACCTTCCAATGATTTAGGATATCTTTCTTTTGTTACTAAAGGGATAAGGCCTGGCCTGGGCTCTACCACGCGATGCCCTAGCTTTTTTGCTATCTTTAATCCATCTCCTGTCGAGCCCGTAGAAGCAAAAGATATCCCGCCCGTAGCCAGAATAACTGCATCGCAGGATATCAAGGTTTTATCCCTGATCCTTAGACCTTTTACCCTACCTCCCTCCAGAATAACATCTTCTATCTGAGAATTGTAAAGAATCTTTACCTTGAGATTGCGTAGTTCTTTTCTCAGGACTTCAAGAATACTATCTGACTGGTCAGTGACAGGAAATACCCTGAGCTGCCTTTCTGTTTTAAGCCTTAAACCCCGACTCTCAAAAAAATCCATGAGGTCCTGATTAAAAAAAACCTTAAATGCATCTCTTAAAAATTGCCCGTTCCTTGAAAACCGTTCAAAGAAAGAATCCATGTTACAGGCATTGGTAAGGTTGCACCGGCCCTTGCCTGTCAACAAAAGCTTCTTGCCAAGGCTGGGATTCTTTTCTACTAAAATTACTCTTCCTCCGAGTTGACCTGCCCGAATAGCAGCCATCATGCCGCTAGGGCCGCCTCCCACTACTACTATATCAATCTTTTCATGCCTTTTGTTCATAATCTTGTTAGTGTAAATATTAAGACTGTGGTAGTATATTTATGTATAAGCTTCATATCCATAATAAACAGAAAAAGGCCATGTTCTCCCATGGCCTTTTTTTAAATATCTATTGTTATTTAATCTGAATTATACACAATACGCCAATCGATATTTATATATCATGGTCTTTTTTTCTCTGGCCAGCGGGCAAAAATAACCGCCTCAGCGCTTCCTCTTTTTCCTCCTTAAAGCCTTTTCCATCCTGTCACGAGCCTGCTCGGAAGTCCTGCCTTCTGTCAGATGCCCGCCACATATAGCAGCGTAGCCTCTCCTGTTTTTTATTTTAAAAAGTCTGATTTTCCCCATGTTGCACCTCCGTCCTACTTCTTTGGCTTTTTCTTACCCTTTACCGAAATCCTGCCAAGGTCCACGTCTTTAAAATCACCTTTATTGATCTCTGTCACCCCTCTGGCATCATCTAACTTTAACTCCATGTCCTGTATCTTCATTTTAAAGCTTTTGACATCATCCTGTAAATTCTCCACGGTCCTTGTAAGTTTCCCGACCTTTAGGCCGTCTATTTCCGCCTTGAGCTGCAATATGGCTGCTCTGTATCCAGACTCCCAACCTAAAACATCCTTTTTTATGGATTCTATTTTAGAGAGTACCTTTTTTCTTTCGATCTCACCCTCGTCCATTGTATTTTCCAGGGTAACATAAAGGTCTTTCAGATTGCTCTCCAGATCCCCAAACTTATCCATGGTCGATTGAACGCGCCTACCGAGATAAGCTGAATTCTCCTTGTAGTCTCTGTATGCAAAAAACCCTGCAACGGAACCAGCAGCTATTGAAAGAAGCACTATGACTATTAATAGCGTAACCAAGCTTTTTGTGTCCTTCATCCATCAACCTCCTGAAGTCTATGAGTTATATGCTACGACATAATCAACCCTATTGTATACTAGCATGCGTCTATTCGTCCATCTTATCTCGCAGTTTCTTTTTGTATCCAGTCAAGATAGGGCTTTGACCCTGCTATAATAGAAACTGCTATTATCTCAGGTACCTCATAGGGATGCACTGCCTTGACCTTACTTACAAGTTTCCTCATCAGCGACCTTCTGGTCTTTGCCATTAAAAGCCATTCTTTTGCCTTTTCCCTCTTGGTCTTCCACCAGAAATGCGAATCTACTCCTCCTATGATATTTGTACACGCTACGAGCCTGGCATCCAGTAAGACCTTGCTAATATTCCCTGCCTCTTTCTTGCTTGGCGCGGTAATAAACACGACTACATACTGCATAAAAATCTCCTGTAGGTAGCATTATACCATTTTAATATCAAATTTTAAAAGGGATTAATTCTGAAAAGGAACGCCTGTATCTTGCGCTTTTAAATCTCTGAACAACCTCGCTACACACATCAGGTCCGAATCTATAAACCTTATACCTGCCTCAAAAAACCCTGCCCCTCTATCAACTGCCTCAGAAGAAGATAACCATGCTATCCGACCTCTGCATCTTATGCCTGCGTTTGAATCTTTCTCGAATATCTCTAGGTCTAAAAGCGTACCCGGAGATAGTCCTTCCAAAAGAACTATCCTGAGACCAGAACCGCTGATATCCCTTGTAATGGTACAAAACTCCCCTTTGCTGCCCTCTGCCATACACCTGACAGTAAGCTCTCTTTTAACTCTTAAAAATGCCCTTCTGTCCTGCCCACTATACATGATCACTCCTTTGCTTCTAATATCCTCAAAAATATACCTACAATATGCGGGTCAAACTGAGCACCTGAACCACTTCTGATTATATCTATAGCCTTTTTCTCTGAAAGCGCTTTTCTATACGGCCGGTCTGCCCTCAGGGCCTGATAAACATCTGCAAGAGCAATAATACGCGCTCCGATAGGTATCTCTTCCCCTTTTAAACCATGTAAGTAACCTTTGCCATCCCATCTTTCATGATGATAAAGGATAAGCGGAACCAAGCCGTGTAAAAACTGTATAGGCCTTATAATATCCACCCCTATCTTTGGATGCTCTTTTATCTTCTCGAACTCTTCTTTTGTAAGCTTGCCTTTTTTAAGCAGGATCTTTTCACTGATACCAATCTTGCCCAGATCATGCAACATAGCCCCTTGCTCAATAAGCAACGCATCGTTTCTGCTTAACCCCAGCTTCGTGGCCATCTCTGTTGCATAATAAACCGTCTTCTGTACATGCTCTCCGGTAAAATGATCCTTTAGTTCTATTGTCTTGGCAAAGGCAAAGATTGACTCGATCAGATTCTGGTTTACCTGTTTGGTCAGTTTTGTAAGTTTTTGCTTCAGATGGTCAATGCCTACCTCATCCCCCTCGTCTATGGATAACTTTTTCTTTTTTATATCGATTGAAGTGCAAACCCTGCTTCCTCCGCACTCTTTGGCTTGACGTAAAATCTCATCAGCAAGTCCGATAAAATCCATACTCTTGTAAATACCATCTTCGGGATACGAGACCACGGCTATGCTAAGATTTATCTTAACCTTATTCCCCATGTCTCCAAAATCAAAGATCTTAGTAGCACATGAAATTCTTTGGGCCAGTCGTAAAGTTCCGACGCTGTCGCTGCCAGGCAGTATCACAACGAACTCTTCATCGCCAAATCGTATAACATGATCATGTAAACGCACCAGCTTCCTTAGCTTCTTCGCAAACTGCTTTAAAACCAGGTCTCCGAACTTATGACCGTAGGCTTCATTTATTGATTTAAAATAATCTATATCGAGCATTATCAAGGAAAGTGGATGGGCATGTCTTTTGGCACGATAAAATTCCGACTCAATAATCTCTTCAAAATATCGATGATTATAAAGCCCTGTAAGCGGGTCTTTCAGGATCAGGCGCTTCAGTTTCCGATTTGATCTTACAAGCTCCCTGTTCAATAATCTTAATTGCTCTTCCTGTTGCTTGCGTTCGCTTATGTCGCGAAAGATACCCTGGACTATTGGCCGGCCAGCTACTGAGGTTAAAGACGCGGTAATATGGACAGGTTTTATTTTGCCTGTTCCAGTGATTACTTCCGCCTCTTCATCAATCGCCCCTTTTTGCCTTATATGTTTCTTAAACATCTCGGTATAACAACTTGATTTTTTTGGAGGATGGAGCGCTGTCTGGGAAATCCCTATAATAGCACTCCTTGTTTTCTCTAAAAGTGTCTCAGCGGCCTTGTTACATTTAATAATTATACCTGTCTCTGGATTTGCCCAAAAAATAGCATCCTTTGCGTTTTCAAACGTCAACCTGAACTCTTGTTCGCTTTTTCGTAGCTCTATTTCTGTCTTTCTGCGCCTCTCTTCTACTGCGATCGCTGAGGAAATGACCCCCATCAACCACTCATCACCCTTATCAGGAATAAAGTCTTTCTGGTATACAGTACACAAGGAGCCCGCGGCATGAGCCCCTAATTTTACCACGTGACCTATGTAGGTCTCTAATCGGTATTTTTTTACATTGGGATCTGTTTGCGCATAAATAGTCTTAGACAGGCTTCGTATCAAAATAGAGTGGTCTTTTGCAAGCTGGAGCACATCATAACAGATGTGACCTTTTGCTTTGTCTCTAGGTCTGTAATCAGCTGGAACATTCCAATTCCCAGCAGAGCAAAGAAGGTCCCCTTCTAAGCGGTTGTAAAGTGCGCACGCAGCACCCATAAGTTCTCCGCAAACCTCTACAAGGCGATTGATGTTTTTTCCGGATCAGTGCAAAAATTTATAAAACATTCGTTCAGTCTTTCCAGCCGCACCTGCATGCGTCTAAATTCTGTAACCTCAAGACCTGAACTTAAAGTGCCGATTATTCGTCCTTTGTTATCATGCAGTACCGTGTTATGCCAAGCTATAGCTTTTTCCTTTCCATCCTTAGTCAAAATGAGGTTTTCGTAATATTCCACTCCTTCGGTCTTTCCGCATATCAAATCTTTAAAACAGTTTCTCACGTTATCTCTGAGTCTCTCTGGTATAAAATTCTCAAACCAATCTTCTCCAACGCATTTATGGTCCGTGCACCCTAAGATCTTTCGCCCGTTTTTGTTAACAAAAGTGATTTTTTGATCCGCTCCGATAACAACAACGATTGTCCCAATAAAATCAAAATAATACTGGGCAACCCCTATGTCCTTTAACAGCGCATTCCCGCTCTTTATACCTCTTATGTTGTGAAGATTGGACAAGGCAAGATGGTTCTGCATTTCCGCTAATTCGTTTATGATGTGGCCTATTGTTTCACGCTCATACTTCACAAATTACCTCCTCGTTAGAGGCAAAAAGGCTGGATTATCACGAGCCTTTAAAACAATAAGTTAAATAGATATGTATTTAAAAGTACGATTTGATATAATTGTGGAGCTATCCTATCTCTATTTATAGTTTATCACAGAAAACGCTTACATTCAAGGCTAGCGCCCTTTTCAACCTGATAGATTTTACGCTATTAGAGGTAAGAGGTTAGTGTTTTTTGTAGAGACCTATCATCTCGGCCTTACCAAGGATATGGCCTTTCATGGCTTTTTCAAGGTCTTTTTTGCGGGGGCCTTGCTTAAGACCTAACTCTGTATCCAGGGCATATATCTTAAAAAAATAACGGTGGATACCCGAAGGAGGGCATGGTCCACCATAACCCTTTGTGCCAAAATCAGTTATGCCTTGCTCGCCAGGGATGCTATTTTCATCTATACGTGAAACAACGGGTACATTATATAAAACCCAATGTACCCACATGCCCATAGGCGCGTCAGGATCATCAACAATTAAAACCAGGCTCTTTGTGTCCTCAGGTATTCCTTCAACGATCAATGCCGGGTTTATATCCTCTCCCTGGCATGTGAACTTTTTTGGAATAAATCCGTTATTTTCAAATTCCGGGCTTTCCAGCTTCATGGCTATGCTCTCCTTGTCTTCATCTGCCATAGAAAACGCTGTCGCTGCAAAAACAGAGGCTATTAAAACAAAAATTATCCTTTTCATGACCTATTTGCCAGAGCCAGAGATGATATCAAATATTGTCCTTATAAGAACTTCTTCTGGCTCAGGCTTTTTCTGTGTCTCCTCTTTCTGGCCTTGTGTTTCTCCAGAGCCCTCTGTATCAGACTCGCTAGCCCCTGCATCTGACGGCTCGTCTTTCTTAAAGATACTTCTTAACAGTCTTTCTCCTGTTGCAACAGCAAGTCTTTTCATCGCATAATCAAGGTCTGGTCTCACGGATACATCAGGAATCCTTCCTGAGACATCAACAGGCATTGTTATCATGCCCTGATTATTCTGTAAATATTTTAATTCATAGACCTCGCTGACAAATGCCTTTGACAGGTCCCTTGGGATAAACAAATCGCAACTTACCCTAAGATCTCTTTCTGTGCTAAGGTAACCACTACCGATCATATAAAAGGCGTCTGATGATATCTCTGTCTCTTGAAAAAATACCTTTCTGTCTTTTATATTAAAATCAGTTTCGATGGGCCTGAATGCTGTGTAGTTTTGTTTTAAAAGCTCGCTATAGCGATGTGGTAATTTGGCTTTTAACTCTCCTACAAGGCCCGGCAGGATACTACTGAGTTTGCTAAGCGCAAGATTTAAAAGATTTACATTTCTCAGTACGCCCTTCTCTAACCTGGCAGTGCCTGTAGCTACAAGAGTATCGAGACTCCCTTGCATGTCTAGTCCTTTAATAGAAGCGTGCATATCCATGTTCAGCATTGCTTCGAATTGAGGCCTGCCATGTCCTGCTTCAGGCAACAGGTCGCTGACTTTGATATCTTTCAGCACCAGGTCAACCTCTAGATGCTGGCGCAAAAATACATCCTCCAGGGTACCCTTTGCTGAAAAATATCCACCAGCCACCAAGCCTGTAAGGCGTTTAATAACTATGTCGCCGGAGATCATTGCGCCCTTTAATTCAATATCTCTAAAAATAGGCTTTAGACTTGAGGAAGGTTCCCCTCCTATATTAATGGTAAGTTCCTTTATGCTCAAATGCTGCACCTCTATATCCTTTTTTATCAAAGGTATAAGTTTTACCCCTGCATTTACAGAATAAGCGCCTAGGATAGCATCGCCCCATGTCTTATTGCTATCTTTCACTGAGATCTCATCTATGCGCAACGATAGGACCGGCAAAAAGCTCAAAGATACATCACCTATCTTCACGTCTTTATCTATGACATCCTCTATCTTCTCTACCAATAAGTCTTTATACTGATTGGCGTCAAAGGTAAAGAGGAATACAAAAATACCTGATATAAGCAGTATAAAAAGTACCAGTATTATTATAAAAAATGTCTTCATCTATATACCTCTAGTGAATAGTCTATTATTGACCTATGATCTTTACGAGCACCCTTTTGCGACGTTGGCCATCGAACTCACCGTAAAATATCTGCTCCCACGGTCCAAAGTCCAGCTTTCCGCCTGTCACAGCCACCACTACTTCTCTGCCCATAATAGTCCTCTTCAAATGTGCGTCTGCATTGTCTTCGCCTGTTAAATTATGCCTGTATTGAGAAATGGGCGCGTGCGGGGCAAGCTTCTCAAGCCATTTGTCGAAATCTTTGTGCAGGCCGCTTTCGTCATCATTGATAAACACACTAGCTGTAATATGCATCGTATTTACAAGGCAGAGGCCTTCTCTTATGCCACTCTTATCAATGCATGACTGGACTTGGTCGCTTATATTGACAAACTCTCTTATGTTTTTTGTGTTGAAATAAAGATATTCTGTGAGGCTCTTCATAAAACTTTAGCGTAATTCCTTGAGAGACATCGCCACTTCGTTCTTTCTTTCTGCGTACGTGACGGCTATCTCCTTACTTACTTTTCCTTTTTTATATAAATCTACCAAGACCTGGTCAAACGTCTGCATGTCATAGAGACTTCCGTCTTTTATATAATACTCTATTTCATTGATCTTGCCCTCCCGGATCAATTCTACTATTGTAGGGGTGGATATAAGCACCTCTGTGGCAGGAATACGACCACTCCCATCTTTTAGCGGAAGTAACCTCAGGGATATGATACCTTTTATGAGAAGCGACAGCTGCATCCTGATCTCGGCATGCTGGTGCGGCTGAAAGAAATTCACCAACCTCTCTATGGTATGTGTTGTATTTATAGTGTGAAGGTTTGCTATCACCAACTGCCCTGTTTCAGCAGCAGTTATAGCAGTCGAAGCAACCTCTACATTTCTTATGTCACCTATAAATACCACATCAGGAGTCTGGAGCATGATATATTCCAGGGCCTTTTGAAAACTCTCCGTATCTGTCCTGACTTCCCGCTGGCTTATGATGGATTTTTTATCCTTAAATAAAAATTCTACAGGGTCTTCAAGAGTCACTATATGTCTAGGTAGATTCTGATTTATATGCCCCAGCATGCTGGCTACTGTCGTAGACTTGCCGCTACCTGTCGTGCCGGTAACCAAGACTAATCCCCGTTTTTCAGCACACAACTCCTCTAATACCTTTGCAGGAAGATTTAATTCATTAAAAGAAGGTATGTCGGTATTTACTGCACGGACTGCGATAACAGGCGTACCTCTCTGCCTGAAAATAGTTGTCCTGAAGCGACCTATATCCTTGACCCCAAATGACAGCACTGCCTCATTTAGATCTTTAAGCAGTGGCTTCTTGCTCTTAGCTATCACCTCATCAACAAGGTCATTTAAATCTTTATCTGTAAGAGAAGTGCCTTCTTTAAAGAGTTCCCCATTGATCCTAAAGCAGGCAGGACTACCTGCCTTAAGGAGTAAGTCCGAGGCCTTTTTCTGAACCATCTCTTTTAATATATTATCTATTTTTATCATAGCTGCAAATACAAAAAGCGTAGCGGACCTTTTTTGATCCGCTACGCTTTATAAATACATGATCTAATCTTGCTTAAAACTGATAACTGAATCCCACGCTGACAGCTTCTTCATCAATGAATCTGCCTTCGATATTAATTGTCACGTTTTCGCTTTTTTCCACGCCATCCAGTACAGGCATAATAGTCAAGCCAGCAAAGGCCCCGACAACCTGCTGAGAATTCCTTCCACTAGCATTGCGCTCTGCACCACCAACAGTAAACTTGGAGTCTACTTCAATATCTGAATATTTTATACCTACATAAGGTACGAGGTACTCTGTCTTATACGCAACCTCGATAGCTGCCTGAGCTTCTGTAAGCTCGCCATTTTGAATTGAAGTCAATGCAGACTTCTGATATGTATTAGTATCTATAGCAACCCGCTCTATATTCATGTCTGCCTGCCTGTAACTTGCACTCGCGCCTACCTCAAAACCATTGTCCCATCGATAGATCAATACATTGGCGCCTATGCCAAATATGGCTTCATCATCAAAGTCAGCCGTATATGCTTCACCTAGGATTACATACTTAAACTGCATATCCTGCGCCTGACCAACATCAATATAAACATTAAACCTATCTAATACGCTTACTCCGATCCTCGCTAAGAGAGCAGTCATCTCAAACTCACCGCTGTCAATATCTATTGAACGTTGGCTTACAGCATCATAGATAAATGACGCGCTTATTCCTATGTTCTTGTCTGCCCATAATTCAGCTTCCTTAAGATCTGCATCTGATGTAAGGCCTACTGGAGCAGCATACACCATCGCAGCACATCCAAGCACTAACAAAGCAGTTAATAAATATTTCTTCATCGTTCCCTCCTTGGGTATAAATCCATTTATATTGAAGTGACTTTGGTTAATATAGTTAGGTCTATGCTATACCATCTTATACTTTCTATTATTTCATCCCTCCTCTCCATTTCATATAAGATAGCAAAAGATATTAATTCTTAATAGGATATAGTTTACACGCTATTCCTGAATTAGTCAAGTGCTTATCACATATTTTTCTATAATAAATGAAAAGATAGGTAACACTTCTAATGGTGAAGAAAAGTATCTTTT
>CAZZAL010000023.1:0-12100 GCA_964652265.1 uncultured Planctomycetia bacterium
GTTTATTTTATCAAAGAGGCATATAAAAGTATCAGAATATGCCATCTATAAGACCTTAAAAAGGCATGGTTTAATAGTAAAGCCTAAGAATAGGCTGCGTAGGTATAAAAGGGTCTATGTAAAAGATCCTGGGCTTGATGTTCAGATAGATACTAAGTTCCTGGATACGCTTCCAGGCAAGCCCTATCGTTATTACCAGTATACAGCTACTGATTCAGCTACCAGGCTAAGGGTTGTACGTATCTATGATGAAAAGACTGTCTCTAATTCTGTGAGATTCTTACAGGAAGTGGTTAACAGATTACCCTTCCCTGTCATAGCCGTACGCACTGATAATGGGATTGAGTTTACAAACAGAGTCTTTTATAGAGAGCATGCTTTTACTAAAGAGTGCGTGCGGCTGGGGATACGCCATATCTTAAATAGGCCTGCCTATCCACAGGGTAACGGCAAGGTTGAACGAAGCCATAGGACTGACGAGGAGGAGTTCTATCGCCGTTACCCTGCCAAAGATCCTAGAGAATGGCAATATAGATTACCCAAATGGGAGCATGAATATAATTACAGAAGACCACATCAGGCTTTAAATAATCTTACGCCTTATGCTTATTACAAGAAGATTGTTAGGGAGAGTAAAAGTGTTACTTGACTATGAAAGTATTACAAAATTCTCGCGGCAGATTTTACCCTGATGATTAAAAAAATTTTTCTTGCTAAGGCCAAACTCGCCTGCTATAATGTCCTGACTTATGAGCGTTGACCTATCTAATATCTGGGATAATATCCTTGAGCACACAAAACAGGAAATAGGGGAGAGGGCGTTTGAAAACTGGTTCGCCCAGACGCGTCTTGCTGAATTCTCCGACGAGGGACTGAAGATAGCAGTACCGTCTATTTTTTTTAAGGACTGGATATACGACCATTACAGGGATATATTAAATATAGCGATATTAAAGACGATCGGCAAGGTCATACCTGTGGATTTCGAAGTGGTCCCGCAAAAAATAGACACAGACGTTATTGTTAAAAAAACCACCGTACCGGGAAGACCTGCCCAGAAAAAATTATTTTATCTAAACCCAAGATATACGTTTGAGGGCTTTGTGGTCGGCTCCTCAAACCGCTTTGCCCACGCAGCAACACTCGCAATAGCAGAATCTCCTGCAAAGGCATATAATCCGCTTTTTATCTATGGCGGGGTGGGCCTAGGCAAGACTCATTTGATGCAAGCAGCATGCCATTATCTCTCAGAGATGAACAAAAACTTAAAACTCTTTTATACCTCCAGCGAGAGCTTTACCAATGAACTTATAAACTCGATCCGGAACAGGACCACGCGACAATTCAGGGAAAAATACAGGAGCGTAGACGTGTTACTGATAGACGATGTGCATTTCATAGCTGGTAAGGAATCCACGCAGGAAGAATTCTTTCATACGTTCAACACCCTGTACGACGCCCACAAACAGATAGTCCTCTCCAGTGACCGGCCACCCAAGACCATACCGGGCCTGGAAGAGCGGCTGGTCTCGAGGTTCGAATGGGGTCTAGTCACAGATGTGCAGCCACCTGATCTTGAAACCCGCATCGCCATACTTAAAAAAAAGGCTGAGCGAAACGCCATCGCCCTACCAGAAGACGTCCTGTATTTTATAGCCGAGCGCATAAAAACTAACATACGTGAGCTTGAAGGTGCTCTCATAAAAGTAATCGCCTATTCTTCATTAGAAAACACAAGGGTCACCCTGAATCTTGCAAAAGACGTCTTAAAAGACGCCTTACTAGAAAGCGAACTAAAGATATCTGTAGAATTGATTCAGAAAAAAGTCGCTGATTACTTTGACATAAGGGTCTCTGATTTAAAGACAAAAAAAAGAAGCCGGTCTATCACCTACCCCAGACATATAGCGATGTATCTCTCCAGAGAGCTCACAAACATGACACTGCCAGATATAGGGGAGCATTTTGGAGGGAGAGACCATTCGACAGTCATACACGCCTGCGAGAAGATACAGAAAGACTCGAAGAAAAACCAAAATGTGAAAAACTTGCTAAACCGGCTCATGTTGGAAGTAAAAAGTTAGCTATGTGAATAAATCTATGTTTTTTGTGGATAATTTTTGTTTTATAACTATAATTAAGTAATAGGGTTTTATGTTTATCAACTTATCAACACGACATACTATTAAGACGACTAATTTTCAATCTATAGATTAATAGTATAATAGGGGATTATTAATGATGAAAATTAAAATATTAAAAAACGAATTGGTTAAAAATATCCAAAATGTACAAAATGTTATTTCTTCAAGGACTAATTTACCAATACTTGCAAATATATTAATAGAAGCAAAAGATAATAAGGTTAAACTGACAAGTACAGATCTTGATATAGGTGTTACCTCTATATTTACTTCAGAAGTAGAAGAAGAGGGTGCTATAACAGTGCCAGCAAAAAGATTTAATGATATTATAAAGGAGTTACCTGATGAGGATATCTTAATTAATACCACAAAGAACAATTCAACAACAATAAAATGCGGCAAGTGTTTTTTTAAGATATTGGGTTTACCAAAAGAAGATTTTCCAAAACTTCCTGGTTTTGATGAAACCCCGCACATTGTAATGGAACAAGGCGTTTTAAAGAAAATGTTAAGCATGACGCATTTTGCAATGTCACACGACGAGACAAGGTATGTCCTTAATGGGGCACTGTTTATATTCAAGGATAAAAAGTTTATAATCGTGGCCACTGACGGGAAAAGATTAAGTCTGATTAAAAAAGATGTGGAAAAAGAGATGTTAAATAAATCAATTATCGTGCCGTCAAAGACGATTTACGAATTAAACAGGGCCCTAAAGGATGAAGGAGAAGCAGGGATAACTTTTAGTGAAAACCAAGTAAGGTTTAAACTGGGTAATATTGCCATTGTATCGAGGCTTATAGAAGGTGAGTATCCAAACTACGAACAAGTCGTACCAAAAGAGACAAAAGAGAAGATGTTGATACAAAGAGAGCCGTTTTTATTGGGCGTCAGAAGGGCCGCACTTTTAACAACACAGGATTCGCAGTCTATAAAGATGGATATATTGAAAAATAAGGCTGTTATCTCAAAGTCCAACCCCAATATAGGCGAGGCAAAGGAAGAGATGGAGACTACTTA
Organism: uncultured Planctomycetia bacterium; assembly: GCA_964652265.1. Lineage (GTDB taxonomy): Bacteria > Omnitrophota > Gorgyraeia > Gorgyraeales > Gorgyraeaceae > JAHIUV01. Next base: position 3,165 of record CAZZAL010000023.1, read on the forward strand.
TAAAGGCCCTGAGATAGCAGTGGGTTTTAACCCTAGTTATCTCACCGATGTCCTGAAAGTAATACCAAAGGACGAGGTAGAGATAGAGATTCTAGGGGCAGACAAACCAGCAGTGATAAGGATAGAGGATTGGTATACTTATCTAGTGCTGCCGATGCAGCTAGCATAGATGAGAAGGACGACGAAAAAGCCAGAGGACATAAAAAAGATTCTCTATAAAGTAATAGGAAAGATAGAGAAACAGGGCCCTGGAAAGAAAGAAATAATTTTGGAAGCCTGGAGCCGCGCTGCTGGGGAAAAGGCAGCGTATCATTCAAGGCCTGTTGGCATAAAAAAGGGCATCTTGACAATAGAGGTGGAAGCTTCCACATGGTTGTATACCTTGAACCTTAAAAAGGCAGGAATACTGAAAGAGATAAAGAGAAGTCTAGAGAAATACAAGATAAAGGATATTAGATTTAGGATGGGAGATATCAGTTAATGGTAAAGGCGACAAAGGCCAAAAAACCCGTAAAGGCAAAACCTGAGAAGGCAACAAGCGCAACTAAATATGATGCGCGGACTATCCAGGTGCTTGAAGGCGTTGATGCGGTAAGAAAGCGCCCGGCCATGTACATAGGCGATCTCTCTGCCAGAGGGCTCCATCACCTGGTGTATGAAGTGGTGGATAATTCTGTTGACGAGGCAATGGCAGACCATTGTAAAAATATAGAGGTGACCGTACACATGGACAATAGCGTTACTGTCACCGACGATGGCCGCGGCGTGCCTGTGGACATGCACAAGACTCAGAAAAAACCTGCTGTTGAAGTGGTGATGACCACTCTCCACGCAGGAGGCAAGTTTGACCATCGCTCTTATAAGGTGTCAGGTGGTTTGCACGGTGTTGGGGTGAGCGTTGTAAATGCCTTGAGCGAGTGGCTAGAGGTAGAAATAAAAAGGGATGGCAAGGTCTATCACCAGGAATACGAGAGGGGAAAGACTGCTTCAAAGCTCACCGTGGTCGGCAAGGCAAAGACTACAGGCACAAGCGTAACATTCAAGGCGGATAAAGAGATATTCAAGGGCACCGTGGAATTTTCATTTGAGACCCTGTCCAACCGCCTGAGAGAGCTGGCATTTTTAAACAAAGGCCTGAAGATAAGATTAGAGGATGAAAGAAAAGACAAAGATGCCGAGTTTTATTATTCCGGGGGGCTGGTTTCATTCGTAGATCACCTTAACAGAAATAAAAACGCCCTGCATAAAAAAGTGATTTATTTTTCAGGAGAAAAAGAAAATGTCTCCTGCGAGATCGCGCTTCAGTATAACGATGCGTATGCAGAGAATATATTTAGCTTCGTGAATAATATAAACACGATCGAGGGCGGCACGCATCTTAGTGGGTTTAAGTCTGCTCTTACAAGGACAGTCAACCAGTACTGCAAGAACAAGAACATGCTAAAGTCGTCAGACGTAGCTATCTCTGGCGAAGACATACGCGAGGGATTGACGTGTGTAATAAGCGTCAAGGTGCCGAACCCTCAGTTCGAAGGCCAGACAAAGACAAAGCTTGGCAATAGCGAGGTTGAGGGAATCGTCGCCTCTATTGTAAACGAAAATCTCTCGTCGTATTTTGAAGAGCACCCTTCTGTAGCGAACAAGGCTATTGAAAAGGCAATACTTGCAGCGCGGGCAAGAGAAGCCGCCAGGAAGGCAAGAGAGCTCACCAGGCGCAAAGGCGCACTGGATTCAACGTCTCTCCCAGGAAAGCTTGCGGATTGCTCTGAAAGGGATCCGAGCCTTTGCGAACTTTATATAGTAGAAGGAGATTCAGCAGGTGGCTCTTCCAGACAGGGAAGAGATAGGAGGTTTCAGGCGATCCTGCCTATTAAAGGAAAGATCTTGAACGTGGAAAAGGCAAGGCTTGACAAGGCCCTGGCAAACGAAGAGATTCGTACGATTATAAGTGCGCTTGGGACAGGTATAGGAGAAGAATTTAATTTAGAAAGACTTAGATACCATAAAATCATTCTTATGGCTGATGCTGATTCAGATGGCAGCCATATTCGCACGCTTCTTTTGACTCTGTTCTTCAGGCAGATGCAGCAGCTGATAGAAAAAGGCCATATCTACATAGCCCAGCCGCCTCTTTATAAGGTAAAAAGGGGAAAGCGCGAAGAATATATCGAGACAGAAAAGCAGATGAACGAATTCTTGTTTGACCTTGGAACAGAGGGTATGAGCCTGATCCGCGCCAAGGACAAAAAGGCCTTTAAGGACAAGCAGCTCAAGGAGCTCTTACGCCTTGTTTTAGACTTTGACAAGCTGGCATGGGCTATAGAGCGACGTGGAGTGAAATTGCCAAAATACCTGGGTTTTAGACAGAAGAAGACCAAAAAACTCCCTATTTATATGGTCAAAGTGGAGGGAGAAGTCCAATTTCTGTATGATGACCAGGAGCTGGCAAAGGCAGTAAAGAAGCTTGAAAAGGAGCTTGGTAAAGATATAGAGATAGGCGAAAAAAGCGGTCATGTGGTTGAGTTCTATGAAGCAAGGGATGCAGATAAAATTGTTGAAAAAATAGAGAAAATGGGCTTTAAAATCGAGCAGGTGCTTCAGCCGGATACAGACACAAAGAAAAATGCCTTTAAGATGGACTCAGAGGATGATGTAAAGGGGCTGGACACACTAAAGGAATGCCTTGATTATGTAAAGGAAGCGGCTAAAAAAGGACTTCATATACAGAGGTATAAAGGCCTGGGAGAGATGAACCCAACACAGCTTTGGGAGACTACCATGGACCCAGGGACACGTACGCTCCTTAAGGTTACTATGGAGGATGCGGTTGCGGCCAACGAGATGTTCACAGTGCTTATGGGCGACCAGGTCGAACCCAGAAAAGCATTTATTGACAAATACGCACTTGAGGTGCGGAATCTGGATATTTGATTATGTACACCCAAAATGAAAAACTAATACCAGTTTATATCGAAAATGAGATGAAGAGCTCATACCTCACTTACGCCATGAGCGTAATCGTGGGCAGGGCTTTACCTGATATCCGTGACGGCTTAAAACCGGTCCACAGGCGCATTCTTTACGCAATGATGGACCTTGGGTTGGAGCACACCAAGCCGTATAAGAAAAGTGCTCGCATAGTTGGAGAATGCTTTGTTAGAGATACGCTTGTGTTAACCGAAAAGGGCTTGCTCCCTGTCCAAAATATTAGACGAGGAGATAGAGTGTTTACACAAGATAGCCTTAGGGCTGTTAAGCAGCTATATGAGATGCCAAAGAGAGGACTTTTAAAAATTAGGCTTGACAATGGAACCCACAATACAGTTACGCCTTCACAGAAATTTAAGGTGTTAAATAAAAATTTAGAATTTATTTGGAAAGAGGCAAAAGAATTAACCAGAGAAGATTATGTTGTTACAAGAGCCCATTATCCTGAAATTAAAGGTCCAGCGAGGCTGAAGAAAAGTGTTGATATAAAAAAGCACCCTGTTTATCTTAATAAAAATATAGCGTATGTGTTAGGTTTTTTGTTGTCAGATGGATCTGTGGAACAATCTAACAGAAGACAGCGCAATAGGATGCGTTTCGATTCTTGCAGTGAAAGTGTTTTAGAAAAAGTACGCTCAATCTTCAAACAAGAATTTGATTATGAACCAAAGATCGAGGTGAAGGCATCTAAAGGTGTCACAAAGCACGGGAAGCCACTTAAAAAGATGTACTCTGTAAGGATTAACAGGAATCATATCAATGATTTCTTTATGTTGAATTTTAATCTCGAAGGCTGCAAAGCAAAAACTAAGGAAATCCCGCGACAAATATACATCTCTCCAAAGGAAGTAATATTCGCTTTTGTCTCTGGATTAGTTGATGGAGATGGCAGTATTCATAAAAACAGAAACGTCATACACTATGGGTCAATTTCCGAAAAACTAATAGATGGGTTGCTGATACTTTTGCAGCACCAGGGCATTTTTGGTAGAAAACACAAGACAGAAAGAACAAATTCTAGCCATGTTTTAGGAAGAGAAGTTAAAAGCAGAGAGGTTTTTTATTATTTAGAATTTAAAAGCTCTAATGCATTATTATTAGCTTCTAGGATTAACTGTATTCAGCCGCTGAAGAAGATTAGATTATTTGGCATGAGTTTCAAGCGAACAGTACCCTCAAAGTACGATCTTATTCCTTATGCAGGGGCTAATATATTTGCTGAGTTGAGCGGGAGACACATTGGAAGCGGGTGGTATCAAGATTTAAACGGTGGTAAATTCAGGATGGGGATAAAGTATCCGACAGGAAGTAAGATTAGGTATCCGAATGATCTTACTGAAAAGCCCTTGAGAAAGTCTCAGATTCTAAGCTGGGGAATCGAGGAAAAACTAAGAAAGATAGGCTCGCCTCTTTCTACTTTTGTTGATGGCATAGTGGAGAATAAAATTTATTTTTCAAAAGTCGCTTCTATAGAAAAAGCTACACCACAAGAGACTTTCGACATACAAGTCGAAGGCGAGCATGAATTTATTGCTAATGGCATGGTCTCTCATAATTGCCTTGGTAAATATCACCCACATGGTGATACAGCTGTGTATGATTCCCTTGTAAGGATGGTGCAGGATTTTTCTCTCAGGTATCCTTTAATAGACGGCCAGGGCAACTTTGGTTCTGTCGACGGTGACGCAGCAGCAGCTATGCGTTATACCGAGGCGCGGATGGACGCTATAGCAGATGAACTCCTTGATGATATTGACAAAGACACAGTAGATTTTGTGCCGAACTTTGATGAGTCTCTTGAAGAACCGAGTGTTTTGCCAGCGCGACTACCGAACTTATTGGTAAATGGCTCCAGCGGCATTGCAGTCGGAATGGCTACCAATATCCCGCCGCACAACCTTAGTGAGATAGTCGATGCCATTGTAAAGGTAATCGCTGATCCGGGTGTTTCAATAAAGGATTTGATGAAGATAGTAAAAGGTCCGGATTTCCCAACAGGAGGCACTATCTGCGGCAAAGAAGGCATAAAAGAGGCCTTTGAAAAAGGAAGAGGCCGCTTGAAGCTCCACGCAAAAGCAGCCATTGAACAGCAGAAAGGCAACAAAGAGTCTATTGTTATAACAGAGATACCGTATCAGGTAAACAAGTCAAAACTCATAGAGAATATTGCTGATCTGGTCCAGGACAAAAAGATCGAGGGTATCTCGGATATAAGGGACGAGTCTGACAAAGAGGGCATGCGGATCGTCGTGGATCTTAAGCGCGACCAGAATGCTCAGATCATCCTGAATCAACTCTACAAGCGCACACAAATGGAGACAACCTTTGGCGTGATCATGCTCGCGCTTGTCGACGGGAAACCAAGAGTTTTAAATCTAAAACAGGCGCTCGAATTATACATAAAGCACAGGGAGATTATAGTAAGGCGCAGGACGCAGTTTGATCTCTTGAAGGCAGAAAAACGCGCTCATATCCTGGAAGGCCTGAAGATAGCCGTAGACAACATAAACAAGATCATAAAGACTATCAGGGAATCAAAGGATCCAAAGATAGCAAAAGATAAATTAATGAAAAATTTTGAGCTCTCTGATGTCCAGGCCCAGGCCATACTGGAGATGCAGCTTCAGCGTTTGACTGCGCTAGAAAGAGGCAAGATAGAAAAAGAATACCTGGAACTCATAAAAAAGATCGAGATGCTCAAGGCGATTTTAAAGAGCGCGAAAAAGATCTTGGAGATCGTGAAAAATGAAGTACTTGAGGTAAAGAAAGAATACGGTGATGAACGCAGGACAGAGATAGTTGCAAAGGTTGAAGAGATGGAAATAGAGGACCTGATCGCAGAAGAGGACATGGTCATTACTATCAGCCACGCTGGCTACATAAAGCGCCTGCCGATCGCTTCCTACAGGCGTCAGAAGAGAGGAGGCGTGGGCGTGACAGGCATTGACATGAAGGACGAGGATTTTGTCGAGCATCTCTTTGTTGCCTCTACCCATGAGTATATACTTGTTTTTACAAATACAGGCAGGGTGCACTGGGTAAAGGTATATGAGATACCACAGGCTGGCCGCGCTGCAAGGGGCAAGGCGATAGTGAATTTGTTGCAGCTTGGTCAGGGCGAGAAGGCTTCTGCATGCGTGAGGGTAAAGGATTTTGAAGAAGGTAAGTTCCTTGTGATGGCGACAAAACAGGGCCTGATTAAAAAGACAGATCTCATGGCGTATTCAAATCCAAGAAAAGGCGGCATAATTGGCATTACCATAGAAAAAGGCGATGAGCTTATAGATGTAAAGTGGACTAGTGGTAAAGAAGAAATAATCCTCGCGGCCAATGGAGGCAAGGCCATTCGATTTTCGGAAGCTCAGGTAAGGGACATGGGAAGAGGAGCCAAGGGTGTCAAAGGTATAAGGCTTGGCAAAAAGGATGTGGTAATTGCAATGGAAATCGTAAGGAAAGACGCTACGATCCTCACTGTTACATCCCAGGGTTTTGCAAAGCGTACGCCAGTAGCTCAATATAGAAAACAATCCCGCGGCGGAAAAGGCATAAAGAACGTAAGCGTTACAAAGAAAAACGGGGAAGCAGTAGGCCTTAAGATAGTAAACGACAAAGATGAACTCATGGTCATGACTGAAAAAGGCATGATTGTGCGCTGTGCTGTAAAAGATATACGTGCTACTGGCAGGGCTGCCCAGGGTGTCCGCATAATAAAGCTCGATTCAGGCGACCGCGTTTCAGCCATTGCACGCGTCGTTCCCGAAGAAGAATAACTACAAGTCCCCATCGTCTAGTCTGGCCTAGGACATCAGATTTTCGATCTGACGACACCGGTTCGAATCCGGTTGGGGACGCCATTCTTTAGTCCTTCCCAATAGGCTATATTTATGGTATACTTATAATTGAGCGCATGTCTCAACTAACCCTAATGAGAAAGGGTTAGTTTTTGGGTGGATTATGACGAGGTTTAATAAAGCCTATAATTTGAAGATCACTTGTATGGCGATGCTCGCAGTGCTATTGTCGACGAACGCGCTCTATGCATGTTCTCCTCAAAAAGAGACCCTGCGCGTGCCGCTCAAGGAAGAATATACAGATATAAAGAATGTTCTGGATGAAAAGACGAAGGGAACCAGGAAAGAAAGGGCTGATAAACTGTGGAAGGATATCGAGCCAGATTTGAAGTTTCTTGTTAGCGAGTGCTACAGTAAAGATAAAGCCGACGATCTCCTACAGACGATTCACGCGCAATTTAATATCTTGGGAGAAGAAAAACCCCTATCTACGTTTGAAGAAGAAGCCGAGATGGTGTTGGACGTGCTTGAAGAAGCATCGGAGGAAGCACATAATATTGACCGAGAAGCATTGATAAAAGAAACTGAGAGATCAATTAAGGAGTTTTCTGGCCTTCTTCTGTCTAAAAAAGAAAACCAGGGGATCAAGGAGATCTTGGAGAACTTGGATGTGCCTGAAGAAGGCTTTGATAAGGAGATCTCGAAAATCTTGAAGAGCTTGGATGTGTCTGAAGAAGATTTTGATGAAGAGCATGCGGTTGAGAATTATAAGCTTTATAGAGAAATGCTGATGAAGAAAAGAACTGAGAGAATAATTAAGGCACTTTTGACATTAGGAACAGGGACCATGGAGGAGGCTCTTGAAAGGCCGGAAATATTCGGCAAGATATTTGCTAAGAAGATAGAAGGTTTGAGTAATTTAGAACAAGTGAAAAAATCTGGGGTAGCGGGTATAAAAGAGGGGATACGCAACACTATAGTTCTCTCAAAGCGATACAGGTCGTTAAGGAAAAAACTGGACAAGGAGCGCATAGCGACATTTATTGCGCTTAAGACTACGGATCACGAAGGCACTATTTATGATGTCAGGATTCTGTATAATTTTCCTATTGGCATGCTTGATATCTTTGGCGACGATTATGGTGTCCCAAGCGCTGTGAGTCTGTCAAAAGAGATGAACAGCACATATAAAAATACAGACGGAGAATATGTACAATCTGGAGAAATCTCAAACCATAGAGAGTTTACAATGTCTGCGCAACAGTACAGTTACGAAGATGTGCCGGATATACCGCTTGAGGTTATCAGGGTATGGCAAGAGGAGATGTCAAGGTTTGCAAAGAGATTCCGAGGGTTTAAGGACAGATTTGACGAAAAATTATATGAAGTATTACTCGAGAAAGCAGTAGCTAATGCAGACAAGGAAGCTGGGGAAAAAGATAGGAAAAATATAAAGTTGGTTAAGAAGATGCTTACGCAAATTGCTGAGGCCCAGGAAAACAGAACCGAAGGCGCTTTTCTTAATGTGCCAAAAGAGCCCTTTGATTTAAACGAAGTTATAGAGAAATTTGTTTCGGAACGCGTGGAAAAAGAAAATGAGAAAGATGCTAGGAAAGAAAGGCCATTGAATCTAGAATTCAAGTTCGATGAAAAATTGCCACTTGTTATGCTGAATCGCTTGTCAATACAAGGAGCCATAGCCAATATCGTGCAAAATGCAACAGAGTCGGAACTTGACATAAGAAATCTTGTGATAAGTACACGTTTCTCCGAAGGCGAGGCGATTATCGAGATCCTGGATGATGGACCTGGTTTCCCTGAAGAGTTTTTGGTGCAAAAAAAAGGCAAGCCATATCAGGAGGCATTTGAGCTAGGCAAAACGAAGAGAGAGCGTGGTACAGGCCTTGGTCTTGGCGAAACCATGTGGTATATCATGGAAGAGCACGGCGGCAGTATCCGAGTTGATGATCGTTCAGATGGAAAAAAAGGCTCTAAAATCACAATAACCTTGCCTATCAGAAACCAGCTAAGCATAAAAGACGCATTATCTGAAGTCCATCCTAATACCGATATATAATATCAACGCGAAATTCCCTTAAAACTTTTGTAATACTTTCATAGTCAAGTAACATTATAGCTCTCTTTCTTATACTTTAA
>CAZZAL010000024.1:0-2028 GCA_964652265.1 uncultured Planctomycetia bacterium
AGCTGGTGTTCGAGGTTCCAAAAAAAGAGCTCAAGGTGATGAGTAAGCTGGTCAAAGAAAAAATGGAATCTGCGGTAAAGTTGTGCGTACCTGTAAAGGTAAGTGTTAAATACGGAAAAAACTGGCTGGACACAGAAGAGATAGAGGTAAAAGGATCATGATAATAGGGGTCACAGGGAGCCTTGGGAGCGGCAAGACTAAAGTTGCAAAGATGTTTGAAAGGCTAGGCGCCTATAGAATCGATGCAGATAAGGTCTGTCATTCGCTTATGACTCCCACAGCCAAGGTTTACAGGAGCATTGTAAAGCATTTTGGAACATCTGTTTTAGGTAAAGCTAGGTGTATAGACAGAAAAAAGCTGGCAAGGGCTGTTTTTAAGAAAAGATCCAAGCTTGCTTTGCTAGACAGACTGGTCCATCCAGAGGCGATAAAAGAGATAGAAAGGATAGCCCGTACAAAGAAAAAAAGAAAAGTTGTTGTAATCGATGCCCCTCTTCTGGTAGAATCAGGCTTTTACAAAAAATTAGATATCCTGGTAGTAGTAAAAAATAGCATTTCCAAGCAGATCAGTAGGGTGGCTCAGAAGAGAGGATTAAAGAAAAACGAGATAATAAAGAGAATAAGGATGCAGGCGCCTTTTGCAAAGAAGGCAGCGCTCGCTGATTTTATTATAGATAATAGTGGTTCTACGAGAAAAACTTTACTCCAGGTCAAAGAGATCTGGAAACACACAGGGGTGTAATATGGTAGTAAAAGAAAAGAAGGAAAAGCTGGATATTGAAAAATTGAAGTCTTTAAAGATGTCAGAGCTTAACAAGGTAGCGCGCGACATGCGTATTAACGGGATAGCCAACCTGAGAAAGGAAGAGCTGATCTTCAAGGTATTGCAGGCACAAACAGAAAAAGACGGGCTTATCTTTGGCGAAGGTGTTCTAGAGACTCTCCCGGACGGGTTCGGGTTTCTGCGCTCGCCGAATTATAACTACCTCCCGTGTCCCGACGATATATATGTCTCTCCGTCCCAGATCAAGAAATTCAGCATGCGGACAGGCGATACAGTAAGCGGGCAGATCAGGCCACCCAAGGAAGGCGAAAAATATTTTGCTTTACTGAAGGTGGAAGCGATAAATTTTGGAAGCCCTGAGGCATCAAAAGATAAGATCCTCTTTTCCCAGCTTACGCCGCTTTATCCTGAGGAAAGGTTTACGCTCGAGACAAAGCAAAAAGAGCTTACAGGACGCGTTATGGACCTCTTGACACCGATTGGAAAAGGACAGAGGGGCATGATAGTCGCACCGCCTTACAGCGGAAAAACAATAATAATGCAAAAGGTGGCAAATAGCATAACACTGAATTCACCCGAGGCCATTATCATCGTGCTTCTTATAGACGAGAGACCTGAAGAGGTCACAGACATGAAGCGCTCTGTAAAGGGCGAGGTGATAAGTTCTACCTTTGACGAGCCGGCCGAACGGCACGTGCAGGTGGCGGAGATGGTGCTTGCGAAAGCAAAGAGGCTTGTCGAGCACAAGAAAGACGTGGTAATACTTCTGGACAGCATAACGCGTCTTGCAAGGGCATACAACGCAGTTGTGCCGCATTCCGGGAAGATACTTTCAGGAGGCGTGGACTCGAATGCACTGCATAAGCCAAAAAGGTTTTTTGGAGCTGCCAGGAACATAGAAGAAGGCGGAAGTATGACTATCATAGCAACTGCCCTTGTAGACACAGGTAGCAGGATGGATGAAGTCATCTTTGAAGAGTTCAAAGGCACGGGCAACATGGAACTGCAGCTGGATAGGAATCTTTTCCAGAGAAGGGTTTACCCGGCCATTGACATAAAGAGGTCCAATACGAGAAAAGAAGAGCTCCTGATGAGCGAAAAGGAGCTTCAGAGAGTATGGATATTAAGAAAGGTCTTGAATGAGCTGAATAGCGTCGAGGCAATGGAGCTTCTTCTTGGGAAACTCTCCAGGACCAAGACAAACGAAGAATTTTTGGAAACCATGAACCAATAAACGAGGAGGA
>CAZZAL010000024.1:2128-11508 GCA_964652265.1 uncultured Planctomycetia bacterium
AGGACCAAGACAAACGAAGAATTTTTGGAAACCATGAACCAATAAACGAGGAGGATAACATGAAGGCAAAGATCCATCCGCAGTACAAAGAGACGACGGTCATATGCGCTTGCGGAGAGGTCATACATACGCGCTCCACAAAGCAGAATATACGCGTCGAGATATGTTCTAAATGTCACCCGTTTTTCACCGGTAAGCAGAAATTCATTGATTCTGCCGGACGCGTTGAAAAATTCTTGAAAAAGTATAAAAAGAAATAACCATGTTTGAAAAGCTTGATAACCTATTAAAGCGCCATGGAGAGATACACCAGCTGATGGCTGATAATGAGGTGGTCTCTGACCGAGAGCGCTATCAGAAGCTGGCAAAAGAACTATCATCCTTGGAAGATATTGTAAGAAAATACAGGGAATACAAAAAGGTATCTTCAGAGATAGGCGATACCAAAAAGCTTCTCGAGAGCGAGACACATTCAGAGCTTATTGAAATGGCCAATAAAGAGATAGGAGTGCTGGAGCAAAGACTTACGGCGCTTACCCTCGAGCTGGAAGAGGAGATCCTGGAGGAAGACCCGGATGCCAACAAGGATGTAATAATGGAGATACGGGCTGGCACAGGAGGGGCTGAGGCATCTTTATTTGCAGGGGATCTCTTCAGGATGTATTCCAAGTATGCTGCGAAATGCGGATGGAAGATAGAGATAATGGATAGCCATATTGCAGAGGCAGGTGGCTTTAAAGAAGTAATATTCGCAGTAAAAGGAAAGAATGTCTATAAAAGATTAAAGTATGAAAAAGGCGTACATAGGGTACAGAGGGTGCCTGCTACAGAGGCATCTGGCAGGATCCATACATCTGCAGTAACAGTAGCAGTGCTGGCTGAGCCAGAAGATGTTGACCTCCAGATCAATCCGCAGGATCTAAAAATAGATGTCTTTCGTTCTTCAGGCCCTGGAGGCCAGAGCGTGAATAAGCTTGAGTCAGCTGTTCGTATCACGCATATCCCCACGGCCACGATAGTCGTATGCCAGGATGAAAAATCCCAGGCAAAGAACAAGAAAAAGGCAATGAGAGTCCTTAAAGCAAGGATCCTTGATAATATCAGAAAAGAGCAAGAAAAAAAGATAGCAAAGGACAGAAAAAGCCAGGTAGGTACAGGTGACCGCAGCGAGAAGATACGCACCTATAATTTTCCAGATAGGCGTGTGACTGATCACAGGATAGGGTTTACCCTGCATAAGCTGGACAGGGTGATGGAAGGCGAGATAGAGGAAGTGTTTGACGCATTACTACAGGCAGAGAGAAAACTAAAGCTGGGTCAGGGGAAATAACATGTTGAACAGCTTGAAAACTCAGAAAAATGTTTTTTATCTGATAAATAGATATCTGGGTATGTTCCCTCAGGTAGAGCTAGAGGCATTGCTATCGTATATATTTAAATGTTCAAGGAGCGAGCTTTATCTAAACGAGCTGACTGTGGATGAGCAAATAGAGCGTTTATATGATTCGCTTATCGCCAAGCGTATATCCGGAGAACCCCTTCAGCATATAACAGGTGTAGCTGAATTCATGGAAATGGACTTTGGAGTGGATAAGGATGTCTTTATACCACGTCCAGAGACAGAGATTTTAGTAAAAGAAGCCTCCCTGGAGATAAAGAACAGGGAGCGAGTGGGCAAGGTACTTGATCTATGCACAGGTTCAGGCAATATCGCTATTGGTCTGGGGAGATTAGTTCCTACAATAGAAATAATCGCTACGGATATCTCAGAGTGCGCATTGGATAGAGCGCGCATGAACGCTATTTCTCACGGTACGGGAAAGAGAGTGACTTTTTACAAAGGCGATCTTTTCGAGGCTTTACCCTTGGATAAAAAATATAAATTTGATATAATAGTGTGCAATCCACCGTATGTAAAGAGGGCTGATATAGGGCTATTACAGGAAGAGGTGCAGAGAGAGCCAAGGATCGCTTTGGACGGTGGGTCGGATGGCCTGGATTTTTACAGACAGATAGCAAGTAAGACGCATGCTTACCTGAGCGCAGGCGGGTCTTTATTCCTGGAGATAGGCGCTGGTCAGGTAGGGGATATAAGTGTGATATTCGAGTCAACAGGTAAGTTCAGGGTCCGCAAGATCATAAAGGATCTCGCGGGAATAGATAGGGTATTATGGATAGATTTATTGTAGAAGGTGGAGTTAAATTAAAAGGTACAGTAGAGCTAAGCGGAGCAAAAAATGCCGCGCTCCCTATTCTGGCTGCTACGCTTTTGGCTGACGGCAAATCCGTGATCAAGAATGTTCCGCCATTGAGCGATGTCTATACAATGCTTCGCATCATGCGTTATCTAGGCGTGAAGGTCGATATGGAAGACGGGGTTGTAATGGTTGACCCTAGGCATTATACAAATTTCAGAGCACCTTATAACCTTGTGAAGACCATGAGGGCTTCTATATGCGTTCTTGGTCCTATACTGGCTAAGCTAAAACATGCAGAGGTCTCTATGCCCGGAGGATGTGTTATTGGTTCCCGGCCAATCGATCTGCACATAAAAGGATTGCGCGCGATAGGCGCTGATATAAAGATAGAACACGGATATATCATAGCAGATGCAAAGAAGTTAAGCGGCAATCGGGTCTATTTAGGCGGAAAGTTTGGGTCCAGTGTCTTGGCAACAGCGAACCTGATGATGGCTGCTACGCTCACTAAGGGAAAAACTATCATCGAAAGCGCTGCATGTGAGCCTGAGATAAATGACCTGGCAAATTTTCTTAGTAAGATGGGTGCAAAGATAAAAGGACACAATACTCCTATACTGGAGATAGAAGGCGTGCGTTTGCTTCGTGGAGCAGAACACTCTGTGATCTATGACAGGATTGAAGCAGGTACCTTTATGGTGGCAGCAGCAATCACCGGAGGCGATGTACTGGTAAAACATGCCAAGATAGGGCATCTTGGAGCTATTGTAGATAAATTGCAAAATGCCGGGGTAAAGATAACAAAGACAAAGGACGGATTGCGCGTAAGAAGGACAAGGTCTTTGAAGCCCGTGGATGTCACGACTTTGCCTTACCCGGGTTTCCCAACTGATATGCAGGCACAGATGATGGCGCTTATGAGTGTGACCAAGGGCATAAGTATCATTACAGAGAAGATCTACCCTGAACGCTTTATGCATGTAAGCGAGCTTTCAAGGATGGGCGCACAGATCATGCTCGAGAATCCAAACGCTATAGTCAAGGGATCTGCCAGGCTAAGTGGTGCACCAGTAATGGCGTCGGATCTGCGGGCCTCGGCAGCGTTGATACTGGCAGCGCTTGTATCCAAAGGCAAAACAGAGATATCCAGGGTCTATCATATAGAGCGCGGGTATCATAATATCGAAGAAAAACTAGGTAAGTTAGGCGCAAAGATAAAACGCGAGAAAGAAGACTAACAAGGAGGAGACATGGCAGTAGTGATAAGGTTGAAAAGGTTAGGGACAAAGAAAAAGCCTCATCGTAGGATAATCGTGTGTGACAAAAAGCGCGCAAGAGACGGTAAGGCGATCGAAGAGATAGGTTATTACGATCCTTCAAAGAATCCGCCTATAGTAATGGTGAAGAAAGAAAGAGCCAAGTATTGGATAGCGAACGGGGCAGTCCCGTCCGAAATCGTAAGAAGTATTCTAAAAAAACAAGGCGCACTTTAATTTTACGGATTTCCTGTTGCAGGGATCTCAGAATAAGACAAGGGTTATGCTTATAGATGTCCTGACGATATTTCCGAAGATGTTTGATGCTGTACGGGGGGAGTCTATTATAAAAAAGGCCCTGGAAAAAAACGCTATCGAGATAAATATAATAGACTTAAGACCTTTTACAAAACAAAAACATAAAAAGGTGGATGACAAGCCTTTTGGCGGCGGGGCAGGCATGGTCATGAATGCCGAGCCGTTCTTTGAGGCTGTAAATTATATAAGAAAGAAGACCAAGGACCAGAGATTAAAGACAAGGGTCATCCTTATGAGCCCGAAAGGCAAGACCCTTGATCATAATCTGGCAAAGAAATTATCCAAGTATGAACACATATTGCTCCTCTGTGGGCACTATGAGGGTATAGATGAAAGAGTGCGGGAACACCTGATAGACGAAGAAGTGTCAATAGGAGACTTTGTTTTAACAGGAGGCGAACTTGCGGCAATGGTCGTTATCGATGCTGTTGCAAGGCTCGTACCGGGAGTACTCGGAAATAACGATTCTCATATAGATGAATCTTTTTCAAAAGGGCTCCTGGAGTATCCCCAGTATACCAGGCCTGCAGATTATAAAGGTATGAAGGTCCCGGAAGTGCTTCTCTCCGGAGACCACAAAAAGATTAAAGAGTGGAGAGAAAAAGAATCTTTAAAAGAGACAAATAAAAAACGACCAGACCTAGTCGATAGAAAAAGGAGGAAAAATGAATAAGATCAATGAATTGGAAAAAGATTTTATGAAAAAAGATGTCCCTTCGTTTAAACCTGGCGATACCCTAAAGGTATTCGTCAAGATCAAGGAGGGGGAGAAGACCAGGCTTCAGGCTTTCGAGGGTGTTTGTATTGCAAAAAAAGGCTCGAGCTCCAGAGAGACGTTTACCCTCAGGCGCGTATCCTATGGCGAGGGCATAGAAAGGGTATTTCAATTACATTCCCCTTCGGTTGATTCCATCGAGGTAGTAAAAAAGGGCAAGGTGAGAAGGGCCAAGCTTTATTACCTAAAGAAAAAAGTAGGAAAGCATACAAAAATTGAAGAAGATCGAGGATTTGACAAAAAAGAAGATGCTTCTCTGGGAGAAAAAGGCGTTTCTTGAGGGGGCGACTCTTATAATCGGTCTGGATGAGGCGGGCCGCGGGCCTCTGGCTGGACCTGTTGTAGCAGGTGCGGTTAGCTTAAGGTGCGAGCCTTTAAAAAGTTTTAAGTTGCCGCGCTATAAGGAAAGGCTGGATGATTCAAAAAAAATAACGCCGCTTCAGAGAGAAAAGTCGTTTCAGGAAATAACTAAAAGATCTCTTTTTGCCACGGCTGCGAAAAACCATCGATTTATAGATAAGAAGAATATTTACCAGGCTACATCCTTTGCCATGAAAGATGCGGTAAGGGGCCTTGTAAAAGAATACTGCCGCTCTAATAATAAAAAAGAAAAGGAGATAAGAAAGGGCATCTATGTACTCGTGGATGGCAATATGGACCCAGGCCTTCCTTATCACACGGTAAAGATCGTAAAAGGTGATTCAAAGAGCCTTTCAATAGCAGCGGCTTCGATTGTTGCAAAGGTTACTCGCGACAGGATGATGGTCTCTTACGATAAAAGATTTCCTGAATATGGATTCTCAAGACATAAAGGATACGGCACAAGGGGCCACATGAAAGCGATCCAGGAGCACGGACCATGCCCTATCCACAGGCGAAGTTTCGCGCCTATCAGAGAAGCCTAAGACTTACAAGGTTTTATGTAGTATGCGTTGAAAGGGAGGCGCACATTGAGAAAAGTACCTAGTGACCTTGAGATAGCACAATCCGCAAGACTAAAACCCATCACCAAGATAGCCCGTCAGATTGGAATCAGGCAAGATGAATTGGAGCTATACGGAAATTACAAGGCCAAGATAGCCCTTTCTATTTTAGACCGCATTAAAAACAAGCCTCTTGGAAAATTTATTGATGTTACTGCTTTAACCCCTACCCCGCTGGGCGAAGGAAAAACTGTGACTACTATTGGTCTTAGCCTGGGGCTTGCAAGGTTAGGCAAAAAAGTCATTACAACTCTAAGGCAGCCTTCAATGGGACCTGTCTTTGGAATAAAAGGTGGTGCTGCCGGCGGAGGGTATTCTCAGGTGCTACCAATGGAGGACATAAACCTACATTTTACAGGCGACATCCACGCTGTAGGGGCTGCGAATAATCTTCTGGCAGCTTTTATTGACAATCATCTGTTAAAAGGTAATGCCCTAAACATAGACCCTGATTCAATAGTAACACGACGCTGCGTAGACATAAGTGACAGGGCGTTGAGGCAGATAAAGATAGGACTCGGCGGAAAGGAAAACGGCATACCCAGAGACACGGGTTTTGATATAACAGTGGCTAGTGAGGTCATGGCCATATTGGCTCTAGCAGAGAGCATGTCTGACCTAAGAAAAAGACTGTCAAGGATGGTTATTGCTTCAACAAAGGATGGGAGACTTGTTACGGCTGAGGATGTAAAATGTGCAGGGGCAATGACAGTACTTTTAAAAGATGCCCTTAAGCCAAATCTGATCCAGACCACAGAGAACACCCCCTGTATTATGCACGCAGGGCCTTTTGCAAATATCGCACATGGTAATAATTCTGTTCTAGCTGACATGATCGCTTTGAGGCTTGCGGATTATGTCGTGACAGAAAGCGGGTTTGGTGCAGATTGCGGGGCAGAAAAGTTTTTAGATATAAAATGTAGGTCCAGTGCGCTTAAGCCGCCAGACGGCGTGGTGCTTGTAGCTACCGTAAAGGCATTAAAGATGCACGGAGGTGGCTTTGAGGCCGTGCCTGGCAGGGCGCTTGACATGGAAGTCGTGAAGAGGGAAAACGTCGAGGCTGTCAAAAAAGGAACAGAGAACCTTATAAAGCATATTGAGAATATAAAATTATTCGGCGTGCCAGTCGTAGTTGCCATAAACAGGTTTTCATATGACACGGAAAAAGAAATAAACATAGTAAAAGATATAGCAAAGAAAGCAGGTGCAATGGATGTTGCCTTGAGTGAAGTCTGGGAAAAAGGCGGGGAAGGCGGAAAAGATCTGGCTAGAGCAGTCCTTGAGATGTGCAAACAAAAATCAGATTTTAAATTCCTGTATCCGCTAGATGCACCTATAAAAGAAAAGATAGAGACGATTGCAAAAAGAATCTACGGCGCAAAAAACGTTGAGTATTCCGAGGAAGCGGAGAAGAAAATAGATTACTACACAAGAAAAGGGTATAGTAAGCTGCCTATAAACATGGCAAAGACACACCTTTCACTTTCTCATGACCCAAAGTTAAAGGGTAGGCCTGAAGGTTTTACATTGCCGATAAGAGACTTAAGGGTTTCCGCGGGAGCTGGATTTTTATATCCATTGTGTGGTACAATGCGTACGATGCCCGGCTTGCCATCTGTACCGGCAGGCGCAAAAGTAGATATAGATAAATTCGGCAAGATCATTGGATTATTTTAATACTTGTTCAAGGGTAGGCATCGAGCAAGTGGATACCGAAAGGAAAAAATCGCATGTATATAGATGGACCTATGAAAAAATATGTCGGTGATCTGGCAGCGCGATTACCTGCACCTGGCGGAGGGAGCGCAGCCGGGTTAAGCGGAGCACTAGGAGCAGCTTTACTGGAGATGGTATGTAATTTTACTGTCGGAAAAGAAAAATACAAGGCAGTCGAGCAGGCAATGCAGGGCTATCTCACGACACTGAAAAAGATCCGCGAAGAATTTATGACCCTGATCGACGAAGATGTGAAGGCATATTCAACAATACGCGATGCATTCAAAGGAAAAGACAAAAAAATTATTGATAAAGCATTGAAAGATGGCTACTATATTTCTTTAAAGATT
Organism: uncultured Planctomycetia bacterium; assembly: GCA_964652265.1. Lineage (GTDB taxonomy): Bacteria > Omnitrophota > Gorgyraeia > Gorgyraeales > Gorgyraeaceae > JAHIUV01. Next base: position 9,725 of record CAZZAL010000024.1, read on the forward strand.
TGTGAATTATCCAAAAACGGTATGCAGATAGCAGTAGATCTGCCTGAACGTTCTAACGCTAATTTAATAACAGATGTAGGCTGCGGAGCTGAGCTCCTGAGCGCCAGCTTTAACTCAGGTATATATAACGCAGAGATAAACCTCAAAGGCATAGAGGATAAAGAGTTTGTTGCAAAGGAAAAAGAAACCCTGAAAACACTAAAGAAAAAAATAGAGACTCTCTACAGGGATGCAACCCTAAAAACCAAGAAAAGAATGGAGTAACTATGGGTGCAAAATTATTAGACGGCAAGGCATTGGCTTTAGGTATAAAAGAAAAGATAAAAGCGGAAATAGCTGCGCTTGAATCAAAACCCAAGCTTGTCAGTGTTCAGGTCGGAGAAAATCCTGCATCAGAGGTATATCTCAGGTCGCAGAAAAAGAACGCCGAGAGACTCGGCGTAGAATACCAGCTTGAGAAATTGGACGCAGATACGAGCCAGGATGAGTTGATAAAGGTACTGGATAGATTAAATAAAGACAGTGCCGTAAATGGTATTATGATACAAATGCCCCTTCCCCAGCAAATAGATGCAAAATCCATCTCGCGATACATCTCTCCCCTAAAGGATGTCGAGGCAGTGCATCCGCAAAACATGGGAGAGATCGTATTTGGTAATGCAAAGATCCTGCCGTGTACAGCTGCGAGTTGCATGGAGCTTTTAAATTCCATAGAAGGACTTAAGTTGTACGGAAAAGAAGCAGTCATAGTAGGACATAGCGAAATAGTCGGAAAACCCCTGGCGCTTTTATTATTGAATAAGTTTGCGACTACCTCGGTATGTCACATAGCTACAGGTGAACGGGGCAACCTGCCAGAGTTTGTAAAAAAAGCGGAGATACTCATCGTGGCCGTGGGTAAGGCAGGTCTTATTAAAGGTGAATGGGTAAAAAAAGACGCTATAGTGATCGATGTAGGAATAAACCGGGTCGAAGGAAAGCTTGTAGGAGATGTGGAATTCGATAAGGCACAGGAAAGAGCTTCATATATTACGCCTGTGCCAGGCGGCGTGGGCCCGCTGACAGTGGCGATGTTGATGAGGAACCTCATAGAGGCAACTAAATTGCAGAAATCAAGGAGATCAGCATAATGCTATGTGAAAAGATCAAGTCCGGAAAATTTATTCTTACCTCTGAGATAGGTCCGCCAAAAGGGACTGACATAGAAGAGATGCTGAAAGATTCGGAGCTTATTAAAGGCAGGGTGGATGCTATAAACGTAACAGACTTGCAAAGTTCTGTTATGCGCGTAGGATCTCTAGCCATCTGCAAGCTCTTAGTAGAGCGTGGTATGGAACCTGTGTTTCAGGTTACGTGCAGGGATAGAAATAGACTGGCTTTGCAGTCAGACCTATTATCAGCCGCAGTTCTTGGCGTAAAAAATGTCTTAGCATTGACAGGTGATCATCCTACACTGGGAGATCATCCACAGGCAAAACCAGTTTTTGATATGGACTCTGTACAGCTTTTAGAGGCAATAAGGCTATTAGAGTCAGGGAAAGACATGGCTGGAAAGGAACTAAAAGGTGTTCCGAAGTTTTGCGCAGGTGCGGTTGTGAACCCAGGTGCAGACCCTATTGAACCTGAAGTCATAAAGATGGAGAAAAAGATCCAGGCAGGCGCACTATTTTTCCAGACGCAGGCGATATACGATATCGACCTATTTAAAAAATTCTTAGACGCAGCTAAGCACTTAAAGACTACGATCATAGCAGGCATAGTGCTTTTAAAATCTGCTGGCATGG
>CAZZAL010000025.1:0-11257 GCA_964652265.1 uncultured Planctomycetia bacterium
GTCTTGTCAAGGCCGAGAATTACGGTTATAAATAAAGAAGAGGCAAGGATCCTTGTTGGCGCCAAAGAAGTGTATGTTACGAGCGAGGTGACTACTACTTCTGGAGGCACATATCATACTACAGATCATGTCCAGTTTGTTGATGTAGGAGTAACGCTAAGTGTCACACCTGAAATAAATAAAGATGGTTATGTTAAAATGAAAATAAAACCAGAGGTAAGCAATACTGATTCCACTAAAACAGTTACACTTACTAATCCTGATGGGAGCACAAGGTCTATTGTTCCATATGTTACTACATCTGAAGCAGAGACTACAGTGCTCGTAAAAGATAATACCACGATCATAGTGGGTGGGCTCATGAAAGACACTATTACGAAATATAATGAAAAGGTGCCTTTCTTAAGTGATTTGCCTATTTTGGGAAAACTTTTTTCCTCGAAAGGGAAGAGTAAAGAAAAAACAGAGCTCGTGATATTTCTGACGCCTCATATTATTGAAGGGGATGTGGTGACAGAAGAGGCAAAGTCTTATATGGATAAATGGGAAGAGAAGTCAAAGGAGTTAGAGATAGAGGAGCCAAAGGAGCCCGAATTTAAGTTACCAAAGATATTTGATAAAAAGGTTAGCAAATCTTATGGCCCTAGGGCACTCAAAACCAAGCCTGCCAGCAAATGGACAAAGCTTGGTTATGGGCCCAAAGAGAAGGAGGGGCGCGCGTGGGATAAGAGATCTATTAGCGAAAAAACGTCTTACGAAGGATATTATATGACAGTAAGGGAAGAGATAAATGCTATAGCTAGAAGGCAGGATGTCTTAGGGGCAGTGGGTAATGTTGAGCTGCAATTTACCTTAGATGATGAGGGATTTTTAACAAGGAGTCCCGTAGTGCTTAATAAACCTGATCTGGCTCTTGTGAGGGCTGCGGTAAGTTGTGTCAAAAAAGCCGTGCCGTTTCCTCCTTTTCCCAAGAGCTTAAGGAAAGAAGAAGCGGAATTTCGAGTAACAGTAAAGTACGAATAAAGACAGAATATATGGATTTAAGTTTTTTGTCTTGACGAATAAGAAATAATATATATAATTTAAACAATATGCGTATTTTAAAGTATATATTTATAGGATTGATGCTATCTTTAATATTGGGTGGCAGGGTCCTTGCAAAGGAAACAAGGCAAAGCGATCCAGAGGCAGCTGGCACTATTACGGATTCCGGGCTTTCATGGTATGCAATTATCAGGGTGGACGGAAGCAAAAAGCTTTATACAAAAGGAGATATTTTTTATTCGGATATTGATATTACCAAATGCCTTAGAATACAGGAAGTAAAGAGGAGTACTCTTGTACTGAAAGATGTCAATTCAGACCTTACTTATAGAGTGAAGCCAGGTGATGAATTTCCGCTGGAAGGCACAGGTGTAGTTTTTGAGAAATCAGTAGATACAGCTATCATAAAACAGAGGGTACAATAAAGGGGGAAGGGTATGGATTACTTATTGACTGAAGAACAGATAATGATTTGTGATTTGGCAAGGCAGGTTGCAAAGGAGAAGATCAAACCTGTTGCCGCGCAATACGATGTGGAAGGCACATTTCCGTGGGATATCGTAAAGGTGATGGCAGACAGCGACTTATTTGGGATCTACATTGGTGAGAAATATGGCGGCACAGGTGGCGGAAGCATGGAACTTGTGCTCGCGACTGAAGAATTGTCAAAGGCATGCGGTGGGATTTCACTGGCCTTGGCCGCGACCGCACTTGGTACATATCCGATACTTTTGTTCGGTACCGAGGAGCAGAAAAAGAAATACCTTCCCGACCTGGCTAAAGGAAAGAAACTGGCTGCGTTTGCCCTGACTGAGGCAGGCGCTGGAAGTGATGCAGGAGCAGTTGCTACAACGGCTACGAAAAAAGGTGATCATTATATCTTGAATGGCACGAAGCAGTGGATTACTAATGGCGGAGAGGCCGAGGTCTACACAGTAGTCGCTTCTGTGAATAGGTCAAAGGGTGCACGCGGTGCAGCGACTTTTATAGTCGAGAAAGGCACCCCGGGTTTTGAATTTGGAAAAAAAGAGGACAAGATGGGTATACGTGCTTCTGCTACAAGGGAGCTTGTATTTACAGATTGCAAGATCCCTAAGGAGAATCTACTTGGCAAAGAAGGCGCTGGGTTTATTGTTGCGATGAAGACATTTGACCAGTCAAGGCCAGGCGTGGCTGCGCAGGCGCTCGGTATTGCACAGGGTGCATTGGATCTGACAGTTGAATACGTCAAAGAGAGGAAACAGTTCGGAAAAAGCATTGCCAGTTTTCAGGGCGTACAATTCATGCTCGCTGATATGGCAACAGAGATCGAAGCTGCCCGGGCATTGATATATGCAACAGCACGCATGATAGATAGTGGTGCAAAGAAGATCTCCAAGGATTCTGCAATAGCGAAACTTTTTACTTCAGATATGGCGATGAAGGTCACGACCGACTGCGTGCAGTTATTCGGAGGTTATGGCTACATGCGGGATTATCCGATCGAAAAATACATGCGCGACGCGAAGATCACGCAGATTTACGAGGGCACGAACCAGATCCAGCGTGCCGTTATCGCGTCAAACCTTATAAAGGAATCCGGCAAATAGGATAATTATGAATATCATTGTTTGCATTAAACAGGTCCCGGACACTACAGATGTCAGGATAGACCCTGAAACAAACACGCTCATAAGAAGCGGCGTGGTATGCATTGTAAATCCATTTGACATGTATGCGGTTGAAGAGGGAGTACGCCTCAAGGAGAAATTCGGAGGCAAGGTCACTGTTCTGACAATGGGGCCACCTCAGGCAGAAGAGGCATTACGCGAGACGATCTCATTAGGTGCAGATGAGGCTATTCTTATTTCAGACCGTGCGTTTGCCGGAAGCGATACATGGGCCACGAGTTATACCTTGTCAGGTGCTATCCGAAAAATAGGAGATTACGACGTTATTATTTGCGGAAAGCAGGCGATCGACGGCGATACAGCCCAAGTCGGGCCTGGCATCTCAGCGCACCTTGATATCCCGCAGGTCACGTATGTAAAAAAAATCGAAGATTTAAACGCGGACAATAAGTATATGCGCGCGGAAAGAATGACAGAAGAAGGCTATGAGATTATTGAATCGCCATTACCGTGTCTTATTACTGTAGTAAAGGAAATAAATGAACCTCGGCTCCCTTCTTTAAAAGGAAAGATGCGTGCCAAAAAAGCTGAGATAAAAAAATGGAGCGCAAAGGATCTGAATTTGGATCCTGGATTGATAGGCCTCAATGGTTCTCCGACAAAGGTGGTAAAGATATTTACACCTCCGCCCAGGGAAAAGGGGCAGGTTTTAGAGGGGGATCCAAAGGAGATCAGCGAGAAACTAGTCGAGTTTTTGAAGAACGATATACTGTAAGACGAATATTAAATAAAGGGTAAAAGTAACATGTCGATTCGAGTTATCAATGAAAAATGCACGGGATGTAATCTTTGCCTAAAGGTATGTCCGTTTACATGCATCGAGATCGTCAATAAAAAGGCAGTCATAGACCTTGACAGGTGCAATCTATGCGGTGCGTGTATCGAGGCGTGCAAATTTGATGCGATAGTCCTTACTAAAATCAGCCCTTCAGAGATAGAATTTCCGAAAAAGCTGGAAGAGCACAAGGATGTATGGGTTTTCTGCGAGCAGAAGAACGGTGTCATACAGAGCGTGGCGTATGAGCTGTTGGGAAAAGGCAGAGAGCTTGCTGATACGCTAGGTGTTGATCTATGTGGTGTGCTTTTGGGCGAGAGCATGAAGAAAGAAGCTCAAGATATTATTTACAGAGGTGCTAATAAAGTCTACCTGGTGGATTCGCCAAAACTTAAACATTATCAAAGTGAACCTTATTCTAAGGTATTGATGAAATTGATAAAGGAGCGAAGGCCAGAGATAGTACTCTGCGGTGCGACTTCCACAGGCCGTTCTTTGATATCCCGCGTGGCAATAGGTATCCATGCCGGACTTACAGCAGATTGCACAGGATTGGATATAGATAAAAAAGAGAGGTTGCTTCTTCAGACACGTCCTGCCTTTGGCGGGAATATTATGGCAACTATCATATGCCCAAACCACAGACCACAGATGTCAACAGTGAGGCACAAGGTAATGAAAGAGGCAGAGCTTAATAATCGCAATAAGGGCAAGATCATAGAGGCGAGTTACGACGAAGATACGTATTTTTCCCGTACAAAGCTTCTGGATGTCGTAGAGGAGATAGAAGAGACAGTAAACCTTACAGAGGCAGATATAATTGTTTCTGGTGGCAGGGGATTGCAGAAACCAGAAAACTTTTACCTCATAGAAGACCTGGCCAAGGCGCTTGGAGGAGCAGTGGGTGCTTCACGGGCTGCAGTGGACGCTGGCTGGAAGACTTATTCTCATCAGGTGGGCCAGACAGGAAAGACAGTGTGCCCAAAGATCTATATTGCATGTGGCATTTCAGGGCAGATACAGCATCTCGTAGGCATGCAGTCTTCAGACGTAATAGTCGCGATAAATAAAGATCCTCATGCACCTATTTTCAATGTCGCCACCTATGGCATTGTGGCTGATCTGTTTGAGGTATTGCCGGAGCTGACAAAGAAGTTTAGGGAAGTATTAAAGAACTAAGGTATATAAGGAAGACGTATGTATTTCAAATCTCTCGAGTTATTTGGGTTTAAGTCATTTGCTGACAGGACGAGGCTGGATTTCGAACCTGGTATAACAGCTATCGTGGGCCCGAATGGCTGTGGGAAGTGTGTAAGCGGAGATACGCTTATTTATTTAGCCAACGGAGAAATAAGACCTATTAGGGACATAGTAGAAGCCGCCCTAAATAATTCTGAATATGTCCAGAAATTAGACGACGGGTTCTGTAGTTATGATAATACTGAAAGGCTAAAGGTTTTTTCGCTAAATCCCCATACGTTAAAGATCGAAACTAGGTATATCAACGCCTTTATAAAAAGAAAATCCCCCGAATTTTTACTAAAAGTCAAAACCGATTCTGGCAAAGAAATAATAACTACTCATTATCATCCTTTTTTTATATTGGGCAGAAACGCTTCCCTGAAGGCCCTGAAGGCACAGGAGCTAAAAGAAGGCCTCAGAATTGCCATTCCTCGAAAGATTGATCTTACTAATATCAGAAATGGGAAACTTTATGATTTAAGATTGTTGGGGAATCTTAAGCAGGAAGATTCAGTTTATGTACCTTATTCGAAAAGATTGGTAAATTTTGTAGGAAATCTTAAAAAGAAATACGCAACACTGGCTAATCTCTCCAGACAATCAGGATTAAATCATGAAATCATTAGGAGCGTTTTTCGTAAGCAGGCAATAAATATTTCTCATTTTATGAAGCTGTTTAACCTGATTCCCGATACGGGCAATAACAGAGATATTTTTCTGGAATTAAAATCCGCAGGCAGAGGAAAAATCAGATTGCCTGAAAAGGTCGACGCAAATATTGCGAGATTTCTGGGTTATCTTATATCAGAAGGGAGAAACACTTCTTCTAATCAGGTATGGTTTGTAAACGAAGATAAAGATATGATAAACGACTTTGTAAAGGTCAGCAAGAAAGCTTTTGGAGTGGAAGCAAAAACCTTTTCTTATAAAAAAGGCCCTTCCAAAGATGTCCTTATATTTTCTCATACGTTGTGTAAGATATTAGACAGATTGTTTGATATAAAGATTTCCGAAACATCTTCGTGTAAAAAGGTCCCGAAACAGATTATTTCGGCAAGAGACGAAATCGTCGCAGAATTCCTTTCTGCCCTTTTTGAAGGAGATGGTTATGTTTCTTTCAGGAAGGATAAAAAAGGCAAAAAAACCGTTTATATAGAATACGCTACGGCAAGCAAACGTTTAGCCATAGACATAGCCTCTTTACTTTTAAGATTTGACGTGAGGACAGTGATCAGGGGTAAGATGAAATGCGCGTCTAATACAAAAGACAGGATAAAAAGACCTTATTATTCAGTTTATATATACGACCTGGATAATTTTAAGGTCCTGTCAAAGATTCTAAATTTCAAAGGCAAAAAACAAAAAGTATTGAAAAAGTTGAGAAAATTGGAGTATAACTCTAATCCAAATATGGACCTTATCCCTAACTTAGACGAATTGCTAAGAAAGTTTATCAAAGATTCAGCTGTAAATATAAAGAAGAGTAAAAGATTTTGCCCTAAACTTGAGGCATATTACAGAAAAGAATGCCTGCCTAGCAGGAGAGGGCTCGAGGAGGTTTTAGGGTATATCAAGAAGAACAGAAATGGAAAAGCAATTATTGATACAGAAATAGAGGCAAAGCTTAAGGCCGTTATTGATTCTGATGTATTCTGGGATAAAATAGTTGAGATAAAAAGAGTAGAACCTGAAGAATGGGTTTATGACTTAAGTGTAGAGGGGGTACATAATTTTGTTGCCAATAACATATTTGCTCATAATAGCAATATTTCAGATTCGATAAGATGGGTGCTTGGAGAGCAGTCAGCCAAGATGCTGCGCGGCGGCAAAATGGAGGATGTGATATTCAATGGCACCGACGGCAAAGAGCCTGTTAGCTACGCTGAAGTCTCTTTAACCCTTTCTAACCAGGATCGCAAGCTTCCGATAGAATATGATGAAGTAACTGTTGGTCGCAGATTATATCGCTCAGGCGAAAGCGAGTATCTTCTTAATAAGACCCCTGTGCGCCTGAAGGACATATCTGAATTATTTATGGGCACAGGCGTTGGTACGAGTGCCTATTCGCATATCGAACAGGGTCAGATAGACCAAGTCTTAAGTTCAAGGCCTGAAGACAGGCGTGAGATCTTTGAAGAGGCGAGTGGTATCACAAAATACAAGTCAAAGAGAAAGGAAGCACTTCGTAGATTAGAGGATACCGAGCAGAACCTAGTGAGGATCAATGATATTATTACAGAGGTAAAACGCCAGATAAATTCTATAGAAAGACAGGCCAGAAAGGCAGAGCGCTACAAAGAAAAATACGAGGAACTAAAAGGGCTTGAACTCAAGCTTTCAAGAATAGATCTTGAAGTCCTGCAGCAGAAACTTTCCGAATCCAATAAAGATCTTTCTGAATTTAGGGCAAAGGAGAGCGAATTGAATCTCAGGCTGCAGAAGGCCTCAGGAGAGCTCGGAGAGTTAAATGCAAAACGCTCGGACGTCGAGACCAAAAGGATGGATTTTAAATCCAGCATAGTAGAGAATGATTCTGGGGTCTCAAAGGCAAAAGACAGGATCTCTTTAAACAAGGATAGGATAGAAGAGCTGAAGACGAGGCGCGTGGATCTCGAGGACGAGATCGAAAAGAGTAAAAGTGGAGTAGCCTCTCAGCAAAAAGAAGTGGCGAATTTAAGGGAAAAGGTAGCAGTGTTAGAAAAAGAGGATACCCAGCGTGCCAGCTCTTTAGAAGTCAAAGAAAAAAAACTTGGTGATATCTCAAAGGACATCTCAGAAAACGAAACTATTATTTCAACCTCAAAGGCAAACGTAATAGACATAGCATCACGACAAGCCAAATTAAGAAATCAGATAACAAAGGTCTCTAGTGCGCTCGGCTCCAACGAGGCCAGACTTAAAAGATTAGAGACAGAAAAGCTTACTATATCAGAGGAAAAACAGGGTCTTGACATAAAATTAGCCGAGGTTTCGAAAGAGGTAAAATCCGTAGAAGAAGAGGCCCTAGTCCTCAAGTCAGAAAAAGAGAAGATATCGCAGTCTATTTCCGAACTCTCGACATGCATAGAAAAACTTATCGAAGAGTCAGGAGAGATCCATCGTTCACTTACTACCAGCAAATCCCGCTTGGAGGTATTAGAAGAGGCCAAGGCAAAATATGAAGGATTTTCCTCAGGCGTAAGGGCCATCCTGGGTAAAGACCCAATGGGTAACAAGCGTGCAATAGAAGGCGTACGCGATGTCCTTGCAAATCTTTTGTCTGTAAAAAAAGGTTATGAACTGGCTATTGAGTCAGCGCTTGGGGATTGTCTTCAGTCTCTTGTCGTGGATACAATGGAATCTGCGGAAGAGGCAGTAGATTTTCTGAAGAAAAATTCTTATGGTAAGACTTCGTTTATCCACCCAGGCTCTTTTGATGCTATCCTCGGTAAAGTAAAAGAAGTAGAGCTGAAAGATGAGTTGGTCCTTGGGAAGGCAGTTGATTTTGTGGGCGTAGATGATGACTTGAAGGGTCTTACACAGTGTATCTTGAAAAATATTTTTATAGTGGATAATTTAGATGATGCAAAGACTGTTTTAAAAAATGGCAAGACCCCAGGAGAATGCATTTTTGTCACACTTCAAGGCGAGGTCCTCAAAAATGGTTTTATATCAGGCGGAATGACTGGTAACGCTGACCTTACCTTGATAAACAGGGACGCTAAGATCAAAGAGCTATCCAAAACGATAACATCGCTCGAGGCAGTATCCCTGAAGAAAGGTGAAGAAAAGACGCGTAGCGAGGAACAGAAAAACGACAAGGAGAAGAGGATCGGAGATGTAACCGAGAGATCGAATGAAAAAGAGATACTCCTTGCCAATGCAAGACAGAGACATGACAATATCGAAGAAAATATAAAAGGCGTGGCAGATGAGATCTCCCTTGTAAGCCTTGAGATAGAAGAAGCGACCGGTGATATGGAAAGATTACGGCAGGAAGAGGCATCTGTTACAAATGGACTTACTCAGGCAGAAGGAGATGCCAAATCAAACGAGGAAAGGATAAGGACAAGCGAACGACTCATAAATGAATACACAAAAGAAAAAGAGCAGCTTCTTATAGAGGTGGCAGAGCAGAGGACTGAGCTGGGTTCACTGGAGAGCAAAAAAGAGGGGTTCTCCAATACATTGAATATACTGGAGACATCGCTAAGTGATTCAGAAAATGCCATGAACTCCCGCAAGACAGAATTAGAGACTTCTATAAGGAGGGTCAAGGAACTTGGTGTAGAGATATTGACGCTTGATGAGAGCATAAAGACATTGTCTGAAGAGCGGATAAAGGGAAGCACAGGTCTCCAGGAAATAGAAAACGTGTACAAAGATATGATGCAGAAGATAGGTGAGAGCCAGGGTGTCTTCAGGCAATCAGAAAAGGATCTAAATATCCTCCGCTTGAGCCTTCACGATGCGGATCTCAAAAGGGTAGAGACGAATTATAGCGTAGATAATTTAAAGCAGCGCATAAGAGATGTTTACAAAATTGATCTTGGAGGCTTTGAGCTTATCGAGGCATGGCAGGATATAGATGTGAGTGAGCTCAAGGGAGATGTAGACGAGAAGCGCACAAAATTGGATTCCATGGGGCCGGTGAATCTCGTGGCCATTGAAGAGCATACAGAGCTCCAGGATAGGTACGCGTTTCTAAATCACCAGAGTGATGATCTCTTAAAGGCAAAGGATTCGCTTTTAAAAGCCATAGCCAAGATAAACAAGACAACAAAAGACCTTTTCATGGAGACGTTTCAACAGATACAAGTCGAGTTCAGGAATTTCTTCAGGATGCTTTTTGGAGGCGGTGATGGCGAACTCATACTTATCGACGAAGGGGATGTTCTGGAGTCAGGTATCGAGATAGTTGCCAGGCCTCCTGGCAAGAGGCTTCAGAATGTATCGCTTCTTTCCGGAGGAGAAAAGGCCCTTACTGCCATAGCGCTACTTTTTGCGATATTCAAGGTAAAACCCAGTCCATTCTGCGTGCTGGACGAGATAGACGCGCCGCTTGACGAGTCAAATGTTGACCGTTTTTCAAAGATGTTCGATATGTTTACAAACATGTCGCAGTTTATTGTAATCACGCATAATAAGAAGACGATAGACAGAGCCGACGTGATGTACGGTATAACTATGCAGGAATCAGGCGTCTCAAGAGTCGTTTCTGTCAAATTTTCAGACACAAAAAAGCTTAAGCCCGCCAAATCTACCCCTTGATCTCAGGATATTAACAATAAAGGATTTATGAAGTCAAGCACAGACCTTATTTTTTCCGGATCGCTTTGCCTTGTATAGTACCTTGTCGGCTTTGGATATGAGGGATTCTTTTTCTTCTGCGTCTTCAGGGAATGATGCTGTTCCGATGCTGATAGTTATACCTTTCATGGAGGGGTTAGTCTCGACAGATTTTCTGAGGCGTTCGGCGAGTACGAGTGCTTCTTCTTTTTTTGTGCCAGGCAGGATTATCGCAAATTCCTCGCCGCCATAACGGGCGACCATGTCGATCCTTCGCGAGATCTCTTTAAAGATAGAGGAGATGGTCCTTAATATTGCGTCTCCGGCCTGGTGACCACGCGAGTCATTGAATTTTTTAAAGTCGTCTATATCGATCATGAGCATAGTGAAGCCTTCTTTTCTCAAACCCGCCCTTTTTATTTCCTCACCCAGTAGATATTGAAAATAGCCATGGTGCCACAGGCCTGTCAATGAATCAGAGTTTGAGAGTACCACGGTCCTCTCATAAAGCCGCGAGTTTTCTATGGCCAGGCCTGCCTGGTTGGCGAATGTCGTAAGCATCCTGATGTCGTCGTTATTTATAGGTTTTTTGGTGAAAAGGTTATCTGCGACTATTACGCCTGTTACCTTATCCTGAGCCTTTAGCGGGACAGTAACAAATTCTTCCAGGTTCAGTTGTTTTATTAATTCAGTCTTTGTTTTTTCTTTAGCCTCTTTCGTAGTTATTATAAAAGGCATGCCTTCCATGACAGTCAGCGCCATGACCCCGGAAGATTCCGTGATAGGCAGTTTTATAGACTTTACGGTTTTATTGAGCTGTGATTTCCTCAGATGTTCGAGCTGGCTGCGCGTCTCTATAAGTTCCTCAAACCCGAGTTTATGCTTTTCAATATGACTCCAGACCGCGCTTGCATCTTCTGCGCTGTCAGACCCTATGCCCATTTTTCCTTCTAACCTCTTTTCCTTTTCGTTTACAAGAAAAAGCATGGCCCTGTTGAAGCTGAGCCCGAGGTGAGAGGTAACAGAGGTAAGTATGATATAAAGGATCTCCTCAAGGTTTAGCGTGGTATGCATGGCATTGCCTATTTCATAAAGCATTGCCAGCTCCGCCTGAGCCTTCAGGTATTTATCCTTAAACTCTCTTTTCATAGTAAAGTAGTATAGCAGATAATATTCGTGCATACAAGGGGTACTCAAAAAAGTAATTATAATAAATGAAAAGATAGGTAACACTTCTAATGGTGAAGAAAAGTATCTT
>CAZZAL010000026.1:0-11191 GCA_964652265.1 uncultured Planctomycetia bacterium
TTTTTGTAGTTCAGAAAAGTGTCGAGTCAAAAGGAGGAGAATATGTCTGATTTTAACCCCAAATATGGACAGGACATAAAAGAGATAAACGAAAAGGTAAAAGGGTCCAGCCTTTTCGTGCAGCAGATTAATAAGGAACTTTCTAAGGTTATTGTCGGACAGAAATACATGATAGACAGGCTCTTGGTAGCACTTCTTGCGAATGGCCATATACTGATAGAAGGTGTACCGGGCCTAGCAAAGACCCTTGCTGTCAATACTCTGTCTAACTGCATACAGACAAAATTCCAAAGGATCCAGTTCACACCTGATTTGTTGCCAGCGGATTTAATCGGTACCCTTGTATATAATCCAAAGGACGGCAAATTTACCACAAAGAAAGGTCCTGTTTTTGCGAATCTTATACTGGCGGATGAGATAAACAGGGCACCTGCAAAGGTGCAGAGTGCGCTTCTAGAGGCAATGCAGGAACGCCAGGTTACAATAGGAGATAGTACATTTAAACTGGATGACCCGTTCCTGGTCCTTGCTACGCAGAATCCGATAGAGCAAGAAGGCACATATCCACTACCAGAGGCTCAGGTAGACCGTTTTATGTTAAAGATAAAGATAGGGTATCCTAACAAGAAAGAAGAAAGAGAAATCATGGAACGCATGGCAGGACACGAGCCAGTAGATGTAGCTTCTGTAGTTTCTCCAAAGGATATTGCGAAAGCAAGGGAAATAGTAAGCGAGATCTATATAGATGAAAAGATAAAAGATTATATAGTGGACCTGGTTTATGCTACCCGTACGCCCGATGAATATAACCTGGATATCAAAAATCTCATTGCATATGGAGCTTCGCCAAGGGCGTCTATATATTTAAATATAGCAAGCAGGGCGCATGCTTTTATTCGCGGAAGGGGATATGTTACTCCGGAAGATGTAAAGGCAATAGGTATGGATGTCCTGCGTCATCGCATAATCGTTACTTACGAGGCAGAAGCAGAGGAGATGACGAGCGAGGACGTGGTAGGAAAGATATTTGACGAGATCGAAGTCCCATGATCCCAAAAGAGATTTTAAAAAAAGTCAGGCAGATAGAAATCAAGACAGGGAAACTTGTCAATGATGTCTTTGCCGGGAAATACGAGTCTATATTTAAGGGCCGCGGCATGGAGTTTCATGAGGTGCGCGAATATGTGCCAGGTGATGATATCCGTTCCATCGACTGGAATGTTACGGCCAGAGCAGGCCATCCCTATGTGAAAAAATTTGTCGAGGAAAGGGAATTAACTGTTTTGTTGATGGGGGATGTGAGCGGTTCAGGATATTTTGGCACAAAAGACAAGATGAAAAGGGATGTGATGGCAGAGATAGGGGCATTGCTTGCATTCAGCGCAATAAAAAATAATGACAAAGTAGGACTCCTACTTTTTACAGACCGTGTGGAAAAATTTATCGCGCCTAAAAAAGGAAGACCTCATGTCCTGCGCGTAATAAGGGAGCTCCTATATTATAAACCTGAAGGCAGGAAGACGAACATAAATGCTGCACTTGAATATGCAGGAAAGGTGCTGAAAAAACGCTGCGTTGTTTTTATGCTCTCCGATTTTATGGATTCCGGGTATGAGCGCCTTTTACGGATCTTAAACAAGCGCCACGATATAGTGGGCATATCTATTTCTGACCCGAGAGAAACCTATCTTCCGGATATAGGCCTTATAGAATTCGAGGATGCAGAGACAGGAGAATCGATTTATTTAGATACAGGAGATGATTTTCTAAAAAAAGAACTTATGAAGCGACGGTCATTATTTCTCCAAGGCCGTGACAAGGCTTTTAAATCAATGGGCCTAGATTCAATAGATATATCCACGGGAAAATCTTATATAGAGCCTCTTATGCTGTTTTTCAAGGCGCGTGCTAGAAGATTTAGATGAAAAAAATAAAATTAAAGGTTATAACCAGGGCCAGAAAAGAAGAGGTCTTGAAGATAAGAGAGGACGAATACAGGATAAAGGTTTCCTGCCCGCCTGAAAAAGGCAAGGCCAATCAAAGAATAATAGAATTACTTTCAGAAAGATTAGGAATAAGGAAGACAAGGATCAGAATTTCCTCAGGAGAGACTAATAGCAGGAAGACGATTGAGATAGATAATGGATAATAGTTTGCTTACAAACGACATACGCCCTTTAAAATTACCCGTAGAGATAAAAGGGATTTTTCCTGTCATACCTTTTATTATATTGGTGCTTTTGCTCATAGGGGCTATCGTAGCGTTTATTTATTTTAGAAAGCGAAGGCGTGCGAAAGAAGCGCCTGTTGCCTTACCCCGGCCTCCAGAAGAGATCGCTATGGAAGAATTAAGGATGCTTCTCGAGGCAAAACTGATAGAAAAGGGCATGATCAAGGAATATTACATAAGAATCTCGGATATAGTACGTAAATATATAGAGGGAAGATATAAGATTTTTGCCCTGGATAAGACTACATGGGAACTCTACCAGGAGATGCGCCTGAAAAAGCTTGAAAGAGCACATGTTGATAAGATACGGGATTTTTTAGAAGATTGCGACCTTGTAAAGTTTGCGAAATATATACCAACACATAAAGAAATAGAACTTTCGTATACTAGCGCGAAAGAGATCATAGAGAAGACAACTTTCTTGTGTAAACCTTGATTATATGAGACTTGCTAATCCGTTATTTTTAATATTTTGGACTGTTATCCCTGTTTTAGTCTGGGATTATCTTAGGCGCGGCAAAAAACGAGAGGCGAGCATCACGTTTTCTGATATCTCTATTGCAAAGGATATCAGGCCAGGCTTCCGCGTCAGGTATCGCCATGCGCCAATGATATTAAGGATGATCGCGATAGTTGTTTTTATTATTGCTATAGCACGACCTCAGGCAGGAGAAAAGGAAGAAGAGATCATAACAGAGGGGATAGACATAATGCTCACGCTTGATACCTCAAGCAGTATGAGGGCAGAGGATTTTAAGCCACAAAATAGATTAGGCGCAGCAAAGCAGGTGATAGAGGAATTTATAAGCTCTAGGAAAAATGACAGGATAGGACTTGTAGTTTTTTCGCGGCACAGTTTTACGCAATGCCCGCTTACCCTTGATTATGGTGTACTCTTGGATCTTCTGGGGAAGATAGATATCGGGATGATAGAGGACGGTACTGCCATAGGCACGGCAATCGCTAATTCCGTAAACAGGCTAAGGGATTCCGAGGCCAAGAGCAAGATTATAATACTTTTGACAGATGGCATCAATAATGCAGGAAAGATAGATCCGCTTACAGCAGCAAAGACAGCAAAGGCGCTTGGCGTAAAGATATATGCGATAGGTGCCGGAAAGCCTGGAAAGGCACCTTATCCAGTAGATGATCCGATATTTGGTAAGAGATATGTGCACATGGAAACAGAGATAGACGAGGTCTTGCTTGATCAGGTAGCGGATGGGACAGAAGGGATGTATTTCAGAGCAAAGGATGAGAAGGGTTTAAAGGAGATCTACGAGACAATAGGCAAGCTCGAGAAGACCAAGGTGGAGACAAAGGAGTATGCAAACTATACTGAGCTGGCAGGAGGTTTTCTTCTGCTGGGATTTATAATATTTTTAATGGAGATAATATTGGCAAATACGGTATTTAGAAAGATGCCGTAGAAAGAGCAGTTATGCACTGGGGTTCTCCTGTATATCTAAATTTTCTTTTACTGGTTCCGGCGCTAGTGATATTTTATATCGTTGTCGCAGCAGGAAAAAAAAGGAACCTCGAGGTTTTTGGCAAAAGCCCCATAGTAGAAAAACTTTCTCTATCTAAAAGCGCAGCAAAGGAAAGGGCCGGAAGGATTTTGCTTGTAGCTGTCTTGAGTTTTTTAATATTGGCGCTCGCGCGGCCACAGATAGGAACGAGGCTTACTATGGCAAAAAGGCATGGCGTAGATGTATTGATAGCAATAGATACCTCTTCTAGCATGATGGCCCAGGACATAAAGCCAAGCCGCATAGAAAAGGCAAAGCTTGAAGTCGCTTCTCTCATAGATAAGTTAAAAGGTGATAGAATAGGAATTTTGACATTTGCAGGTAATAGTTTTGTCCAGTGCCCTCTTACGCTTGACTATAGCGCCGCAAAGATGTTTTTGAGTATTATAGAGCCTGGTATGATGCCTAGACCTGGAACGGCTGTAGGAGATGCTATAAAGACAGCATTAAGGTCGTTTGTGAAAAAGCAGAGAAAGCACAAAGTCTTGATCCTTTTGACAGATGGAGAGGGTCACGAAACTGATCCAGTCAAGGCAGCAAAAGAAGCAAAGAAAGAAGGCGTGATTATTTATGCTATAGGCATAGGAACTAAAAAAGGAGAACCAATACCTCTTATAGATGCATCAGGAAATGTCACGGGGTATAAAAAAGACAGAAACGGCGAAGTGGTGATGTCCAGACTTGACGAAGAAACACTCAGAAGAGTAGCCCTTATTACAGACGGGAAATATTATCATGCTACTGCTAGTGAATTTGAGCTCGATAAGATCTACGACGAAATAAGCAGGATGGAGAAAAAGGAACTTTCAAATAGATTGTTCACGCAGTATGAGGATAGGTATCAATATTTTCTCGCTATTGCGCTCATATTATTGTGCGTGGAGTTTATACTGGGAGATAGAAAAAGAAGGATAGTCTTATGAACAGATCTTTGCGTTTCCGAAGACTACTGGCTTGGGGGATTCTATATTTATTGTTTTATTTTTCAGCAGCAGGTTGGTTCTGGCAGGATATTGTAGCGAGGAAAGACAAAGAAGCCAGGAAATTATACAAGGAAGAGAAAATTGACGAGGCGCTCTCAAAGTGGCGAGACGCGCAGATAAAAAGTCCCGAAAAAAAAGAGCTGCATTATAATATAGGCAATGCTCTCCACAAGCAAAAGGAATACCAAGATTCACTTGGCGAATATGAAAAGTCTGCAGATGCAAAAAATACTGAACTTAAAGCAAAAACGTATTATAATATTGGCAATACGCATTACAGGATGGGAAAGCTTTCTGAAGCCATAGAAGATTACGAGAAATGCCTTGAGGTAACTCCTGATGATGAAGATGCAAAGTATAATATAGAGTTTATAAAAAACAAAATGGAGGAACAGGAAAAACAGAAAAAAAGCGATAAAGAACAGGAAAATGAGAAAGAAAAATCCCAGGAAGAAAAGCAACAGTCTCAAGGCTCCGGAGAACAGAAAGCTCAAACTAAAGAGCAGGAAACAGAAAATAAAAAACAAGAAGAAAAAAGGTCTTCGGAAGCACAAGGGCAAGATGAAAAGCAACAAAAAAGAGAAGCGAAGGAAGAGGAAAAGCGTTCATCAGGCGATAAGAAAGAGATGTCAGAAGAAGATGCCATCCGGATTCTCGATGCCTTAAAAGACGATGAAAAAGATTTACAAAAAGATCTGCGCATTGGACCAGGTGAAAGAAGATATAGAGTAGACAAGGATTGGTAAGGTTAGCATGAAGAAGATTTTATTTGTAGTTTTATTTTTACTTATGAGTAGCTTATCTTACGCAGAAGATATCTCTATATCTGCTGATGTGGACAGACAAGAGATATCGCTGGATGAGCAGATCACGCTTACTGTAACAGTCAGCGGTAGTATTTCTAATGTCCCACAGCCCCAGGTCCCCAGCCTTGAAGGGTTTACTGCGTATTCTTCCGGTAGATCGCAGAACATTTCAATAATAAATGGCCAGGCATCAAGCTCTGTAACTTTTACTTATATACTTGTTCCAAACGAGATAGGTGAATATACGCTTGGTCCGTTCAGCATTGATTATAAAGGTAATACTTATTTAGCTGACCCCATAGATATAAAGGTAACACAGAAATCTGGAGTCAGTCCTTCTGCGCCTTCATATACTTATTCTCAGGACGAGGAAGAATATGAGCAGCGAGAAGAGCTTTTCATAGAGACATATGTGGACAAACTTACCTCGTATGTAAATGAACAGATAACGCTTACCTTTGCTTTTTATCAGGCAGTGAATTTATTTGAGAACCCTGCTTATGTGCCACCGCCAACTACTGGTTTCTGGACAGAGGATATGCCTCCGCAAAAGAAATATTATAAGGTCATAGGAGGCAAAAAATATCTAGTTACCGAGATAAAGACTGCACTTTTTGCTACAGCCCCAGGAGAGTTTACAATAGGTTCTGCAAGACTAGAGGCGAGCGTAGAAGACTTGGAGAAATTTTTCTCGAAAAGCCCTTTTGATATGTTTGATAGGGATCCTTTCAGCATATTCAGAAGAGGTAAACCTGTGGTTCTTACCTCGGATCCTATAATCGTAGAAGTCTTACCATTGCCTGAAGAGGGCAGGCCGTTAAATTTCAAGGGGGATGTCGGTGCACTTGACATCTTTGCCAGTGTAGACAAGGATACGGTTGAAGAAAACCAGCCGGTAAGTTTAAAGGTAACAATAAAAGGCCATGGTAATATAAAGACAATATCTACCCCGAATATTCCGGAATCAGACGGTATTAAATTTTATGA
Organism: uncultured Planctomycetia bacterium; assembly: GCA_964652265.1. Taxonomy (GTDB): domain Bacteria; phylum Omnitrophota; class Gorgyraeia; order Gorgyraeales; family Gorgyraeaceae; genus JAHIUV01. The sequence continues at coordinate 6,536 of CAZZAL010000026.1, forward strand.
TTCAGGAAGCTCTGAAAACATATCCAAGTCAGATTACGTGGTTCAAGGAGAAAAGATATTCGAAAAGGTCATTATACCAAAGTCTCCAGGCAATTTTACAGTAGGCCCGATAGAATATTCTTATTTTGACCCTGCGCAAAAAAGATATATTGAAAAGACTATAGCTCCTGTAGTGATAAATGCTACTGAATCAGAAGAAGATGTTATTACAGAGTCTTCTATTTCAATCCCTGGTCTCACAAAGGAAGAGGTAAGGCTTTTAAAAAAAGATATATGCTACATAAAGACGCGACCTCTACGCTTAAGGTCAAAAGAGTCATTTTTATATAAGAATAAAGCTTTCTTGATCTTAAATATCCTCCCACTTTTTCTTCTTGTATTCCTATATATATATGAGCTCTATAGGGAGAAGCTCAGAAACGACGTAGGTTATGCGCGTTCGCGCCGAGCAAAAGGAGAAGCTACAAAAAGGCTTAAAGGGGCGAAAGTTATTATGCGGAAGGAGAAGGTGAAAGATTTTTATGCCGAGATATACAAGGCCGTGATCGAATATATAGCTGACAAGTTGAATATACCTCACCCGTCGATTACAAAGGACCTACTCGAAGAGAAATTGAACTCGAAGGGAGTCCCGGAAACACTCACAAAAAAGATAAAGGAATTATTTGATATCTGTGACATGGCGAGATTTGCTTCAGGGAGATTTACAAAGGAAGATATGCATAAGACTTTGGAAGAAGCCTCAGATATTATTACAGGATTCGAGAGGATATGATGAAAAAGATTATTTTATTTTTTATATTTTCATGTTTTATTTTTAGTAGCACGCTTTTTGCGCAATCCCAGGAAGAGATATGCCGAAAGGCTAATATAAGCTACGAGAACGCGGATTACGAAAAGGCCGCTTCTCTTTATGAAGATTTATTAGAGAAGGATATGGTAAGCCCTGAGGTATTTTATAATCTTGGAAATAGTTTCTTTAAATTAAAACAGATCGGCAGGGCCATTGTAAATTATGAAAGGGCACAGCGTCTGGCTCCGAGAGATAAAGATATAAGACTTAATTTAAAACTTGCAAGGTCAATGACTGTTGACAAAATAGAGATGCCTGAAAGAGGGTTCATCGTAAAGCTAGTTCTTTTTCCATATGAGATGATGAGTGTGGATGAATTGACAGCGGTTAGTTCTCTTATATTTCTTGCCATAATCTCGATCTTAATTTTCTCAATATTTTTTATTCAAAAAAGAGTCTCGCTTTTTTATAGTGCCGGCACGTTAGCAATCTTATTGATTATATTTTCAATATTTCTGGTTTCCAAGCTCCGCGCCGAGGTTTTTACCAGACATGCAGTAATTATTTCTAAAAAAGTAGATGTAAGAAGCGGACCAAAAAAAGATTATCTCTTGCAGTTTACTTTGCACGAGGGAACAGGGCTTCGCATTGTCGAAGAAAGGCAAGGCTGGTACGAGATAGACCTTTCAAGGGATCTTAAAGGCTGGCTTCCTAATGATAGCGTCGAGGTCATATAGGCTGTGCGCAACCCAATCTGCCTAACCACAACATATAGGTGTAGGCGGTTAAAAAAATACCAATATATTGTATTTTTTGCTTGACATGGCATTTTCAAGTGATATACTTCTTTAGTGTTCCTATGAATATTCTTAAATCAAATTTATCCAATCAGATTATTATTAAACTAGATCCTAGGGGGCGAGAATGCAGGTAGGTGTAAATGGCATGAAAAAATTGAATATCTCTGAGAATTGCTTGAAGGTACTCGGGAAAAGATACTTGAAAAAAGATATAAAAGGAAAAATCACGGAGACGCCTGAGGAGATGTTTACCAGGGTTGCCTCGTACATTGCCTCGGCCGATAGATTATACAATACCAGCGCTAAAGAAATCAAAAAAACAGAAAAGGATTTTTATAACGCGCTGAGCAATTTTGAATTCATGCCAAATTCTCCTACCTTGATGAACGCGGGAAAAGACCTTGGTCAGTTATCTGCCTGCTTCGTGCTTCCCGTAGAAGATTCCATGGAGTCTATTTTTGACGCGATAAAGAATACTGCGATGATTCATAAATCTGGCGGAGGCACAGGATTTAGTTTTTCCAGATTAAGACCGAAGAATAGTGTTGTCCGTTCCACTGGAGGAGTTTCAAGCGGACCAGTTTCTTTTATGAAGGTGTTTAATTCTGCAACGCAGGCCGTGAAACAGGGAGGCACGCGTCGCGGAGCCAACATGGGGATTCTACGTATAGACCACCCTGATATTTTAGAATTTATCAAATGTAAAGAAGGTGATAAGGATATAACTAATTTTAATATCTCTGTGGCACTGACAGAGGATTTCATGAAGCGTGCTATAGAGGACAAGGAATATAATTTGGTAGATCCTCATACAAAAGAGACCGTAACCAGGCTCAAGGCAAAAGAGGTTTTTGATCTGATGGTAGATATGGCCTGGAAGAACGGAGAACCGGGTATTGTTTTTATTGACAGGATAAACAAGGATAATCCTACGCCAAAGGTAGCGGCTATAGAAAGTACTAATCCTTGCGGAGAGCAACCGCTTTTACCTTTCGAGAGCTGCAACCTTGGATCTATAAATCTATCCAAGGTGATTTGTGGAGAGACCAAGAAACAAATCGACTGGGAAAAATTAAAAGGACTTGTTTGTCTGGGCGTGCATTTTCTTGATAATGTAATCGACATGAATAAGTTTCCGCTTGAGCAGATAGGCGAAATGACTAGGAATAATAGGAAAATCGGACTTGGCGTGATGGGCTGGGCAGATATGTTGATCCAGCTGGAGATACCTTATAATAGCGATGAGGCAGTAGCACTGGGTGAGAAGGTAATGAGTTTTATAGACGAGGAAGCCATTGATGAATCGAGAAAGCTGGCCAAATCCCGTGGCGCATTCCCTCTATATAAAGATAGCATTTTTTCTGATGGCAGCGGTGGCGTGCTGAGAAATGCCACATTGACTACCATAGCCCCTACAGGGACGATATCGATTATATCTAATACATCGAGTGGCATAGAGCCCTTGTTTGCATTGTCGTATTACAGAAATGTAATGGATAACGACAAGCTTATAGAGGTCAATCCCCTGTTTGAGGAGGTTGCCAAAAAAGAAGGTTTTTATTCCAGAAAACTTATGGAGGCCATTGCGGATCATGGCTCTGTAAAGGATATTACAGAGGTACCTGAAAAATATAAAAAGATATTTGTTACAGCCCATGATATTGCTCCGATATGGCACATAAGGATGCAGGCGGCGTTTCAGAAGCATACTCACAATGCCGTGTCAAAAACAGTGAATTTTCAGAATGAGGCGGCAAAGGATGACGTAAGAGAAGTTTATATGCTTGCGTATAAATTAGGATGCAAAGGTGTTACTATTTACAGGGATAACAGTCGGGAGGAACAGGTGTTAAATATTAGTTCAAAGACAGTTGAAGGTAAAGTGGAGGATGTCCCTGTAAAAGGTAAGGTAGTTGCGCCAAGACCAAGACCTTCTGTTACAACAGGAACGACAACAAAGGTTACGACAGGCTGCGGGAATCTCTATATCACGATAAACGTAGATGATAAGGGTATGCCTTTTGAAGTATTTATCCAGATGGGAAAGGCTGGCGGCTGTGCTGCAAGCCAGCTTGAAGCAGTAGGGAGACTCGTTTCACTTGCACTCAGATCTGGGATAGAAAATAAAAAGATCGTAGATCAATTAAGAGGAATACGTTGTCCTTCTCCATCATGGGAGAAGGGTGGCAGGATTTTTTCTTGCGCAGACGCCATTGCAAGGGTTTTGGAATTAAGACTGGGTAATGGCAAGATGCATCATAAAGAGGAAGAGCTTGAAAGGCATTCGCCGCACACGATGATAGAGGATAAACTTGGCAATGTCGTTGGCGTGTGTCCTGACTGCGGCGCTTCATTAAGGCATGAAGAAGGCTGTGTTGTCTGTCGCTCCTGTGGTTATTCAAAGTGTTAGGTATAATATGTCTGTAAGACCTGATGTCTGGATCAAAAGAATGGCTTTGGAATATGATATGATAAAGCCGTTTGAACCACAACAGATTAAACATGGCAATATCTCTTACGGCCTTTCGAGTTATGGCTATGATATAAGGATTGCTGATGAGTTTAAGATATTCAAGGGTTCAGGTAAAGAGCATACAGTTGATCCTAAAACAATAGGCCCTGATTTATTCGAGGATTTCAAGGGCAATACCTGCCTTATCCCCCCTAATTCATTTGTCCTGGCAAGATCATTAGAATATTTTAAAATACCTAGGAATGTCCTGGCTTTGTGCACTGGAAAGAGCACTTACGCCAGAATAGGTGTAGTAGTGAATGTAACGCCACTGGAGCCTAGCTGGGAAGGTTTTATAACAATGGAAATCAGCAACACATCTCCTTGTCCTGTAAAGCTTTACGCAAACGAAGGCATAGGCCAGGTAGTCTTTCTTGAATCAAGCGATGCCTGTCAGATCAGCTATTCTGATCGTAAGGGTAGCTACCAATCACAGAAAACCATAACCCTGCCAAAGTAGGTAAGTTGCCAGTTTTTTATTGTTAAAAGTATGAGCTTGGTAACGTAAAATATTCTGTGTAATTTCTTATTGAAAACTAAATAAAAAGGAC
>CAZZAL010000027.1:0-10492 GCA_964652265.1 uncultured Planctomycetia bacterium
GAAACAGTCAATCCCTTTCCTTCAACATCAACCATGCACAATCGACACACACTGACTGGTTTTAAATCAGGGTCATAACAAAGATTAGGAATATAAATATTATTGCTAAGGCTAGCCTCTAATATGGTCATGCCTTTATCAACAACAAGTTTTTGTCCGTCAATTGTTATGGTAAATTTATCCATGCTTTTTTGCCTTTTTTTTCTTGGGCTTATTCTCTAATGCTATCTTAGCGTCTTCTGTCTCTAAATCGCATCTGAGACAACGCCTGGCTTCTTTTATTGCTAAATCCCGCGTCATGTTAAGTTCCACTTCATTAAAATTATTCACGCGCCTTTTTATCGATAGACACTGAGCCTTTGGCCTTTTTGATTCTTCAATCTCATCGTCTCTTAATTTAACCGGCGACACATAAACAGACGGCCTGGTCAAGCTATATTCTCTGACTATTTCTTTCCCTCTAATGTATTTATCAATCATTTCTGCAGCGATCTTTCCTGATGACATAGCATCTATTACAGTACTGGGACCGGTTACTACATCTCCTCCAGCAAACACGCCCTTAAGCCCTGTAGCAAATGTCTCTTCAGACACTACTATTCTGCCTCTTTTAGATACTTCTACTCCTTGGGTGTCTCCAATAAACAAAGTATCGGGCTCTTCCCCAACTGCTACTATTAAATTATCTAAACCAATGACAAACTCTGAGTCAGGAATAGTCACAGGTCTTCTCCTGCCGCTTTCATCAATATCTCCCAGCTTCATTCTTGCACACTCAATCCCTGTAAGCTTTTTGCCTTTTGTTATTATCCTGACAGGGGCTGTTAGATACTGAATCTCAATTCCCTCTCCAATAGCAGCTTCTACCTCTTCCTCGAAAGCTGGCATTTCTTTTCTTGTCCTTCTATAGATTATAAAGACCTTTTTGCAACCCTTGAGCCTGGCAGCAACCCTTGCTGCATCTACAGCAGCATTGCCTCCACCAATAACTCCTACGATATTGTCTATCTTGACTTCTTTTTTACAGTTTACTTCTTTTAAGAATTCCATGGCATCTATAACGCCATCAGCATCTTCATTTGTAATATTTAGCCTTCGTGATTTATGAGCTCCTGTAGCAATAAATACTGCCTTGTAGTTTTTCAAAAGCTCCCTCAAAGTTATATCCTTTCCTACCTTTGTATTTGTCTTAATCTCCACACCTGAATTTTTTATGTTTTCTATATCAGCGTTGAGAATCTTTTTAGGCAATCTATACTCTGGTATATAAACAGCCAATGCTCCGCCTATAACATCCAGTGCCTCAAAGATCGTAACAGAATAACCCTTGTTGGCGAGAGAATGACCTGCCATTAACCCTGCTGGACCAGAGCCTACTACTGCTATTTTTCCTTTGCCTTTTTTGTTCTTCTTTGTTGCCTTGTATATCCCTGTCTTTAGCGCATAGTCAGCTGCAAAACGCTTGAGTGCCCTGATAGCAATAGGATCTCCCCATTTACCAGCCTGGCATTTGGATTCGCACGGATGATGACATACCCTGGCGCAGACAGACAGGAGAGGATTATCTTTGCGAATCATCTTGAATGCATCTTTGAAACGTCCATGCGCAATATAAGAAATGTAAGCCGGGGCTTCTGTATCTATGGGGCATACATGCTGGCAGGGTGATGAAATAATCTCTTTACATACAGCAGCATGGCATCTTTTATATTTTATATGCGCTTCGTACTCATCGCGAAAGTAACGAAGAGTGGTAAGTATGGGATTAGGAGCGGTCTTACCAAGGCCGCAGATCGAACCTGTTTTTATAGCTTCGGATAATTCTATAAGTAAACCAATATCATCGGGACTACCTTTCCCTTTCGTTATATCTATAAGGATGTCCAGCATCTGTTTTGTTCCTAGCCTGCAGGGAACACACTTTCCGCAAGACTCCCTTTGGGTAAAGTCAAGGAAATAACGCGCAATATCTACCATGCAGGTATCTTCATCCATCACTACCATGCCGCCTGAACCCATTATTGAGCCTGCGGCAATTAGCGACTCATAGTCAATAGAATAATCCAAAAAACTTGCCGGTAAACATCCTCCTGAGGGCCCCCCAGTCTGAACAGCTTTGAGGACCTTTTTGCCATGAATCCCTCCTCCGATCTCGTATATGATATCACGCAAAGTTGTCCCCATAGCCACTTCTACCAGGCCGCAGTTGGCAATGTTTCCAGTAATGGCAAATACTGCAGTTCCCTTACAATCTTTTGTTCCTATGTGCGAATGCCACTCTGCCCCCTTTGAGATGATAATGGGGATGCTGGCCAGGGTCTTCACATTATTTATGGTAGTAGGCTTACCCCATAGTCCGTATTGGGCTGGGAACGGGGGTCGCGGATGAGGCTTGCCACTTTTTCCTTCGATAGAAGCTAAAAGTGCTGTTTCCTCTCCGCATACAAACGCTCCTGCGCCTTCCATCACATTAACCTTAAAGTTAAAATTAGTACCGAGGATGCCATTGCCCAGGAATCCGTGTTTATGGGCTTGGTGCAGGGCTATCTGGATACGCTTGACTGCCATAGGATATTCAGTCCGGACATATATATAACCTTCGTCTGAACCTATTGCATATCCAGCAATGACTAAACCTTCGATAACACTATGAGGATCTGCTTCAAGTACGCTACGATCCATAAATGCCCCAGGATCTCCTTCATCAGCATTGCATATCATGTACTTCTTGGATCCTGGCGCGTCGTGACAAAATTGCCATTTTTTGCCAGTAGGAAAGCCAGCGCCGCCCTTTCCACGAAGACCCGATCCCTTGATTTCTTCAATCACGCGTTCCGGTACCATATCAAGGAGAGTCTTTTTCAATGCCTCGTAGCCCCCAATAGCTATATAGTCCTCAATATCCTCGGGGTTGATATGACCACAATTCCGCAGGGTTATAAGACGTTTTTGCTTACTATAAAAAGGTATATCGGTGTAATAGGCGATAGGTTTACTAGTTATAGGATCTTTATAGAAGAGACGTTCTACAGCAGTATTGCATTGTAAATGGGAATTGACGATTTCCGGTATAGCCTCACCTGTCACCTCGGGGTAGAAAATGTGGTCAGGTTCAATGATAACTACTGGACCACGCTGACAGAAACCGTGGCACCCAGTAATCTTCAGCTCAACGTCCTTAAGACCTGCTTTCTTTATTTCTTTGGCTATTCTTTTCGTTATCGCAGGAGAACCTGACGATATACATCCTGTACCATGACAGACAATTACTGTTCTCTTATTTCTTGCCACCTTTATTCCTCTTTTTTTTTGAACGGATACGACAAAGTATCTCGGAAATTTTCTTTACAGTCAGGCGGCCATGAGTTTTTTTGTTTACCACCATATTAGGGGCAAGCCCACAGGCGCCAATACAAGCAACTGTCTCAAGTGAGTATTCAAGGTCGGCCGTGGTCTCCCCCTCGCTGATGTCTAATTGCTTCTTAACTTCTTCTAATATCCTGGGAGCTCCTCTAACATGACACGCAGTTCCACGGCAAATCTTCATATGTTTTCTGCCTATTGGAGTAAACCGGAATTGGGTGTAGAAAGTCGCTACTGCATATATTCGACTTTCTGGCACACCGACAAATTTAGCTATTTCAAGGAGTGCATTTTCAGGGAGGTATCCAAACTCATCTTGAACCTTCTGCAGAATAAGTATCAGCTCATCTTTTTTGCCTTTGTAGTCTGATAAAATCGCCTTTAAGCGCTTATCCATAATCTTACTGAAATCTTATAATAAAACTATAAATATAGCAAGGGTATTTTAGGAAAGCTCGTCTATTGTTTTTAAGAAATTTTCTCTACCTGTCTCTTCGATTAACAGGGCAAGACGTTGGCGGGGTTTGGCGTTTTGTTTATAAAAGGAAACAACTTTTTTTATTATAGATATGACTTCGTCCTCTGTAAAAACCCTATCAATCTTAAATCCGATGCGAGGAGTCTTGCCGCCGCATCCTCCCAGATATATTGCATAGCCGATCCTTTTCTCCGGATGACTAAGATCAACTGCTCCGTGTAGTCCGATTTCAGAAACCTGAGCGCGTGTACAGGTATTTGGACAGCCGGATATAACGATCTTGAATTTATGTGGAAGTTCTAGGCCGCACGATATTCCAGCTTTTTCAATTTTATCAAAAAGCGCGAATGTATTAACAAGGCCTCTCTTACACCAGTTATTCCCAGGACATGCAGTAGTTGCCCTTAAGCGTGGGCCAGACGTTCCAGATTTTATGCCAGATGACTGCAATTCCTTTTCAACGGAAGGGATATCTTTATATCTTATAAAAGGGATCTCTATTCCTTGGCGTACAGTAATGTGGGTAAACCCCCTGCCATACTTTTTCGATATTTCGGAAATTTTTTGTAGGTGGTCTCCATTATAATTTCCAGAAGACATCCTGGTCCGCAAGGTAAAATATCCATCTTCCTTGGCACGTAAGAACCCACGTTTTTTCAATGTATCATAGTCTATGCTCATAGTTCCCCCAGTGCCTCTCTAACTGCCTTAATAGTTTCATCAATGTCTTTTCGCGTATGACTGAATGAGACAAAATTTACTTCATTTTCTGACGGTGCAAAATAAATGCCTCTTTTAAGAAGCTTCTTGTAAAATATTTGAAACTTCGCTCTTTCTTTAAACCTTACACTAAAGATAGTCTTATAGTGCACGACCTCTAGGTCAATATTTTTCCTTTTCGCTTCTTCTTTAATAACGTTTGCTAATTTCGCTGTAAGCCCTTCTAAAAATTCGTATCTCTTAAAACGAAGCTCTTCAAGTGTAACAATGCCAGCCTGCATAACTATAGGATTGCCTGCAAATGTAGAACCCTGATAGACATTACCCAATGGCGCGAGGTTATCCATGATCTCTTTTCTTCCGCCATACGCGCCTATTGAAAGCCCCCCGCCTATGATCTTTCCAAGACATATCAGGTCTGGCGTAACTCCGACCATATCTGAGACAGGACCAAACCTGAATCTAAATCCAGTAATGACCTCGTCAAATATCAAAAGCGAACCGTGTTCTTTAGTAAGTCCTCTCAAGCGCCTTAAAAAATCTCTATCAGGCAACACTACTCCGAAATTTCCGCCAACTGGTTCAATAATCACTGCAGCTATTTTATCCCCGGATTTCTTAAAGGCCTCTTCCATAGAGCCTTTATCAACTTCTTCTAACAGATAATCAGCATGACCATGATATGAATTCTTGAGCTTTAAAACCTTGTCTCTTCCTGTATAGGAACGCGCAAGACGGGTCGCGCTCAAGGTCGCCTCAGTGCCTGAATTTACAAAACGTAGCTTTTCAAGAAAAGGAACCGCTTTTTTAATAAGACAAGCAAGCTCTACTTCCTTTAAGTTAGTAGTGCCAAAACTGAACCCATTTTTTAAAGTAGAGTTTAATGCCTTGACCACGCATGGATGCGCGTGGCCCAGAATAGAAGCCCCGTATGAAAGAACATAGTCAATATAGGAATTCCCATCATAATCATGGACATGCGGACCTCTGCCTTTTTTAATCAATAACGGCTCGATGCCAATGTATTTAAACGAGCGCACAGGACTATTCACACCGCCCACTAAATGCTCTTCTGCTTTTTTAAAAAGTAAGGTATTTTTCATCAGTTATCTAACCACCTTGCTATATCTTTCGCGTGATACGTGATAATAAAATCTGCTCCTGCGCGCTTAATGGAACTTATGATCTCAAACACCATGTCTCTCTCTTTCCAAAACCCTTCCTGAGCGCCTTTTTTTACCATGGAATATTCTCCACTAACATTATAGACAGCCAGTGGGCGTTTAAATCTATGCTTTACATCCTTCACGACATCCAGATAGCCAAGACCTGGCTTTACCATAACAATATCCGCGCCTTCTTTTATATCATCCTCGATCTCTTTTAGCGCATTTTCTCTATCAGTATAATCCAACTGATACGCTCTTCTATCGCCAAACTGAGGGGACGAACCAGCTATGTCTCTAAAAGGTCCGTAAAAATTTGAAGCGAACTTTGCAGAATAGCCCAATATCTTTGTTTTTTCATAACCATTTTCATTCAAGGTCTTTCTTATTGCTTTTACCTGACCCTCAGCCATTGCAGAAGGAGCTACATAATCAGCTCCTGCTCTAGCATGAGAAAGCGCCATACGGGAAAGCGAATCTAAGGTAGCCTTGTTGTCTATGCCAAGCTTTTTGTCCTTTACAATACCGCAGTGTCCATGCGAAGTATATGCACATAAACATACATCAGTAATGACAATAATCTCAGGAAAAGATTTTTTCAATAACACTACTGCTCTGGATATGATATTTTTGTCCCTATAAGCAAGTTTTCCATCCCAGTCCTTTTCCTCAGGCACACCAAAAAGTAAGATATGCTTAATGCCTAACCCCTGTAGATAAAGGGCTTCATCCAGCAACATGTCTGGAGAAACCCTAAAGACGCCCGGCATAGAAGATATTTCCTCGCGCAGGTACTTTCCTTCTTTTACAAATAAGGGGTATATTAAACTATTAAGATCTATGCCCATTCTTTACCACCTCTCCTACTATAAATACTGCTGGAGGTTTAACATTGAATCTTTTTGCCTGTTTTTCTATTGTCGCTATTGTGCCACGCACGATCCGCGAGTCTTTCTGGGTTGCCTTTTCTATAAAAGCGCAGGGCGTAGTAGATTTCCTTCTACTTTTAAGAAGCGCTTTTACAATATTTTTTATATTTCTAACCCCCATCAGATACACGAGTGTCTTACAATCCGGCGCATCGATCCCTGCATTGATATCTTTTTTTCTTCCAGTAAGAATTGCAACAGATGAGATCCTGTTTTTTATAGTCAAAGGGATATTAAAGCTTTCAGGACCTGCAATAGCTGAAGTTATACCTGGGATGACTTCAAACTTTACACCTTTTTTCTTGAGATATTCTGCTTCTTCATATCCACGGCTAAATATAAAAGGATCTCCGCCTTTTAGACGAACCACATTTTTATATACCAGTACTTTTCTATAAAGCATCTTGTTTATTTCATCCTGCTCTTTTAAATGCAGGCCGTCTTTTTTTCCTACACAGACTTTCTCAGCAGAATCCTTTGTGTATTTTAATAAATCAGGGCTGGATAGAAAATCATAGAGAATACAGTCTGCTTTTTTTAGCGTCTTAAAACCCTTTACGCTGATAAGCTCTGGATCGCCCGGTCCTGCTCCTACAATATAGACTTTACCTGGACTCTTTTTCATCTATACTCCTAAAAATTTCAATAAGGTCTTTCCTGTCTTTTCTGACTTGCACTGAAAGCCTACCCTGTAAAGGATGCGGTTGGATAATGTCTAAAGATATAATCTGACTGATCCTATCCTTGTATCCCAATCTAATCAAAGCTGCATGCGCGACAATGATCGCGTCAAAATAACCTTTGTCTAATTGAAAAAGCCTCTCATCAATATTTCCGCGTATGTCTAACGTGGCTAAATCACTACGGTATTTCAATACTCCGATCTTACGATTTCTGCTGCTCGTCCCTATTATTGAACCTGAGGGAAGAGTATCAAGCGTAAAATCCCTTTTTGTTACAAGAGAATCAAACCTGGAAACTGATCTTGTCATCGCAGCAATAGTTAAATCTCTTGGTGGATTTTCCTCTAGGTCCTTTGCGCTATGCACAGCCACATCTATTTCTCCATTCAATAGAGCCCTTTCGATCTCATAAGTAAAAAAATCTGTATTCTCGCGTAAGCTAAGTGAAGTAACTTTATCCTTATCGCCTTTTGTCCCTATAGGCTTAATATTAAATTTTACCTCTGGCAGAAGACGCCTTATCTCCTGGGTCTGCTTTAATGCTAAATTGCTCGGGCGCGTCCCCACTTTAATACGAGTAAGCATTGATATTCTCCTTGATTTGTCCAGATATCTCAAATATGTGATGTAATATTAATAACTCTGCCTTCTTGATATTCTCTGATAAGCCATTGTTATGCTGTTTGAAGATTCTACCTAAATCATCTAGATTCTGTAAAAAAATACCTGGGATATCCGCTATATCAGGTTCTATATCTCTTGGTACAGCAAGGTCATATAGATAAAGAGGGCTTTTGGGTTTGGGTGCAATACCTGAAAAATGCTTTTTCTTTAATACATAATGCGGGCATTTTGTAGCACTTATTACTGCGTCAGCTGATAAAAATACATCTTTTAAATCATCAAATAAAATCGCCCTTCCTCCTGCCTGCCTTGCGAGCTGTCGCGCTCTTTTATGTTTCTTGCGTGCTACAAAATGCAGGTTAACTCCATCAGGCTTATTTTCTGAAAAGACTTGGGCAATCTTACCTGTCCCGACTACGACTATCTCTTTTTGTTTACCTAAATCCTTAAAAATAAGTGTAGCAATATTATTTTTGACTCCCTTAAATCCTGATTTAACCCTTACCTCCTGTGCCCTGGTCAATACTTCTTCCCATATCTTCTTTAATACATATGGAAATGAATCTTGCTTTATCCATAAGCTTAATTGTTTTGCTATCTCCTCTTCGCCTATAACCTGCGATTCCAAGCCGCACGAAAGACGTAAAGCATGCTCGATCACTTCATCTGTCCCATTTTTTACATAAGAAATCTCAAAAACTTGAGGAAACCTCTTCTGAAACAACTTTATAATGCCTGTTGCCTGAAAGATATCTTCAGAAACACCGTATAGTTCTATCCTGTTACAGGTAAAAAGCGTAGCTGCCTCTTTTGCTATAGCCTTCCAGAAAGACGCAATTTCGTTTCCTCTCTTATATAGAGGTTCGCGCAGTGAAATAGGGGCACTTCTATAATCTATTCCTATAAGATACAAATCCATCCCAGTTCTCCTTCAGATAATTCTTTAAGTCCCTTGATAATACCGGATCTCTACCGTCTGTATAGACTGCTACGAGAGCCTTTTTAAATCGTAGCAGTGCGGGAGAGATAAAATCGCTTATAGCAGGCTTATCAACTACATTGACTGGTATTTGAAACTCCGTGCCCCACTTCTTTACATAACCATTTACCTCTTTATTATCTGTTGCGGCAATGATAAGTCTTGCGTTTCGCACATCTGAACGCGCAATAAAGCGGCAAAACCATTTGATCTCTCTTTTTTTTGCTAAACGTTTAATATAAGACGTCGCTCGAGGAGCAATAACACAAACATCTGCGCCAGCATCCAGACAATTAGATATTTTGCGTTCTGCGACTTTGCCGCCCCCCACTATGATCACGCGCCTGTTTTTGAGTCTTACTGCTATTGGTAAATAGTTCATGTGTTTCCTTTTAAAGGCCTTGTGTGTATACCGCATTCTCCGCCACATTTACTGGTACCGATCCAACGGCCAGCTCTTTCATTGTCATCATTAGTAATCTTTGTGCAAGGGGCACACCCAAGAGAGCGATAACCCTCAGCATATAAAGGATTCACTTTTACGCCATAAAGGGCCAAGTATTGCCAGACTTCGCGCTCCTTCCAGATAAGAATCGGGTTTAACTTTATAAGCCCCTTGTCGCGTTCCTCGATCTCCTTAAAATCAGTACGTGTACGGCCTTCTGTACAGCGAAGCCCCGTCACCCAACAAGTAACCCCTAGTTCTTCTATTGCGCGCTTAACAGGTTCTACCTTTAATATATCGCAACACTTATCAGGTTCAGTCTTGTACAATTCATCCGGAATCACAGAATCATTTTTATACACCTTTGTCTCGGGATATTTCTTCACAAAATCGTTCATAAACTCGACTGTCTCTTTTGGCTTAAACCTGGTTGTTACAACAAATCCTCGTATCTTTTTGTTCACGCGTTTTGCCAGATCCCATACTACTACTGAATCTTTACCAAGACTATTTGCCACTACTAGACCATCCCCATACTTTTTATAGGCCTCCTCTATAAGCTTGAGAGAACGGTCCACTTTTTGCTTAAAATTCAATGTCTCCACTAACACCTTCAAATCTTCCTGAGCCTGCAACAAACTCATAACTCCTCCTTGTGGTTAGATCTGGTAATCTGGGGTTTTTATTCTCCCGAATCTCACCCTGTTCCAGATTCGTTCATGTGCATAATACAGAAAAATCTTTACGACATTTGCGCCTATTCCTACAATAAGAGATTCCTTTATATCTTTAGTGTAGATGTAAATAGCGATTATAGTTACTAAAAAGGCTATTATGCGCCAGGTTATTGCTTTTGCCAGTGAACGTTTTGGGTGATCCATATCTTCTCCTTATATATTACTTATATAATCAACTTAGTAGGGTTTAGATTAAAAAATAATATCGTCTTCTAGTCATTCCCAAATCTAATCTCTACTAATCTAATCATATTTGTAGTAATTAAAAGTATACCATATATCATGCTCTTGTCAAGAAAAAAATGAAAAAATCTTATAATAAATGAAAAGATAGGTAACACTTCTAATGGTGAAGAAAAGTATCTTTT
>CAZZAL010000028.1:0-10488 GCA_964652265.1 uncultured Planctomycetia bacterium
AAGATACTTTTCTTCACCATTAGAAGTGTTACCTATCTTTTCATTTATTATAATACTTTAGTGTAAAAAAGTTGTCAAGGAGCCCAAATTTTTGTATAATAGTATAAAATCATGTCCAGAATGAATTTTATCCATCCTCCAGAATTTAAAGACCAGACCAGGCGCAAAAAGATAGAGAGATTGCCTCTACCCAAGAAGGTGACACTACTTTTGTCTCAGCATACAGGTGCGCCTTCAGTGCCTACATGCAAAGTAGGCGATATCCTCCAGACAGGCACGCTTATTGCGCGTTTAAAAGGATTCATCTCTTCTAATCTCCATTCAAGTGTCTCTGGAAAAGTCGTTGCGATTGAAGATTCTATACACCCTGTTATAGGAAGTTTTAAGGCTATTAACTTAGAGTCAGATGGGCAGGACACAAAGGCGTTTACAGGCCCGCGTAAAGAACCGACTAGCTTATCCAGACAGGAGATAGTGGATATCGTAAGGGATGCTGGTATTGTTGGCTTGGGAGGAGCGGCATTCCCTACTCATGTGAAATTAACCCCGCCGCCCGATAAGAAAATAAATACCCTTATTATAAATGGCGCTGAGTGCGAACCGTTTCTTTCCTGCGACCATGCATTGATGCTTGAGAAGGCCAAAGAGATCATCATAGGAGTTTCTTTGATGGCAAAGGTGCTGGGCGTAAAGGATGCAATAATAGCAGTGGAGGAGAACAAGTTAGATGCTATAGAGGACCTAGGCAGCGCCTTGTTCAAGGTAGAACATAAAGATTTGAATATCAGGGTAGTGAGGCTTAAGACTCGTTACCCTCAGGGTGGAGAAAAGCAGCTTATAAAAACACTCTTGAATCGCGAGGTCCCTTCAGAAGGGCTTCCACTTGAAGTAGGGTGCGTGGTTAATAATGTGCAGACTGTTTACAGTATTTATGAGGCAGTTTATTTTGGAAAGCCATTCTATGAGAGGACAGTTACGGTTTCCGGAAGTTTTTTAAAGGAGCCAAAGAATATCATGGTCAGGATAGGCACCCCTATAAAGGATCTATTGGAATTCTGCGGTTTTAATAAGAATGCTGGAGCGCATAAGATTATAATGGGCGGGCCCATGACAGGTGTTGCGCAATACAGCCTGGAGGCACCTGTTATAAAAGGCACTTCAGGGATCCTAGTGCTGGATAAGAAATTCAGGTTTGGCAAGGAAGCTGATTGCATACGGTGTTCACGCTGTATCGAGGCATGTCCAGCAGGGCTTATGCCATGTATGTTAGGGATAGCATCAAAGAATAACAGATTTGACATAGCCTCCTCATGCGATCCTCTTGATTGTATTGAGTGCGGCGCGTGCAGCTATGTATGCCCGTCAGCTATACCGCTTGTACAGCTTATTAAATTGGCAAAGCTAAAAGTAAATAAAAAGATATGAAGAACATATTGAGGTTCGCGTTAGTCCTATTCATTGTAAATCTGGTAGCAGCGTCTATTCTGGCGGGGGTGTATTATATTACAAAGCCAAAGATAGAACTCCAGGAGAAACTCATAAGAGAAGAAGCATTAACTAAAGTCATGCCTGAATCAGTAGATGATAGGCTTGAGCCAGTAGAAGATGATAGCGAGATAAGCTATTGGAAGGTTTTTAAAGGGTCAGATACCAGAGTCAGGGGATATGTCTTTATTGCGAAAAAATACGGCTATTCAAGTATTATTGAAACAATGGTAGGGATGAAGACCGATGGCACGATCACCGGGGTGATGGTGCTTAATCAGAATGAAACGCCTGGGCTTGGCGCAAGGATAGTAGGGATAGCTTCTAATAAGACAGTGTTAGAGGCGATAAAGGAGATCTTTTCAAAGGGAGAGAAGGCGCGAAAGGAATTAACGCCTTATTTCACAGAACAATTTAGGGATAGAAACATAAAAAAGATAGATATCTCTAATATAGATGCGATCACAGGGGCTACTATATCCAGCAAGGCTGTAGTAGATTCAATAAAAGAAAAAGGCGCGGAGATATTAAATGCCAGATAAAGGTTTTACTGTTTCAGATGCACCGCATATAAAATCAAGGCTTACTACAAAGGGAATCATGTATCTTGTGATCCTTGCGCTTTTGCCGGCAGGCCTGTCAGGTATATACATATATGGACTCGGCAGTTTAAGGGTTATATTGATTACTATGGCTTCTTGCGTAGCATTCGAGGCATTATTTTTAAAATTTAGAAAAAGGGATCCCAGAATAGCCCTGGATGGAAGCGCATTACTAACAGGGCTTTTATTGGCATATAACCTTCCTCCAGAGGTACCTTTGTGGCTTCCTGTAGCTGGCGCTGCAGTAAGTATTATCATAGCAAAGCAGATCTTTGGCGGGCTGGGCCATAATATATTTAATCCCGCGCTAGTAGGAAGGGCTTTCCTGCAGATATCATGGCCTGTTTATATGACAACATGGAAGAACCCTAGGTGGGCACTTGATGCTATTTCAACTGCTACGCCATTAGCAAAGGAAGTATCCAGTAGCTTTAGCTATATGGCCCTTTTTCTTGGGAATTATAGTGGCTGCATAGGTGAGGTTTGCGTGCTAGCTCTTTTGATAGGAGCGCTGTTCTTACTTTTTACAAAGATAATCTCCTGGCATGTACCAGTGAGCTTTATAGGCACCGTTATGCTTCTGGCGTGGGCCTTTGGAGGGGATGGATTTTTTAAAGGGGATTTTATATTTCACTTGCTTACAGGAGGGTTGGTACTGGGCGCGTTTTTCATGGCAACAGATTATGTGACGCGACCACTTACAAAGACCGGCAAGATCATATTCGGTATAGGCTGTGGCATCATGACTGTTGTTATAAGGCTTAGAGGCGGCTATCCTGAAGGGGTTTCCTACGCGATACTTTTTATGAACGCAATGGTACCGCTTATAGACAGATATACAAAGACAAAAAAATACGGATTTATCAAAAAATGAAAAAACTCTTACGCGAATTCTCAAAAGGTATCTTTATAGAAAATCCTACGTTCAGGCTTGCTCTGGGGTTGTGTCCTACTCTGGCTGTTTCCACTAGCGTTTTGAATGGATTTGGCATGGGCGTGGCAGCTACGTTTGTGCTTTTAGGGTCTAATATTATTGTTTCCTCTATCAGGAATTTTATACCCTCAAAGATAAGGATACCCTGTTTTATTGTCATCATCGCTACTTTTGTGACAATAGTCGAACTTACCATGAAAGCGTATTTCCCTGCGCTCTCAAAATCCCTTGGTATATTCGTGCCGCTTATTGTGGTGAACTGCATTGTCTTAGGCAGGGCAGAGGCGTTTGCTTCTAGGCACAGCATCGTAAACTCTATCCTTGACGGCCTTGGCATGGGAGTGGGATTTACACTTGCGCTTGTCATTATATCTCTGATAAGAGAGCTTCTCGGAAACGGCACATTTTTAGGACTTTTAGTTATAAAAGGTTTTCAACCAGCGCTTTTATTTATACTTGCCCCAGGGGCACTCTTAGTCATAGGTATCCTTATAGGCGTTGTGAATTATTTTACGGAGAAATAGGTATGGAATTTAATCAGCTCTTGATGATAGCCATAAGCGTTATATTTATAAATAATTTTATCCTTTCAAAATTTTTAGGGCTTTGTCCTTTCATAGGAGTCTCAAAAAAGACTGAGCCTGCTTTCTATATGGGGCTTGCGGTTACGTTTGTCATGACAGCCTCTTCTATAATCACGTGGGCAGTGTATATCTTTCTACTCAAGCCTTTTCATATAGAGTATCTGCGGACCTTATCATTTATACTCGTAATCGCGAGTTTTGTGCAGCTTATAGAGATGGTTATACAAAAATTCAGCCCTGCGCTTTATAGGGTCTTTGGCATATACCTGGCGCTTATTACCACGAATTGCGCGGTGTTTGGCGTAGCTGTCTTAAATAGTGAGATGTTTCTTAAATCCGCGGATAATGCAGGGAAGGCGCTTTTATTTTGTGTGACGCAGGGCTTTTGCGCAGGAGTAGGCTTTACAATAGTCTTACTTTTTATGTCAGGGATACGCGAAAGATTAGAGCTATGCGATGTGCCACGCCCTATGAGGGGCATGGCAATGGCATTTATTATTGCATCATTGATGTCCATGGCATTCATGGGCTTTGCCGGATTTAGATTTTAATTATGATAATACCAGTATTAGTGATGTCAATTATGGGGATCTTGTTTGGTCTGGGCCTGGCTTTTGCCTCCAAGATTTTTAAGGTCGAGATGGATCCAAGGATAGAAAAGATTCTAATCACGTTACCCGGGGCTAACTGCGGGGCATGCGGCAAGGCAGGTTGTGCTGGATTGGCAGAGGCGATTGCAAAAGGTGACGCGAGTCTTACTAGCTGTCCACCTGGAGGAGAAGAGACGTACACTAAAATAGCTGAGATCCTGGGAGTTGAAAAATGTAGCGTGACGAAAAAAATAGCGCGGGTAAGATGCGGCGGCGGAAGCGAGGCAAAGGATAAATTTATCTATCAGGGTGTCAGGACGTGTGCTGCAGCGAATTTACTTCTAAAAGGTCAGAAGTTATGTAGTTTTGGATGCCTTGGTTTCGGGGATTGTGTTTTCGTGTGCCCATTTGATGCGATCCATGTGGGAGCCGAAGGTATCCCTCTAGTCGACCACCAGAAGTGCACTGCATGTGGCAAGTGCGTAGAGGCATGCCCTAAGAACATTATATCTCTAGAAGATGCTTTGCAAAAATATTTTGTTAAATGTCTTTCACGAGACAAGATAGGTTTTGTAAAAAATGCTTGCAAGGCTGGGTGTATTGGATGTAAAATCTGCGAGAAGCTTTCTAAAGGCGCGTTTATTGTTACTGACAATCTTTCAAGGCTTGATTATTCCAAGGTAGGAGATGTTGCGTCTTTGAAGAGTTCTGTTGAAAAATGCCCGACAAAGTGTATCAGGGAAAACTAGAAGGGAGAAGGGGATGTTGGAGTTGACAAAGGAAAATTTTGAGAGCGAGGTGTTAAAATCAGATAAACCTGTGATCGTGGATTTTTGGGCCACGTGGTGTATGCCCTGCAAGATGATAGTACCTATTGTCAAAGAATTAAGCGAGACCTATAAGGATAGATGTAAGGTCGCAAAACTCAATATAGATGATGCGATGGAGATCGCCACTAAGTTTGGTGTGATGAACATACCTACGATCTTATTTTTTAAGGATGGCCAGGAATTTACAAGGCTGGTAGGAGTAGTTTCCAGGGATACTATCAGTGATAAAATAGAAGAGATGCTTACCTAACTTGATGCTTTAAGGTTTCAGGTTAGAGGAGGGGATATGAGGATTGCAGTGTTTTGTTCTGGTAGCGGGACTAATCTTCAGGCGATAATAGATGCCGCGAAGAGGGGAGATATAAAAGCAGAGATCGCTCTGGTTGTATCGGATGTGCCTACGTGTTTTGCGCTAAAACGGGCAGAGAAGGCAAGTATAAAGACTCTTGTGGTAGAAGGAAAAGATTTTAAGTCAAAGAAAGAATTTGAAGCAGGGATCCTTGAAACACTGAAAAAGGAAAAAATAGATCTTATAGTGCTTGCTGGATACATGAGGCTCCTTTCAGCGGATTTTATAAGGGAGTACAAGAACAGGATCCTTAATATACATCCTGCACTCCTGCCTTCATTCAAAGGCGCACATGGAATAAAAGACGCGTTTGAGTATGGCATCAAGATAACGGGTCCTACAGTGCATTTCGTGACAGAAGATATGGACGCAGGTCCTGTAATATTGCAGACAGCTGTCAAGGTAATGGAGGATGATACAGAGGCAACATTGGCAGAGGCCATCCATAAAGAAGAACATAAGCTCTATCCCAGGGCAATACAGCTTTTTGTAGAAGGAAGACTTAAGATAGAAGGCGGAAAAGTAAGGATTATTTGATATCTTTAAATTTCAGGCGGCCGCGCCTGAATCTCTCCAGATCGTCTTTTGACAAATAGATCTTTTCTTCCCCGGATGCAGTATTTATAAGCTCAATCCCTTCAAAATCCTCAAACGAATATCTGTGAAAGACTCCTCCGGTATGCTTTAGGATATTCGAGAATATTATCTCTCTATCGCTTTCATCAGGTTCGCTAGAAGAGATAGAGAATTTAAGCTGGAATAACCCGTTTTGTATAAGTCCTTCGGAAGACTGGACAGTGAATTGTTCTTTCAATCGCTTGTCTTCTTCAAACATTATCTTGATTCTTCTTGAGACCTGCTGAGCAAGGAACCAGTCGATTACCAGATCTTTTTTTGGAAGACCGTTAGTACCTATATACCCGATATCATTATATTGAGAGAATGTCTCTGGAAGGTTCCTTTGTCTTATTTCCTTACCTGAGTAGAAAAACTTTGAAACGACTTCCTGTATAGGGTTCGGAAACATGGATATATTTACAAGCATAAGGTATCCATTGTCAAATCCAGGAGGGAATAGGGCCCTGTATGCCTGGAACTGGGGTAGGGGTTCATAATACTCCTTTGTCTTTACATAGAAGAGGGCTTCCTGTTGCGAGATTTCCTTGGAATCTATTTTTACAATCTCTATTTTTTGACTTCCGGGTTTTCCTATAGAGTATATCGGGTAAAAGATAGGCTGTATGTTTTGAATCAGTGAGGGGTTTTCGTTTAAGGCGGTAAAAAGCTCTTTTATCTTTGCTTCTCCTGCAACACTGGGGTTAAATTTAAAATCTCTGAGTATCCTCTTATGATATTCTCCCCTTGAGATATCTAGGAGCCGCACGCGGACCACGTCATATACAAACCCTGTCAAGATAAATTCTGCGCCAGGGGTTTTTGTATCCCTAGCTACGAGGGTGTAGAACTTTAGAGGTTTGTCTGTGCTCATCGTGACCCTGTGAATAGATAGAGCGACATCTTCTATTTGTTCTCCAGCTTCCTCGTTTAGTTTTAAGTCAGGGTCAACAAGTCCTTCTACTGGTATATAGACGCCCAGCGTGGAACCGATTATCTCTACTTCTACGTCAAGGTCATATTCATCTTTACAGAGACCTATCACAGACTTTTCTACTTTTTCTTTTGAGTAGGTTGCTGGTGTGCAGCTGGATGCTGGGATCAATAAGAGAACTGCTAATAAAAGTTTTAATAGGCGGGTTTTCATGCAGGCTTGGAATAATGAGTTTTTCCGTATTCCTTGAAAATCGCCTCTATCTCATCATATTCCAATTCTTCTTTTTTAAGAAGCTCATTAACGAATCTTTCGACTATCTCCCATTCTTTTTTAAGGAGATC
This sequence comes from uncultured Planctomycetia bacterium, assembly GCA_964652265.1. Lineage (GTDB taxonomy): Bacteria > Omnitrophota > Gorgyraeia > Gorgyraeales > Gorgyraeaceae > JAHIUV01. Next base: position 7,268 of record CAZZAL010000028.1, read on the forward strand.
TTCGACTTCCTTGAGGCAGGTCTTTATGATCTTATTTGTCTCGGCATTAAGTTTTTCTTTTAGGGATTCAGAGAGCTGGGCAGGAGGTATTATGCTATAGTCGCCTACAAAGCCAGTATCGCCCATGCCCACTCTCCATACCATTATATGTGCTTTTTTCATAGCATTGTCAAAGTCAGATAATACACCATCACTGGTAGTGCCGGAGTGTAATTTTTCTGAAGCATAGCCACCAAGGCTTACTTTTATATCCGCAAGGTATGCTTCTTTATTTCGTGTATAAAGTTCTTCTTTAGGCTGGCGGTATACGGCCCCCAATGTTTCTTTTCGCGATATAATAGAGGCCTTGAATACGTCATCAGTAGGATGCAGTATATACATTGTAACCAGATGTCCTGCTTCATGGAACGCGACCATCTTTCTTTCTTCTTTTGTCAGCTGCTTCTTGTGCTTCAAGCCCATGTCTATCCGTTCCATTGCTTCCGAGATGTCTTTGTACTCCACTGTATCTTTTTTGTTTCTTGTGGCTATAAGCGCAGCTTCTTTTATTATATTATCGATCTCGGCAGGAGATTTATATACTGCTTTTCTCGCTAGGCGACCTATGTCCATGGTCTTATCATATTTTACTTTTTTAAGATAGTATTCAAATACTTTTTCCCTTCCCTGAAGACTGGGCTTGTCTATATAGATCTTTCTGTCAAATCTTCCAGGTCTTAAAAGGGCCTGATCAAGTATTCCTTCGGCAGCATTTGTTGCGCCTACCACGATGACATTAAAATCCTTTTCTTTGAGCCCGTCCATTTCTACGAGGAGCTGGTTTTGTGTTGCATTTGTCTCCTGCCCACCTCCCATAAAGCTGAACGAACGCTGCCTGCCTATGGCGTCAAGCTCGTCTATAAACACGATGCATGCACCGTAGCCATAAGCGAGGTCCCTTGCTCTTTTAAAAAGTTTCCTTACGCGAGAAGCGCCTACGCCAACAAATATCTCGGTAAATTCACTTCCTGACATGGATATAAAAGGGATACCAGCTTCTGTTGCAATAGCCTTTGCTAAGTATGTCTTTCCACAGCCAGGAGGCCCTACCATTAAAAGGCCGCGTAGGATTCTGCCGCCTATCTTTGAGAGGCGCGTCCGGTCTTTTATCAGCTGCACCACTTCCCAAGCTTCCTCTTTTGCCTCGTCTATACCGATCACGTCATTCCAGTGTATATTTACCTTCTGGCCTTTTATCGTTGTCTGCTTGATTTTAGTGAACCCACCTCGCAGGAACACCATGTACATGAAGACGAATATGCCGGCGTGCACACCTGAAAGAAGCAATGTTATCGGCATCTGTGCGATGGTAAGGTGGCGGTAGAAGGATTCTAGGGACGATAGGCCCCATATAGATAATATTAGAAGCGTAGTGACTGCAAAGGTTATGATGATTTTGATCTTATGCAGCATCAAGTACATTTTAAATCTACGCATAGTGAAAATGTCCATACCATTTCTCCTTATATATTAATTGTGAGATAAAGTATAGCATAATAATATATAGGTGTCAAATAGAGCTGATTGACAACGCCTGCATGGTGTGTTAATATGGTTTACTTCTAATATTAGAAAGGAGAAGGTCATGTCAAAAGATACAACTATTAAAGGTATTAAGGCCAGGGAGATCTTGGATTCGCGAGGTAATCCTACTGTGGAGGTGGATGTAACGCTTGTCTCAGGTGTTATGGGAAGGGCTGCTGTTCCAAGCGGTGCTTCTACTGGAGAGCATGAGGCAGTGGAGTTGAGAGATGGCGATAAGAAGCGCTACATGGGAAAAGGTGTCTTAAAGGCAGTTTCTAACGTAAATAATGATTTGAACTCTGCTTTAAAGGGTAGGGATGCAGGAGAACAAGGATCACTCGATAAGGAGATGATAAAGCTTGATGGCAGTGAAAACAAATCTCGCCTTGGAGCAAATGCAATATTAGGCGTATCAATGGCAGCTGCGAAGGCAGTGGCTAATTTTAAAAAGATCCCACTCTATAAATATCTCGGAGGAGAAAAGGCAAATATCCTTCCTGTCCCGATGATGAATATCATGAATGGAGGGGCTCATGCAGATAACAATGTGGATCTGCAGGAATTTATGATAATGCCGAAGGGCGCAAAGAGTTTTTCAGAAGGATTACGCATGGGTTCAGAGATATTCCAGAATCTCAAGAAGATCCTGAAGTCGAAAAAACTTTCAACAGCTGTCGGTGACGAAGGGGGTTTTGCGCCTGATTTAAAATCTAACGAAGAGGCGATAGAGGTGATTCTCCAGGCAATAGATAAGGCTGGATATAAGACTGGAAGCGAGATCTTTATAGCGCTTGATCCTGCAGCAAGTTCTTTTTATGAAAATGGAAAATACATGCTCAAGGCTGAGAGTGCTCCTGAAAAATCAGCAGAAGGAATGGTGGATTTTTATGCTGATTGGGTATCGAGGTATCCAATATGCTCTGTCGAAGACGGGCTTGCAGAAGATGATTGGGATGGCTGGAAGAAATTGACAGAGAAAATAGGTAAAAAGGTACAGATCGTAGGAGATGATTTATTTGTGACTAATGTAAAACGTTTAAAGACGGGCATTGAAAAGAATATAGCGAATTCCATTCTTATAAAGGTAAATCAAATAGGGACCCTTACTGAGACGATTGAGGCGATAGAGCTTGCCAGGAAAAATGGCTATACTGCAGTTGTCTCGCATCGTTCTGGCGAGACCGAAGATACCACGATTTCGCATCTTGTGGTAGCAATGGGCACTGGCCAGATAAAAACCGGCTCTATATGCAGGACAGACAGGATCTGTAAGTATAATGAACTTCTAAGGATAGAAGAGGATCTTGGCAAAAATGCTCGTTACGCTAGTCTCCCATGGCCAAAATAAAGATCAGACCACTATATATAGGAATAATAGTAGCCCTGGTTGTGATTTTTCTGCCAGGCTATGCTAAATTCATGGAACTACGTGCTAAAAATATCTACCTAGAAAAGGAGATCGAGCGCCTGGAACAGGAAAACGTGAAGCTCTATAAAGAGAAAGACAGGCTCGAGAAAGACATAGATTATATTGAAAAGGTAGCGCGTGAGTCAATGGGTGTTACGCGTGAAGGCGAGATCCCTGTAAGGATCGAGCCCTGACAGGGTAACGTAAAATATTCTGTGTAATTTCTTATTGAAAACTAAATAAAAAGGAC
>CAZZAL010000029.1:0-8891 GCA_964652265.1 uncultured Planctomycetia bacterium
TCCTCCTCCATCTTTAACATTGTAAGGAATATGGACTTAGTGTTATAATATATGACACTGTGAAGGTGGTAAGTGTCAGAGAGATGCAGGAGATGGACCGTAAGGCAATAGAGGATAAAGGCATTCCTTCTCTTACGCTTATGGAGAATGCTGGCAGACACGTGAGCGAGGTGGCAGTAGAGGAGCTCGGAGGATTATCAAAAAGCAGGGTTTCGGTATTTTGCGGCACAGGGAATAATGGAGGCGATGGGTTTGTAGCTGCGAGGTATCTGGCGAAGCAAGGCATAGGCGTTCAGGTATATATAATAGGCGATAAAGCCCGTATCAAAGGAGACCCAGAGGCAAATCTGAACAAGTTAGCAGAGATGAGAATCAAGGCAGAAGAGATAGGTTCTCCAGTAAAGAGAGATACGGATTTAATTATAGATGCGATATTCGGTATAGGTCTAAAAGGAAAGGTCAAAGGGCCAATAAAAAGCATAATATCGGGTTTAAACAAAGAAAAGATTCCGATTATTTCAGTTGATGTACCCTCTGGCCTTGATGCAGATACAGGTAAGGTTTTAGGCGAGGCAATAAAGGCGAAAAAGACAGTGACAATGCAGTTTGCGAAAAAGGGATTTTACCTCAAAGATGGCCCAGAATATACAGGTGAGGTCAGAATAGTAGATATAGGAATACCGGAGGGATTATGTGCGGCATAGTAGGTTACATAGGTAAGAGAAATACCCTGCCTCTTCTCCTAGACGGGCTCAGACAGCTTGAATATCGTGGATATGACTCAGCAGGCATATGCGTGGTAAAGGACGGAAAGATCAAGATTGCCAAGCGCTCAGGCAAGATCAATGACCTGGTGTCTTCTATAAAAGCTAGGAAAGATTTAAATGTTTGCAAGCTGGGTATAGGGCATAGCCGCTGGGCCACACACGGCGCACCCACTAACATAAACGCCCACCCTCACTCAGATTGTTCTGGTGATATTGCAGTGGTACACAATGGGATCATAGAAAATTTTAGAGAGATAAAGAAAAGACTCATAAGGGAAGGCCATACTTTTAGATCGGAGACAGACACAGAAGTAATTGCTCATCTTATCGAGGAATATTATAGGGGCGATCTGGAAAGAGCGGTTTTAAAAGCTATCAAATATTTAAAAGGATCGTTTGCAATAGGAGTTGTCTCGAGCAATGAGCCAGATAAGCTGGTTGCAGCGAGAAAAGAAAGCCCTCTTGTTATCGGCGTGGGAAAAGGTGAGAATTTTATAGCCTCGGACATACCAGCTATATTGAAGTATACAAAGAGGGTGATATATGTAGATGATGGCGAGGTAGTGGCCTTGAGGAAAGATAGGATTAAGGTACTGGATTCAAACGGAAGGGAGAAAAAGAAAAAAATAGACACTATCAAATGGAGTATCTCTAGTGCGCAAAAATCAGGATTTCCACATTTTATGTTAAAAGAGATACACCAGCAACCCAAGGTCTTAAGACAAATAATATCTTCCCGCATAAAAGGTGCTTCTGGTATAACACTTGATGGTATTAATCTTTCCGAGGGAGATATAAAGCGTATTTCAAATATCGTAATACTTGCCTGTGGCACTGCATACCACGCAGGGCTTGTGGGAAAATATCTGATAGAGAGATTTACAAAGATCCCTGTTACAGTGGATCTGTCTTCTGAGTTCAGATACAGAAAGCCGATCTTAAGTAAGAATACAATCGTTATAGCTATAAGTCAGTCAGGCGAGACAGCAGATACGCTGGCTGCTGTTAAAGAGGCAAAGGAAAAAGGTGCCAGGATCCTTTCTATCTGTAATGTCGTTGGATCCAGTTTGACCAGGATATCAGACGGTGTTCTTTATACATATGCTGGACCAGAGATAGGCGTTGCCTCTACAAAGGCTTATACTGCTCAACTTGCCATACTATATCTTTTATCTTTTTATATAGCAGAGGGAAGAGGATTATTAAAGAAGAGGGTCAAGAGGTTTTTGATAAAGGAGTTTAGGGGTTTACCCGAGATATTACAGACGATATTAAAGAAGCAGGACGATATAAAGAAGCTGGCTGGGAAGCATCTTAATTTTGGCTCATTCCTGTATCTTGGGAGGAATCTGAATTTTCCTACAGCCCTGGAAGGCGCATTGAAACTAAAGGAGATCTCATATATACCAGCTGAAGGATATGCTGCTGGCGAGATGAAACATGGGCCTATAGCCCTGATAGATGAATACAGGGCTGTTGTGTGTATTGCGCCTGATTCTGTTATTTACGAGAAGATGGTTTCAAATATCCAGGAGATATGCGCGAGAAAAGGCAAGGTTATTATAGTCGCAACCAGAGGGGACAAAGACATAAAAAGATTTACCAAGGAAGTCATATATGTGCCTAAGACAGACGAACTTTTTTCTCCTATCGTGACTGTCCTGCCGCTACAGCTCCTGGCCTATTACATTGCAGCAAAGAAAGGCTGTGACGTGGATCAGCCAAGGAATCTGGCAAAAAGCGTTACAGTAGAGTGATTATGTCAGGGAAATTATTTATAGTAGCCACGCCTATAGGGAACCTCAAGGATATAACATTCCGGGCAATAGAGACACTTAAAGCAGTTGATCTTATTGCGTGTGAAGATACCCGCCATACAAAAAAACTCCTTTCTCATTATAGGATCTCAAACCCCACAACGAGCTATTTTGAGCATAACAAGCTCAAAAAATCTGAATATTTAGTGCGCCTTCTTAATGAAGGTAAGCAGGTGGCAGTTGTCTCTGATGGCGGTATGCCAGGCATAAGCGACCCGGGCTTTAAGATCATAAACCTTGCGATAGAGAACAATATCCCTGTTACAGTCATCCCTGGTCCATGCGCATTAGTTGCAGGACTTGTTCAATCAGGCATGCCTACAGACAGCTTTGTATTTCAGGGGTTTCTTTCGCATAAAAAGGCAAAGAGACGCAAACAACTAGAGGTCCTGAGGCATGAAAAAAGGACCATGGTGTTCTATGAATCACCTCACAGGTTTTTAAAGGCCCTAGGGGATATATTGGATATATTAGGGGACAGGGAGATCGCTATTGCGCGTGAGCTTACCAAGATGTTTGAGGAGGTTTTTCGGTCAAGGGTCTCCAGTGCCATCGAGCATTTTACCAGGAAACCTCCAAGAGGCGAATTTGTGATAATCCTTCGGGGAAACGCGAAATAACTTGACAAATCGTCCCAACTCGTTTATTATTAATATATTATGAAAGAAATCACCTTATTTAATATAGCCATACCTGCGTTTATATATGCTCCAGTGGTGTACTTTCTGTGGGTAAGCGTGCTGCTTCTTATCAAGAAGGTCGTATTTGGTAGGGTGCATAAGTTTGCCAGCCGTACCAAGTCTCAGCTAGATGATATCCTTTTAGGGGCCTTAAACTTCCCATTGACGTTGTTGATATTCGTAAGTGGCGTGTTTATCCTCGAGCAGATAGCACCTGTTTTAACAGACTCTGAGCTCTCCAAGTATACCCTCATAGGCTTAAAGACCACTACCATAGTCGCGATTATCATATTTATGGATAGGCTCCTGGGCAATCTCATCCAGACCTATTCCAGCAAGGTGGATATACTAAAGACATCCGGAGGCGTGGCAAGGGGTTTTGTAAGAATAATAGTAATCGCACTTGGCCTTTTGATCCTATTAGACAGCTTTGGAGTATCTATAACTCCGCTTCTGGCATCCCTTGGCATAGGTTCCCTGGCAGTTGCACTTGCCTTACAGCCTACGCTAGAGAATTTCTTCTCAGGCATACAGATAGTCATAGATAAGCCAGTAAAGGTAGGCCAGTTTGTAAAGCTTGATTCTGGTGAAGAGGGCTATGTGGACAAGGTTGGCTGGCGCTCTACATGGGTGAGGATGTTGCCAAATAATGTAGTGGTGATACCTAATAAGGCCCTGGTCGCTTCAAAGATCTTAAATTATTATTATCCGCAAAAGGAATTGGCGGTGCTGGTGCAGGTTGGAGTGCACTATGATTCTGATTTAAAACATGTCGAGAAGGTCACATGTGAGGTTGCAAAAGAGGTCATGAAAACAGTTAATGGTGGCGTGCCTGAATTTAATCCGTTTATCCGCTACCATACCTTTAATGATTTTAGTATAGATTTTACGGTTATCCTAAGGGCAAAGGAATTCGTGGATAACTATTTAATAAAGCATGAATTCATAAAGAGACTGCACGAGCGCTATAATAAAGAAGGTATTATTATACCTTATCCTATACGCGCGATAAACCAGACACAGGAAAAGGCAACATAATGTTTATATTCTCAAATCTATTAGCAGCAGTAGCTAGTCTATTGAGCATAATACTGACGATTCTTTATTGGCTTATATTGATCCGGGCCTTACTAAGTTGGGTGAACCCTGATTCGTATAATACAATAGTCCAGTTTTTATACAAGACCACAGAGCCGATTTTATATCCGATACGAAAGATGATCCCGGTGAACTTCGGAATCGGCATCGATATATCTCCGATTATTGCCTTTCTGATACTCATTTTTTTGAGAAGCTTTTTAGTGAAGACCCTCCTGGATATAAGTTTCAGGTTGAAATAGAAAAAGAGGTGATTGAAGAATGTGGACCAAGGAGTCTCTTAAGAAGGCTATCGAGGAACAACTGGGCGATTATTTATTGATAGTTGTTTCTAACAGAGAGCCGTATATACATACGCATAAAAAAGGAAAGGTTACGTGGCAGCGTTCAGCCGGAGGAGTAGTGACTGCGCTTGATCCTGTCATGAAGGCGTGTAGCGGTTTATGGATCGCACATGGGAGTGGAGACGCGGATAAAATGACAGTTGATAAAAATGACAGGGTGCAGGTCCCTCCAGATGACCCGAAATACACATTGCACCGCGTATGGCTTACAAAGGAAGAGGAAGACGGTTATTATTACGGTTTTTCAAATGAGGCGCTATGGCCCCTGTCGCACATATCATATACGCGCCCGACATTTGAAGAGATAGACTGGAAGATGTACGAAAGGGTCAATAGAAAATTCGCAGATGCGATCTTAAAGGAAATAGGGGACAGGAAGGCGTTTGTGTGGATACAGGATTATCACATGGCCCTCCTTCCTAAATTCTTAAAAGACGCGAAAGGCAATAATATAATAACTGCGCATTTCTGGCACATACCATGGCCCAATCCAGAGGTATTCAGGATCTGCCCTAAGAGAAAAGAGATATTAGAGGGGCTCCTGGCAAACGATCTCTTGGGTTTTCATCTGAGGTATCATTGTGAGAATTTTATCGCCACTGTAGAAAAAGAGATGGAGGCGAGGATAGACCGCGAGAGGTTTTCTATAATAAAAGGCGGGCATGAGACCATGATAAGGCCTTTTCCAATAGGCGTTGATCACGAGTACGTAAAGCATCTCGCAGAATCCAAGGAAGTAAAAGAATATACCCAAAACCTGAAAGAAGAATTTTTACTTAATTACGAATTTATCATGCTCGGCCTGGATAGGATTGATTATACAAAAGGTATACTTGAGAGGTTGCGCGCAGTGGATAGGTTTGTAGAAAAGTACCCTGAATATAGAGGGAAGTTTGTATTTATACAGATGGGCCGTCTTTCAAGGATGCACATACCGGCGTATAAAAATCTTAATGATGAGATAAATGCTCTTGTCGAAGAGATAAACTGGAAACATTCTCACGAAGGCTGGGCCCCTATACTTTTCGTAAGAAGGTTTCTTAGTTATAGCGAGGTAGTAGCATTTTATAAGCTTGCAAACATATGCGTGGTGAGCCCGCTTCATGACGGTATGAACCTTGTTGCAAAGGAATATGTTTCTGCGCATGCCCAGGACGGATCAGGCGTCCTTGTATTGAGCCAGTTTACAGGTTCTTTCCGGGAGCTCCAGGATGCCATCATGATAAATCCTTATGATACAGAGGATTTTGCAGATAAGTTGAAAGAAGCTATGACCATGAATAAAAGAGAAGCAAAGAGCCGCATGGCCAAGATGAAAAAACAGGTCGCGAACAACAACATCTATAGATGGTCAGGAAAACTTCTTTCAGAACTTTTGAAGTTTGAATTTAAAGAATGAGATGAAAAATCTCCTCAGTCGCTGGGACAAACTCTCCCGCCAAATAAGAAAATCACCCCATATCTTTTTATTTCTAGATTATGATGGCACCATTACTCCTATTGTCTCCAGGCCAGAGAAGGCGAGGTGCCCCTCTATAGTAAGATCTCTGATCAGGAAATTAAAAAAAGACCCTAGGTTCACGATAGCTGTCATAAGTGGCCGATCTTTAAAGGATGTAAAGAAGATGGTGGGAATAAAGGGCATTACATATGCTGGCAATCATGGACTCCAGATCGAAAAATCCTCTGGCAGGGTTTTAAGGCCCAAAGGTGTTTCCACAAGATACCTCTTGAAGAAGATAAAAAGATATCTAAAAAAAAGGTTAAGCCATATAAAAGGCGCATGGATAGAAGACAAAGGTCCTACATTAAGCATACACTTCAGGCTCGTGGATAAGAAGAAAGTAGCTTCTCTTAAGAGGATTTTTAGAAACACCTTCTCGCCTTATATCTTGTCAAAAAAAATAAGGATCTCTCAAGGTAAGATGGTGTTAGAGGTCAGGCCTGGAGTAGAGTGGGATAAGGGAAAGGCTGTCCTGGAGCTTCTTGGCAGGAAGAAGGGTTTGACTTTGTATCTAGGGGATGACGTTACAGACATGGATGCCTTCCGTGCAATAAAAGGTAAAGGTATATCTATATTTGTGGGTAGTCCGAGATCCGACATAAGAGCAGATTATTTCCTAAAAAATCCTAAAGAAGTAGAGTTATTTTTAAAAAGATTACAAACAATATAATAGTTATAATAATCGATTGACATATTTTTATTCTCATAATATTATATTGGCAATATGATAATGTTCAGAAGGAAGAACCAAGAGAAAAGTTTTAGATTCTATACGAGGTTTCACCTGAGGGTCCTGACAGGACTCAAGGCGTCAAATATCGAGGAGCTCCTGGGACTTGTCAAAAAGGTGTCTGGCTCATCGATCTATTACCATACCCATCATTTCCTGCAACAACACCAGCATCTTTCACCAGATCCTCCGAATGATTTTGCACATTGGATAACCAATATATTAAAAGAAGACGTGCTCGGAGAGAAAGTCGCCAGCATTGATACGATCCAGTACCACACTATTCGTTCCCTCAGAAACGAGATCATAAAGACAATAGAAGATTATATAAAAGATAACCCCAGGACAAAGCTGAGATTTGCCTCGCCCGAAGAGGTATTTCATTTTATCAAAAGCATAAGTTTTATCCTGCCGACCCCGCATATCGCAAGGAACCTTAGGGATTTTATTAACATACTTAAGAATATCTCTGCTGATTCAATATATTTTCATATGTTTGAGGCAAGACTCAGGCTTGACAAAGAGACCAATGATTTTTCTTTCTGGCTGGGTACGTCTTTGATGGAGGTAGAGCTTGCCAAAAAGATAACCTCCCTAGATCCTTACACCTATACAATGGAGGATCTGAGGAAAAAGTTGATAGGGATAGTTGAAGAAAGAATAAGAAATGGCAAATCTTAATAGGTATGAACAAATCGTAGGAAAGCGGACCATAGAAGAGCTGAAGATGCTTTCCGGATATCTTCATGGCAAGGCGATACAGCATATAAATTCTACTGCTATGGGAGGCGGTGTTGCCGAGATACTCTCAAAGATCACTCCCCTTATGCAGGAGTTGGGTGTCAATGCGCAGTGGGACGTTATAAAAGGTTCTCCAGAGTTTTTTAATGTGACAAAGGCCATGCACAATGCCCTACATGGAAAAGAAGCTGTTATTACAGATGAGATGTGGGATGTATTTAATGACATCAGCCAGAAGAATATAAGGGAGATGAACCTGTACGGCGATATAATGTTTATCCATGACCCGCAGCCTATAGGCCTGATAGAAAGAAAGCTCTCCATGAAGAATAGCAAATGGATATGGCGTTGTCATGTAGATGTGTCGAGGCCCAATAAAAAGGTGTGGGAGTTTTTATCAGGGTATTTTAACAAATATGATGCATCTTGTTTTTCAAGTGCTCATTTTTCACATACCATGAAGCCCCCTCAGGTCTTGATATCACCATCCATAGACCCTTTTAGCGACAAGAATAGAGAAGTTACCCAAAAAGAAATAGACACTGTTTTAAATAAGTACAAGATAGATCCTAAACAGAAGCCTATTGTCTGCCAGATCTCAAGATATGATGCCCTTAAGGATCCCGTGGGGGTCATAAAGGCGTATAAGATGGTCAAGAAATACGTTGATTGCCAGCTCTTATTAGTGGGCAATCGCGCAGCGGATGATCCTGAAACAGACAAGATATACAAACAGGTCCTTAAGGCAGCTGAGGGTGATCGTGATATCCACGCACTTCTTGTAGAGGATATCCCATATGAGATAAATGTGTTTCAGCGTATTTCAGATGTTATAGTCCAGAAGTCCCTCAGGGAAGGTTTTGCCCTTACTGTTTCAGAGGCATTGTGGAAGGGGAAGCCTGTAGTAGCCTCAGCTGTAGGAGGCATACCGCTCCAGATAAAGCATAGATACGGAGGACTATTATGTCATAGCATAGAAGGTGCTGCATTTGCCATTAAACAGCTCTTAAATGCTCCTGAATATGCTAAAAAGCTTGGAGAAAACGGTCGCGAACACATAAGACAGAATTTCCTCTTGACCCGCCATATAAAAGAATATATGCTCCTCTTTTTATCTCTATACAGCGAAAACGACGTAGTGACGCTCTAAACTTACACGTTATATATGTAATACTTTCATAGTCAAGTAACATTATAGCTCTCTTTCTTA
>CAZZAL010000030.1:0-6482 GCA_964652265.1 uncultured Planctomycetia bacterium
GTCCTTTTTATTTAGTTTTCAATAAGAAATTACACAGAATATTTTACGTTACCCTATTCTATTTAAAAGAAAATCAGTTTGTCCCCGTGTCAATCTTTTTGTATTCTTCCATGACATCGATATCAACGCCACATTCAGGGCATTTGATCATGCATTTTTTCTCGATCTTGGTCATGTATTTCTCCGGGTCACTATTAAAAGACTCTATGCAGCCAGGGCAGCAGAATCCTATTGTCTTTCCATTGTATTCTGCTGTATAAGGTGTCTCTTTACTGACCTCACCTCCCATAACAGGACACGTAGTATTTATTACTTCGCCTTTTTCACTAGCCTTTGACTGACAAATACCACAACACGCAAACACAATACCAGATGATATAAAAGTTACAAACACAAAAATCGGAACTGCTATCACTATAAGTCTTTTCATGCCTTACCTCCTTTTTTTAACTGTCTCTCCTTGATCCAGCAATATAAAACAGGCACTAGTATCAGGTTGGATAAAGTCGCAGTGACCAGGCCGCCTACTGTGGGAGACGCCATCGGTTTCATAATCTCAGAACCTGTACCTGTTGAAAACATCACTGGCAGTAGCGCTATAATCGTCGTCGTAGTAGTCATCATTGCCGGCCTTACTCTTAATAGCCCGCCTTCGATAACAGTATGACGAATATCTTCTACGGTCTTCGGAACTTTTTTTCTGAATAAATCGTCTAACGTCGAAAGCAGCACCACTGCATTATCCGTAGCTACACCAAATAGAGCGATAAACCCCACCCACGCAGCAGTAGAAAATTTAAAACCTAAAATGAAAAGTAATATTACGCCCCCCATGAGAGAAACAGGTATGCCTGTGGATAGAATAGCTAAACTGCTGAAATTTTTGAATGCCATGTAAAGTAAGATCAATATCACGCAAAGGGCTATAATAAGTGACGGTATAAGCTTCTTCCGTGACTCCATCTCTGACTCAAACTGTCCTGACCAGGAAATAAAATATCCGGGAGGAAGTTTTAATTCTCCGCTATCAATCTTTTCCTTAACTCTTCTTTGCGCCTCATTTACAAAATCTATCAGACCTATTCTTTCTTGATTGACATTAACAAAAATCCTTGCGTAAGTCTGGGTGTCCTCTGAATTGATGACTGCTGGTCCAGGCACCCTCTTTAAAGTAGCAACCTGGGTTAAAGGTATATGTTCGCCGCCCGGTGTTGGAATAAAAATTCTCTCTAATGCCTCAGGTGAATCTCTTAATTCTCTTAGATATCTAACCCTCACGGGATACCGCTCCCTTCCTTCAACTGTGGTAGTCAAAGTCATCCCGCCTATTGCTGTCATTATGATATGCTGGATATCCCCTACCTTCACTCCGTATCTTGCTACCTCCTCCCTATCTATATCTATTTCAAAATAAGGCCTATTTGATGTGCGCTCAGCATACGGACTCACTGCACCTTTTACTTTGCTTACTATATTTTCTATCTGAACTGCAATCTCAACTATCTTTCCTAAATCAGCTCCAAAGACCTTAATACCCACTGGTGTCTGTATACCTGTAGCCAGCATATCAATCCTATTTCTTATTGGCTGTGTCATTATAGGGCTCACACCAGGCATCCTGGTTTTCTCCTGAATCTCCTGAATAAGTTTCTCTCTGGTCATACCTTTACGCCAGAATTTTTTGTCCTTAAGATGTATAATACTTTCTATCATGCCTACAGGCGCAGGATCAGTTGCAGTTTCTGCGCGACCTAACTTACCTACTACCCACTCTACTTCAGGAAATTCATTTTTTATAATAATATCCTGTTTTTTCATAACATCCATTACCTGTGTCAGCGATGCGCCAGGTAAAAATACAGGCATGAATAAAAGATCCCCCTCGTTCAAAGGAGGCATAAATTCCTGATTCATCATAGAGCCGCATAGTAAACCTAATATTATAATCCCAATGGAGGCAAGGACTATTATCCCCTTGTGTGCAAGAGACCAGCGGATCATGGGGTTATATCCTTTATACAAAACCTGGGCTGTCCTATTTTCTTCAACAGGCCGCAATCTTCCTCTTAAAAAATAATAGCAAAGCGTTGGTAGAAGCATCAGGGCAATCACAGCGGCGCTAGCCATGGCAAATGTCTTTGTAAATGCAAGCGGCGTGAAAAGCTTTCCTGCCTGGCCAGTCAAAACAAAAACAGGAATAAATCCTACGATAGTCGTAAGGAGGGCGAATAGGACTGGTTTTCCTACCTCCTGCGCTCCTGATATGCAAACATTCAGTCTTTCATCAGCAGGAAGCTTCTTCCCGCCCAACTCCTTAATCCTTGTGGCCAGCCTTCTGTAAATATTTTCGACCAAGACACATCCAGAGTCCACCATGACACCTATGGCTATTGCAATGCCACCCAAAGACATTATATTGGCATCCACGCCATACCTCCGCATTAATATAAAGGAAAGGAGTACACCTATCGGCAAAACCATAGATATAACAACGCTTCCCCCAAAATGCAGTAAAAATACAAGTATGACAAAGACTGTAATTATAATTTCCTGGATCAGGGCGCTCTTCAACGTATCAATGGCGCGCATTATAAGACCTGTGCGGTCATAAAAAGGGACTATCTTTACACCTTTAGGGAGACCTACTGACAACTCTCCTATCTTTTCCTTAATGCGCTGTATGACCTTAAGTGGGTTCTCCCTATATCTCATGAGAATAACGCCTCCGGTTACCTCTTTACCTGCTTTATCCAATGCACCCCTTCTGAATTCAGGACCTATTGTCACGGTTGCAATATTCTTTGTATATATAGGCACACCTTCCTTTACCCCTACGACAATGTTTTCTATATCAGAAATATTTTTTATAAAACCAATGCCGCGGACAATAAACTCTACACCTCCTTCTTCAAATACCTTTGCTCCTACATCTATATTAGACTGCTGGACAGCGCTTATTACCTCGTAAATCTTTATATCGTGCGCCAGGAGTTTATTGGGATCTATGTCTATCTGGTACTGCTTGACATATCCTCCCACAGAGGCAACCTCTGATACACCCTCAACAGCAGTCAATTGATAACGCACGTACCAATCCTGGATTGAGCGAAGCTCTGCTAAATCATAGCCTTCTCCTTCTACTGTGTACCAGAAGATCTGGCCCAGGGCAGTTGCATCTGGACCCAAGGTAACACTTGCGTCGCCGGGAATATCTCTCTTTGCAAAATCCAACCTTTCCAGGACCCTAGTCCTTGCCCAGTAATAGTCTGTCCCTTCTTTAAAAATCATATTCACCAGACCAAAACCAAAGGCAGATGTAGAGCGCACTACTTTAACCTTTGGTGTACCCATCAAACCTGTAGTCAAAGGATATATCACCTGGTCTTCTACATCTCTTGGGCTTCTTCCTGGCCAATCAGCATAGACAATAACCTGGAGTTCGCCTATATCTGGAATAGCATCTATTGGAGTCTCCCTCATTGAAGAAAAACCCCAGACAATCAAAAGCGCAAATGTCGCTATAACTAGGAATCTATTTTTAAGACAGATTTCAATGATTTTATTTATCATAATCTACCTTTTAATGTTGGTGTACAGACTTTCCTTTTTTCTCCTCCACTCCCACTGCCCCTCCATATGCTGCTGCTGCCACACCTGATATCTGGCTCTGAGAATCTATGAGAAAATTCGCCTTCACAACGACCTTTTCTCCCTCACTAAGTCCTTTTAAAACAGGATAAAATTTTATCTTCTCGCCACCAACTTCACCTATAGCCTCAGGCCCGACTTCAATAATCCTGCCCTCGTATTCTCCTGTGCCACTATCAATCCATACGATCTTACGCACTCCTGTATCCAGAACCGCGTCCTTTGGAATCGCCAAGACCATATGTTCGCCATCCACGTCAGTATACATACTCATGATAACAATATCCACGTACATCTCTGGCTTTAATTTTAAATCAGGATTTTCTACGCTGGTCCTGAATCTTACTGAACGCGTCTTTGGGTCAAGCACTGGATTGACAGAGGATATTATCCCGTGAAACTCTTCACCCGGGAAACTCGAGGTAAACACCTTTATCTTCTCGCCTGGCTTTACCCATCCCATCTCGTATTCATACACGTCTCCATAGATCCACATCACCTCTTCTGGCAAAATAAGATTCGTCTCGACTTTTCTTTTTTCTTCTAATTTCTTGATCTGCTCCTCGCTCAAACCCAATAACTTAAGCCTCCTCTTTGAAGACTCGATTAGATTCAGTGCCCTTTCTTTGATCTCTTCAATATTGCCTTCCTGCACCCTATCAAACGTCTTCAAGGCAGAGATAAACTCCTCTTGTGCTATGACTAATTCCGGGTCATACGCGACCTTGCCAACAGTGCGGATCTCTTTGTAAAGATGGATCTTTTTCAACGGCTCGGTCTTAACACCTGCCAGCTGCGCCTCTTTACCCTTTATCTTAACTTTACTGACAACCCCTTTTAACCCTTCTGCTTCTTCCCTGGATAGCCTCTTTAAAGCCATGCCACACATAGGGCAAGTGGTCATGCATCCTGTATCTTTTATCAAAAATACATGTTCTGCCCCTTCCATGCCACAGCCATAATACTCAGTCTCTTCTATTTCCTCTTTATACACAGGCGTAAGATACATATTACAGATAGGGCAGCTCTTGCTACCTTTATCATACTCTTCCACTGAAACCTTTACACTCGGATGCATGCCACAGGTATAATGCAGTATCCCGCTATCCGCATCCTGCGTCTTGCTTGTTTTACCCTGGCCACAGCCAGAAAGTATAAAAAAACCAATAAATAGCATTATAAAAAAACTTTTCTTTGTCATAAGTCCCTCCCGACAACCCTCTCCAAATATGCAATTGATTTCTGGTAATCGACTATTGTCTTGTAATGCGCTAATCTTGTCTGTAAAAGTATCCTCTCTGCGTCAAGCCAGTTCAGAAAATCCACCTTGCCTGTTTCATAGCCAGTCCTGGCTGCCTCAAATGCCTGCTCTGCCTGCGGTACAAGGGCAGTCTTGTAGAGTAAGACTATATCTCTATACGTGGTGATCTTAAAATACAGATCCTCCACTTCGTAATCCACACTGTTCTCTATGTTTTCATAACTCTTTTTGCTGGACTCGAGATATGCCTTTTTTTCCTTTACCTGTGAGCCCAATTTACCAAACCAGATAGGCACATTCACTGACACCTTAGCCATCCACGCGTCATCCCCGTCATTTGGCTGGGTAGTCTTGCCTCCCCCTACCTCTATATAATCAACTCCAAATGTAAAATCCGGGAAATAATCCAATCCTGCTAAAGACTTCTCGTATTTAGCCCTTTCTATATCCAGTTTTGCTGCTATCAGTTCCTGCCTCGAGTCTTTAGACATCTGGCGAAGGTCATTGAGTTCATAATCAAACTCCAGCGGCTCGACATCACTGGTCACGCCCTGTTCTGTTCCTCTTGATCTATAAAGGATGCTATTTGTCTTCGCCACAAGGCTCTTTCTATTTTGTTTTAGTAAAAATAACTTTTCGATCAGCTTGGACAGCTCCACCTGGGCCTTTATGACATCCTGCTGCGACGTCAGGTTTGATTCATACTTTCTCTGAGCCACTTTTTCTAGATTTTCCAAAATCGCCTTTTCTTCTTCGGTTATCTGAATCGCCTTGTCCACCCAGAAGATATCATTATATAAAAATTTGACCTCTTTTATGATCTCGCGCTTTGCAGCCTCGTATTTTTCCTTTAATATATCTGCCTGCTTGTCATGTGCCTTTCCCTTAAGATTTAATTTTCCAGGAAACGGGATCTTCTGGGAAACGCCATACTTATGTTCTTGCGGCCCCACCCTTGTCTCTACGCTCTCGCCAAAATATCCGTAGCTTGCCATTGGATCAGGAAGACCTCTCACATATCTTGCTTTATACTCGGCTGCCTTCCATTCGCTATGCACTGCCTTGATCTTTGGATTACTATTCAGCGCTTCATCAATAAGTGAATCAAGAGTCACTGTTTCCTCTGCATAGGAATATCCTAAAGGAACGATTAGATTCATTATTAAAAATAAAGTTAATATCTTCATATCAAGCACTCCTTCTGAATCTCTGAATTAAATTAATAATCTCATCTATCTTCTTTCCTTTTTCAGATTCCGACTTTCCCTTGAGGGCTCGCACCACACACCCATCAATATGTTTTCTAAAGATATTGTTCTCTACCCTATAAAGTGCTCCTATAATAGAGTGGATCTGCGTAATAATATCCACGCAGTAGCGTTTCTCATCGATCATCTTCTGGATACCCTTGACCTGACCCTCGATCCTTTTTAATGCTGGTAGTTGTTCCTGGTGTATAGTCTTCTGTTCCATAGCAATCTTCCTCCCACTATAAGTATACCCTACCCCCCTACCCTATGTCAAGGTGACGCATCAAATCATCTAAAATGTAACCGAAACGTAATCTATTGAA
>CAZZAL010000031.1:0-6288 GCA_964652265.1 uncultured Planctomycetia bacterium
GACGCTTATAGTAGAAGCAGGTACCGGAGTTGGAAAAAGTTTTTCCTATCTTATACCGCTTTTCCGTCATACCCTTGAAACAGAATCCCCCGCAATAATATCCACGAACACCATAAATCTACAGGAGCAGATAGTACACAAAGACATCCCTTTTCTTGAAAAAGCACTGGGAAAGGATTTTAAGGCAGTGCTTGTAAAAGGAAGGCGCAACTACTTGTGTCTCCGAAGACTTAATAGGTCAAATTTTAAACAAAAAGACCTTTTTGCCGACGAGTACGAGATGCAGCAGTTTGCTGCGATCGTGGCATGGTCTTACAGAACACAGGACGGCTCGCTCTATGACATGGACGCGGCTCCAGATCCCAGGGTATGGGATATGGTTTCAGCCAATGCTGAAAACTGTCTTGGTAAAAAATGCCAGTATCGCAAAGGATGTTTTTTTCAAAAGGCCAGGGAAAAAATACGCGATGCCCGCATACTGGTCGTAAATCATCACCTGTTTTTCTCGAATATGGTGCTCGAGGAAGAAAAAAATTCCGTATTACCTGAATGCGACATCCTTGTGTTTGACGAGGCCCATAGCTTGGAAAACGTGGCGACTGAACATCTGGGAGCCAGTGTAAGTAATTCAAGCGTTAAATACCTTATGGAACTCTTGTTTAACCCAAGAAGGCAAAAAGGGTTTCTTTTGACTATAGGTGATCAAGAGAGCATGGAATGGGTCACACTTGTCCAAAAGTGCTCAGAGACGTTTTTTAAGCACGTCCAAGAGTATTTTGAATCAAGAAGAGAGAATCAGGGATCTGACTCCATGAGAATAAAAAATCCGAATTTTATCGATAACCCGCTCAATGTGCCCCTTTCCAAGCTTGTCGAATCTTTAACGAATGCCAAAAAACACGCTCCTAACAAGGAGGACGAGCTTGAGATAACCGCATTTATAAGGAAGATTCGAGCGCTCAATGATTCGCTGGATGAGATCTTAAGCCAGGGCCTTGAGGATTATGTTTACTGGATAGAATGTTCAAGAAATAAAAAATCCAGAAAGGTCTCTGTGAACACCGCACCTGTTAGCCTGGCTAATAGATTAAAGGAAGAGCTTTTTTCCAGTCAAAAGTCAATAATCCTGACCAGTGCAACACTTTCCGTGGACAACGGCTCGTTCAGGTATTTCAGGGATAGGATGGGGTTAAGTGATGCAAAAGAACTAAAACTTGGCTCTTCATTTGACTACAAAGAGCAGGTAAGGATGTACATAGCCAAAGACATGCCCAGGCCCAACAATATGGCCGAATATGCCAGTGCTGTTTCAGAAAGGATCAAAAAATACGTCAGCCTTACTAACGGTAACGCATTTGTCCTTTTTACCAGCTATTCATTGATGAACATTGTCCACGAGGAGCTAGAAGAATACATGCAGGAAAAAGGTCTTAATGTGCTCAAGCAAGGCGGAAACATGGGTAGAAGCAAGATGCTCTCAAGGTTTAAGAAGGAGGCAGGATCCGTTCTTTTTGGAGTTGATAGCTTCTGGCAGGGCATAGACGTACAGGGCAAGGCGCTCTCAAATGTAATAATAACAAAATTGCCGTTTGCAGTGCCTGACCATCCTGTGATCCAGGCCAGGATAGAGGATATACAAAAAAGAGGCGGGGATGCGTTTCTGGAATATAATCTTCCTGAGGCAGTCTTGAAGTTCAAGCAGGGCTTTGGAAGACTGGTAAGGAGCAAAAAGGACAGAGGTATAATCGTTATCCTTGATAGTCGCATCATAAACAAGGCTTATGGCCGCCAATTCCTGAACTCTATCCCGAAATGCGAGATGATAATTGAAGCTTGACAAGCATCGCCTAAAATGATATACTTAAATTAGTTATAAAAGTCTAAAATAACTAAAGAGGAGGCTAAGTTGAACAATCTAAAACAATCACAGAAGATCGTATTATTTTTGTTGATTTTTGTAAGCGTTGTCATCTTGTGTAGTCCTCTTTATGCTGAGAGTATCTGGGAGAAGCGTAAAAGCAGGGTCCAGGATATAGTAAATCCAAAAGAAACAGTAGGCCCCGCAGAAGCCATTGATGAAATACTTGAAACGCAAGATATAGACGTTATAGACCCTTCAGAAATATTTATCCCTGAACAATACGGCACGATAATAGAAACTCATAGAGGCACAAATGGCAAGCTTATCGTGCACATCCAGGATGCTCACGCGAATTATGAGGGTCAGATAAATTCCGCAAGCATTATCAAATCGCTCATCGAAGATTATGATTTAAATTTAATCTTGGGAGAAGGACATATTAACGATGGAGATTATAAATATTTAAGAGATAGGTCTTCGCTAGAAGATAGGATAGAGGTTGCGGATGGCCTTGTTAAGGATGGGTATTTTACAGGCATAAACTACCTAGATTTGGCTACTGATTATGCAACAAAAATACAAGGACTGGAAGACAAGGCTCTTTATGACGCACACGTTGATTTACTATGGGAAATAGATAAATTCAAGGACATGGCAGGCGAATATGTCGAAAAACTAATCGTTACCTCGGATCTTATAAAACCGCATATTTATAATAAGGAATTACTTGATCTTGACAGCAAAAAGAAGGATTACGATAGCGAAAACATAGACCTACTTGAATACTATGCATACCTTTATCAAAAAGCAGAGGAACAGGGAATACCCCTGTATGTATTCCCGAACTTTCAGAATCTCATAAAAGCCAGTGAACTTGAAAAAAAGATCGATCTAGTTAAAGTAGGAGATGGTAGCGCCTCGGGCGAAGAAATGGATCTTTACAGCGAATACACAGAAGCCACGAAAGAATTAAACGTGAATGAACTATTTAAAGAAGAGCCATTACTTGAAGATACAGTACAGGACACAGTGGCTGAAAATCAAGACCAGAAAAAACTCTTAAGAATATCAAAAGCACTTTCCATAATGAAGAATTTCTTAAAGATAAAGGTTGTGCCCGAAGAATATAAATATTTTGTAGATAACAAGAAAGACTTTGATCCAAAATTTTGGGCAGATTTCTTAAGAGAAAAATTGGACGAGTTTAGTGTTTCTGCAGAAACCCCCAATAACCATTACATAATAAGCGATAACTTAACAAAGGTCGAGAAGTTTTATGGCATCGCCAATGAAAGAGACAGAGTGTTTTTGAAAAAAACAAACGAACATTTAGAGAGAGAAAATGTGGCTTTAGCAGTGCTTGTTGCAGGAGGCTTTCATACGCCGACATTAACTGATCTTCTAGCCGATGCAGGTTATTCATATATAGTGGTGAGCCCAAAGGTTACCACAGAAACCGATGACGAGCTCTATAGGAGGACATTAAAAACGGATTGGGTAGAATAAAAAAGGAGGGAAAAATGAAAAAACTATTATCAATTTTAATGCTTTTGATGTTTTTAGGCGCTACCTTGGCGGCTGATTCAGGGTACGCATTGGGCAAGAAAGGTCTGGATACAGATGGCGCCAAAGAAGCAGGTGATCGAGAATCCAAGAAATCTGTTCTTAGTGGATGCGATACCTTGATCGAGGACGGAAAATTCGTAGAAGGAACAAAATTTACGCTTAAAGAATTCAAGGAGTTAAGACTGGCGTATGGAAGAAAAGCTAGTGGGAACGAAAAGTGGTCCATTAGCGACGATATGCTTCGCCGTGAATTAAACAGCATGGAAATGTTAGGCCTGATTACCAAAGGCAAAGAAGGCCAGGCAAACCTCTATCGTGTAGCTGTTAGCATGTCTGCTCCTCAAATGCAGAGGATAGATAATCGTTTTGGAGCAGAAGTCGCGTCTTTGATGAAATCAGATAGTGAAAGGGAAATTAGTGAAGGGAAATATGAAAGCATAGGTTTAAATTCATATGATTTAATAGAAGTTACTACTCAAGAGGAAAAACAGGAGATGAAAAGGATAGTTGGTCAGGTAATATTAACTACTAAGGATATTACAGCAGACAATGATCTTAAAGGCGTGCTTTATGAACGGGTAATTGCTCTTACCGAGGACGCCATAATTAATTTATCCCCTGAGGTCTTGAAAGATAAAATAAAGGATATAGGCCTTAATCTCAGGTTAGCAATAGCTACTACTCGGAACATTAAAACCGATAAAGACGGTAACTTTGTTAATAAGGAGGATGAGCTATATGTATTAAGGCTCTTAGAGACGCTTCCTATAGAGCTTGACAAGGCAAAAGACCTGGTTAAAGAGAGAATCATTGTATTTTCTTATATACCGAATTCCGACATGCTTGCTGAGATAGAAGCCATGACAAGGGCTACAGAAGGTACCTTGAATAATCTCAGTCCAGCAACAGCCCGTGCCCTAGTAGACAACATCTAATAGTAAATTCTTCTAAACCCGGATTGGAATAAATTCTAATCCGGGTTTGTTATTTTTCACCCACTTCCTATTGACACCTGCCATTTTATACTATATAATTTATAAGCTATATAGAGGGGAAATATATGCTACCTGATAAGTATGGTAAATTTAAGGGGTTTGGCGGTAAATTTGTGCCTGAGACGCTTATGGTGGCACTCCAGGAGCTTGAGAAAGAATATAAGAAAGCTCTTAAGGATGCTAAATTCAAGCGTGAGTTAGGTGAGCTGCTAGAGGTCTATGCAGGCAGACCCACACCGCTTTACTTTGCTAGAAATCTTTCAAAAAAGACAGGCGTAAAGATCTATCTCAAGAGAGAAGATCTGCTTCATACAGGCGCGCATAAGATCAACAATACCCTTGGCCAGGTGCTCCTTGCAGTAAAGATGGGCAAGGCGCGCATAATCGCAGAAACAGGGGCTGGTCAGCACGGGGTTGCTACTGCAACTGCAGCAGCTGTTTTTGGATTTCCGTGTGATGTGTATATGGGCACTGAAGATATCGAACGCCAGGCCTTAAATGTATTTAAGATGAAACTCCTGGGCGCACGTGTCATACCTGTATGCTCAGGAAGCAAGACCTTGAAAGACGCCACGAATGAGGCTATAAGAGACTGGGTCACAAATGTCCGTACAACTCATTACGTGCTAGGCTCTGTTGTGGGCCCGCATCCATACCCTCTGATGGTAAGGGGTTTTCAGGCAGTCATAGGAAAGGAGACAAAAAAAGATATCCTGAGATATGAAAAGCGCTTGCCTCATTATATGGTTGCGTGTGTCGGTGGCGGAAGCAATTCAATAGGATTTTTCCACACCTTTTTCAAGACAAAGGTGAAATTTATCGGTGTTGAAGCAGGAGGGTTGGGCCTTTCAAGTGGAAAACACGGCGCAGCGCTCTGTAAAGGTACGCCAGGTATCTTGCATGGTAGTAAAAGTTATCTTCTTCAGGATAGAGATGGTCAGGTAAAAATAGCCCATTCGATATCCGCAGGACTAGATTATCCTGGCGTAGGCCCAGAGCATTCATATTATAAAGAGATAAAGCGAGCTCAGTATGTTACCGTGAATGATAAGGAAGGATTGCAAGGATTTAAGCTGCTCTCTGAGATAGAAGGTATTATACCTGCGCTAGAACCAAGCCATGCAATATATTACACGGTAAAGAAACTTGCCCCGCGACTAGGTAAAAACAAGATCATCGCTATATGCCTTTCCGGAAGAGGCGATAAGGATATCGATATAATAAAACATGAATCGTATAGATAAAAAATTCAAAGAGCTGAAAAAGAGTCGCAAGAAGGCGCTTATTACTTTTATAATGGCGGGTGATCCAACGCTTGGCATTACAAAAAAACTCATCTTTGAGCTCCAGGAAAACGGCGCGGATATTATAGAGCTGGGCGTGCCTTTTTCTGATCCCCTTGCAGATGGCCCTACAATACAACGTGCCTCTGAACGCGCATTAAAAAACAAAATCAATATTGATTCAGTATGCGGCCTGGTTAAAAGTCTCAGGCTCAAGACAGAGATCCCTATAGCTTTCCTGACTTATTACAATCTCATCCACCACTACGGTCTGGAAAAATTTGTCCAGAAGGCCAAATTCTCAGGAGTTGACGGTGTAATCATACCCGACCTCCCGCCTGAAGAATCTCAGAAGTTGCGTGGAGTAGCAAAGAAAAAGGATTTCTCGGTAATACATCTTGCCGCTCCGACCAGCTCTAAAAACAGGCTTAAAAAAATCGCGGAGGCATCCACAGGTTTTATCTATTATGTTTCACTCACAGGTACTACAGGCGTAAGGAGAGAGTTGCCAAAAGAGATCTTTAGTAGTTTGAGAAAAATAAAAAAGATCACAAAAAAGCCTGTCTGCGTTGGTTTTGGGATC
>CAZZAL010000032.1:0-4901 GCA_964652265.1 uncultured Planctomycetia bacterium
CGGAACAGGGATAAAGCGCTACAGCGATACGGGCGCTTTTATGGTCAATGCCGGCATAGACCATAAAAAGGCAAGAGAAACCGTGAGCCTTATAGTGAAAGAGCTTCGAAACCTGAAAGAAAAATCAGTACCTCATGGTGAGTTAAAACGGGCAAAGGAATATTTCAGAGTCCAGCTTTCTCTGGCACTGGAGGATACGCTAGATCACATGCTATGGCTTGGAGAACCTGTGATAATGACTGACAAGATACCTGATAAGAAAGATATTATTAAAAAAATAATGGCTGTTTCTTCAGCTGATATAAAGAGGGTGGCCAAAAACATATTTGTACCCTCCGGAGCCAATCTTGCGATTATAGGTCCACTGAAAGACAAAGAACAAAAAAACATGGAAAAAGAATTAGGTAACCTGTGAACAGGGGGCAGAATGAATGACCGCATACTAGTAGCTCCGAGTATTCTTTCAGCCGATTTTGCAAAACTGGAAGAAGAGATAAAAAGGATCGAGGGTTCTGGAGCTGACATGATACATATCGATGTAATGGATGGGCATTTCGTGCCAAACATTACCATAGGGCCTCCTGTTGTCAAAAAAATAAAGCAGTACTCTTCTTTGCCACTCGACGTACATTTGATGATCGAGAAGCCTCATAAATTTATAAAAGAGTTTGCTGATGCAGGGAGCGACATTATCACGGTACACGCAGAGGCATATTCAGCGACAAATGACAGGCAACAAGCGACAAAAAAGGGTACGTCTAAAATAACGGATAAAATAGATGAGGCTAGCGTAAAAGAGGTGCTAGGGCAGATAAAATCCTTTGGTAAAAAGAGAGGCCTATCTCTAAATCCTGACTCATCCTTTTGCCTGCAGGGCGTACTGGATGATATTGATATAATCTTGATTATGTCGGTCCATCCTGGTTTTGGCGGACAAAAGTTTATCGATAAGGTTATCCCAAAGATAAAAGAAGCAAGAGCTCTCTACAAAGGTGATATTGAGGTCGATGGCGGTATCAATGATAGAAACGTCAGGACAGTTATAGACGCAGGAGCAAACGTAATCGTAGCAGGAAATTATTTTTTCAGTTCAAAAGATCCAAAAGAAGCGGTAAAAAAATTAAGACCCTAGAGAGGATAAAAATGGCTATTAAATTCGGTACTGACGGATGGAGGGCAATAATATCTGATGATTTCACATTTGAAAATGTCCGCATAGTTTCCCAGGCTATTGCAGATCACTTTAAAGATAAGGGCGTTATTCTTGCAGTTGGATACGATTGGAGGTTTCTCTCTGAAAAGTATGCTGAACTGGTGACGGAAGTGCTGGCAGGAAACAATATCAAGGTACTTTTGTCAGATAAGGCGTTGCCTACACCCTTGGTAAGCCTGTTGATAAAAAATAAAAAACTATCCGGAGGCATAATGGTGACAGCTAGCCATAATCCGCCTGCGTACAACGGAATAAAGATAAAAGCTCATTATGCCAGCTCTGCGGATAAAGGCATCACAGGCTCTGTAGAATCCCTGCTTGGAAGGAACAAGGTAAAAAGTACTTCTATAAAAGAGGCTATTAAATCAGGCACGGTTAGGCTCATCGACATGAAGGCTGACTATATGAAGTTCATAAGATCATATATAGACATGACCCTTTTGAAAAAATCAAAACTCAACGTGCTCGTAGACTGTATGCACGGAGTAGGAGGTGGATACATAAGAGAGATATTAAAAGATACCGGTATTAAAGTTACGCAGATAAGGGCAGACCGGGATCCGCTTTTTGGAGGGGTGGCTCCGGAACCGATCCCTAAAAATCTTGACCCTGTGTTTCAGGCAATGAAGAAAAACGACTATGATATCGCGATAGTAAATGATGGAGATGCGGACAGGATAAGCGCTGTCATGCCAGGCGGAGGATATTTAAGTGCTGGCCAGATAATGGCGCTACTTCTACTCCATTTTATCGAAGATAAAAAATGGAAAGGCGCCGTGGTCAAGACTGTCTCAAACACCACACTCATAGAGCGCATTGCGAGAAAATACAAACTCAAACTCCATGAAACACCCGTTGGTTTTAAATACATATGCCGGCTCATGCTTGATGAAGATATCCTTATAGGAGGAGAAGAATCTGGTGGGATCGGGATCAAAAATTATATACCTGAAAGAGATGGGATGCTACTTGGTATATTGCTTGTGGAGATGATGGCTCACAGAAAAAAGGGCATACTGGACATAATGGATGATGTAGAAAAAGAATATGGGAAATTCTGCTACAAGAGAATAGACATGGATTACTCTGATAGTAAGAAGAAAAAACTCATGGAGTTTCTAAAAACTAGCCCTCCGAAAGAGGTTCTAGCGAGACCGGTAAAAGAGGTTAAATCTTACGACGGCTACAAGTTTATCCTCGAGGATGACAGCTGGCTTATCATGAGACTCTCTGGTACTGAACCTATATTAAGGATCTACGCAGAAGCCTCGACCGAAAAACTGGCTGAAGAATATCTTAATTTCGGAAAAAAAATAGCCCTAACTATTTCCTAACGTCGTACTTGCCGCTCAAGACCCAGTCTTGAACAGTAGAAAATAATATGGGTACGAAAAGAATAAGAAATTTCTGTATAATAGCACATATAGATCACGGCAAATCCACACTTGCTGACAGAATGTTGCAGTTTACTCACACGGTAGATGACAGGCAATTCAGGGAGCAGATCCTGGATGACATGGACCTGGAAAGGGAACGAGGCATCACGATCAAGGCAAGCGCAGTAAGGATGTCATATAAAGCAAAAAACGGAGAGGTCTACGAATTAAACCTTATCGATACCCCAGGCCACGTAGATTTTAGCTACGAGGTAGCAAAGTCTCTCTCTGCATGTGAAGGTGCAGTCCTTCTTGTTGACGCAGGGCAGGGGGTTGAAGCGCAGACAGTCGCGAACCTTCAGCAGGCGCTTGAAAAAAAGCTAACGATAATCCCTGTTGCAAATAAGATCGACCTACAAAATGCTGATCCTGAAAGAATAAAACAGGAGATGGAGAGTATATTGAAAATAGACGAAAACAAGGTGATAATGGCAAGTGCCAAGGAAGGTATAGGCGTAGAAGAGGTCCTTGAAAGAATAGTAAAAGACGTGCCTTCCCCGGTTGGTGCTCCAGATAAACCACTTCAGGCATTGATATTTGACTCAGAGTACAATACCTACAGAGGCGTTATTATCTATGTAAGGGTTGTAAATGGTACTCTACGAAGAGGTATACATGTAGTAATGATGTCGTCTTCCAAAAAATATGAAGTGCAGGAAGTCGGTATATTCAGGCCTCGCATGGAACCAGTGGATTCGCTCTCATGTGGCGAGGTAGGTTACATCACGTGCCAGATCAAGGAGGCCAAAGACGTGCTCAACGGCGATACAGTCACTGAGTTAAATCGCCCTGCAGATAAGCCCTTGCCAGGGTACAAACAATTAAAACCAATGGTCTTTTGCGGAGTGTATCCGGTAAATCCAAAGGACTTCAATTCATTAAAAAGTGCCGTCGACAAATTAAAATTGAGTGATTCTTCTTTTATCTATGAGGTCGAGAGTTCTCAGTCGCTGGGTTTTGGCTACAGATGCGGCTTCTTAGGGCTCCTGCACATGGAAATAGTACAGGAACGCCTTGAAAGGGAATACGACCTTGACCTGGTCCTCACGACACCAAGCGTTGTCTACAAGATAAAAGACAGGAAACATAAAGAGATAGAAGTAGAGAATCCTAGCAAGCTGCCAGAGCCTCAAAATATCATTGAGATCCTAGAACCATATACTGATGCATACATCATGATACCGCAGGATAGCCTGAGCATGGTCATAGATCTTTGCAAGTCAAAGAGAGGCGAATATAAATCAACGGATTACATATCACAGGACAAAATAAAATTGATCTTCGAGATGCCTTTATCAGAGCTGATAGTAGATTTTTATGACAAGATAAAATCCATGACAAAGGGCTATGGCTCTCTTGATTATGAGATAACAGGTTACCGGCCTAGCGACCTTGTAAAACTGGACATATTGATAAATGGACAGCCCTGTGAAGCACTTTCTTCTATCACTCACAGAGAAAAGGCACAGTTTAAAGGCAGGGCACTTGCTGAAAAATTAAAAGAGCTTATACCACGGCAACTCTTCGAGGTAATAATACAGGCGGCGATCGGAAGCAATATCCTTGCAAGGACGCGAGTAGCGCCTCTTTCCAAGCACGTAACAGGAAAATGCTACGGAGGGGATATTACAAGAAAACGCAAGCTCTGGGCAAAACAAAAAGAAGGCAAGAAACGTTTAAAGCAGTTTGGTAAAGTGCAGATCCCTCAAGAGGCGTTTCTGGCTGCATTGAAAATCTAAGGAGATCGAGATGAACAATAGGATGCGTTATTTCATAAAAGAATGGGTCGAACCGATTGTTATCGCTGTAATACTGGCGCTTATAATAAGGACATTTATCGTGCAAGCATTTAAGATCCCGACTGGCTCTATGAGGCCTACGCTGATCGAAGGAGACCGGATCCTTGTCAATAAATTCATCTATAAGTTCAAGGGTCCAGAAAGAGGGGATGTGATCATATTTCTTTCCCCGGAAGATAAAAAAAAGGATTTCATAAAGCGATTGGTGGGCATGCCTGGTGAGAAGATAGAAATATCAAACGGTACGCTCCTGGTAGACGACAAGGCTATAGATAAAGATTCTGTAATAAAGGAGAGGTATTATTACAATAGGGGGGATTTTGGTAAAGAAGGTCAGGTCCTTGAGATCCCCGAAGACGCCTATTTTGTACTGGGTGATAATAGTATATCTAGTCGCGATAGCAGATACTGGGGCTTTTTGCAAAAAAAATACCTGATAGGAAAGGCTTTTTT
>CAZZAL010000033.1:0-4141 GCA_964652265.1 uncultured Planctomycetia bacterium
TCGGGTATCTTCATCCTCGACATCATGTTGGAGATAGGATATAATTATACAATATGAAGAAATATCTATTAGCTTTTGTATTGATCTCCGTTATCCTCTCCGTTATTATTCCTTATGCCAATTCACTTCGCAACCCTTTTGTGTGGGATGAGGAAGAGATCATTGTTGCTAATCCAGTGGTAAAGGATTGGCGGCTTCTTCCATATGTCTTTAAGACGGATATTTTTGGAGGCCCGATAAAAGAGGGAGGTTTCTACAGGCCTCTCTACATGCTTTCTTTTATGTTGGATTATCATATATGGGGTCTCAACACAATAGGTTATCATCTTTCCAGCGTGATACTTCACATATTAAATGCACTTTTACTCTACGTTCTTATCATCAGGATGGGCTTGCGAAAAAGTACAGCATGGCTTGCAGCACTCTTGTTTGCGTTATTCCCTGCAAATAGCGGAGCAGTCGCCCCTATAGCAATGAGGGACGGGCTTATCTTGGTTTTTCTGTCAATGACATGCATTCTATTATTTTTAACAGGAAGTCGAAGGAATGCACCCAGGTTATTCCCAGGCAAGGGCGTATTTAAAAAGTTTACATTCTGTCATTGACGGGGACTTGAGTTTTTAGATATAATACTGACATGGCGGTCGCAAATAAAAAGGTTTTACTAGCAGAGCACGAGCAGAAGGTAGCGGATATACTTGTTTATCTTTTAAACGCGTGGGATTACGAAGTCATTATTGCTTCGGACGGGGCGCTACTGTTAGATCAGGTCAGACGCGAACACCCGGACATCATTATTATAGATTGTAATCTGCCTAAGATAGATGGTTTCAGAGCATCTAAGTTATTAAAAGAAGATTTTCTTACCGCGCATATACCCGTAATCATACTCATCGACAAAAAACAGATCAGAAAAAAGATGCTTGAGATAGAACAGGGCGTGGATGACTATATCGCGAACCCGCCAGACCCCATAGATCTGGAGATCAGGATGGAGATGGCTATGCGCAGAACCACGCATCAGCTGCACGCAAATGCACTGACGAGGTTACCGGGAAACAGGCAGATAGAAAAGGTCATACAGTCTAAGATTGATGAAGGCGCGGCTTTTTCTGTGGCGTATTATGATATAGATCATTTTAAGTCTTTTAATGACAAGTACAATTATATGAAGGGCGATGCTGTTATACGGCATACCGCTTATATTATATCGACAACAGTAAAAAGATATGGCAACAAGGATGATTTTGTCGGTCACATCGGAGGGGATGACTTTGTCGTAGTCACAACGCCTGATCGCGATAAGCTAATTGCGTCTGAATCGATCCTGAGTTTTAACAGGCAGGCGCCTTTTCATTACAATAAGGAAGACAGAGTTCTAAACCATATCATCGCAAAGGACAGGCGCAACAATGTAGTAAAGACACCTCTCATGAGCATTTCCATAGCCATAGTGAACAATAAAGGATGCAAGTTTGACAGTATAGTCGAGGTAATGGAGGCAATTACCGAGATAAAGACATATTTAAAGACACTTCCCGGAAGCAACTTTTTAGTAAATCGCAGGAGCCCGACAAAAAAGGAATTCATCTCAGCTAAATCAGAGCTTGTCTCCAAAAAGAAAGGCGAGCAGGAAAAGATGTTTGTTTATAGGCCTTTGGGTCAGATACTTGTAGATTCGCAGATCATAACTCATCAGCAGCTCGAGAGAGCCCTTAGTAAGCATTGGTCAACAGGTCAAAAAATAGGACAGAGCGTTGTGGGTCTCGGGATGGCATCAGCAGGTGACATAGCAAGGGCGCTGGAGACACAATTAAACGTGCCACATTTTGACATAAGAAAATTAGGCCACGACGTAGCTTTAAAAAAAGCTATGGACAAGATACCGATAGAGCTAATAAAGGACCGAGGCATTATTCCTGTTAAGAAAGAAAATAACGTCCTGAGCCTTGCCATGTTAAATCCAAAGGATATGAAGGCAATAGAGGAGGTAAAGGGTTTTACTGGGTGTAGCGTAGCACCGTTCTTTGTTCTTGAAGGGGAGTTTTCAGAGATACTGGAGAAGATGATAAAGAAAGCCGATAAAGGCCTATAGCGTCGGCTTTTCATCGCTCGGTAACCCAGCCACCGTATTACTTTGACTGCCTCGCTAACTCATTGTAATATAATGAGTTACGGCTTGTTTTAGTAACGTAGGCCTGTTGGCTTTGCGCCCCCTGATTTCTCTAGGGTTTGCCCTTATCGGCTACTATAAAGTTTACCATAAAATATCTTTTTTTCAAGTCAAAAGGAGGCATAAATGAGTATGGGTAAGACAGCTATCGCGTTAGTAATTTTAGTTTTTATGGGTTTATTCTGTGGTGGGGGTCTTGTATCTGCCTATGATTCAGAAGACGATGTGGAATTGTACGAGCGTTCAAGAGGTCCTATACCAATACGTAATCAGACGCCTCTTTATCTTTTTTATTTACAGATGACGCCTGACCGATCGAGCGTGACAGAAAGAGGAAAATTTTCAGTAAATGCAGATTATATGGTTTCAAATATAACTATAAGCGCTTTTACGCCCACAGGCTCGATTTTAATAACGCCAGAATATGAGATAGATATAGACCTTGAAGTTTCAAGGATGACACTTGATTTTAGATACGGTGTTTATGATAATTTAGAAATAGACTTAGAAGTCCCGTATATCAGTCTCTCCAGCGGTTATCTGGATAATTTCATAGAGGGCTTTGAAGATGCTATTGGCGCAAGGACGCCTCGTTCCAGGGAGCGCCAGGGCTCTTATAAGTTTGATTATAGCGTAAAGCGCAATAGTAAGTACCTGATTCAAGAGAAAGATCATCAGGAAGGCCTTGGTGATGTTGTACTTAGTGCAAAATACCAGCTACTAAAGGATACAGGGTGGTATTGGTTTATGCCGAATTTTTCGTTACGTTCGGCAGTTAAGTTTCCGACAGGCAAAAAAGATGATTTACTGGGAAGCGGAGAACTTGATTATGGGATAGGAGCTTTACTAGACAAGGCTTTCTTTGAGAAGCTTTTTGTTTATTTAGGCGGAAACGTTGT
This sequence comes from uncultured Planctomycetia bacterium, assembly GCA_964652265.1. Lineage (GTDB taxonomy): Bacteria > Omnitrophota > Gorgyraeia > Gorgyraeales > Gorgyraeaceae > JAHIUV01. The sequence continues at coordinate 3,073 of CAZZAL010000033.1, forward strand.
TTTTATAGAGACACCGAGTTTTTTTAGTGAGCTGGCAATGGAGAAAGAGATCTATTCTGGACTAGTAGCAATAGAGTATTTTTTTACGGATAGATTTTCTGTGGTGACTCAGGTTACCGCAAACTCTACACCGTATCCGAGCACCGGGACAAACCCCATGGATAACGAAGGGTATGATTTTGCTCTTGGTTTTAATTATAGATGTAAGGAAAAGGGAAATATTTTGTGGGATTTTGCGATAGTAGAGAATATCAGTGCTGCCTCTACCCCGGATGTTAGTTTTCATACAGGCCTGAACTGGAAATTCTAATCAAATGCGCTTACAGGTTTTTTTATCAAAGGCAGGCGTTTCATCGCGCCGCGCCGCCAGGGATACTATAACTTCGGGTAAGATTCGCGTCAATGGAAGAAAGGTCATTGAGCCATCATTTAAGATCGATCCCGAAAAAGATTCGGTGTTATTAAATAATAAAAAAATCATCCCAAGAAAAAAAATCTATATACTACTACATAAGCCGAAAGGCGTTACAACTACAAAAAAAGATTTACATGCGTCTAAGATCGTGATGGATCTCTTGCCTTGCGAACACAGGCATCTTAATCCTGTAGGAAGACTAGATAAAGACACAACAGGTCTGATATTATTGACCAATGATGGAGACCTGATAAACAGGCTTACGCATCCCAAGTTTGAGATAGAAAAGGTATACATTGTAAGGCTGGATAGGGGCTTGAACCAGCAAGATGTCTCTAGGTTGGAAAAAGGTGTTATGTTAGATGGAAAATACACCCTTCCATGTAGGATAAAATCAAGAGACAGGATTAGCATTGAGATGATATTGCGAGAGGGCAGGAAGCGCCAGATAAGAAGGATGTTTTTAAAGCTTGGGTATAAAGTAATTGCTCTGAAGAGGATAAAAGAGGGAGGGCTTTACCTTGGGCCATTACCAGAAGGTAAATGGAGGTTTTTAACAAGCCAAGAGGTGGAGATATTAGGAATAGAAAATATGTGATAATGTAATACTTTCATAGTCAAGTAACATTATAGCTCTCTTTCTTATACTTTAAC
>CAZZAL010000034.1:0-2670 GCA_964652265.1 uncultured Planctomycetia bacterium
CAAGGATCCTTGCCTCTTCTTTATTTATAACCGTAATTCTCGGCCTTGACAAGACATCAGTCTCGCCAAATGTCTTGAGAAGCCTTAATACCGAAGAATGAGTACCACCTTTTTTTGCTATCGTAAGGGTACCAGGGGTAGTACCTGTCAAGGTAGTCGTAAGGTTTGATGTGGCTTCTATTGTTATATCTCCCAATGTGGCAATTGTTGACCAATCTATTCCGCTAGAGTATTTATCCGAAAGCGTTACCTCTATAATATTGGCATCTATCATCACCTCGCGCGTCTTTTCATCAAATGCCTCTATTATCTTTTTGATCTCTTTCATCTTTCCAGGTGTGTCTTTCACCACTAACTTATTAGTCCTCTCATCAAACTTTATACTGCCTATGTTTTCAGACAGCATCTTTTCTAATTTATCCCTTATGGCTTCAGCATTTGCATAATCCAGGGAAAAGACCTCTGTCACCAATAGCACGTCCATCCCCCCAATAGCCTCTTTCATCCTCTTGACATTTTCAGCATTGTCTATCAAAACTATCGTATTTGAGGCATCATCTGCTATAACCTTGCCTACCCTTGTCTTTATCTTGGATAAGACTGCTGCAATGCTTGTGGCATTTACATGCTCAAGCTTGACGATCTCAGTCTTTGTTCTGTCTTTAAACCTGGCCCCGTGCAGTTTCTCATATTTTTTATCTGTCATTATTTTTATAAGCGTTCCTTCTTGTTCATACGCCAGGCCATTTGTAAAAACTACTATGTCGAGGGCATCCATCACATCCACATCTTTTACATAAAGAGAGACCGTACCCTTTACATCATTGTCAGCGACTATGTTTAAGCCGCTTTTCTGAGACAGGATCTTCAGCACATCCCTTATCCCCATGCCCTTGAGATCAAGGGATATTAATTCCACCTGATCCTCGTATTGTGCCTTCGCAACAGGCACCACAGAAAAAACTGCGATTAAAAACACAGTAACGTAAATAGTAATCTTTTTTGTCATAACCGCCTCCTTACATCTTTAGGTCTATTCTTTCTCCTTGGTAATCCAGCGTAACGCTTCCTTCTTTTATATCGTCGACTTTAAACTCCCTGAAGTTATCGCCTTTGTAGAGAAAAAATGTCCTTTTTGTCTTTTTATCTTCTATTATAGCCTGATTATCATCTCCAGTAATAACTCCCAAGAGATTCAAATCCTGGAGCATTTCGCTTTTAGAGACCCTTGAGGATTCCCTGATATCTATTTCAATATCTTCAAACTCCTCATCCAAATTCTTTGCCACCGGCAACACTTCCTGTTCAGGTAAATCCGCTTCCAGCACAGAACCTTTATAGTTAGGTGCAGTAAGCACATCTATTAAAAAAATTATCACAATAAGCACTATCAATCCTATCAGGATAAAATTTACCTTTGTAAAGACGTGCAGTTCCTTCTTTAGCTTTATCTTGCCCTGAGCCTTTTTGATGACATTTAAAAGTTTTTCTTCCGGTGTGACTCCAGCCATCAATCCAGACCTACCTTTCTATCACCCTCTATCATCTCAGCCACCAGTGCTTCATCGACAGAAACCTTTTCCCTCATCACGAGCTCTTCAAGTGCAAGATGGCACAGCTTCGCAATCTTGCGCGGGTAACCCTGAGTATACTGATAGATCATATTCATTGCCGTATCAGTAAAAAGCCCCTTTTCTGTATTATAACCGGCCTGTTTCAGCCTGAATTCTATCATGTTTTTCGTCTCGTTTATATCCAGGGGGTTGAGGATATATTTCAAATTTATCCTGTCTGAGAAATTTCTTATCCTTTTTAGCTTTGGCAGGAGTTCCATCTGACCCACAACGACAAGCTGAAGCAATTTATATTCGTTCGTCTCATAATTTAGAAGCGTCCTTAATATCTCCAGAGAAGTAAGGCTTAACTTTTGCGCCTCATCAATAATAAGCAGTACTATATTTTCCTGCTCAACGCACTTTTTAAACAGAAACCTCTCTATGGCCTCTTTGTAGTCAAGGCTGGACCTGAAAGATGGCTTTATGCCAAAAAGTTGCGCAAGATAACTGACAAACTGAAATTCTGAATCATAGACAGGATCCAGTATCATATGCGAGATAAATCCGCTTTCCTGACTCAATAACTGGAGGAGTGAACGGGCAAGAGTCGTCTTCCCGATGCCGACATCTCCAAGGACAAGGCTTAATCCCCTTTTCAGCCTAACAGCTATTTCCAATCTCTGGAGTGCCTGTTTATGAGAAATAGATGGATACAGAAAATAAGGGTCTGGACTTGTTGAAAACGGTTCTTTTTCTAGTTTAAGGACATTATAGTATGGCATCGGGTCCCAATAACTCCTTTATTTCAGCAAGTGTTTTATGCTCTCTACGCAAAGCGCGTACCTTTTTCAACCTCTCCAATACAGTATCGTCAAAATACCTAAAGCTGGTCTCAGGGCTTCTTCCTATCTCCTTTATAAGGCCAAGATTAAGATAGTACTTTACTGTATGTATGCTATGCCCGCTTAGCCTCGCCAAATCTTTGATCAAGTATATCTTTTTCATGGCTATCCTTATCAAAAATATCAAATTACCACTCTCTAAGTAGAGAGCTATAGTTCACTCTCTACTTAGAGAGTAAGTATGCCCTACAATTTCCCTACTGTCAAGAGGC